>PWMQ01000025.1 GCA_003558125.1 Natronospira sp. | reverse complement strand
GCCAGGCGTCGGGTAAGCAGGAAGGCTTCCCGGTCACTGGTTTTCAGTCCATCGGCCAATGCCTGCTCCCAGCCTTGACGCGCTTCCCGAGGTGCCCGGCGGGCCAGGCGCTTGATCGCGGCAAGCAGGTCTTCCCGGTCCTGGGCCGGGGCGCTGGCTGGATCAATCGCGGTTATGACCGTCCGCGGTTGTGCGCGGATGGCCCGGAGCCGGGTTACCCGCCGGACCGCCTCCGTGCCCACATCCGGCGCCAGGCGTTCGGCCAGGGCCAGATTGTCGTTGCGCAGGGCGAGGCGATATCGCTCGGCGACCATGAAGTCAGTGATGATGCCCACCTGCCGAGCTTGGCGGAACAGGGGGTCACAGTCAGCTGGGAGATTCCGACCGGTCAGCCACAAGGCGGCAGCCTGATTCAAGACCTGCTCCTTGTCCTTACGAGCCAGTCGGCCCTGCATGGCCAGGCATTGCAGGGCTTGATCCCGTTCACCCCGGTAGTGACGGCGGAAGGCCTGCCAGCGCTCGGCACGACCCAGGGCCAGCAACCACTCACGGCGAAAATCACTGGCAAAGGGGCGCTCACGGTGACGAGAAATAAACCGTTCCACCTCCCCATCATCCAGTTCCGCCAGCCGCGGCCGCATCCAGGCCTTCTCCAGCCAGGGCATGGCGGGATGATGGCTGAATAACAGGCCGGGGTGTGGAAGCTCTTCCCCGGCCAGTATCTGCTGGGTGTAATCCCGAATTGCGGCATCACCGAAGGCCTTGGCATGGGCGCCGGGCAGGCAGCTCAGTGCCAGGACAAACAGCATCGGCCAGCAGCTGCGTGGCCAGGATTTCCCCAGTGGACTTGTCATTAACGAACTCCCTGAATCCATACCATTATAGTGGCCGAGGGCGGCACCCTGGAATGACTTTCCGTTCTGATCGCCGCGCACTCGGTGTCGAGCGGTGATCGGCGTTACACTCGGCATGGGATCCAGAAGGAGAGAGGGATGAGCATACGCAGTGTCAGTCCGCTAAGCGAAGAAGTGCTGGAGTCGGTGGAACCAATGGACGGAAGCGCGGTGGAGGCGGCACTGAGACAGACTGCCGAGGCCAGCCATGCCTGGGCGGCCATGTCGCTGGATGAACGCTGCCGCCGCCTCGGCCGGTTGGGTGACCGACTGCGAGCCAATCGCGACGAGGCAGCCGAGTGCATCACCCGGGAGATGGGCAAGTGTTTGCATGAAGCCAGGGCCGAGATCGAGAAATGTGCCTGGCTGTGCGATTTCTATGCCGACAACGCCCATCGCTTCCTGTCTGACGAGGGGATCAGCACCGAGGCGCGCAAAAGCTACATTGCTTACCAGCCACTCGGCACGGTGCTGGGCATCATGCCCTGGAATTTCCCCTTCTGGCAGGTGATCCGGTATGCCACGCCGGCCCTGACCGCAGGGAACACCGTGTTGCTCAAGCATGCACCCAATGTCCCGGCCTGCGCACGCATGCTGGAGGCCCTGTTCATGGAAGCCGGATTCGGAGACGGTGTGTTTCGCAACCTCTTCATCGAGACCGAGCAGATCAGACCGGTCATCGAGGATTCGAGGGTACATGCGGTCACACTCACCGGCAGCGAGAAAGCCGGACGTATCGTGGCCGCCCAGGCTGGTGCCGCACTCAAGAAGACGGTATTGGAGCTGGGAGGTTCCGACCCATTCATCGTTCTGGATGATGCCGACCTGGGCGCGGCGGTAGAGGCTGCCGTCAAAGCGCGTTTCCAGGCCAATGGCCAAAGCTGCATAGCCGCCAAGCGCTTCATCCTTCAGGAGACTGTTGCAGACCGTTTCCTGGTCGCTTTCAGTGAGCAGGTGGAAGCCCTGTCCATGGGCGACCCCATGGATCCCCAGGTCACCCTGGGGCCAATGGCCCGTCGCGATTTACGTGACACCCTTCATGAGCAGGTGTGTGATGCCATCGACAAGGGTGCAAGGCCTCTGCTTGGTTGCGAATTGCCGGAAGGCCGGGGCTGGTTCTATCCCGCCTCGATCCTGGACGGCGTAGCCCCAGGTATGCGGGTATGGGAGGAAGAGGTTTTTGGGCCGGTCGTCAGCGTCATTCGAGTCCGTAATGATCAGGAGGCTCTGGCGGTGGCTAACGGCAGTCCCTATGGTCTGGGCGGCAGTGTCTGGACCCGCGAACTGGGGCGTGGTGAAGACCTTGCGCGGCGACTGGCCAGTGGCGGGGCCTATATCAATACCATGACCAAAAGTGATCCGCGCATGCCATTTGGAGGCATCAAGCGATCCGGATATGGCCGGGAGCTTGGCGCTTTCGGCCTCCGGGAGTTCGTCAACATCAAGACCGTGTGGATGGCTTGACGACCCATCATGCCATTGCCGGTGGCCGGGAGGCCGTGTCATGAGCAATCATCGTCATCGCTTGCTCTTGTATTGCCTGCTGCTCGTAGCCATGCCGGCCAGTGCGCAGCAATCACCCGTCTACGATTATTTCAAGGCGGGATTCTGGCAGCAGACATCAACCCGTGATGCCATTTCTTTGGATTCCCTTGGTGGCGAGGACCGGAGTGGCTATGCCTTTGAAGGCATGACCCGCCTGGATGGCCCCTGGTTCATGTTGGGTGGATTCGCCCAATCTGACGGCGAGTTGTCCAGTTCAGAGGGCAGCGCCAGCCTGGGCGAAATCGATCTGGACCGTGGTTACATCTACCTCGCTTATCGCCGGCCCCTGGCCAAGGGTCTGGACCTCAATCTGCTGGGAGGATATGAAAGGCTGGAAACTCAGCTTCGCTACCGCCAGGATGCGGCCGATGCCAGTCACGAATTTGTATCGCGGGTCGATGAGGGCGCCGTGATTGGTCTGGCGCTGCGCTATCGGCCATGGCGTGAGCTGGAGGCCAATTTCAGGTTGGGGCGACGTCAGCTTGGCGGCATTCATGACGAGTTTACTGCCGGGGCAGGGCTTGCCCAGTGGCTTGGGGCCGGCTTCAGGCTGGCACTGGATGTGGATACGGCCGGCAGTGCCACCGACGGACGCCTGTCCATTCGTTACGACTTCAGCGGCCGCTGACCGGAGGATCAAAAAGGCGGGACCCATCGCTGGATGGGCCCCGCCGAAGCGCTTATCAGCTAACGCCCTACTCGCCTATGTGACGCTTGAGGAAATCAAGGACGTCCCCGTAATAAAGTTTGCGGTTCTCGACCTTGTAATATCCATGCCCTTCCTCGGGGAAAAGTCGGCTCTCATATTCTATCCCCGCCTCGTCCAGTTGTTCCTTCAGGAAGTTGTAGTGACTGATGTGGGCGCGCACATCCTGGCCGCCGTGGGAGATGTACAGGGGGGCCTCGATCTTCTCCACCTGGCGGGCAGGAGAGCGGGCGATGAGATCTTCCTCATCCGTCCCCAGATAACGCTCCAGGGTGCGAATGCCCTGGCTGCTTTCGGTGACGTCCCCTTCCTCAAACATCAAAGGCAGGTCGTAGACACCCACTACCGATACCCCGCAGGCATAGAGCTCCGGTTCCCGGATCAGGCCCATGAGTGTGGAGTAGCCGCCGTAGCTGCCGCCCATGATGCAGACCCGATCCGGGTCGGCATGGCCTTCCTCAATGGCCCACAGGGTGGCGTCGGTGACATCGTCCTGCATGGTTGTGCCCCAGTTGCGATAGCCCATGGTTTCGAATTCATGGCCATAGCCGCCGGAGCCACGGAAATTCACCGACAGCACGGCGTAACCATGGTGGGCCAGCAGCTGAATCTCGGGGTTGAAAGTCCACTCATCGCGAATGCCATGGGGCCCGCCATGGACTACCACAACGGTAGGGTGCGGACCTTCTCCCGCCGGCGTGGTGAGATAGCCATGGAGTTCCAGGCCATCGCGGGATTCCACTTGGATGGGTTCGGTACGATACAAGCGCTGGGGATCCAGCTCACGGAAATTGCTGAGAAGGAAGCTGGCCGCCAGATTATCGGTATCGAAGAGGTAGTACCCGGCGGCTGTGATATCGGACTCGGCAACCACGATAGCCAGGTCGGTATCTTGTGAAAAACTGACGATGCGCGAGAATTCATCCGGGAAGGCCGCGGAGATCTGTCGCTGAAGGATGGCGGTGGGCTGATCCGGGTCAATGAATACCATCTCCGGTTTGCCGTCCCGCTTGATGGCCCCAATGACTCGACTCCGGTCCTCGCTCCAGAGCACGCGGTTGATCTCGACCGTGTCTGATTCGATCAGTGTCTCAACGGACTGATCTTCCACCCGGATTCGGTAGAGCCCCATGCGCCCGGTTTCCCTTGAGCTAAAGTAGATGTGCTCGCCGCTGCCATCGAAGCCATGGAAGTTGAGCCAGCGTTGGTCGAAATCCAGATCGAAGTCCTGCCATTCCTCACCATGATCATCTCGGTAGGCGAAAGTTGCCTGACCATCTTCGTCTGGGCCAAAGGCGAGTCTGACCCGCCCCTGTTGGTCTGCCACCAGAGAGCCAAAGGGGATGGGGCTGATGGCAACCCGCCGCGTGCTGCCGGTATGGATATGGAGCCGTTGGGCGGTGGGGCGATCGGAGTCATGTGCCCGGGTCAGAATCAGAACACGATGCTCTTCATCAGGTAGCGTCGACAGCACGGTTCCCATGCGAAAGACCCTGCTGCCCGGATCCGTGCCATACAGCATGCGTGATCGGCTGCCGTCCACGTTGACGCCATAGATTCGCCCAGTGGGTCGGGGCTGGGCAAGCCGCCCTTCCTGTCGGTTGGTTCCGAACAGTATCCGCTCATTGTTGGCCCAGACCACATTGCTTGCGTGTTCATTTGCGGAAAGCTGGAAACCACCCGCGATAGAGACAGACTCCGGATCGCTGATATCAAGGATGACGACACCCGTCTGGTCGTCAACTGGGGCAGTGATGGCCAGGTGACGGCCGTCCGGCGACAGAGAGACTTCGTTGTACTCGGGCAGTTGCACAAAATGTTCCAGCGGCAGTCGCTCGTCATCGGCTAGCGCCGCAAAAGGCAGCGCTACCAGCGCCGCCAGCAAGATCAGGCGTTTCATTGATTCCCCTCCCTTTCAGGGCTTGCAAACACTGGACAGCAATACTGCACTACACTTGGGTATATCACCAAACACGGAAACCCAGCCATGATCTTACTGCTAATCGGTCTCCTCTTGTTCCTCGCTATCCATCTGATGCCGGCCTTTCCGGGCCTGCGGGCCGGTTTGGTGGAGCGTTTGGGGAGCGAGGCGCGCTATCTGGCCCTGTTTACTCTGGTGATTGTCATCGCCGTCATCATGCTGGCGGTGGGTTTGCGCGAGGCGGAATATGTTCCCCTCTGGGGGCAGATCACCTACGGTCGGGAGCTGGCGCCGTTGCTCATGGGGCTGTCGGTGTTTTTTGTGAGTGCGGCGTACGTCCCCAATAATCTGCACCGACTGGTTCAGAACCCCATGCTCTGGGGCGTTGTGTTCTGGTCGGCGGCCCATTTGCTGGTGGCCGGGCACCTGGCAGCGGTGTTACTGTTTGGCGGGCTCGGCGCCTATGCCCTCTACGCCATCTTCTTTCGCGGCGGCCGCCGCGACTGGCAGTCCCCGGTCCCCCGGCCCTGGCCGTGGGACCTCCTGACGGTGGTGGTGGCCTTTGTGGTGTACATGGCCCTGCTGTGGCTGCACCCCTACCTGTTCGGTGTCAGCGTGATTTAGGCTCGTTCTCACCTGCCCTGTGCCTGCGGAAAACGAATTCGGGATTTGGACAGAGTGGTTTCGAACTGGCTAATGCCTCTCCCGTCACGGGCTGAACAAAATTTGACTTCGGCATTTCAAAGGTGACACTCCCCCAGAGTAGGCCCTGGTGCCGCTGGCCTTGCTCAGGGCTGTGAGCGACAGGACGTCGCGTGCAGAGTCCCCAGGGATGGGTCTACGACGTCCCTGAGCAAGGCCAGCGGCACCAGGACCGGAACGTAACCCGTCACCGATGCCGAAGGGAACTCGACCCGTAGAGAGCCACCGGCGCCAGCCCGGGAATGTAACCGGTTACAGGTAATAGAAGTGTCCTCTCTTAATCGGACCGGGCCCTCAAGGGCTGCCACTGCAACCGGACGAAGCTGCGCCATAGCCACTCCACCGGGCCCTGACTGAAGTGACGCAACCACCACAGGGACAGGGGAATCTGCACCGCCCAGACGCCCAGCACCACCAGAACCTGTTGGCCCCGCTCCAGCTCGCCGAACAGACCCAGACCGTGGCCGTAGAAGAGCGTAGTACAAAGGACTGTCTGCAACAGATAGTTGCTGAACGCGGTCCGACCCACCGCTGACATGGCCTGGCGCAGTCGGGGCAGCCAGTGTTTCTGGCAAATGATCATTACCAGCGAGAGATAGGCCAGGGCCATCAGGGGTGCGGCGGTGGCATTGAACTGACGGCCCACGAATTTGGTCCAGGGAAATTCCCAGTTCCGCGCCTCAATGGATGCCAGGCCGTAGAGAACCAGCGTCATCCCCAGTATCAGTCCGACCAGGGCAAGCCGGAGATAGAAAGCGGTCGAGCGTTGTGCGGTAACGATTCCGAGACGGTAGAGAGCCATCCCGATCAGCATCAGGCCGGTGGCATGCCAGAAGACATTGAAAACCAGTCCAAAGGTGATGACCTGCAGATAGATCTCCGCCCTGGCCGGTAACTGCTGCAACCACGGGCCGCTCATGGCCACAATATCCGCCTGTACCGCCGGCGAGCCTTCTTGCCAGATTGCCGACATCTCGGCCAATACTTCTTCTGGCCAGAATTGCATGCTCCAGCCATACAGCAGGGACAGGCCCAGGGCGAAGAGAATGAAGCCGGCGCCGATCAGAATCTGTGTGAGTGGCTGACGATTGCGGAGTAGCCAGGCAAAGCTGCCACAGACCGCGTACATGAAAAGTATATCGCCATACCAGAGAAGAAAACCATGGAGCAGTCCCACCACGGCCAGAAACAGCATGCGCCGGTAATGGACGGCCGCGCCGCTGCGAGCGGCTGCCACGGCCTTCTCTGCCATCAGTGCGATACCCGCACCGAAGAGCAGGGCAAACAGGCTGTAGAACTTGGTGTCGAAGAACAGGTGACTGACGGTGGAAACCCAGCCGTGTATTCCCTCCAGGGAACCAAAGGCATGGGGATTGGCGTAGGCGGGCCAGGGCATGGAAAAGGACTGGATGTTCATCACCAATATGCCCAGGATGGCGATGCCCCGCAGCACATCCAGACTTTCAAAACGTTGGTGATTCGCCGCCATGCTTTGCTCCCCCGCTGTTATAGGCTGAAGCCTATTTTGCGCAGGACGAACGGCATCCGCCAGTGACGATTGTCACGAGTGGCAGATGTGGTTTGGCCGCTGCCTTGATACGTCGTTGCCCGGCTCAGGGGATCAGTCCAGTGACTGGAAGGCAGGGTGGTACTGGATCAAGCTGCCAGCCGGTGGTTTGCCGGCATCATCCAGAATCAGTACGCGGAAAGCCTCGCTGTCGCCGAATTCGCCCTTGAGGTCCAGTGTTGAGGCCGGCTCAAAGCCGAAGCGTCCATAGAACTGCGGGTCGCCCAGAACCGCGATCCAGGGCGTGCCCATTTCCCGGGCCTTGTCCAGACCGGCCTGAACCAGTCGCGAGGCAATGCCGCGACGTTCGTGCTCCGGGTCAACGCCCACCGGACCCAGAGCCAGGGGCGTCGCACCGGTGCCTGCCGGAGTGACCGGGGAGAAGGCGATGTGGCCAACCGGGTGCTCACTCACCGTGGCCACCAGGCTGATCGCCAGTTGCGAGTCTTCCCGCAGCTGGCGAATCAGATCGCCCTCCGCCTCGCGGCGAAAGGCGGCCCGGTGGACCCGGTCCAGGGCATTGACGTCTCCGGGTTCTTCCTCGCGAATCTCCAGCATGAGTTCGTTCTCCGCGCGTGAATGGTGGCCGGTGGCCGCCCAGGGCCCGCCTATTCTCCCGCGAGCAGGGCTCTGGCGCCAGCCAGGACGTCAGATTCCTGCATCAGCACTCGATTGGCAGCATCACCCAACGGGATATAGCTGTCGTCACCGCAGACCCGGGCCTTGCGAATACCATGGCCGGCTTCTTCTTCGATCACGGTGAAGATCTCCTCGGCCAGGCCACCGGTCCGGCGGCTCTCATCCACTACCAGTACGCGGCCAATGTCGCGGGCATGCTGGGCAATGAACTCCCGGTTCAGGGGCTTGAGCCAGCGCAGGTCCAGTACCCGAATCCGCTTGCCGCTCTCCTGCTCGATCTGCCGGGCCGCTCGCAGGGACATGGGGACGCCATTGCCAAAGGTGATGATCAAGAGATCCTCGGCATTGGGCTCATAGACCCGGCCCTCGCCCAGCGGAATCGCCCGGTTTGGTTCCGGATAGGGGAATAGCCACTCCCCGTCCCGGGCCTCATAAAGGTCCTTGGTCATGTACAGGGCGATGGGTTCCAGGAAGGCCGAAATGCGGCCATCCACCTTGCCCAGAGCCGCCAGGGTGCGAAGCATCATGGCGGCATCATCCCCCCGGGACGGGCAGGCAATGACCAGGCCCGGAATATCCCGCAGGGCGGTGAAGCTGTTGTCATTGTGGAAGTGGCCACCAAAGCCCTTCTGATAGGCCAGCCCGGCGATCCGCATGATCATGGGGTTGCGGTACTGATCATTGGAGAAGAACTGCAGGGAGGCCGCTTCCCCACGAATCTGGTCACAGGCATTGTGGAAGTAGGCCAGATACTGGATCTCCGGCATGGGCAACAGGCCCATCATGGCCTGGCCCTGGGCCATGCCCAGAATGGTGGTTTCATCCAGCAGGGTATTGAAGACCCGGTGCCCCTTGAACTGCCGGTACAATCCGGCGGTGACGGTATAGACCCCACCTTTCTGGGCCACGTCTTCACCGAATACCGTGATCTCGCGGTATTTGGCCATCAGATCATGCATGGCCCGGTTGATCTGAATCGACAGGTGCCGGGCCGGCTGGCTTTCGGGCAGGCGCTCGCCAAAGACTTCATGACGCGATTCCTGATAATCGTCCCGGGTGGCCTCGGCATTCACGGCCTCCGGACTGTAGGGGGCCAGCGGTTTCATTACCGCCTCGGCGGTTTCCAGCTTGGGCCGTTCAGCCGCCTTGCGCGAAGCCGCCTGAACCCGTTCCCGCACCGATTCATACAGAGTGCGGATCTCATCCGCCGTCATCAGCCCTTCTTCCAGGGCGGTCTCGGCGGAGAGCAGCAAGGGATCCTGGGCCTCGGTGGACTCCACCGCTTCCAGCGAGCGGTAATCGGTTTCCACATCCGTGCCGGCATGACCCAGCAGGCGCTTGAGCTTGAGATGCAGGAAGGCGGGCTTGCGGGTCCGGCGGACATAGTCCTCGGCCTCGCGGGTGGCTCGCCAGGTGTCCAGCAGGTCCAAGCCGTCGGCGGTGAAATACTTGATGCCGGGACGGGCCTTGAAGCTGGCCTCGATCCAGCCGGCCGGGCTCTGCACGGAAATGCCGATGCCATTGTCCTCGCAGACAAAGAGCACGGGGCAGGGCAGGTTCTGATGGCTGGTCCAGCCGGCGGCATTGAAGCCGGCCTGGGCGGTGGCATGGTTGGCCGAGGCATCCCCGAAGGAGCAGACCACGATGCTCTCCTCGGGCACCGGAACTTCCCCGGTCAGTCGCTTGGCCTGGGCAATGGCAATGGCCGCGCCCACGGCTTTCGGCAGATGACTGGCGATGGTGGAGGTCTGCGGTGGCACCCACAGCGGCAGCGATCCCCAGACCTTATGGCGGCCACCGGAGATGGGGTCATCACTGGATGCGGCCAGGGACAGGGCGGTGTCGTAGGCCGGGTCGATGGATTCCAGCTTGCGGCTGCGCTCCATCATGAAACCGCCCGAGCGGTAATGCAGAAAGGCCGGATCCGTATGCCGGGTCACCCGCCCCACCACGGTATTGCCCTCATGGCCGGAGCTGCCAATGGTGTAGAAACCCTCGTTCCGGCCCCGCATGGCCCGAGCCTCGATATCCAGATGCCGGGACAGCATCTGCGATTCAAACAGCTCGATGAAGGCCTTACCGCTCAGACCCGGCTCAGCCACCGTGGCTGACAGGTCATCGGTCTTGTCGACAACCTCATCCCATTCCTCGAGAAACTCGAGAAAGTTCTGATCAACGATCTCCGCCCGGTTGATGGCGCGGGTTCCTTTCTTGGCGAGGCCGGTAGACATGGTTGCTTCGACTGACTCTTAATGTGTATTCAGGTGCGGCGGCTTGCGGATGAAGGCGGCGAGCTACGAGCAACGAGCGGCGAGTCGGCACTGACAGCTCGCCGCTCGAAGCTCGTAGCTCGCGGCTCAGAACGCCATTTCCCCAGTCAGCTCCCGGCCGATAATCAGCTGATGCACCGTCTCAGTGCCCTCATAGGTGATGACGGATTCCAGATTCAGCATGTGGCGGATGGGGCAGTGTTCCACCGTGATGCCGGCGCCGCCGAGCAGATCCCGGGCGTCGCGGGCGACGTCCATGGCCATGCGGATGTTGTTCCACTTGGCCAGGGAAACCTGGCTGGGGTGGAGCTTGCCGGCATCCTTGATGCGCCCCAGGCGCAGGGACATCAGCTGGCCCAGGGTAATCTGGCGGGACATCTCCGCCAAGCGCAACTGGGTGGTCTGGGTCTGGGTCAGGGGGCGGCCGAAGAGCTTGCGGTCGGCGGTGTAATCCAGCAGCTCCCGCAGGCAGGCCTGGGCCGCGCCGATGCCGCCCCAGGTGATGCCGTAACGGGCCTGGGTCAGGCAGGACAGCGGGCCCTTGAGGCCCTTGACCTTGGGCAGGCGGTTGGCTTCCGGCACCACCACATTGTCGAAATACAGCGACGAGGTAATCGAAGCCCGCAGGGACATCTTGTGCTTGATCTCGGGGGCGTCAAAACCCTTCATGCCTTTCTCGACCAGAAAGCCCTGAACCCCGTCCTCGGTCATGGCCCAGACAATGGCCACGTCGGCGATGGAGCCGTTGGTGATCCACATCTTGGCGCCGTTGATGACCCAGTCATCGCCCTTCTTCTTGGCGGTGGTCTTCATGTTGGAGGGGTCGGAGCCGCCGTGGGGCTCGGTGAGGCCGAAGCAGCCGATCTTCTCGCCGCGGGCCATGGGCGGCAGCCATTTCTCCTTCTGTTCCTCGGAGCCATAGGCGTAGATGGGGAACATGCAGAGACTGGATTGCACCGAGACGAAGCTGCGCAGACCGGAATCCCCCCGCTCCAGCTCCTGACAGATCAGGCCGTAGGAGACCGAGTTCAGGCCGGCGCAGTCATAGCCCTCCAGGGAGCTGCCCAGCAGGCCGAGTTCGGCGAATTCGGGGATCAGTTCCCTGGGGAAATACCCGTCCTCAAACCATTCACCGATATTCGGCAATACCTTTTCGTCAACGAAGCGGCCGACAGTGTCCTGCACCATCTGTTCTTCGTCACTGAGTTCGGAGCGGATGTCGTAGAGATCCATGGGGTTGAGTGCTTGCACGGTAGTAACCTCGGATTCGTTGCGTCGGCGTGAGTTTGGAATTGGACCGGCCGCGACGGCTGGCGCCGCCACTGATCCCCTTTTGGCCGGGAAATTCCGCCATTATATCGGATTTGTGCCCTCTCTTGTTCTGGAGTTGGCGGCGAGTGGTCGCTTGAGGCGGGTGGTTGAAGGGGGATGCCTGCCGGGCAAGCGGCGGCCGGCCCGATACCCTTGCCGCTGACTGTGATTCAAACGGTATTGCTCTGCAGGAAGGCTCGGAATCACCTGAAGATACGGGCTATAATTGCCACCCTTCAAACAGTCCCGGTTATCCCGGCCCGTTTACCATAGCCCCGTTTGCAGAGACCGCATGAAGATACCTGAGATACTGCTCGTAGAATCCCATCACAAGCCCGGCAGCCTGGCCAAGATTCTGCAGGTGATTGGTGATTGTGGCCTTGTGGTGGAACATCTCAATGCAGTACGCCGGGAGCAGGACAAGACGGTCTGGGAAATCACCCTGGAAATGGATGAAGACGTCCATTACGGGCTCTACGAGAAGATCGAAGCCCTGCCCAATGCCCGCCTTCTGGGCAAATCAGACCGGGTCTTCAACCGCCACCGGGGGGGCAAGATCCGGATGCAGTCCCGCCTGCCGCTGGCAACCCTGCAGGAGTTGCGCGACATCTATACCCCGGGCGTGGCCCGGGTCTGCCTGGCCATTCGGGACAATCCCTGGCTGGCAAGGGAATACACCTATATCGCTCATTCGGTAGCCATCGTCACCAATGGCACCGCCATTCTCGGCCTGGGTGATATCGGGGCCGTGGCAGGCATGCCGGTGATGGAAGGCAAGGCGGCGCTGTTCGACAAGTTTGCCGGCATATCCGGCGTCCCCATCCTCATTGATGAGCGCGATCCCGATCGCATGGCGGATCTGATCAGCGCCATTGCGCCGTCCTTTGGCGCGATTCAGCTTGAGGATATTGCCGCCCCGGCCTGTTTCCGCCTGGAGGCCCTGTTGCGTGAACGGCTGGCCCAGCCGGTGCTCCATGATGATCAGCACGGCACGGCCGTGGTGACACTGGCCGCACTGATGAGCGCCGCCAAGCGGGTGGGTCGGGAGCTGACCGATTGTGTTGTCGGACAGATCGGCCTGGGGTCGGCCGGGATTGGTATTGCCCGTCTGTTGCAGGCCTATGGCGTGGAGCAGGTAGTGGGTGCCGATCTTGACGAGACTGCGCTCGAGCGGCTGGAGTCCATGGGTGGGCGTCGCGCACAGCTGCCGGAACTGATGGCCCAGAGCGATGTGGTGATTGCCTGTACCGGGGTTCGCGGCCTGATTCGACCGGAGTGGGTTCGTGAGGGACAGATCATCTTCGCCCTGTCCAACCCGGATGCGGAAATCGAGCCCAACGTCGCCCTGGCTCGGGGGGCCGCCTATGCCGCCGACGGCAAGGGTATCAACAATGCCCTGGGCTTTCCCGGTCTGTTCCGTGGCATTCTCGACGCCGGCGCCACCGCCTTTACCGACGAGATGCTGTTCGCTGCCGCCCAGGCCCTGTCGGCGCGGGCGCCGGAAGATGAACTGGTGCCGGATTCCCTTGACCCCAGCGTCCACCAGGCCGTGGCCGAAGCCGTGTGCGAGGCCGCATCCCGGTAATCATGGGGAACCTCTGATTAATTCATTCGCACCCGCAGCCAGCGGGATTTTCCCTCTCGCGAGGCGCGACGAGCGTAGTGTAGCGCTGTGCTACATGAGCGAGGAGCAACGAAGTCGAGAGGGAAAATCCCGCTGGCCCACAAGGGGTTAGCGCTGAGAGCGCCTGCTTCAGCGTTGCATTGCTTGCCCGTAGCGCAGAGGCTACTGTGCTGCGCAATGCGCCTTGAATCAGACGCTCTCAGCGCCAACTGCGGGTGCGAATGAATTAATCAGAGGTTCCTCAGGGCGCGGGCCGGCACCGTCTTTTCACCAGGGCAAGCGCCAGCGGTCGAAGCCCCGCGCCAGCAGCCAGACCAGGCCCACCGGCAGGTGCTGAATCCAGCCCGACCAGTCGGGCCGGTTGCCCTCGGCGCGGTGCCCCCGGGCCAGGAGCAGCCAGCCCGCCAGCATCAGGGCGGCGCCGGACGGTGCCAGGGCCAGTCCCTGATTGGCCAGCCAATCCACCGCCAGGATCGCCAGCAAGGCCCCCAGGGAAAAGGGGATGGCCAGAAAGGGGGACAGCAGGAAGGCATAGACCACCGCCGCCATGACCACCATCAGGCCGGCATTCAGGTGCAGGGGCACGGTGCCGGTATCCACGGGAATATTCAGCGCCCACAGCAGAGTGAGTAGCCCGAAGGCCGTCAGGGGCAGACCCAGCAGGTGCATTCGGCGGTTGACCGGATGTTGCCGGCTGTCACCGTAGTGCCGAATCCAGGCCTGTCCTCCACGCAGCATGGCAAACGCTCTCTCTAGGGTCTGAGCCCTCATGATGCCCCAGCGGCTCTCACCTCGCACCTGGGTCACGGTATCGGGTAAAGTCCGATATCGGACCACTGCCCGCCAGAGCCGGGATGGGGAGGGGTGACCCGCACTTTCCTGGAAGGAGTCTGTGCTGCATGCGCCTGTTGCGATTCATTGCCCGGTTTCCGTTTTTGAGCGAAACGCGCAAGCTGGAGCTTTATCCGCCCTTCTTCATGATGCGAATCAAGGTAGTGGAAATGCGCGAGCAATGGCGTTTCTGCCGAATTCGCTTGCCGCTCAACACCCTTTCACGCAACCCAGGCGGGACCATGTTCGGTGGTTGGCAGGCGGCGCTTGCCGATCCCATTGCCGCCCTGGCCTGTTCGCGGGTTTTTCCCGGCTATTCGGTCTGGACGCGATCCATGCACATTGATTTTCACACCGCCGGCTCCAGCAATTTGGAACTTCGCTTCGAAATGAGCCCCGAACAGGAAGACGCCATCCGCGCCCAACTGGCCAGACAGGGGCGGGCAACGCCGGAGTTTCGCTACGGTTTCTTTCGGGAGGACGGCCGCTGTTGTTCGGTAATCCGCAACGCGGTTGCGATCCGGCCCAAGGGCTATTGCCGCGTCGACCACCAGGCGGTGGACCTGACAGATCTTTGAGTTTCACTCAACCAAGGACAAGACATGTCTCTGCGAAAATCGCTGATCACTGTATTGCTGGCCCCGGTTTTGCTGTCGGCCTGCGCGGCCAGTCCCCAGGCCGAGCCACTCAAGGCGGAGAGCCTCTGGCATTGGTCCTGGGCGGCGGATGCCCGCCTTTCCCCGGATGGTGAGCGCCTGATTTATGTGCGCACGGAAGTGGATCGGGAGCAGGATCGCTACCGGACCAGTCTGTGGATCAAGCACCTGGAGCAGGGGCGGCATCGTCCCCTTACCACCCACGAGGCCAACGACCGTAATCCTCGCTGGTCACCGGATGGGGAACGTATCGCCTTTCTCTCCGGTCGTCGGGACAACGGCCAGATCTGGGTCATCGACATGCAGGGGGGGGAGGCCCGCCAGCTGACCCGGGTGGAGGGTGGTGCCGGCGCCCCGCTGTGGAGTCCGGATGGTGAGAAGATCGCGTTTGCGTCCAGGGCCCTGACCGAGGAAGAACGCGAAGCTCGGCGTGAGGAGTCTCGCGAAGCCGAGCAGCGCGAGCGTGAGGCCCGCGGTCTGGAGTCGGGCCAGCAGATGGAATCCGCGCCGGAACCGGTCGTGATCGAGGGGCTCCGTTATCAGGCGGATGGTCGTGCCGATTATCTGCCCGAAGACCCCGTCCACCTCTGGACGGTCTCGGCCGAGGACGATGGTGACTGGCCGCGCCGCGCCACGCGGATCACCCACGGCGACCATGATCACGGCAACCCGGCCTGGTCCGGCGATGGCGATTATCTGTACTTTTCCGGCCTGCTCGAGGAGGACGCCGATTGGCGCCTGCGCGAGCGGCATATCTACCGGGTTGCGGTCGATGGTGAGCAGGACCCCGAGCAGTTGACCGAAGGGCGTCGCAACCGGGGCACGCCAAGGCCCTCGCCGGATGGAGAATGGATTGCCTTTACCGGCAGCGAGTATCGGGATACGCCCTTCAGCTATACGCTCACGGAGCTCTATGTCATGCCCGCCGACGGGGGCGAAGAGCGACTGCTGAGTGGCGATCACGACCGTGGCGTTGCCGATGGTACCAGTGGTGACATGAGTGCCCCCACCGGGGGTGGGCCCCGCCTGCAATGGGCACCGGATAGCGAATCCATCTGGTTCACCACGGCGGTGGACGGTCAGACCCAGCTCGCCCGCCGCTCCCTCGATGGCGACGCGGTAGAGCAGTTGACTAGCTACCAGGCCGGTGACCTGGCCGAATTCAGCATCGGCGGAGACCGGATCAGTTTGCTGTGGTCCTCACCGAGTCAGCCTTTCGATGTCTACCTTGCCGACGCCGGGTCCCTCGCCCAGCAGGAAGATTGGCAGCGTCTCACCCGGCTCAATGACTCTATCCTTGGCGATCGCGAACTGCCCGGCTATGAAGAGGTCTGGTACGAATCCTTTGACGGTCTCGATATCCAGGGCTGGGTGATTCGCCCGGATGACTTCGACCCGGGCCGGGAATATCCCGCGATTCTCTATGTTCATGGCGGCCCCCACGCCATGTACGGCACCACCTTCTTTCATGAATTCCAGACACTGGCCGATGCCGGCTATGTGGTTTTGATCACCAACCCCCGGGGCTCCTCGGGCTACGGCCATGAGTTCGGCAATATCATCCAGTACGAGTATCCCGGCGATGACTACAAGGACCTCATGGCCGGTGTGGACTGGTTGCTGGAGCAGGGCTATGTGGACGCCGATCGCCTGGGCGTTACCGGTGGCAGTGGCGGTGGTCTGCTCACCGCCTGGACGGTTACC
Organism: Natronospira sp.; assembly: GCA_003558125.1. Taxonomy (GTDB): domain Bacteria; phylum Pseudomonadota; class Gammaproteobacteria; order Natronospirales; family Natronospiraceae; genus Natronospira; species Natronospira elongata. Next base: position 44,293 of record PWMQ01000025.1, on the reverse strand, counting down.
CAGACCGACCGTTTCGCCGCGGCCGCCGCCCAGCGTTCCGTACTCAACTGGCACAGTTTTGTCGGCACCGCGGACATGAATCTGTTTTTTGTCGAGGCCTGGTTCTCCGCCCCGCCCTGGGAAGATCCGATGCAGTACCTGGAGCGTTCGCCGCTTACTTACGTGGACCAGGTCGAGACGCCCATTCTGCTGATTCACAGCGAGCAGGACTGGCGGACGCCGCTGGAGCAGACCCGGCAGTTCTACGCCCAGTTGCGGATGCAGCAAAAGCCCGCCCGCATGGTGATCTTTCCCGAGGCCAGCCATGGCTTGAGTCGCCAGGGCCCGCCGTCCCAGCGGATCCAGCGCCTATACCATATCCGCGAGTGGTTCGACGATTACCTGCAGTGAGCGCCGGGCCCTGCCGGTCGAATGGCTGGCAGGGCTTGCGTTTTCGCTGGCTCGACTATGCTTGTGGGTAGGTGAGTACTCCATATGCCCCCCAAGGGGCCGGACAGGGAGAGAAAAACAATGAAGCACCTGTCACCAGACCGGGTTCGTCGCCTGGTGGATTTGCAAGGGACTGGAGATGCCGATGGCCTGGCGGCCGAGCTCCGGGCACTGCCTCAGGATGCCCTGGCAGAGCTCAAGGCTCTGCTCTGGCTGGCACGGGACGATGAGTCGCCCCGCCACTGGGACGCCCTGGTCATCGAGGCCCGTTTCAAGATCGATGAAAAGACCGCAGGACTGTTTGCCGAAGACGAGCAGCTGGGCAACAGCTTGACTCGCGGTCTGGAGATTCTGGACGCCTCCGGGCGTTTGTGACCACGGGGCGACGGCGGTCGCCCGGGAGTCTTCCGGTGTCAGCCGAGCTTGACAGGCAGCGTATCCTGGATGCCGCACTGGCGCTGGCCGCGGACCGCCACTGGGAAGCGGTCCGCCTGTATGACGTCGCCGCTGTGCTGGGTGTCGGCCTGGATGCATTGCATCCCTGGTTGACAGAGAAAGAGGCGCTGGTGGATTGGTTCTGGGATCGGGCCGATGCCGATATGCTGGCCCAAAGCCAAGCCGAGGCATTCCGACAGTTGGAGTTTCCCGAGAATTTCGAGGCTTGTGTGCTGGCCTGGCTGACGCTGCCTTCCGCTTACCCCCGCAGTTTTCGTGAAATGCTTGCGGTGCGAATGGAGCCCGGACACCTGCATATCCAGCTCCCAACGCTGCTGCGAGTCAGCCGTAGCGTGCAATGGATGCGGGAGTGTTGCCGCCGGGACGCGACTTTCATGCGTCGTGCCCTGGAGGAAACCGCCTTGAGCGGGGTCTTTCTTTCCACTCTCGCGGTCTGGTGCGGGGACCGTAGCCAGGGTTTCGGGCGCAGTCATGACTTCCTGCGCGCCCGTCTTGGCAATGCGGTGGCTCTCGGCCGCCTCTGGCCTGGCGATGCGTGAGATGAGGCAGCATTGGATCCACTGACCCATGCCCTGAGTGGCGCCCTCGGCAATCATGTCCTGCGTCCCCGCCGTCCCGGTACCCGAGCCTTTGCGCCGGGTGAGCGTCTCCTTCTGGGGGCAATGGCTGCCCTGTTCCCGGATGTGGATTGGGTGTTGCGGCTGCTTGCGGATGAGCTTACCTACCTCAACCTTCACCGAGGCATTACCCATTCCCTGCTGATGTGGCCCCTCTGGGCCCTGCTATTGGGCTATCTGCTTGCCCGCTTCTGGCCCCATGAACGGGATTGGCGGGATGGCTTTCGGATTTTCCTCATCGGCATGGGACTGCACATCGCCGGTGACTTCATTACCAGCTACGGCACACAGTTGTTTGCTCCTCTGTCTTCGGTACCACTGGCCTTCCCTTCCACTTTCATCATTGATCCCTGGATCAGTTTGCTGTTGCTGCTGGGCCTGGTGGCGATTTGGCGACCGTGGCCGGCCTGGCTGCCGTCGGTGTTTTTCTTCGCCTGCATCGGACTGGTGGGCCTGCAGGGGGCGCTGAAGCTGAATGCGCTTGAGCATGCCCGAGCCGAGGCGTTGGAGAAGGGCTTGCCCAATGCTCGAATCCACGCCTTGCCCCAGCCCCTCAGCCCACTTCATTGGCGACTGATCATTGAAGGCCCCGAGCTCCATTATCTGGCCCATCTGGGCTTTTTTCGCAGGAGTGGTGGCGAGGTCACGGGAGAAAACCCCGTCGCGGTACACTGGCAAACCTTCGCTTCGGTGGACTCTCTGCGGTGGGAGCGGGTATCCCGCTTTGGGGAGGGGGAAGAACGGGCCTTCGTCGTCGAAGCCTGGCGGCGACCGGAGTTTGGTCCCTACCGCCACTTCGCGCAGCTACCCTACCTCCATGCAGTGGAGCATCACGACGGCGATCGCTGCGCCATTTTCAGCGACCTCCGCTTCCAGCTCCCGGGCTTGCCGGAACCCGCCTTTCGCTATGCCATGTGCCAGAGCCCGGGGGGCGAATGGGAAAGACGGCGGATCGGCTGGTGGTGAGGGCTGTCCTAGTCGAGCTTGAATGCGGGCCAGTCCTCCGGTCGCCCTGCCCGCGTGGCAGCGAGCAGCTGCCGGCGTTGCTGTAGCAGGGTGATGTACACGTGCCGACGAGCCTGGGTGTAGCGGTCCGCATCCACCGGCAGTTCTGCCAGTTGATCCCGGAAATACTGAATGTCCGAAAGCACCTCGGTCTCGGTGATACAGCGGTAATCGCTGGGGTTTCGGTGGGAGTTACAACGCGTGATCTGACGCTCCATGTCCCGACCCTCCTAGGCCGACCGGCCATTAGAAGACATTGATGAAACCCGATTATAGGGAGGTGGAGCCATACAAATGTAGGGGGGTAAGCCCGGATACCGGAAAGTCCTGCAGCAATATCAGAAATATCCTACAAGCCAGCTCCCTGTCTGGATCAGTCGCATTTGTATATACACAACAGCAGAAACCTGCGTTTTTTAAAAAGGCTTTTTATTACAATCGATTACGCTCCTTTGGCCGTGCTTTCCCGCCATGTGGTTGTTGCAAAAAAGTTCCAATTCTGTGAACTCCGTCACATCTTTCCCGCGCTTTGGCTTCTAGGGTGAAGACGTGGCTCGGCACTGCGGTGCCGGGAAATCGTGGACGGAGAAATCCGCTGCGTCGGCCCCGACCAAGTCGCGGGCATTGGTGGGACACCAATGTCGGGGGCCGCAAACAAGGGACGCTTTTCTGGGTCTGCGGACCCGTTTTTTTTCACCCAGGCCGTTCGCGACGGCGGTCGATCGGAGCAAGATCCGGAGGGTAATGTGAAGAAGTTTGTACTTGGCAGTTCCATGGCCTTGGCCATGGCCGCAGGTTCGGTAGCCGCCACTGGCGCGGATACCGGCGGCGGTAACATCGATGTCTGGGCCGGTGGCAGCGTCATCGGCGGCAGTGCAGGTGCGAATAAGGGCAAGATTCTTGGCCTGGACCACCCCGACCGAATTCCCGGCAGCTACATCGTCGTACTCAACGATGACGTCTCGGGAGTTCAGAACGTGGGCGCCACCGCACAAAGCCTGGCCAGTGAGGTGGGCTTTGACGTGGGCCGGGAGTTCAGCACCGCCATTCAGGGCTTCACGGTTGAGACCGGTCAGCGTGGCTTCCAAAGCACCGAGGCGCTGAAGCGTCTGGCCGCCGATCCCCGCGTGGACTTCGTCGAGGCCGATCGCCAGATCTGGCTGCAGGAGACCGTGCAGGACGGCGCCACCTGGGGCCTGGACCGGATTGACCAGCGCGATCTGCCTCTCGATAACCAGTACGTCTATGACGCCGACGGTAGTGGCGTTGAGGTGTACATCATCGACACCGGTATCAACACCAGCCATCAGGATTTCGGTGGCCGCGTCGCCGGTGGCGTGAACACCGTCGATAACGACGGCATCGGTGACTGTAACGGTCACGGTACCCACGTTGCCAGTTCGGCCGCCGGTAGCACCTATGGTGTGGCCAAGAACGCCGACCTCTATTCCGTGCGCGTCTTTGGATGCTCCGGTGGTACTACCACTCAGGCGATCCTGGACGGTATTGACTGGGCCGTCAGCAACATGAGTGGCCCGGCCGTGGCCAACCTCAGCCTCGGCGGTGGTGCCTCCCAGGCTCTGGACAATGCCGTGAACAACGGTGCCAGCGCCGGCATGACCATGGTGGTAGCCGCCGGTAACGAGAACCAGAACGCCTGTAATGTTTCCCCGGCCCGCGCCGATCAGGCCTTCACCGTGGGTTCCACTACCAGCAATGACAGCCGTTCCAACTTCTCCAACTGGGGAAGCTGCGTGGATATCTTCGCACCGGGCTCCGACATTACCGCTGCCTGGCACACCTCCAACAGCGCCACCAACACCATCAGCGGCACCTCCATGGCCGCCCCGCACGTGGCCGGTGTTGCCGCGCTGTACCTGGGTGAGAACCCCAGTGCCAGCCCGGCCCAGGTGGAAAGCGCCCTGGTGGGTGAAGCCACCGAAGGCCGCATTAGCGGCGTCAACGGTTCGCCCAATCTGCTGCTCTACAGCCGCGTAACCGAAGGCAGTGGCGGTGATGACGGCGATGATGGCGACGACGGCGGTGATGATGGCGGCGGCGACGATGGTGGCAGCGATGACTCCGTCCTCGAGAACGGCGAAGCCGTGAGCGGCCTCTCCGGCAGCCAGGGCGATGAGCTGCGATTCACCATGGAAGTGCCCGCTGATGCCAGCGAACTGGTCTTCGACATGATCATGGGTTCCGGTGTGCCGGACATGTACGTCCGTTTCGGTGCCGAGCCGACTCTGAATGACTGGGATTGCCGTCCCTATGAGTTCGGTAATGACGAGACCTGTGAATTCAGCGATCCCGACGCCGGCACCTGGCATGTCATGATTCACGCCTACAACGACTTCTCCGGTGTCACCCTGGTCGGTAACCACGATGGTGGTTCCGATGACGGCGGCGGCGGAGACGACGGCGACGACGGTGGCTCCGAGCCGGGTGCCTGCCCGGGTGGCTACGAGGAATTCACCGGCTCCCTGAGCGGCGGTCGTGGCACCAGCACCCATGAGCCCGATGGTACCTACTATCAGGCCGGTGCCGGCACCCATAACGGCATCCTGACTTCGCCGGATGACGCCATCTTTGATCTCTACCTGCAGCGCTGGAGTGGCTGGAGCTGGAGTGATGTGGCCGAATCCCTGCCCAACAGTGGCAGTGAGGCTGCCGAAATCAGCTATGACGGCAGCTCCGGCTTCTACGTCTGGCGCCTGGAGATCTGGAATGGCTCCGGTGACTATGTGTTCTGCATGGATACGCCCTAAGCGGTTTATCCCGAATTAAGGCAGGACTATGGCCGCGGCCCCCCAGGGGGCCGCGGCTTTTTTGTGTACGGCGATTGATGCCCCGATGGCATATGGGCGGCAAGTGTTACATAAGTCCTCACGTGCACTTTTTTGTATCGGAAAATGTGAACTGGGTCACGTCGAAATCCCCTCCAGTGAACTTTATTTGATGGCACCCGGTTCACGGTGAGCCGGGTTGGTTCAACAATGTGAGGGGATTCAGTAATGATCAAGCGAAACTTGATGGCGGCCGCGATAGCCGCCCTGGTATTTTCGGCGGGCGGACTGTCCGCACAAACCCATCAGATGATTGATCAGGTCGGTGGTGCCATCGACCGGATTCAGCCCGGTGCGCCCATTCATGGCCTCGACCATCCTGACCGGATTCCGGGTCAATACATCGTCGTGCTCCGAGACGAGATGGCCGGCATTCAAAGCGTGGAGAGTCTGGCGCGTGATCTGGGCAGGCAGGCTGGGTTCGACGTCCAGCACAGTTATGATGTAGCCCTCCGGGGCTTTTCCCTGCGCGCCACACCGGGCTTGCAGTCCCGCGGCCAGGGGGCGGAAAAGCAGGCTCTGGCGAACCTGGCCCGGGATCCACGGGTGGATTTCATCGAGGCAGACCGTCACGTCTACCTGCAGCAAAGTCAGTCACCCGCAACCTGGGGCCTGGATCGCATCGACCAGCGCGATCTGCCCCTGAATAATACCTACAACTATGATTACACCGGCGCCGGCGTGCACGCCTACATCATCGACACCGGTATTCGTGCCAGTCACAACCAATTCAGTGGTCGCATGGGCCCTGGCTGGACTGGCATCAATGACGGCCGGGGAACCTCGGACTGTAATGGTCATGGCACCCACGTGGCCGGCACTGTCGGTGGCAGCGTCCACGGGGTGGCCAAGGGCGTTCGCCTCTACCCGGTCCGGGTCTTTGGCTGCAGTGGCCAGACCTCCAACTCCATCATCATCGACTCGGTCAACTGGGTGGCCGCCAATCACAATGCACCAGCGGTGGCCAATATGAGCCTCGGGGTGGCGCCTCCCAGGCCCTGGATAATGCCGTTCAGGGGGCATCCAATGCGGGGGTCACCATGGTGGTGGCGGCCGGCAACAGCAACGCCAACGCCTGTAATTTCTCGCCGGCCCGCGCAAGTTCAGCCATCACCGTGGGTTCCACCACCAGCAACGATAGCCGTTCCAACTTCTCCAACTGGGGAAGCTGTGTCGATATTTTTGCCCCGGGGTCCAATATCACCGCGCCCTGGCATACCTCCAACAGCGCCACCAACACCATCAGTGGTACCTCCATGGCCGCCCCCCATGTGGCCGGCGTGGTCGCCCTTTACCTGCAAGCAGCCCCGGGTGCCAGCCCGACCCAGATCGCCAACGCCTTGTATGGCAATGCCACCACGGGTCGTCTCTCCGGCATTGGCAGCGGCTCGCCCAATCGCCTCCTGTACAGCCGCCTGTCCAACGGCGGCGGTGATGACGGCGGTGGTGGTGATGGTGGATCCTGCCCTGCCGGGTTCCAGGAATTCACTGGTTCACTCAGTGGCTCCGGTGATAGCACCTTCGAGCCCAATGGCACCTACTATCAGGCCTCGGTAGGCACGCACCAGGGCATCCTGGCTTCGCCGAGCAACGCCATTTATGACCTCTTCCTGCAGCAGTACAGCTGGTGGAATGGCTGGCAGACCGTCGCCCAGTCTCTGCCCAACTCCGGCAGTGAGAACGCCCAGATCAGCTACAATGGCAGTTCGGGCTACTACGTCTGGCGGCTGGAGTCCTGGACCGGGTCCGGTGCCTATACCTTCTGCATGAATACCCCCTGACCGCTCGGACAGGAGGGTTTGCCGGCCGGGGCCCTGCGGGGCCCCGGCTTTTCCCGTCCACACCGGCCGGCCCGATCTTGATCCATGTTAAAGTAAGCCGCTTTGCAAACCAGCCGGACGGGTCGTCATGAAAGCGCTTTCCATTCGCCAGCTCAGCAAGCGTTACCCCAACGGGGTTGAAGCCTTGAAGGGTATTGATCTGGACGTGGAGGAGGGGGACTTCTTCGCCCTGCTCGGCCCCAATGGCGCAGGCAAGACCACGGCCATCGGTATTCTCACCTCCCTGGTCAACAAGACAGGCGGGCAGATTGAGGTCTTTGGTCACAACATGGACCGGGAGTTGGAGGCGGCCAAGGCCTGCATTGGCGTGGTGCCTCAGGAAGTCAATTTCAATCAGTTCGAGAAGGTCTGCGACATCGTCGTGAACCAGGCCGGTTACTACGGCATATCCCGACGCCAGGCATTGCCTCGTGCTGAGCGTTACCTCAAGCAGCTTGATCTTTGGGAAAAGCGGGATAGCCCATCCCGGAACCTGTCCGGTGGCATGAAGCGCCGCTTGATGATCGCCAGGGCCCTGGTTCATGAGCCTCGTTTGCTGATTCTGGACGAGCCCACTGCCGGGGTGGATATTGAAATTCGCCGATCCATGTGGGAGTTCCTTCGGGAGATCAATGCTCAGGGCACTACGATCATCCTCACGACCCATTATCTGGAAGAGGCGGAGAACCTTTGCCGGAATATCGCCATCATTGATCATGGTCAGATCATCGAAAAGGCCAGTACCCGACGTTTGCTGGATAAGCTCAGCACGGAGACCTTCATTCTTAACCTGCAAACAGCCTTGCGTGAAGTGCCGGAAGTGGATGGCTATCAGCTCAATATGGTGGACGAGACATGTATCGAAGTTGAGATCCACCGTGACCGTTCCATCAATGCCCTGTTCCAGCAATTGAGTGACGCGGGCATCCAGGTGGCCAGCATGCGTAACAAGGTCAATCGCCTTGAGGAGCTGTTTGTCCGAATGGTGCATGGCGGGCGAAATGACCGAGCTGGAGGTGAGTCATGAGCCGGCGTCGTCAGAATATGGTGGGGCTTTATACCATCGTGCACAAGGAACTTACCCGTGTCCTGCGTATCTGGATACAGACCCTGGTTCCGCCGGCTATCACCATGAGTCTTTATTTCGTCATTTTTGGCCAGTTGATTGGTCGCCGGGTCGGTGAAATGGGTGGCCTGGATTTCATGGCCTGGATTGCACCCGGTCTGATCATCATGGCAGTGATACAGAACAGTTACGGCAATGTGGTCTCCTCATTCTTTGGGGCCAAATTTGGTCGGCATATCGAGGAAATGATGGTCTCCCCCCTGCCCACTTCCATGATTCTGGCCGGTTACGTCATTGGCGGGATGGGGCGTGGCCTTCTGGTGGGGCTGTTGGTGGCCCTGATTGCCTCTCTTTTCGTGCCCTTGCAAGTTGCCAATCCATTGGTGATGGCCGCGGTGGTGCTCCTTACCTCGGCGACCTTTTCCCTTGCCGGCTTGATCAATGCGGTGTTTGCCAAGAAGTTTGATGATATTTCCATCATCCCGACCTTCATTCTCACGCCACTCACCTATCTGGGCGGGGTGTTTTACACCGTGGAGCTATTGCCGGGGCCCTGGCGGGAGCTTTCCCTGTTTAATCCCATCCTGTACATGGTCAACCTCTTCCGTTACAGCATCTTTGGTGTCAGTGATGTGCGCCTGGATATCGCCTTCGTCATCATCCTGGCCATGTTGATTGTCTTGTATATTCTTGCCTTTTACTTGCTCAAGCGCGGCATCGGCTTGCGTGCCTGATCGTGGAAGGGTCTGGGGTATCCGCGTCCGGTTGATGAGTATGAAAAATGGGAAGTGCCCCGCTTCTGTCCTATAGTGAGGGCAGTTGTGCACTCATTCCGCAATCGCCGGAGCCGGGGAGGGGGTCACGCAAATGGGGCAGGCGCTGGGTCAGGACGTGCCGGAAAAGGCCGCAGAGATATTGTCATTCTGGTTCGGCCCGGAGTGGCGGCAAATGCCCCTGCAAGCAGATCCATCCAGGAATGCCTTGTGGTGGCAGGCTGACCCGGCGACGGATAAATACATCCGTGAACGTTTTGGTCGCTTGACCGATCAGGCATTGGAGGGTGGCCTGGAGCCCTGGGCCCATACCCCCCTCGGTCGCCTGGCCCTGATTCTTCTCCTCGACCAATTCACCCGCCACCTTTATCGTGATCAGGCAAAGGCCTTCGCAGGCGACCAGAGAGCGCAATTGTTGTGTCTCAATGGCCTCGACCGAGGTTCAGACCAGGCATTGGCGCCCTTGCAGCGCGTGTTCTTCTATCTTCCGTTGGAGCACGCCGAGGATGCCGGGCTGCAACGCCGCTGTGTGCAGCTTTTCCAGTCCTTGCTGGAATCTGTACCAGAGCCGGATCGGGAATCGTATCGGTACTACCTGGAATTTGCCCGCAAGCATCAGGAGGTGATCGATCGTTTCGGACGTTTTCCTCACCGGAACAAAGCCCTCGGCAGGGACAGCAGCTTCGATGAGGAGCGCTTCATGAGGGTGGAAGGGCGTGGCTTCTAGCGGTACTACCCGAAAATGACGAGGATGTCAGCATGATCGATTATGCAGTGAGCCGAACGGTGCTCGCCATACGCCAGCTCAATTTCAAGGGGCTGGGCGGGCTTGAGTTGGTTTTTGCCGGCATGGGATATGACATCCGATACCTGGATGCGCCCAACGATGATCTGACCGCAGTGGATGCTGGCGAGGATGACCTGATGGTGGTCCTGGGCGGCCCACCCAGTGCCCTGGATGATAGGCGATACCCCTTTCTGATCGACGAGCTGCGCCTGATCGAGCAGCGCCTGGCCAGCGGTCGGCCCTTACTGGGCATATGCCTGGGGGCACAGCTTCTGGCTCGGACTTTGGGCGCCAGCATCCATGAGGGGGCTGCCGAGGAGCTGGGATGGTGGCCGGTGCAACTGTCACAGGAAGGTCGTGCGGGACCGTTGCGCTTTCTTGACCAGGTGCCGGTGCTCCACTGGCACCGGGATGCCATGGCCCTGCCCGAGGGCGCCCGGCGTCTGGCCTGGACGGACGATTGCGACGTTCAGGCTTTCTCCTGGGGCGATGCGGTCATGGGGCTGCAGTTCCATCCGGAAGTGGATTGCACCGCGATGAACCAATGGTTGGTCGCCCATGTCAGCCAGCTGGATGCCCATCCCCTGCAATCCGTGGAGCGTCTGCGTGAGCAGACCCAGCGCTGCAGTCCGTGGATGCAGCGGCGGGCATCGGCCATGCTCAGCGACTGGCTTGCCGGCCTGGATGAGCGCCGCCTGTTACGAGGCGCAGTCAGGGGAAGTGGCTGAGAGCTCATGGGCCGCCGTCAGCGTGCAGGGCACGCACAATGGCCATCACCGCCGCCAGGGCGGAGACCGCCAGCAGAGCGGGGCGGAGCCAGCCGCCATCCAGCCACTGAGCAGCGCGGTCAGATAGCCAGAAGCCCATGAGGGCGGCGGGCAAGAGGCTGATGCCCAGAATGATCTCCTCTACCCCGAAGCGTCCGGCCCAGGCCAGGGCAAGCAGGGAGAATATGCCCCCTGGCAGAAAGCAGGCGGACAGGGTGCCCCGCAAACGGGGGCCACTGAATTGCTGAAAGGCCAGGGCGAGTGGTGGGCCGCCGATGGCCGTGGTCGTGGCCATGAAGCCGGCGGCACCCCCCGCGCTGAAGCGCAGGATCGGACCGGGCGATGGCCACGGGCGTCCCAGGCTGAGGGCAACCCCCAACAGCACCAGAACACCGAACAGCAGGCCCAACAGCTGGTCAGAGACAATCCCCAGAATCATCCCTGCCACCGCCGCTCCCAGCGCCTTGCCGGGAAGTGTCCAGGCTACGTCTGCCACTGCCACCGCCCGCCAGTCCCGAAGCAGAATCAGTGCCGGCAGGATCATGCCGATAATGATCACGGGCGCCGGCACCAGCAGGGGATTGACCAGGAACAGCAGCGGTGCACCCAGCAAGGCCACCCCAAAGCCGATACTGCCTTGCACCGTGGCGCCTACCACCACAACCAGGCAGGCCAGAAGCCATTCCACGCTGTCGATGGGGAAATCCACTGACTTTCTCCTCGATTCTCGTCATCCCGTCACCAATAAAATCAGTGACTTGCCTTTATGGTTACATTAACGCAAACTCCCCCGATCGGTGCCTGGAGGCGCAACCGCTTTCCTGGGGGGGGAAGGTGCACTGTGTTTCGGCATGATACACGGGAGCAAACATGTCAGAAGGGCTTAATGATGGCGCTCTTCACAGGGATCGTGATGCCAATTTGCTGTTTGCGCGAGGATTGGCGCTGATGCTGTCGGGCGTGGCCTTGAGTGTGGTCGCCCTGATCTTTCTACCCCGGCTGGAAGGTATTGCCCAGGCCTATCTGGTCTTCGGTGGTCTTGGGCTGAGCGGGTTGCTTGTCTACCTTATCGGTGCCCGGCCCGTCTGGTCCACTGGCGCCCTGTCCGAACCCCGCAGTGAGCCGTTAAGGGACTAGGTGCGTCCCTGTCTCTCGCGACTGACCGCCAGCCCCATGGCAGCCAGCAGCAGCGCTGCGCCCAGCCACCCCCAGCCCCCCAGCCGTTCGCCGTGGAGCAGCCAGGCCAGAATGTTGGCCGTCAGCGGCTCTGCCAGAATCAGCAGGCCCGCCGTCCCGGAGCTGACCAGCCGAAGGCCCGCATAGAACAGGACGTAGGCCACTGCGGTGGGCATCAGGGCAATCCAGGCCAGTGCCGGCCACGTGGGTCCTTGGTTGGGCGGCAAGGCCCAGTTCCCCGGCATGACCACCACGGCCAATGCCACGGCCGCCACAGTCAGGCTCAGGGCAGTGGTCCACAGTGGGTCCTGCTCTGCCGGCAGCCCACGACCCGCCAGGGTCAGTACCGCGAAGCAGAAACTCGCTGCCAATGCCATGGGCAGGCCAAGACGCAGCCCTGCCGCACCCGGCAGCTCAGGGCCGCCACTGCCACTCACGACCAGGATCATGCCGATCACTGCCGCCAGCAGGGCCATGCCCACTCGCGCGGACGGTGCCTCGCCGTAGACTGGCCAGGCCATCAGGGCGGTGAGAATGGGAATGGTACAGATCGCCAGCAGCGTTGCCATGGCCACGCCGGTCGCCGCGATGGCGGAAAAATAGCCGGCCTGGAAGCCGGCCAGGCAGAGACCCATCAGCAGAGTCAGGCCCAGGGGACGCAGTCCCTCGACTGGCCTGCGGGGAGCGATGATCGCTGCCAGCGCCAGGAGCAGTGGGGCCGCCAGGCCCATGCGCCAGAAACCGATCTCAAGGGCGGTGGCGGTTTCCGACTCATAGATCCAGCGTGAGGCGACGCCTGCCGTTCCCCAGAGGCAGGCGGCACCGGCTACCAGCAGGGCACCCGCCATCGCCGGCGAGGGGGAAGTGAGGGTCCTGGGCTGGGCCATGCTGATCATCCTTGCCAGAAAATATTTAGCTGCCACTATACAAGGGAGAGACACAGGGAGGGGATGGCATGTTGAGAGGGTTAGTCGTATTCGCCATGGGCTTGCTTGTGGTTGGCTGCGAGCGCTCGGACGAGGCGCCCACGCCCACAGGCAATGGCGGTGGCTATGTGGAGACCGGCGATCTCCCTGCCCTGGAGAGTCGCGGCCAATTGCGCATCCTGGTCCATCGACGAGCCGAGGATTATCTCCCCAGGGACGGATATCCCTTTGATCTGGAACGCCAGATGGCCGAGCGCTACGCCCGGTCTCGCGGCCTGGAGCCCGTGATTGTGCCCCTGGATGATTATGGTGATTTGATCCCTGCACTCCTGGACGGCCGCGGTGATCTGATCGCCGCCAACATGACTGCCACCGCTGATCGCCGTGATCAGGTGAATTTCACGGTCGGTCTGGACCAGACACGGGAGTTGGTGGTGGGTCGGGCCGATGGCCCGCAAGCGGATTCGGTGGAGGCCCTGTTCGGGCATCGAGTGGGGGTGATGCGGGACACGGCTTTCTGGGAAGTGGCCCAATCACGTCTTGCGGACCGTGAAGGTATTGAGTTGATCCCCCTGCCTGCCACCCACAGCAGTGACGATGTATTGGATGAACTGGCAGAGGGGGCGTTTGATTTCGCCATCCAGGACAGCAACGTGCTGGACGTTGTTGAAAACTATCGGACGGAGCTGCGCCGCCAGTTCCCCCTGGGCGACTCGCGGCCGCTGGCCTGGGCGGTGCGTCCGGACAATCCGGAGCTCGAGCGCAGCCTCAACCGCTTCCTCACCCGTGAACGCCTGACCCGGTCGGAGATCGAGGCCCACCGGGATGATCTGGCGGGCATCCGTGAGCGTCGCGTGCTCAGGGTGATCACGCGCAACAATGCGGCCAGCTACTACCTCTATCGGGGAGAATTGGTCGGTTTTGAATACGAATTGGCAAAACGCTTTGCCGATGCCCTTGGTGTTCGCCTGCAGATGGTCGTGGCCCGTGATCACGAGGACATGATTCCCATGTTGAAGGAAGGTCGTGGCGACATGATCGCCGCCTTCCTGCCCCGCACGGATGAGCGTGAGGCCAGAGGCATCCGTTTTTCCCGCCCCTACCATTACGCCACCGAAACGGTCGTCGCTCGCAAGGGCGAGGCACCTCTGGATTCGCCCGAGGACCTGGCCGGACGTACCCTTCATTTGCGCCGCGCCAGCAGCTATTGGGGGACGGCTCAGGCCCTTGTCTAGGAGGGTATCGAACTGGAATTGGCCACTGTCCCGGCCAATATGGAGACCGAGGAAATCATTGCCCGGGTGGCGACCGGAGAATTCGACCTGACCGTTGCCGACAGTCACATCCTGCAATCCAAGATGACGACCCGTGATGATGTTCATGGGGTATTGGCACTGGGCGAGCCAGTGGCCCATGGCTGGGCGGTTCGCGAGGACACCCCCCGGCTGTTGGCGGCGATCAATGGTTTCTGGGATGCCGAGTATCGGGGCTTGCACTACAACATTTTCTATCGTCGCTATTTCGAGGATGACAGCCGGATTCGGGCTCACCGAGCCGGGCGGATCGGGCCCATGGATGGGGGTGAACTGTCGCCCTGGGATGAGCTGGTCCGGGAATACGCTGAGCGCTATGACTTTGACTGGCGCCTGATTCTGTCCCAGATGTATCAGGAATCCCGTTTTGATCCCGAGGCGGTATCCTGGGTCGGTGCCAGGGGTTTGATGCAGGTCATGCCGCGAACCGGGCGGGAACTGGGCATGTCGCCCCTGGATGATCCCGAGGTAAGCGTTCACGCCGGTACCCGCTATATGGACTGGTTGCGTGATCGCTTCCCGGATCGCCTGCCCGTGGACGAACGCACCTGGTTCAGCCTGGCGGCCTATAATGCCGGCATCGGCCACGTTCGTGATGCCCGCCGGTTGGCGGCCAGCAAGGGCTGGGATCCGGATCGCTGGTTCGGTAACGTGGAGGAGGCCATGCTGCTGTTATCCGAGCCTCGCTATCACCAGCAGGCCCGGCATGGTTATGTTCGGGGGCGCGAACCCTACCACTACGTCCGCCATATTCGTGATCGTTACCGGGCCTATGTCAGCCTGACCGAGGACTGAAACTTCATGGCCAGTGTCATCAACCCGCGCATCCCCGAGTTTCGATCCTGGCCAGCGGCCAGAGTGGATAGGGGCGATGTGATGACCCTGGTCCGCTTTCTGGAAGCTCACCCCCGCACTCTGGTGCTGAGTGGGGCCGGGTGCAGCACGGATTCCGGCATTCCCGCCTATCGCGACGCCCATGGCCGCTGGACCCGGCGGCAACCCATCCAGTACCAGGCCTTCATGTCCAGCGAGTCCACCCGTCGTCGCTATTGGGCCAGGAGTTATCTGGGCTGGCCGCGCATGCAGGCCGCCCGCCCTAACCCCGCCCACCGGGCCCTGGCCGAGCTGCAATCGGCCGGACTGCTGGGCGGCCTGGTGACCCAGAACGTGGATGGCCTGCATCAGCGTGCGGGTTCCTCGGACGTGGTGGAGCTGCACGGGACCCTGTCTCGCGTCCTCTGCCAGCACTGCGGTCTGAAACTGGGTCGGGATGCACTGCAATCTGAGCTGAATGCCTGTAATCCAGGCTGGCAGGCCCGGGTTGAGGGCATCAACCCGGATGGTGATGCGGAACTGGATGAGGCCGCGCACCGGGGGTTCAACTTTATTGATTGCCCCGAGTGCAGCGGCATTCTCAAGCCGGATGTGGTCTTCTTCGGCGAGAACGTCCCTGCACAGCGGGTGGAGCGGGTTCGTGCCTTGCTCGGTGATTGTGATGCCCTGCTGATAGTCGGCTCATCGCTGGCCGTATGGTCCGGCTTCCGATTCGCCCGGGAAGCGGCCCTGGCAGGCCTGCCCGTGGTCGCCGTCAATCAGGGCCGCACCCGCGCCGATGACCTCCTCCGTTTCAAGGTGGAGGCCTCCTGTCATCAGGTCCTGGCCACGGTGGGTGAAAGATTGGCCGCGCCCAAGGTGTTTGGCAAGGATCGCTAGTTCAGCCTCGGGCTTGGGGTGAATAGGCTGGGCTGCTCTTGCGCCCAGGCCCCCAGGTCCGGGACCTGGCCAGCGAGGCCGTCAATCAGGGCCCGCCTGGCTGACGGCATTTGCAGCCAATTGGGACTCCCCAGGCGGAAGTCCATGTCCTGCCAGAAACTCCGTAATCGATTGCCCAGCATTGCCCGGGGGATGATCGGCAGGGGATAAAGCCCCTCGAGGTCAATCAGCGAGAGCCGTGGCTCTGTCTGGTCATAGTGGTTGAAGTGAACAAAAAAATTGTGGCAGCGCGGGTCCTGGTGATGAATCCCGGCCTTGTGCAGGCGCCCGAAGACCCTTCCCATGGAATGCAGCAATAACCTCAAACGCGGCATTTCCGTGCCCACCTGCTTCAGCCATTGGTCCAGTCGTACGCCGCCCACATCACGGGTGACCACATAGGCGAGGGGGCGTGGCTGAGATCTTGCCCGCAGAATGCCACAGGACTCGGTGCTCGCCGAGTCGAGTCCGGCTGCCTGCAGCCTCTGGGCCATCTCCCGAGCATGATGGGGTGGTCGGAGCCGGTGCTTGATTCGGTCGCGCAGGCGACAGATGGGCATGGCCTTGATGAACAGGGGGAGGCCTTCGGGGCAGTTCAGCTTGACCACGCGGGTCCTGCAGTCATCGCCACGGGCGAGCCGGGCAAGCAGCTTCTGTACTCTCGAGTGATTGCAGTCAATTGGATCTATCTGTTGAACCGGGGTCACGAGGTTTCTCCGCCAGGACGTTGGCGGATAGACCCGGTCAGGGCGGGTGTCGTTACAAAAAAAGCAAGGGCCGTGGCGGCGGCCCTTGCTTGCAGAAGGCGGCCTGCCTACTTCGTCGCGGCGGCAAAGCCCTCCGGCTTGATCGCCAGGACGTCGCATTCCAGGTTGCCGAGAATGGCCTCGGCGGTACTGCCCATGATCAGGCGGGTCAGGCCCTTACGGGTGACCGTGCCCATCACCAGCAGATCCACGCCCTGTTCCCGGGTGA
Source organism: Natronospira sp. (assembly GCA_003558125.1). Taxonomy (GTDB): domain Bacteria; phylum Pseudomonadota; class Gammaproteobacteria; order Natronospirales; family Natronospiraceae; genus Natronospira; species Natronospira elongata. The sequence goes on along the minus strand of PWMQ01000025.1, from coordinate 27,585 downwards.
AATCGGGAATCGCACGGCGCGCGGTGGCATCGATGAAATGGGCGTGGCTGGGGTCAACGTCGAAGCGGTCAGTGAGTTGCCGCAGGGCATTGCGGTGGTGAGTGGCGATTTCCTCACGGACCTTCTCGAATTGCAGCGCAGGACCTTCAATAGGTGAGTTGGCCCCCAGGGGCTGGGTCTGGCAGGCGTGAATGACATCCAGCCGCGCCTCATAGTGCTTGGCCAGGGATTGGGCGGTGGTCAGAATGCGTTCATCCAGTTCCGCCGGCTTGCCGCGCTCATGGAAGGGGTCCACCGCAGCGGCGATACGTCCGGGCTTGTCCTTGCTGGTGGACTTGACCAGCATCAGGGGGACCGGGCAGCGGCGCAACAGGTGCCAGTCCAAAGGGGTGAAAAAGGCGCGCGACAGACGGGAGCCGGCGTCGCAGTCCTTGACCACCAGGTCGTAGTCGCCCTCCGCCACTGTCTCCAGGACCTTGTCCGCCAATGGTCGACCGGTCTTCACACGGGTCTCGATCTCAATGCCATCTTCCCCCAGGGAGTCAGCCAGGTTGTTCAGCCACTGGGCCGTCTCCTGCTCCCAGATATCGATGGCCTGACGGGTCAGGGCATCCCCCATCAAGCCGGATTCCACAATCGTCTGGTGGTCCTCGAACACCGCCAGGGTGAGGCTGGCACCGTGGTCGCGGGCCATGGCCAGGGCTCGCTGTGCCGCCCGGTTCTTGTCCAGGGACGGGTCGAGGATGGCGAGTATGCGACTGGTCTTCATGGCTGGGTTCTCCTTCGGCATTGTTTCCCGGGCCATCACTGCCCCAGCAGCGAGGTCCGGTTCATATTCGAATTCTCTTTCCCAAGATACTATTCGTGGTTCAGGGAAACCAGATTGATCTGCATCAAGCGAGCCGTGATTCGGTCGGCATTTGAGTGCGGACGGCGGAAGTGAGAAGCTGTTACCGGTGGAGGGGGTCCACGTGGATGAAGAAGGAGGTAGTCCATGATCAAGCGAATGCTGATCCTCATGGTCCTCATGGCTTTGCCGGCACTGGCCTGGGCTCATACCTGCCCGGCTTACGAGGATATGATCAACGAATCCCTCGAAATGGCGGAGGAGATGGGCCTTTCCGATGAAACCGTGACGGAAATCGAGTCGTTGCGGGACGAGGGCATGCGCCATCACGAAGAGGGCGATCACGACACGGCCATCGCCCTCTTGGACGAGGCCCTGTCTCTGATTGAGAGCGGCGGCTGATCAGCCCGGCCGGTGCGGGTCCCCGGCAGTCTGCCGGGGACCGATTCTCAGCGTGGCCCGAGATATGAGGACAGGGTGCGGTGGAAGACAATCCCTACAAGCAGGCGGAAGTTCGGGCCCGGGCCCTGCGTGATTTTCTGATCCACCTGCTGATCTTTGTGCCCTCCGCCGGTCTGTTGCTGCTGTTCCAGTGGCTGGCGGGCGAGTCTCAGACCTGGATCAACTGGCTGCTGCTGTTCTGGCTGTTCGGCCTCGGTCTGCACGGCATTTCCCTGCTAAATCCCTTCGCCCGTGTGATGCGCCTGCTGGATGAGGATCGCCTGCGGGACCGCAGTCGCCGCTAGCCGCTCAGCCGCCAGCCGATCCAGGCCAGCGAAAAACCCACCAGGAATGCCAGACCCAGCCAGCTCAGTCCCCGGAGGACGGGGCCGGGGCGCTCTGCTGTCGGCATCCAGGGGCCGGTCACTGCTCGCAGGTTGAGCCAGGCGAGAATGGGGGCCGAGAGAAAGGAGACGGTGGTGGCGAAATCCACCAGGGTGGTGAAGGCGCCACCAAAGTAGCGAATAATCACCAGGGCGCCGGCGGCGACCAGCAGAAAAGCGGCAACATACACCCTTGGCCCGCTGTCGGGGCTCATCTCCCGGCCCGGCAACAGAAAACCCGCCAGGGCGGTGAGCACGCGGGGATAGGCATCGCTGACCGCCAGGGTCGTGCTGAACATTACCACCAGAGCCGTGAATAGAATCACCGGCACACTCCAGTCTCCCAGCAGCTGGCCGTAGAGTTGGGCGAACTGGCTGGAGAAGGCCACGGCACTGTCCGAGAAGCGCTCACCGCTGCCGAACATGACCAGGGCGCCGAGCACCAGGAAACAGGCGGCCAGCAGGGTGGCGCCGGCATAACCGATCTTGAAATCCAGCAGGGCGTGGCGGACGCTGACCCGCTGACCGGTGCTGCGGCTACGCTCCATGGCCCATAGAGAGTGCCAGGCGGCCACATCCAGAGGGATGGGCATCCATCCCATCAACGCCAGCAGGAAGGCAATGCCGGCGCCGGTCCAGAGGCTGGACAACGGCGGTGCTGCGGTTTCCGCGGTCCATTCGCCGGGATTGAGCAGGGCGAGACTGACTGCGGCCAGCGTCAGGACAGCCAGCACGGACATGATCAGTTTCATGCTCAGGTCCAGGCCCCGGAAACGCCCCAGCAGCAGGACCAGGCCGCATACCGCCAGGATGATTGCGGAGATCAGCACAGTATCCAGTTCGGGTGCAAACAGGCGGCTGGCCAGACCGGCGGTCACCAGGGTCACGCTGGCCAGAATCACGAACATCGTACCCACAGTGATCAGGACATAGAGGGACAAAGCCCAGCGGCCCTGGCGGCGATAGGCGGCAAGCAGGCTTTCACCCGTCGCCGCGGTATAGCGGGGACCAAATTCCAGGAAGGGATATTTCAGCAGGCAGGTGATAAGGACCAGGCCCAGGAGCAGCAGGCCGTATTCGGCCCCCGCCCGGGTTGCCTGCACCAGATGCGATACGCCCACGGCGGCGCCGGCCATCAGCAGACCGGGGCCGAGGGCATGGAGCCAGGCACGGGGTTGGGCTGACGCTTGCGTCACGGATACTTCTCCCTGGGGAATTTTGCGGGCCCTTGCGGGTCGAAAGGCGAAAGTAAAGCGCATTGGTGCCGCGGCCTGCAAATCCGGCCTCTCCCCAGGCCGGGGTTTTTCTGCCGCAGCCTTGATTTTGGGGCCCTTGGATGGAGACAATCTCCCCATGAGCGAGAATAAAGCAACGTTTGGTGCCGGCTGTTTCTGGGGCGTGGAAGCCCGCTTCCGCGAGATTGACGGGGTGCTGGACACCCAGGTCGGCTATCTGGGTGGGGATTTCGAGAATCCCAGCTACGAAGACGTTTGCTCCGGCGAGACGGGGCACGCTGAAGTGGTCCAGATGGTCTATGATTCAGAGAAGGTGTCTTATCAGGCCCTGCTTGAGGTGTTCTGGGAGATGCATGACCCCACCAGCCTCAATCGTCAGGGCCCGGATGTAGGCAGTCAGTATCGATCGGCGATTTTCTATCACGATGAGGCTCAGCGGCAGGCGGCAGAATCTGCGAAGCAGGCCCTGCAAGCATCCGGGCGTTTCCAGCGCCCCATCGTGACCGAGATCAGTCCGGCATCGACCTTTTACCGCGCGGAGGAGTATCATCAGCGGTATCTGGAAAAAAAGGGGCTGTCGAGCTGTGCCATTTGAAGCACGGCCGGCGGCGGTTTTCGTGGCGGGGGGTCACGGCCGAATTAGGGATGGGAGGCAGCAATGGGCAAGATCAGCAGTAGCGAAGATACCGACGGCGGCGACGATCGCCGGGTATTCGGGCGCATCGACACCCAGCACCCGGTCAAGGTGCTGGACGGGCGGGATCATGCCCACCCGGCCCTTGCCCTGGATATTTCCCTGACCGGTCTGCAGTTGCTTTGCAACAATGAAACCGCCCGGCAGCTCCTGCCTGACAGTGTCCTGCGGGGGGAGCTTGGGGGCGAGGAATTGCGGGTGCAGATGCAATTGCCTCTGAAGGATGGCCGCTATTCCAATGTGGATGCCCGCTGTCGGGTGGTGGCCTGCCGGGACGATGATGGCGAGCGCTTCCGGATCGGGCTCCGCTATATCTGGTTTGAAAATTACACCTACGACGACCTCGAGCGGTTTATCGACGACTGGCTGCACTAGCTGGTCCTCCCGCCCGCCCCTGAACCCGCGATGAAACCAATCCACGGTGCCGAAGTCATATCGGTGTCGTAGGCCGTCCTGCTACCCTCTTCGGGTCGCTTTGACCGCACTCAGGCGGCGGATGGCTGCGTTTTGCCCGCCGTGATGCCGGGTGAGATCCATTCAAGCATGACAATATGAGGACCAGATGATGCACAAGACAATGAGCGTCTTGCTCTGCGCCGGCCTGTTGGCCGCCTGTGGCCAGGATGACCAGGACCGGGATCGGACTCCTGAGCCGGCCAAGGGCGAAGCCGAGCTGGGCGTGGACATGGCCAACATGGATCACGATGTTCGGCCCCAGGATGATTTCTTCCGCTTCGTGAACGGTGGTTGGCTGGAGCGTACCGATATCCCGAGCGATCGTGCTCGCTACGGCAGTTTTGACGAGCTGCGTGAACAGGCCGAGGCCCATTTGCGTGAGCTGGTGGAAGAGGTCTCGGAGCGAGAGAACCTCGAAACCGGCTCAGCGGAGCAAATGATCCGCGATCTCTATCAGAGCTTCATGGATGAAGACGCCCTTGAGGCACTCGGGATGGAACCGCTGGAAGACCTGTTCGCCCGCATCGACGCGGTCGAGGATCATGATGAGCTGCGCCGGCTGCTGGCCAAGCTGCCAGCCTACGGTGTCTCCGGCCCGTTCAGCTTCTTTGTGCGCCAGGATGCCCAGAACTCCGACCAATATATCTCCTACCTCAGCCAGTCCGGGCTTGGTCTGCCGGATCGGGATTTCTACTTTGATGACGGCAATCAGGACGTTCGTGAGGCCTATCTTGAGCATGTGGAGCGCATGTTTGAGCTTGCCGGTCACGAGGACCCTGCGGCCGCTGCCGAGCGCATCATGGACACCGAAACCCGTCTGGCCGACGGTCATTGGACCCGGGTCGAGAACCGTGACCCGGTGGCCACCTATAACCTCAAGTCGGTGAGCGAACTCGGAGAACTGGCGCCGGATTTCGACTGGGCCGCCTTCATTGCCGACATTGGTGCCGACGATGTGGAGTCGGTGGTGGTTCGGCAGCCGGACTATCTGGCAACCGCTGCCTCGGTAATCGCCGATACCGATATCGAGACCTGGCAGGACTATCTCCGCTGGCGGGTTCTTTCCAGCTACGCCAATTATCTGTCCAGCGATTTCGTCGAGGCCCGCTTCGATTTCTCGGGGCGCGTCCTTCAGGGACTGGAAGAGCAGAAGCCCCGTTGGGAGCGTGGTATCGACGTGCTCAACCAGGTGATCGGCTTTCAGCTCGGCAAGCTCTATGTGGAGCGTCATTACGATGACGAAGCCGGTGAGCGCATGGCCGAGATGGTGGACAACCTGATGATCGCCTTCGAGGAGACCTTGCGTGAATCGCCCTGGATGAGCCCGGAGACCCGCGACGAGGCCCTTGCCAAGCTTGAGAGCTTCAACACCAAGATTGGCTATCCGGACAAATGGCGGGACTACGACGGCCTGGAAATCGATCCGGATGACCTGGTGGGCAATATCAAACGTTCCCGCGCCTTTGAATACGGACGCATGCTGGAGCGCTTGGGGCAGGAAGTGGACCGGGACGAATGGTTCATGACCCCGCAGACGGTCAATGCCTATTATTCACCTTCCATGACCGAGATTGTCTTCCCGGCTGCCATTCTGCAGCCCCCCTTCTTTGATGTGGATGCCGATGACGCCATCAACTACGGCGCCATTGGCGCGGTCATTGGCCATGAGATCAGCCACGGCTTTGACGACTCCGGTCGCCGTGTGGATGGCGATGGCAACCTTCGCGACTGGTGGTCCGAGGGCTCCGAAGAGGAATTCCAGTCCCGCGCCCAGGTGCTGGTGGACCAGTTCGATGCCGAGGAACCGCTGGAGGGGGTCAACATCAACGGCCAGGCCACCCTGGGCGAGAATATCGCCGACCATGGCGGTCTGCGGGTGGCCTGGCGGGCCTATCAGCTGTCCCTGGAAGGAGAGGAGGCGCCGGTAATCGAGGGCTTTAGCGGCGATCAGCGCTTCTTCCTGGGCTGGGGCCAGATCTGGCGCATCCAGTTCCGCGACGAAGCGCTGCGTCAGCACCTCCAGACCCGCCCCCATTCACCGGGGGAATTCCGGGTCAATACCACGCTGCGCAACATCCCGGGCTTCTACGAGGCCTTCGACCTGCAGCCCGGTGATGCGATGTACCTGCCGGAGGACGAGCGGGCCAACATCTGGTAAAAGCCGCTTGAGGTTTTGCATGAAAAACCGCCACCCGAAAGGGTGGCGGTTTTCTTTTGGTCGGCGGATCTACTGGGTCTGGTAGCGGGTGGTGATTTCGTCCCGCACATTGCCCTCAATCAGTGCCTGCAGGGCCTCGTCAAAGCGCTCGACCAGGGATTGGTCCACGGATTCACGGCTGAACATCAGTGTTACCTCGCCGCTGCTGAGCTCCTGTTCCAGTCGGGCCACCTGGTCTTCCAGGCCCAGGCGTCGCTGCACCGACGCCGCCACGAAGGGGTCTTCGATCAGGGCGTCAATGTCATGCTCCAGTAGGCGCAGGAGGTTGATGTCCCCAATCCGCGCACTGGTGAGGTAGCGCTCGTAGTCCGGGTTGGCGATCACCGCTTCGGCCTCGTCGCCATAGAGAAAGCCTTCCGTCAGTCCCACCCGACGCCGTTGTTGCAGCAGACTTTCCAGGCTCTCATCCTGGTACAGGTCCAGATCCTCGGCTCGTACCCAGATGGCGAAGGTCTCATCCCGGTACGGGATGCTGAAATAGGCGAATTCCTCGCGGGCAGCCGTGCGCGTGGCACCCGGTATGAAGTCGATCTCCCCGTCTCGCAGGGCTGCCAGAAGGGATACGAAATCCGCCTGGTGATACTCCAGTTCGCAACCGGCCTTTTCCGCTGCCGCGCTGACCAGCTCCACATCCAGGCCGGCGACTTCGCCGGTCGGGGTGCGGTATTGGTAAGGCTCCCAGGGGTCCCAGCCCATCACCAGCTCACAGTCCGTTGTGGCCTCAGGGGTCTCTGCCACGGCGTCGTCATCCACCGCTCCGTTCTCATCCGGGGCCTCGCAGGCCATGAGGAACAGGAGCAGGAGACACCACGCCAGGCCATGCATTGTTGTTCTGTTCATATCGCCTCCTGGACCATGTCATTGTCAGTCATTGGGCCAGGGCACTGTGCCCCGCCCTTACTCATAGCTTAGAACGGGGATGTGAGAGCACAAGGGGACTAGGGCAATATCAGGACAGTGATTTCCTCGCGGTCATGGTATAGCTGGCGGGCCCGCAGGCTGGCGCCTGCTCCCGCCCGAGCGCGCAGTTCGGCCAACAGGTCCCGGGCTACCGGCCAGGGCCGTTTCATGGGCAGCTTGAGGTTGAAGACTACCCTTCGGGCCCAGCCTGTCTGCAGCCACTGGCCCATTCGGGCTGCCACCCGCGCTGGTTTGTCGACCATGTCGCAAAGCAGCCAATCGACAGGAGCGGCGGGCTGCCAGGTGAAGCCATCGCCGCGAACATGATCCAGCAGGCCGCTGTCCAGCAGGCTTTTAGCCATGGGGCCATTGTCCACCGCCGTGACATGGATGTGGCGGCGCACCATCTGCCAGCTCCAGCCGCCCGGCGCGGCACCCAGGTCCACGGCGGTCATGCCAGGCTGCAGATGGGTCTCCCGCTCCTCTGGCGTCATCAAGCGGATCAAGGCCTCTTCCAGTTTGAGCGTGGAGCGGCTGGGCGCGGCCGACGGCATCCGCAGACGCTGAATGCCCCCGGCCGGCTCGGCCGGATCCTGATTGCTGCCCACCGCAACGCGAGTGGAATCGGGAAAAAACAGGTGCAGCACGGGGGCACCCTCGGCATCCAGACGGATACCCTTGTCCTTCAGCGCCCGCCGCAGGGCGGGAGTGAAGGCCCGAACAAAACGGGAGAGGCCCTTGCCGGCATTGCTGTCCGGGACGCTGATCTGGAGGCCCCCAAAGCAACTCCCGCCGGGCAGTGTTTCGATGATGGGGCTGATGCGGTCCTTGCCGGGGAGCCCCTCCAGCCAATGCCATTCCCTCAGCACCTGCCGCGGGAACAGATAATCCTGCGGTAGATGACGGTTCATGGCCGCTGTCTCGGCTGGGTCGGCGCAGACCAGTCTAAGCCAGGCCTCTCCCGGCCGGGCGATGGCATAGGCCGAGGCAATCCCGGCCGCCCGCGCCCTTTCGTCCAGCTCCGCCGCAGCCGCTGACTCCATGCCGGGGCGGCAGTGGGCCAGCCAGGCATGCACTGGCGGTCTTGTTATCGGATTGTCACTCACCCCTGTTTCTCCTGCTGACTTGCCGGGATGGTTTTGCCCCCCCGTGCTTGAGCTTTGCCACGGATTGGGGCAATGTTCTGCCCCGAGCCCGGGAGGGCCCCATTGCCGAGACGCTTGATTGGAGAAATGCCATGGCCGCCAAACGCCTGCCCCGTGTTGTCACCGTTCCCCTGGTGCTGTTGGTCATTGTGTTGCTGGCCTGGCTGCTGCTACGCATGTTGCCCTCGGGATTTGAGACCGATCTCAGTCTGGTGGGGACCGGTGAGCCGGCCGTGGTGCTTGTCCATGATCACAATTATGTCGAAAGCGTTACCCTGATGGAGAATCTGGCTCGGGTCCGGGATCAGCATCCCGAGGCCATGCTGTATCTGGTTGCCGATCTCAATCATCCTCGGGGCCAGCGTTTTGCCGATAACCAGGACGTGGATGCGGTCACGCTGGTGTTGTTTGATCTGCACGGCAACCGGGTGGCCACCACCCGTGGCGTCAAGGACAGTGGCGAAATCGAGCAGTGGCTGGCAGATCATCTGCCGCCTCTGTAATCCCGGAAACCATCAAAAGCGGCGCCCGAACAGCAGGCGCGTGGCACCCCCGCCCTCGATGGCATCGTGACGCACTCCCACCCAGCCGCCATCATCGATCTCCAGTGACAAGCTGAGATAGGCGTGGCTGTCCGGCCGCCACTGAAGCCGCCTGTCGCTGCGGCCGTCCTCATCCCGGCGGGTCTCTTCGCCGTTCAGCCAGTGGCGGGCAACGCCAATGCCAATGCCCAGATGCCGGCCTTGCCAGTCCAGGCCAAGCTCCGCGCGGCCCTGGCGCATGTCCACTTCGACATCCCCCTCGCCCAGGCCGCCACTGACCGCCATCCAGTCATGGTCCAGATTCCAGCGCAGAGCCAGGGGGCTGCCGGTCGGATGGCGACCACCCAGACCGAACCCCAGCAAGTGGCCGCCCAACCTCGGGGTTTCAACCGTGTCCGCGGCTTCAAAGCGCATTGACGGCAGCCCCAGGCGCAGATCACCCCATAAGCCGGCGGTCAGGCCTTCCCGCAACTCAATGACCCCACTCTGAAGGCTGAAGCGACGCGCCTCATCGGCCACCGTGGGCCGCAGGGTCTGGCTCTCAATCCGCGCCTCGTAGGCAACCCCTCGCTCCGTCAGGGCCGGCATGGGCAGGAGCAAGAGAGCCGAAAACAGGCCGGTGATGCGTCGTGGCGATCCGCCCATGGCAGCCCTCCAGGCCGGGATTGGCGATAAGCGGGTTTGCTTTATCCGTCTCAAGGTAATATACCAAGGGCAGCGTCCAGACCCGTGAGTTCCAACAGCAATTTGTGGGATAGTGACGCCTGTGGTCCGGGGGGTAGAGTCCCGCGGCGGCTGACCGGAAGGGCAGCGGCCGCATTGATGACCGGGGGAAGCTTGCAGAGCAAGGCCTTCAAAAACGATCGATTCATCGGTTTCGCCGTTGTCCTGCTGGTTGCCCTGGCCGGCCTCGCCGGCCTGTGGCGCGGCCTGGACGGGCAATTGGCTGAATGGGGCATGCGACTGGCCCCGGAAAGGGCTCCCGGCGAGGCCGTGCTGCTGGTGGATATTGATGACCGTAGCCTGCAGCGCTTCGATGACTGGACCAGTCTGGCCGCCGCCGTGGGTGAGGCGGTGGGCATGTCCCGTGGCGCGGGTGCCAGTGTTACCGCCCTGGTGCTGCCCCCGGATTGGGGCCTGGCAGGTCCGGTGGCTGATGCCACTCTGGCGGCTCGCCTGGAGGGTCTGGGCCCGGTTCTGTTGGGCCTGCCGTATCGCAGCGCCACTGGTGGCAGCGATGGCGGACCCCTGCCGAGGGACTGGATTCCCCCCTACATGCTCGACAGCGCTGTCAGCGCCAATATCGAAGACCCGATCAATATCCGCATCCTGCGTCGCATGGCGGCGACGCCGGCGCTGCCCTCCGGGCGCCTCGTCCCGGCTCACCCGGGATTGAGCAGCGAGGTAACGGGGGTCGGTTTTCTGCCCCGGGTGGAGGATCGCCTCGCATCCCGGGAACCTCCCGCGCTGTTGCGCAGCGACGATCATTTTCTGCCCGCCCTGTCCGTGAATATTGCCGCCCACATCCTCGGTGCTGAGGCAGCTGACATCCGTACCCAGGATCCCAGCGACCTGGCGATTGGTGGCCGGCGCGTGGTGACTGATGTCAGCTATCGTTTTCAGCCTCATTTCTATTCTCTGGATGGCGAGCGGGCCCTGCCCCGTGTCAGTCTCGATCTGCTCCTCTCGGAACGTTTTGATCCCGCCAGCCTGCAAGGTCGCGCCGTGATCATCGGCACCTCGTCCGAACAGTGGGCCCAGGCCATGCCCAGTCCCACGGGGGGTGTGCTCAGTCCCATGGAAGTCGTGGCCCAGCACGCCACTGCCCTGATCAACGGAGATCTCTATTCGGCGCCCGTGTGGGTCGCCGTGGTGCCGTGGGCCGTGCTCTTCGTGGTGGCCCTCTATCTGGGTTATCTCCTGCCCCGGGTGGGGTTGGCCACTGGGGTTGCCCTGACACTGCTGTTGGCGGTGATCCTGGTCAATCTGCAGTTGGTGCTGCCCATGGCCCGCATGTTGCGTTTGGACCTGGCCATGCCGGTTGTTGCCCTGCTGTCGGGACATTTCGCTCTGGGGGCGAAGCAGTACCTCAGCGATCGATACCACCATTTCCGGCAGACCCTGTCCGATCTCAATCGCCAACTGGCCGAGGCCTGGCGGGCCCAGGGCCGGCTTGATGCCGCCTTTGAGCGGCTCAAACAGTGTGAGCCAGATCAGCGCGTCCTCGACCAGCTCTACGACCTGGGCCTGGATTTCGAGCGTCGCCGCCAGTTTGCCAAGGCACAAAGTGTTCTCCGTCACCTGTCCAGGCTGTCCCCCGGCTTTGCCGATGCGGATGCGCGGATCCGCAAGCTTGGGGTGCTGGAAAGCAAGATGGCCCTGGGTAGCGGCCTGGGCGGGGTTCGTTCCCTGGTCCTGACCGAGGATGGCATGCAAAAGCCCATGCTGGGTCGCTACGAGATCGACAAGGAGATCGGTCGTGGCGCCATGGGTGTGGTCTATCTGGGCAAGGACCCCCGCATCGGTCGCACGGTGGCGGTCAAGACCGTTGCCCTGTCGGAGGAATTCGAGGGAGAACAACTGGAACAGGTGACCGCCCGCTTCTTCCGTGAGGCCGAGACCGCCGGCCGCCTCAATCACCCCAGTATCGTCACCATATACGACGTGGGTGAGGAGGCCGACCTGGCCTATATCGCCATGGACTATCTGGACGGCACCAGCCTGCAGCGCTACACCCGGCCGGGCAAATTGCTGCCCGTGCCCACGGTCTTCGACATCGTCACCCAGGTGGCCGAGGCGTTGAACTATGCCCATGGCCATAACGTGGTCCATCGCGACATCAAGCCGGCCAACATGATCTATGATCGCCGCACCCGGCGGATCAAGGTTACCGACTTCGGTGTGGCCTGCCTCACCGATGCCAGCAAGACCAAGACCGGGACCATCCTTGGCACGCCCTCCTATATGTCACCGGAGCAGGTATTGGGCCGGCGGGTAGATGGTCGCTCCGATCTCTTCTCCCTGGGTGTGACCTTCTATCAGATGCTGCGCGGCGAATTGCCCTTTGATGGTCAGCCCCTGGCCACCCTGATGTACAAGATCGCCAATGAAGAGCACCCGGACGTGACCCATCTGCGCCTGGATCTGCCGCCCTGCGTCCGCCAGATCATGAACAAGGCCCTGGCCAAGAAGCCCGAGGACCGCTTCCAGAGTGGTGCGGAAATGGCCGCCGCCCTGCGCCAGTGTCGCCGACAGGTGGTGGCCATGGCCAGAAAGACCCAGGGCGAGCCGGCCAAGAGCAAGACCTAAGGAGCCTCTGATTAATTCATTGGCTGCGGGTGCGAATGAATTAATCAGAGGTTCCCTAATCCCGTTTCAGGCGCTGAAAGTAGTCACGGGCCGCCGCCAGGACTCTGGGGGACAGCAACAGGGTGGCGGTCATGGTCGGGATTGCCATGAGCGCATAGGCGCTGTCGATGATGCCGAAGACCGCCTCCAGCGAGACCACCGCGCCAACGACGATCAGCGCGGTATAAAAGTACTTGTACCAGTGCTGGCGCTCCGCGCCGATGAGATAGCCCAGGCACTTGGCGCCGTAGTACCAGAAGGTGAACATGGTGCTGGAGGCAAAGATCAGCACCACGAAAGCGATTACCCAGGCCCCCAGCTCGCCGGGTAGCACATCGCCAAATGCCATGGCGGTCATGCTCACCCCGCCCAGATCCTCCTGCTGCCAGACACCGGTGACCAGGATCACCAGGGCGGTGCAGGTGCAGACGATCAGGGTGTCGATCACCGGCCCCATCATCGCCACCAGCCCTTCGCGCACCGGTTCCTTGGTTTTTGCCGCCCCATGGGCCATCACCTCGGTGCCGATCCCGGCCTCGTTGGAGAAGGCCCCGCGCATGACCCCGATGGTGATCATGCCCAGGACCCCGCCGCCGATGGACTCGGCGGTGAAGGCATCGCGAACGATGAACAGCAGGTGGCCGGGCAGATCGGCCACATGGGCGGCCAGCACCCCGGCGGTCATGAGCAGATACACCGCCACCATGCTCGGCACCAGGCGGGCGGCCACATAACCGACACGCTTGATGCCGCCAAAAATGACCGCAGCCACGATACCGGCCACCAGCAGCCCGAAGATCAGATCGAAAGTGAAGTGATTGTCAGGGTCCACCAGCTCCGCCGGCACGAAGATCACATCCCGCACGACCTGGGTGAGCTGATTGATCTGCACGATGGGCAGGGTGCCGAACAGGCCAACGACACAGAAAAAGACGGCCAGCCAGCGCCAGCGTTCACCCAGGCCTTCCCGGATGATGTACATGGGCCCGCCCTGGAGCTGGCCGATGCTGTCCCGGCCCCGGTACATGATCGACAGGGTGCAGGTGAAGAACTTGGTCGCCACGCCCACCACGGCGGTCACCCACATCCAGAAGACCGCACCTGGCCCGCCCATGCCGATGGCCACCGCCACCCCGGCGATATTGCCCAGCCCCAGGGTCCCGGAGAGTGCCGCCGACAGGGCCTGGGCATGGGTGATGTCCCCGGGGTCGTCGGGATCATCATATTTGCCCCGCAGAATGGCGATGGCGTGGCCGAAATAGCGGTAGGGGCCCATGCGGCTGTAGATCAGAAAGTACAGGCCCCCGCCCACCACCAGAATGATCAGCGGCGGCCCCCAAAGAAAGCCGGACAGGGCCTGAAAGGCCTCGCCGATGGTCTCCATGCTCTCGCTCCCCGGGCTGTGCGAACGTCACAGAGCCTAGCATTCCCCGTGCTCGGCTCGAAATCTGGGGCCTCGGGGGGCCTCACGTGGGGGATGGCAGCGTTGGACCGGCTGTTCCAAGCTGGATAGAACCAAAAACTCTGTACCTTCCGAAGGGGAGCGGGTCATGGAAAAGCTCTATCCTGAGAATCTGCTGCGTCTGCTCGCAGCGCTCATTTTGTCACTGGCCGTGGCGGTGATCCTGCCGGCCTGCGGGGGCTCGTCCAGCAGCGACGATTCCGATGCGGGGGAGAACGGCGATGATGACGACAACGGCGACGATGACGACAACGGCGACGACAATGGTGATGACGACGACGATGACGACGGTTTCGCTGTCGGCGGCAATCTCAGCGGTCTTTCGGGTGGCACCCTGGAGCTGCTGCTCAACGACGATGATCTTCTGGCGCTGAGCGACAATGGCGCCTTCAGCTTTGAAACCACCCTGGACGATGGCGACAGCTATGAGGTCACCGTCGACAGCCATCCGGATGGCCAGCAGTGCCAGATCGACAATGCCAGTGGCGTCATTGATGGCGAGGATGTGGATGACGTCGAGGTGAGCTGCAGCGCCGAAGCCGTCGCCCATGCCTGGGCCGAGCCCCGCAATCAGGCAGTCGAAGTCGATTGGGATGCGGCGGGTGGCGCCAGCTACAGCCTGGTGTGGTCCACCGACCCCGACATGGACCCGGAAAACTATTCCGCCCACGATGGCAGTGGCAGCGCCAGTGACATCGAGCCCCCCTACCGGGTGGAAGAGCTGGACAACGACCAGCGCTATTACTTTGCCCTGGAGGAAGACGGTGCCGGCTTCGGGCCCGTGTTCGGCAGCCGCCCCATGGCGCCGGTGACCGATATGTGGGCCCGGGCCGTGATGTTTGATCAGGATGACAACCTCTTCTTCGGCGGGTCAATGACCGCTGGTGCCCGCATGAGCGGGGGCTTTGTGGCGCTGGAGCGGGAACACTACACGCCCCTGCCCACTGCCAAGGTGGGCGGTCGGGTTCGTGCCATGGTAAGCGATGGTGAAGATGGCTATTTCCTCGCCGGTGACTTTGATTACATCGACGGAGAGGAAAGGCAGATGCTTGCCAGGGTTGACGAAGATGGTCGCCTGGACAGTGATTGGCAAGTAGATATAGATGGTTGGATGGTCAGCGAATTGCTGTTTCACGATGATCGGCTCTATGTTCGCGGTAGTTTCACCGCAATCAACGGAGCCAACGTCGATGGGATCGCCAAGCTCAACAGGCAAGGGGATGTACTGGCGTGGGAGCTAGACCATGATGCGAGCATTAACCGGATGACTATGCACGACGGCGAGATCTACGCCGTCACGACGCTGGAAATGACTGCCGGCGACGAGGAGGAAGGGGTTGCCCGCTTCGCCGATGACGGCAGCTTCCTGGGCTGGGTCGCACAGATCGATCCTGATGAGACTATCTCCCACATGACGGTTGCCGAGGATGGTGCTGTCTACATGGCAGGCAATTTTACCGAGGTTGATGGTGAGCCCAGGGATGGTTTTGCCAGGATCGATGAAAATGGTGACTTGTCGGCGCTGATGATTGACCATGGCTTCAATTGGGTCGGCGCTCTTCTCGTCACCGATGATGCCATCTATCTTGGGGAGTCGCCCTTTCCATCCCTATCCACGCCTCTGAAAGCTTTTGATCGCGACACCGGTGATGAGCTGAACTGGCCCGAGGCGCAGCCCAACTATGGCAACCTCGGCTGGTCCGTCGGGGTGTCTAACATTCAGGAAATCGATGGCAACATCCTGGTTACCGGGCTGTTTCGCTACATCGGTGGCGAACGGCAGAAAAACTATGCTCTCTTCTCGCCGGAGGGAACACTGCTTGATGGGCCGGAGTTGCGTCTGCCCCGGGGTGCGAGCCGGGTGATTGTCGAGGACGACCGCCTGCTTTTCGCGACCACGGGCACGGTCTGGGATCTGCAGGATCCCCGTGGCATTGGCACACTGGATATGGCCGGTGAGTTTCGCGACTGGGGGCCTGGCATGGGTTCCACGGTCACAGCCTTTGCGGAGACTCATGACTATATCTATGTGGGTAGCCTGGGCGAGCGCACGGCTGAAGGGATTCGAGTCGATGGGGTGGCCCGTTTTGATCGGCTTACCGGGGCCTTTGATCTGGGTTGGCAGCCTGATCTGGAGCTGGAGGATGGCAGCTCCCTCCCCAACCCCCGGGTTACGCGGCTACACGCCCTGGGCGATGCCATCGTCATGGGTGGCAGTTTCGCCGAGGTCAATGGCACCAACCGCAATGGTTTTGTCGCCCTGGATGCCGGCGGCAACGTGCTGGCGGACTTTCCTGATCCTGAGGGTGGCAGTATCGGGACCATGGATGGCTCCGATGATGTGCTCTATGTGGGTGGTGATTTTGACACCCTGGACGGGCAGTCCCGCGATTATATCGCCGCCATCGACGCCGATGGCAATGTCACCTCCTGGTCACCGGAGCTCGACGGATCAGTGAGGCATATCAGCTACCACGACGGCATAATTTACGTGGCCGGCAATTTCGACACCGCCAATAGTACCCCCCGTGACGGTTTTGCAGCCTTCAACACCGATGGTGTACTTCAGCCGTGGAATCCGTCTTCGGATCTAGATGCCCAGTTCGGTCTTGGTGCCACCTCGCTGGGTGTATTCATCGCTGGCGACTTCCTGGAAGTGGATGGCCAGGAGCGTGACGGGATTGCTTTGGTGGATAAGGACTCGGGTGCAGTGAATGAGGATTTTGAGCTCCTTGCTGGCCCGGGTGCCAACCTTGTCCCCGTGGCTGATGTCGCCGAACGGAGTGATGGTGTCGTTTGTATGGTGGTTTCCAACTGGGTAGGCCAAACTGCCGACTATTATGATGGGCAGACTCGGCAGGGCCTGATCTGTATCGATCAGGACCTGTCCCTTTACTGGTAAACCGCTATTTGGCGTGAGCTGTACGAAGAGGGGCACCCAAGGGTGCCCCTCTTTTTTCTTGCAGCGATGTTTTCGGATGAATGGTATGGTTTGGCACTGTCCCGGCAGGCTTGATGGAGCCCCTGACAGTGATCGATTTGAGAAGTGACACCGTGACCCGGCCCACTGCGACCATGCGTGAGGCCATGCACAAGGCGGAGGTGGGCGATGATGTCTATGGCGAAGATCCCACCGTCAGTCGCCTGGAGGCCCTGGCCGCCGAAATGACCGGCATGGAGGCGGGCTTGTTCCTGCCCTCCGGCACCCAGGGCAACCTGGCCGCCCTGCTGGCCCATTGCGGGCGTGGAGACGAGTACATCGTCGGTCACAATGCCCACACCTATCAGTACGAGGGCGGTGGTGCGGCGGTGCTCGGTGGCATCCAGCCCCAGCCCCTGCCCCTGGACGAGGGCGGGCGGATGGATCCCGAGGCGGTGCGCGCCGCCATCAAGCCGGATGATGCCCATTTCGCCCGCAGCCGCCTGCTGTGCCTGGAAAACACCTGGTGGGGGCGGCCCCTGCCCATGGACTATATCGATACCATGGCGGCCCTGGCGCGGGAACTTGGCCTGGGCTTTCATCTGGATGGGGCGCGGGTCTTCAATGCCGCTGTCTATCACCGCCTGCCGGTGGAGCACATCACGCGTCAGTTCGACAGTGTTTCTTTCTGTCTTTCCAAGGGCCTGGGTGCGCCTGTGGGCTCGCTGCTTTGCGGCCGGCGCGAATTCATCCACGAGGCCCGGCGCTGGCGAAAGGTGCTGGGCGGTGGCATGCGCCAGGCCGGGATCATTGCGGCTGCCGGCATTGTTGCCCTGGAGCGCCATGTGGACCGCCTTGCCGAAGATCATCACCGCGCCGAGCGCTTGGCCGACGGGCTGGAGGCCCTGGGGGCCGGGCTCAGGATCGAGCGCAGTGGCACCAATATGATTTTTGTCACCCCTGCCGATGTTGATGGCCCGACACTCGCTGCCCGACTCAAGCAGCGAGGGGTGATCGTCAATCCCGCCACCACCCTGCGTCTGGTCACCCATCTCGACGTGGATGATGCCGCCATCGAGGCCACCCTCTCGGCGTTTGGCGAGGCCCTCTCACCCGTGGCGAAGGGATCGGCATGAGCGGGCAAGACCCTGCGGTCACTGATGCCAGCCGCATCTTCTGCGTCGGTCGCAACTATGCCGATCATGCCCGGGAGATGGGCGCCGAGCGTCCACAGCAACCGGTGATATTCCTCAAGCCCGGCAGCGCCTGCCGTGCTCCCGGCCCGGCTTCTTTGCCCGTTGGCCTGGGGCGGGTGGACTATGAAGGCGAGATCGCCCTCTTGCTCAGCGGCGAACTTGAGCGGCCCATTGTCGGCCTCGGCCTTGCGGTTGATCTGACCCTGCGGGATGAGCAGGCCCGCCTCAAACAGGGTCGCCTGCCCTGGGACGTGGCCAAGGCCTTTGACGGAAGCTGTCTGCTGGGGCCATTCCTGCCAGTAGACGATCATGTTCTCGGCCATTTCCAGGAGCTGTCCTTTGTCACCAAAATCAATGGCGAAGAACGGCAACGGGGCGATGCTGGGGACATGATTTTTTCGCCCCCAGAACTGCTTTCCGCCTTATCATGCTATTGGGCTGTCCGCGCCGGTGACGTGCTGCTCACCGGCACCCCGGCCGGCGTTGGCCCGCTTGAGGCCGGCGATGAAATAGAACTGCAGGGCCTGCCGGGATCACCACTGGGTTTCGAACGCTACCAGGCAAGCTGGCAACTGGAGTAAGCACCATGACTTCCATCAAGGGACTGGCAGGGCTGCTGGGTTGGCTGTTGCTCTGTTTCGCCGCCGCCGCTTTCGGCGGTCTGTTTCCGCCGGGCGAATGGTATGCGGCGCTGCAAAAGCCGGCCTGGAATCCGCCAGGCTGGGTCTTTGGTCCGGTCTGGACCCTGCTGTACACCATGATGGCGGTGGCCGCCTGGCGGGTGTGGTGGCGACGGGGTTTTGCTGCGGCCCGCCTGGCATTGGGCGTGTTCATCTTCCAGTTGGTGCTCAACGCCCTTTGGTCAGCGATCTTTTTCGGACTGCAGATGCCCGGGGTGGCCTTCGGGCATATTCTCTTGCTGCTGGCAGCCATTAGCCTGACGATCATGCTATTTCATCGCGAAGACCGACTCTCCATCTGGCTGCTGTTGCCCTATTGGCTGTGGGTGGCCTTCGCCTCGGTGTTGAACTTTACCTTATGGATTCTGAACTGATGGCCAGACGCGATATCCAGTTTGCCCCCAAGGATCAGCCCCTGCGCGATGATGTCAGTGAGCTGGGCGCCCTGGTGGGTGCCATGCTCCGGGAGCAGGGCGGTATTGATCTCTATGAGCGGGTGGAAACGGCCCGACGCAATGCCATCCGCCGGCGTGAGGGCCATCGTATTGCCGCGGAAAGCCTGGCCGAGGCCATGGAAGGCCTGTCGGCGGCAGACGCTGCGGCCCTGACTCGTGCCTTTTCCACCTATTTCCAGACCGTGAACCTGGCCGAACGAGTGCATCGCATCCGCCGCCGGCGGGATTATGAACGGGAAGACCTGCCTCAGCCGGATGGATTGCGGGACAGCCTTGAGAAGCTCCAGGCCGCCGGGATCAGCCGGGACCAGATCATCCAGGCCCTGGACAGGGTGCAATTCGTTCCGGTCTTTACTGCCCATCCCACCGAATCCATGCGCCGTTCCTTGCTGGAGAAGCAGCAGCGCATGGCCCGTCTCCTGGTCAGCCGCATGGATCCGGACATGACCCCGCGAGAGGATCGCGCCGCCCGTGAGCGGATTCGCATGGAAATCACTGCGGCCTGGCAGACCGAGGAGCATCCCAGTCAACGGCCTTCAGTGGCCGACGAGCTGGAACATGTGCTGTTCTATTTCACCGATGTCCTCTATCGGGTGATTCCGCCTTTCTATGAAGCCATGGAAGAAGCGCTGACTGCCGTCTGGCCGGAGGCGGAACTGCCCGAGCGGTTGCCGCCCCTGGTCCGTTTCGGCAGCTGGGTCGGCGGTGACATGGATGGCAACCCCAACGTCAATGCCACCACCATTCGCGAAACCCTGGCCGAGCACCGCCAATTGGTATTGCGCGCCTATCAGGGGGAACTGGATGCGCTTTACCGCCGCCTGAGCCAGTCACTCTCCCGCATCGGTGTCACCGAGGCCCTGCGCATGCGGCTGGAACAGTATCAGCGGGATTTTCCCGATGTGGTGGACGCACTGCCGGCCCGTCACCGCAGCATGCCCTACCGGGTGA
The DNA here is from genome assembly GCA_003558125.1 of Natronospira sp. Taxonomy (GTDB): domain Bacteria; phylum Pseudomonadota; class Gammaproteobacteria; order Natronospirales; family Natronospiraceae; genus Natronospira; species Natronospira elongata. Next base: position 7,712 of record PWMQ01000025.1, on the reverse strand, counting down.
TGATCCGCATGATGCAGGCGCGGCTTGCCGCCACCGCGACGGATGGCGAGGCCGCCTATCAGTCACCTTCGGAATTCGTGGACGATATTGTCTGTATCACCGACAGCCTGGGTGAGAATCGGGGTGAGCATGCCGGTCGTTTCTCCGTCCGCCGACTCTATCGGCGGGCCACCACCTTCGGTTTCCACATGGCCGCCCTGGATATCCGCCAGGATTCCGAGGTCCATCGCCAGGCAATCGGCGAGTATCTGCAGGACCCGGAATGGATGAATCGAAGCCCCGAGGAGCGGCTTGAGCGCATGCGAGGTCTGCTGGAGGCCGGTATCGACGGTGAGACCCCGGCGGGCGAGACCCTGGATCCGACCCTGGATGTCTTCCGGGCCATCGGCGAATGTCGCCGCCGCTTTGGCCCCGAGGCCATCGGCACCTATATCATCAGCATGGCCCAGGGCCCGGAAGATCTGGTGGCCGTGCTGTTGCTGGCCCGGATTGCCGGTCTGGGCGATGCCGACGGCCAGGTGCCGCTGGATATCGTGCCCCTGCTGGAAACCGTCCCCGACCTGGAGAACGGACCGGACATCCTGCGCCAGGTATTCGACGAACCCCTCTACGCCAGCCATCTGGCCGCTCGTGATGCGGCCCAGGAAGTGATGGTGGGCTATTCCGACAGCAATAAGGAATCCGGCATTGCTGCTTCCCGCTGGGCGGTCCAGAAGGCCCAGGCACGAATCGTGGCGGCCGCCGAGGCAGGCCGAGTGCAGCCAAGGATATTTCATGGACGCGGCGGCAGTACCAGTCGTGGTGGCGGCAAGGTGCCCCAGGCGGTGCTCGCGGCACCGGCCGGCAGCGTGCGCGGGCGCTTGCGGGTGACCGAACAGGGCGAAGTCATCAGCGCCAAGTACGGCCTGCGTTCCATTGCCATGCGCACCCTGGAGCAGAGCGTGGGCAGCGTCTTGCGCGCCAGCATGCCCGGCCAGGCAGTGGCGGCGAGCCCCGAGCAAAGCGAATTGATGGAGACGCTGGCGACCGCCAGCCGCAGTGCCTTCCGGGAGTTGGTTTACGAGACGCCCGCGTTCGAGGATTTTTTCCGCGAGGCCACCCCCATTGATGTGATCCAACGCATGGCCATGGGCTCGCGCCCGGCCAGCCGACGCAGTGGCCAGGGCATCCAGGACCTGCGCGCCATCCCCTGGGTCTTCGCCTGGACCCAATCCCGGGCGCTCTTGCCCGGCTGGTACGGCCTGGGGGCCGGCCTGCGCGCGGCCCGGGAGGCCCACGGGGAGGAAGCACTCCTTACGGCAGCTCGGGACTGGCCCTTCCTGCGCGCCCTGCTGTCCGATGTGGAGATGGTGCTGGCCAAGTCGGACATGGATATTGCCGCCCGTTACATGGTCCTGGTGGATCCGGCCCGCCATGGACTGTTCGACCGTATCCGTGAGGAACATAAGGCCACCATAGAAGGTCTTTTGAGCGTGAAAGGCCGGGATGAGCTGCTGGAAGATGATCCGGTGCTGGCTCGGGCCATTCGCCTGCGAAACCCCTATGTGGATCCCATGAGTATCCTTCAGGTGGATCTGCTCCGCCGCTGGCGTGAAGGCGGGCGTGAGGATGATGCCCTGCTGCATGCCCTGATTGCCTCGGTCAACGGCATCGCTCAGGGTTTGCAAAACACCGGCTAGAGAATGTCTGAATAGTGGTCACCAAGTGTGTCAGAATCGGGTGAACCGGGTTTCCATTGTATTGAGGGTCTAGACCATGTCCTGGCATAAACTGATTTTTATGGCCGTTATGCTGCCACTGACCGCCTGCGCTGGCGGTGAACGTGCGGAGGTTGAAGTGGGAGAGCAACTGGAGTTGGAAGAGCTGGCAAGAGGCACCCAGAGCCGTGTGTCCAGCGAGAGCATGACGGTTATCCGTGACGCCGAGGCTTTTGAGGGGATCTGGCGGCAGGCTGGCCAACGCGGTGAGCCGCCGGCGGTGGATTTCGAGCAGTTCATGGTGATCGCCGCCTTCATGGGCGAGCGTCGCACGGGCGGATATACCGTTCGCGTGCGCAGTGCCGAGCGCAACGAAGAGGGTCTGAAGGTGCGGGTCCGCATGGAGGCGCCGGGTCGCAATTGCATGGTGACCCAGGCATTTACTCAGCCCTTCCATTTGGTTCGCCTGCCACGGGTCGAAGGTGCGGTGGATTTCGAAGTCAACCAGGAAACAGTGGATTGCTGATTTTGGCCAATTCCAGCCAGGGCGGCGTTGATGCCACGATTGTTAGCTTGGGAGCTGATTGCACATGGAGTCAAAGGCTCGTTGTTCAGCCTGTGAAGTCGTTGAACCCTTGCCCCGAAGTAGCGGGCGCCTCTATCTGGCGCCTCCCGTTCCCCATACCCGTCGCAAGCTGCGGGAGGCCAGCAAGGCCCTGGGCCTGAGTATCGAGGAAATGGACGGCGGCATTCAGGGTATCGCCCTCGGTGACGGTGATCTTTCTCGCCTGCTGGGCCAACTGGAAGAACGCCTCAGCGAGCCGGAACAGAAGCAGAGCCATGCCCTGTTTGTTGCCGGAAACAAGACCCCCGGGCTTGGCGACTTGCTTCAGGCCCGGTCCCTGTCGGTATTGCTGGGTCGTGAATCCGGTTGCTGGCTGGTGGACTTGATGGAGTCCGACAGGCTGTTTGCCCATTTTCATCCCATCGTTTCCATGGCCAATCCGGCCAACATTCATGCCCATGAATGCCTGCTTCGGGCTCGCGGGGACGACGGAAAAACCATCCCCCCCTTCGAGATATTCCAGGCCGCCAGCCGGGCGGAGCTGACCTTCCACCTGGATCGTGCCGCCCGGCTGACCGCGATCCGGGATGCTGTCAGCCATGACTTGCCTGGCAAGATCTTCATCAATTTCAATCCCACGGCCATTTATGACCCGAATTTCTGTCTCCAGACCACCGTTCGGGCAATCCACGATGCCGGCATCGAACCGTCCCGACTGGTGTTTGAAGTGATCGAGAGCGAGGAAATCTCCGATAGCAAACACCTTAAATCAATCCTTCAGTTCTATCGTGATGCGGGTTTTGGTGTGGCCCTTGATGACCTGGGTGCCGGTTACGCTTCCCTGAACCTCCTCTCCTCGCTACGGCCGAACTACATCAAGTTTGATCGGGAACTGGTCAGTGGTATCGATGGCGACCGATATCGCCAGACCGTGTTCAGCAAGCTGGTTGAGATGGCCAGGGAGCTGGACGTCAAAACGGTGGCCGAGGGTGTTGAAACGCGGTCGGAATGGGATTTCCTCGCCAGCCAGGGGGTGGATTTCGCCCAGGGTTTTCTCCTCTGCCGGCCCGATGCCCCGCCGCAAACCCCGAAGCTGCCCAGCGGGGCTGGCGTTTGATCAGGCCATTCGCGATTTTCTGAGTAAGCGGAGAGACTTTAGTGAAAGGCGTATTCCTGGATTTCGATACCGTCAGCAACAACGATGTCTTGACCACGGAGCTCGAGGCCGTGCTCAATCCCCTGGAGATCTACCCGGTCAGTGCCCCGGAACAAATACCGGCGCGGATCGCGGAGGTGGAGTGCCTGCTGACCAACAAGGTCAAGGTGACTGCGGCATTGATGGATGCTGCCCCCAATCTCAAGCTGATCTGTCTGGCGGCCACGGGCTTCGACAATGTGGATACAGATGCGGCCAGGGAGCGGGGCATCGCGGTCTGCAACATCGCCGGTTACTGTACGGCCGCTGTGGCCCAGCATGTATTTTCCTTGATCCTTACCCTGAATCAGCGCCTCGACGATTATCGCGACCGAATGCGCGGTGGTGATTGGAGCCGATCACCCCATTTCACCATGCTCGATTACCCTATCCGCGAGCTGTCTGGCCGCACTCTGGGTATTATTGGCTACGGTGAGCTTGGCGGCGGGGTGGCCCGCCTGGGAGAGGCCTTCGGCATGGAGATACTGATCGCCGAAAGGCCGGGTTGGAAAGGTGAGATTCGTGAGGGTCGGCTGCCGGTTGAGCAGGTGCTGGAGCAATCCGATGTGCTTAGCCTGCACTGCCCGCTGAGCGAGGACACCCGTCATCTGATCAATGCCGATGCCCTCAAGCGCATGCCTGCCCATGCCATTCTGATCAATACCGCCCGCGGTGCAGTTGTCGATGAACAGGCACTGGCCGATGCCCTCCGCCAGGGTGAGATCGCCGGCGCGGGGGTGGATGTGCTCAGCCAGGAGCCTCCGGTGGATGGCAACCCCTTGCTCGACGAGGATGTCCCCAACCTGGTGCTAACCCCGCATATCGCCTGGGCCACCGTCGAAGCTCGTCAACGTGCCTTGGATGAAATGGCCATGAATGTGCGTGCCTTCAAGACGGGTGAGGAACGTAATCGCGTGGTTTGATTTTTCTTTTGCTGTTCTGGTGGCTTCGTTTGCCTTGGTGCCATCTGGAGGCTTTTAATCGCGGCTAAAGCCGCTCCCACGGTGGCTTCGGTGTGCGCTAATGGCACCGTGGGAGCGGCATTCCTGCCGCGATCAAGAGTCTCCGGCTGGCACCAAAAGATAAGACTTAACCAAACTTTCCATTAGCACGGGCTACCTTGGGTGGAAGTCACCTGAGCCGAGCTGGTTGATGGCGTATTCTGGCCTTTGTGCAGATTGCCACCGATTCGACCCGCCTTAATCACGCCCGAAAGCCGCACCAACGGCGACTTCGGCATACCGCAAAGCCATCGTGGGAGCGAATTTATTCGCGAAAAAACTCTTCGGATGGCACCAAGATATAGGACTGAACCAAGCTAGACCCTAGCACAGCCTAGGTGACCTTTTACGAAAGGCAGGCCTATGTGCCGACAGGGCTTTCCAAGGCTGTGTGAGGCAGGGTGAGGCAAGACCGATGGTCCAGTGGACCATCGCAGCTTGCCGAACGCCCGCACAGGGATGTGCGGGCTGGACCGGGAGGCGGAGCAGGAATACGCAGCCTCCCGGCCGAACCCAGAGCGTACAGGGATGTATTCACAGCGTCCTTGGAAAGTCCTGTCGGCACATAGGCCGGAACGCAACCCGTCACCGTCATCGCAGGGTCTGACGCAGATCAGAGGTTCCCTAAAAGAACCGAACTCTGTCGCTGCCGACCCTCCAACCGCCAAACGACCCTCTACTCACGATGAAGCCACCGCCCGGGCAGCCGCCAGTGCCTCCTCGCGGGAGCTTTTGTAGTCGACGATGGGCCGGGGATAGTCTCGGTCCAGTCGCAGGCCGGCATGGTGAAGGATGCCGTCGGCGGCTTCATGGGGGGCATGCAGGTCCCGGTCGGGAAGCTTGCTCAACTCCGGCAGCCAGCGGCGAAGATATCGTCCCTCCGGGTCAAAGCGCCGGCTCTGGGTGAAAGGATTGAAGATACGAAAATACGGCGCCGCATCAGCACCGCAGCCAGCCGACCATTGCCAACCCATGGTGTTGTTGGCCAGATCCGCATCCACCAGCGTATCCCAGAACCACTTTGCCCCCGACAGCCAGGGTGCACGGATGTTCTTCACCAGGACGGAGGCGGCTATCATCCGCACACGGTTATGCATGTAGCCGGTTTCCCACAGCTCTCTCATGCCTGCGTCAACGATGGGATAACCGGTCTCGCCGCGCTGCCAGGCAAGCACAAAGGCCTCATGGTTTTTGCGCCATGGGAAATCCTGCCAGCGGGAATACAGGGGTTGATCCGGCGTGTGGGGAAACTCGAACAAGACATGATGGGCAAACTCCCGCCAGCCCAGTTCACGCAGCCAGGTCCAGCCCCCTTCCTCCACTGCCGCCTGGCCGGCCATGCGCGAACGCACCCGGTGCCATGCCTGGCGGGGACTGATTTCACCAAAGTGCAGATGGGGCGATAGCCGCGAGGTGCCGCTCACGTCCGGCAAATCGCGAGCGGTCTTGTAATCGACCAGTGCCTGATCAAGAAAACGATCCATGGCATCACCGGCACCTGCTTCTCCCGGCTGCCAGTGTGTTTCCAGTTTGTCTTCCCAGCCGATTCCCGACAGTAGCTTTAATTCATCGAGAGCCAGTGAAGATGGCCACTGTGCGGTAGGACGCAGAGTACGTGGCTTCTGCAAGGGGCTGTCCGGTTCATCGCGTTTGGACAGGGCCCGCCAGAAGGGCGTGAAAACCCGGTATGGCTCACCCTTGCCCGTGCGCAGCTCCCAGGGCTCGACGAGGAGGGCACCGTTGTGGCTTTCCGCATGGTAGCCCTGCTGCTTCAGCCACTCCTTGATCTTTCGATCCCTCTCCACTACCGCGGGCTCGTAAAGTCGATTCCAGAATACCGCCTCCGCGGCCGTGCTCGCCAGCAGTGAGTGCAGACAATCCAGGGCATCGCCCTGGCGAATGATCAGTCGGCTATCGTGATCCCACAGGCGTCGGTCCAGCCTGGCCAGGCTTTTCATCAGCCACCAGCGGCTGGCACCGCCAGGGCCCCAGTCACCTTCCTCGTGCGGAGAATGGATATAGACCGGCACCACCCTGTCGGCGGCATTCAATGCAGCACGCAATGCCGGGTTGTCACTCAGTCTCAGGTCGCGGCGGAACCAGAACAGTACGGTTTTCATATTCCATCGTCGTTGGGCTGAATCTGCTACCGTAGCACGAAGTTGAGCACTCATTAGGGAGATCGTGCATGCGTGAACTGGGGCGCATATTTCTGGCGGGTCTCGCCGCCTTGCTGCCGGCCGTGGTTACCTTGTGGTTGGCCTTGTGGCTGCTGTTCAGTGCCGAGCGCGGGCTGGGCAGCCTGGTGCGGATGGTCCTGCCGGATGAATACTACATCCCGGGTACGGGAGTGGTCCTGGCCATTGGTCTTGTCTTCGCGGTCGGCCTGCTGACCCGGACCGAACCCGTCCGACGACTGTTTGGTTTTGGCGGCGCGATCATGGACCGCATTCCCTTGCTCAAGACCGTTTACGGTGCCTTCAGGGACCTGGTCCAGTTTGTAACCAGCGACAAGAAAAACAGTTTTGACAAGGTCGTCATGGTGCGGCCCGGGCCTGACCCTGAAGTGGAGTTGCTGGGCTTTGTGACCCGTGAGGATTTTGACGGCCTGCCGGATGGCGTGGGCGGCGAAGATCGCATCGCGGTTTACATGCCCATGAGCTATCAGGTCGGTGGCTACACTTTTTTCCTTCCCCGCTCCCGTGTTCGCGCGGTGGACATGTCCATGGAAGATGCCATGCGGATGGCGCTGACGGCAGGGATGTCGGTCAAGAAGGATGATCTTGGGTGACGGCTTGTGACCCTGGTGAGCTAATGGCTATGGGCCTTAGTGAGTGTAGGGCCCTCCGGCGCCGGTGACCGGTGATGTTCCGGTCCAGCCCGCACATCCCTGTGCGGGCGTTCGGCAAACTGCGATGGTCCACCGGACCATCAGTCATGCCTCACCCTGGCTCCCACAGCCTTGAGCAAGGCCACCGGGACCTGGACCCACTCTAGATGGAGGATACCTTGGCCGTGCATGCTGGAGGCGTATTCTGATATCCGAGCAGATTGGCTTCGATTCGGCTGGTGCGATCGCGGCTAAAGCCGCTCCCACAGCGGCTCCGGCATAGGCTATAGGCACCGTGGGAGCGGCTTCAGCCGCGATTAAAAGCCTCCAGATGGCACCAAGAGATAAGACTGAACCAAACTCTTCATTGGCACGGCCCAGGTGACCGCCAAAAAAGGTAGGCCTTGGTTCCGGCAGGCGTTTG
>PWMQ01000024.1 GCA_003558125.1 Natronospira sp. | reverse complement strand
TGAACATCACCAGGTAGAAAGAAAAATGCATCCTCGCGGAAAGGCGCAGAGAAATTCAAAACCATTTTTACCGCGGAGGCGCGGAGGGTTGGCTTTGAGTGGGGTGACTACTCTGTGGGAGCGGCACCAGAATAGCAGTATCTCAGCGCCTCAGGGGAAAATACACTTTTGGTTTTCTTAGCGTCTTTTCGTCTTTGCGCGAGGCCGCCTTTTGGTGTTTTCTTTTTCTCTGCCTGTGGCAAGATCAATAGGATGAGTGACAACAACATGAAAGCCCCTCTACACCCCCGTTACTGGATTGGCTGGCTGGCCTTTAGTCTGTTGCGGGTAGCCATCCTCCTGCCCTATGGGGCTCAGATTCGGGTGGGGCGTGTCCTTGGTCGGCTGATGCAGAAGCTCGCGGGCCGTCGCCAGCGGGTGGCGGAATATAATCTGCGGGTCTGTTTCCCCGACTGGTCGGAAGAAAAGCGTCAGCAACTGATCCGGGAACATTTCGAGGCCCTGGGCATCGCTCTGTTCGAGATCGGCATGTGCTGGTGGGCTTCCGACCGACGCCTCAAGGGTCTGGTGGAGATCGAGGGCCTGGAGCATCTGGATGCGGCCCTGGACAAAGGCAAGGGCGCCATTCTGCTGTCTGCCCATTTCACCACCCTTGAAATCGGCGGCCGGCTGCTCTCTCTTTACCGGCCCTTTCATCTCATGTATCGGCCCAATCGCAACGAACTGCTGGAATACATCAGCAAGCGCCGGCGCGAGGCCCACTTCGAAAAGGCCATCCCACGGGACTCGGTGCGAGAACTGCTGAAGAGCCTGAAGCAAAACATGACCGTCTGGTATGCCCCCGACCAGGGCTACCAGGGAGCGAACGCTGTCACCGTGCCCTTCTTCGGCGTCCCTGCCCCCACCAACCCGGCCACCCATCGCCTCGCCCGCATCAGCGGCGCCACGGTCATGCCCTTCTGGGTGGAGCGACTGCCGGATAAACAAGGCTACAAGCTGCGCATTGATTCCCCCATCGAGGGCATGGCCGAGATGAGTCCGGAACAGGACGGCGCCACCGTCAACAGCCTTATCGAAGCCGAGGCCCGCCGCGTCCCGGAGCAATACCTCTGGACCCACAACCGCTTCAAGACCACCGAACACCGAAAGCACGAGAAACGGCAAAAGAAAAGATAGCCTCGCGCAAAGGCGCCAAGGCGCAAAGAAATTCAAAAATTCAAAAGCTATTTCGCGCAGAGACGCAGAGGGGGTTATGTTGTGGGATAGGCTTTAGCCTCGATGTCCACCAGCTGATGGCACTGTCGAGGCTAAAGCCTCTCCCACAGACCAGAAGCTCCCTCCCACAAAGGCAACCTCTCTGCGTCTCAGCGTCTCTGCGCGAGCAATATGATTTTTCTTTCTTTGCGTCTTGGCGACTTTGCGCGAGGCCGCTTTTTCTTTCCTCTCGACGCCCCCCGCGCGAGGCTAATCCTTCATCTTTTCCAGGCGCTGATCCTTTTCTTCCCAGAGCTGATTGACCCACTGCTGAAAGCGGGCCCGGAATTCCGGGTCATTCTGGTAGTCGCCCTGAGTCATCTCGGTCGGGATGGGCAGCTTGCGGACATGCACCTGAACACGGGGAACGCGGTTGGAGAGGAATTGCCAGAAGCCCGGCTTGCCGCCCGGATAACGAATGGTGACATCGATCAGGCCATCGAGCTGATCATTCATGGCGCTAAGCACGAAGGAGATGCCCCCGGCACGGGGACGCAGGAGATTGGTGAACGGTGAGTCCTGCTTTTCATGCTTGGCCCAGGTGAAGCGGGTGCCTTCCGGGTAGTTGATGATGGTTGCGGGCAGCCCGCGCATCCGCTCACAGGCGATCTTTGTGGCTTCCAGGTCCCGTCCCTGCTTTTCCGGGTTCTTCCTGATCTCGGCCTTGGAGTAACGCTTCATGAAAGGATACTCCAGGGCCCAGAAGGCCATGCCCAGCAACGGCAGCCAGATCAGCTCCTGCTTCAGGAAAAAACGATAGAAGGGGGCACGGCCATCGAAGACCTCAATCAGGACCGGAATATCCACCCAGCTCTGGTGGTTACAGACCAGCATGTAACTGTGTTGCCGATCCACATCAAGATCACCACTGACTTCATAGCGGGTCTGCAGCACTAACCTGAAGGTTCGGACCACCAGCCAGGCCCAGATCTCGGCAATGCCGATGACAATCCGGGTTCCAAAACGCCGAAAGCGCCGATTGGGCACCAGCAGCTTGATCAGGGCGGTCAACATCATGGGCACGATGAGCACCACCGTGGCCGGAATGATGATGATCTGGCTCAACACACCACGCAGGATATTCATTCTCGTTATCAACCCTTTTTGATGACATCCCGCCAGCCCTGTTCCAGGGCCAGCCAGGCTTGCTGCCATTGAGCTTCTTCTGCCCAGTCAGACGCCAGGATTTTTTTCACCGAGCGTTGCAATCGCTCCAGATTGCGGCGTTGCCAGTGACCGGGCCGGCGCCATTGGCTACGGTCAAAATCGATCAAATGGACACACTCCCCTTCCACCAGAATATTATGGGCATTGAGATCCGCATGGAATATGCCCTCGGCATGAAAGCGTCCGATTACCTCACCGACCCGCCGGAACAGGCCGGGATCACTGTCACCCTCCATCAACCGTTTGGACAGGGGCTGTCCCGGCACCCGCACGCTAATCAGGTCTGCCCGGTAAAGCAGCCCTTGGCGGCTGAGACAGGCACCAACAGGGGCAGGAACAGGCAGGCCCCGCGCTTCCATTGCCCGCAACAGACGCAGCTCCCGAAAGGGCCGGCTACGCTCGGCGCCGGTATAGAGATAGGTATCTTCAACCCAGCGGCTCACCATGCCGCCCCGACGATAATGACGTAGAACCCATTGCTCGGTGTCGATGTTCAGAAACCAGGCACTGCCCCGCCCCTTGGCCTCGCCAATCACCCGACCCGCCCCCTGCCACCATCGGGGCTCGAAGTGCTCGGGCTTCGGGTGGCCCAGGCGGCGGTCATCCGCTAGCATGAGGCAGCTTTCCTGCCGGCTTAGAAACAGGGATTCAGAATTCATGAGCGCCGATTACCCTTCCAGCGATGCACCGCGCGCCATCGCCATGCTGCGCCTGTCCGCCATTGGCGATGTCTGCCACACAGTGCCAGTACTTCGCGCCCTCCAGGACCGCTGGCCGGATACCCCCATTACCTGGGTGATCGGCAAACTGGAAGCCAGCCTGGTGGGCGACATCGAAGGGGTGGAGTTTATCAGTTTCGACAAGAAGGCCGGATGGTCCGGCTATCGAGCCCTCGGCCAGACCCTGGCCGGACGAGACTACGATGCCCTGCTGCACATGCAGGTGGCCCTGCGCGCCAGCCTGGCCAGCCGCCGGATTCCGGCCCGCCGCCGGATCGGCTTTGACCGCGCTCGCGCCCGGGACTGGCAGTGGCTGTTCACCAACGAGGCCATCCCCGCCCGGCCGCAACAGCATGTGATGGAAGGCCTGCTGGCATTCGCGGCCCAGCTTGGCGCCGACATCAGTCGACCGCGCTGGGACATCCCGGTCCCGGAGGCCGACGAGGCTTTCGCCCGCGAACATATCCCCGATCAGGGCCCCGCCCTGATCCTCAGCCCCTGCTCCAGTCAGCGGTCGCGCAACTTCCGCGACTGGCGGCCGGAACGCTATGCCGCGGTGATCGACCACGCGGCCCGGCACCATGGTCTGGGCACCATCATCACCGGCGGACCCACGGACCGGGAGCGGGACATGGCCGAGGCCATCATGGGCCACTGCCACCATCAGCCCGCCAACCTGGTGGGCCAGACCGGTCTAAAGCAACTGTTCGCCCTGATTCGCCGGGCCCGGGCGGTACTCTGCCCGGACTCCGGCCCCGCGCACATGGGCACCGCCGCCGGCACCCCGGTGATCGGCCTCTATGCCAGTTCCAATCCCGATCGCACCGGTCCCTATTTCAGCCGCCAGTGGTGCGTCAATCACTATCCAGAAGCCCTCAAGGCCGAGACCGGTAAAGGGGTTGATGACGTCCGCTGGGGCACGCGAGTGCGCGACCCGCAGGTCATGGAGCGGATCACCGTGGCCGAAGTCACCGAAAAACTGGATGCATTGATGGCGCAGTAGTAATTTTTCGCCGTCACCGGCGTCCCCGATGCTGACCAATCTACTTTTCAGCATGCCAACAGGAGCCGACACCATGGCCTATATGAAGCCTCTGCCCAAGGATGCCACCCCCGAGCTGGCCGAGGATTTCCAAGTCTTCGAGGATATTCTCGGGTTCGTCCCCAACAGCCTGCTCACCATGCAGCGCCGACCGAAGATGGTAAAAGCCTTCGGTGAGCTGACCCGGGCGGTAATGGATCCCCAGGGTGCCGTGGACCCGGGCTTCAAGCGACTGATCGCCTACTTCGCCAGCCGGGCCGCAGGCTGTCAGTACTGCGAGGCCCATTCCCTGGTCGCCGCCCAGATCAAGGGTATCCCCAAGGAGAAGGTCGACGCGGTCTGGGAGTACCAAACCAGCCCCCACTACAGCGAAGCCGAACGCGCCGCACTGGATTTTGCCCTGGCTGCCGGTTCCGTCCCCAATGCCGTGGATGAAGAAATCTTCACCCGCCTGCGTGAGCACTGGGACGAAGATCAGATCGTGGAGATTCTCGGTGCCATCTCCCTCTACGGCTTCCTCAACCGCTGGAACGACTCCATGGCCACCGACCTGGAAGATAGCGCGATTGAGCTGGGCAAGGAAGTGCTCGCCAAGGGGGGCTGGACCGGAGGCAAGCATGTGAAGTGAGCAGCGAGCTACGAGCTACGAGCTGCGAGCTGCGAGCTGGCAGATTCTAGCCGTGGGAGCTGGGCTTCGGCGAAGCCCTGTCGCGAACCAGCACGCCCTCTACTACCCCGCTGTAGGCGCGGATAAATCCGCGCCTACAGCGGGGCAATAGTTACCGCTGGCGGAGCAGAACCAGCAGATCCTTCGCCACCTCATCCACATCATTACGCATACCGGCATCGCGGACCGCGGTCTGCTGGGCATGGCGGCGGGACTCGTCCTGAGCCAGGGCGATGGCGGCATCGGCGATGGCCTGTTCATCCATCTCGGCAGCACTGGCCAGGCCACGGCGGGAGAACTCGGCGATCCGGGGCGGCTGATCATCACCGCCGGCCGGGACCATGACCGCCGGCACGCCAATGGACAGGGTCTGGGCGGTCATCATGCTGCCGGCCCCGATCACCGCCAGGCGGGCACCATGGAGTAGCTGGGTCAGATCCTGGGTGGGCAGGCTGGAAACCACGCGCACCCGCTCATGGTCCTCATGGTCGTTCACCTCACCCTGATACTGGGGCCCCATGACCATGACACAGGCCAGGCCGGTGGCCTCGCTGACCTTTGCCGCGGCGCCCAGCATGATCTCCGGTACCGGCCGGCCCCGATAGTGATAGCCGCCACCGCCCGGGGCCAGCACCACATAGTCCTCCTGTGGCAGGCCCAGTTCCTCGCAGAGTTCGCGTCGGCGGGCGCTGTCCACGCTCGGGGCAATGCCGCTGAAAAAGCGGGTGGCCAGATGGGGGAAGAGTCGCAGCTTGAGGCGATGCCAGGGACCCAGTCGGGGTTCGGCCTCGCCGGGCGCGGCCATCAGATGCAGGTCGAGCGTCGGCATCATGCGCAGGCGGAAGGCCTTGCGCCGCTTGTTAGGGCGATCACTCAGCCAGACGACCCGGGCACCACTCTCGCGCGCTGCCCGGAACTGGGCCATGCGGCCGGCGGAGTCGAAGAACACCAGATCAGGGGACAGGCCGCGAATGTGCTCGACGGTCTCATGAACGGCGCGGGTGGGGCTGTCGGGCAGCTCGTGATACTGAAAGGCCGGGTCCCGCTCCAGCCTGGCTTCGTGGCTGACCACGAAATGCACCAGGGCGTCGGGGCACAGGCCCGTCAGGGCCCGGGCGATGGCCAGACAGCGGTAATACTCGCCGGATCCGCCCGACCCGCTGACGGGCACGAACAGGACCGTCGGCGATGGGGCGGACAAGAGGGGTCAGTCCTTGAGGACGTAAAGGGCGCCGCAGTAGCCGCAGCGGGCTTCGCCCTTCTCAGCCACCGGGATATAGACCCGGGGGTGGGAGTTCCACAGGCTCATGCCGGGCATCGGGCAGTGAACGGGCAGATCATCCCGGGTGACTTCGTAATGCTTGCGATCGTTGGGGGTCGCCTGATCCCGGGCGATACCCTGGGCCTTGCTCTGCGCCACGATGACCTCCTGGATTGAGTGATTTGCCTGCCGGCCGGGGAGTCGGCCGGGGCGAATTATAACAGGGAATCCGGCTGGTCAGGTTGACCGGTGGCTTTGACTGGGGTGGTGCCCTTCGATAGCGGTGACGGGGGCGTCCCGGCCACGGTCCTGGTGGGATCACCCGGGCGGTGCCAGCCGAGAGGTTTGGTTCAGGCTCGTGTTTTGGTGCGATCCGGAGGCTCTTAATCGCGGCTGAAGCCGCTCCCACGGCGGCTTCGGCATACGCTAAAGGCACCGTGGGAGCGGATTTATCCGCGATTTCCTCGGTCGCATCAAAGCCAAGCGGAACCAAATCCCACCGACACTGAAACAACC
>PWMQ01000006.1 GCA_003558125.1 Natronospira sp. | reverse complement strand
GGTCCGGAACTGGCGAGTCGTCGGTCCAACCGCCCTCAACCCGGAACCAGAGAAGCAGCTGAGTAAGGCGGTTGCTTAAGAACAGAAAAGGCGACAACTATCTTGAAAAACACCGTCCTGATGGAATTGTGAAGTCTGAGTCTAGCAAAGCATCATCAGTCCTGGAGGTAGGTGCTTCTAATTACACAAGGCTTAACCATCAAATCCAGGCGACGCCAAAAAGCGGCGAGGCTGATTAGAGCGTTATGCAGGCATTCCCAAATATTCTTGACACTCGTCACGTGACGCGCTACAATATACCTCATGATCAAATCATTCGCGGATAAACGAACTGAAGAGCTGTACTCCAAGGGTAAGTCAAAGAAGTTTCCTGCGGATGTTGCTCCGAGAGCCGCCAGAAAGCTTGAATACGTCAACTTGGCTGAACGGTTGGAAGATTTGAAGGTGCCGCCCCGTAATCGCCTTCACCCGCTATCGGGAAACAGGCAGGGGCAGCACGCAATTTCAATAAACGATCAGTGGCGCATTTGTTTTCGTTTTGAAGATGGTGATGCGTATGAGGTTGAAGTGTGTGACTACCACTGAGTGAGGTGATGACAATGGCCATACGTAATACTGTCGGCATGCAGCGTAAGCCGACTCACCCTGGTGAAATGCTGAGAGAGGATTTTTTGCCCGACTATGGCCTGACCGTTGCGGGATTGGCAGAATGCCTGGGTGTCTCTCGCCAGTCAGTGAATGAATTACTGCGCGAGCGCCGTGCTGTCAGTCCCGAAATGGCGCTTAGGCTTGCTCGTTTGTTTGGGAACTCTCCGGAGTTCTGGCTGAATGCACAGCGATCTGTTGATCTTTGGACGGCGGCCCAGTCAGTGAAGAAAGAAGTGAGTCGGATCAAGCCGCTAAATGCTGCATAACCAAGCCATGCACCGGATGCCAAAACCTCTTCTTCGCGCCGGTTTTGTCACCGGTGATGGCGAGCGTGGAGTGCCTATGAGATTCGTGGTGCGCACATTCGACGATCCAAGCAAAATTATGCTTCGCACGGAGCACATGGGTGCACATCTGAGGTATTTGCAGGAGAACGACAGAGAAATACTGGTGGCGGGTTCGCTGAGGAAAAAGGCTGGTGCCGACCCAATAGGAGCACTTTGGATTGTCGAAGCCGAGACGGAAGCTCGAGCCAGGCAGCTGGTTGAGGAGGATCCGTTCCATATCGAAGGCCTGAGAGCAAATTACGAGGTTCTACTTTGGTCCAAGGCATTCTCTCATCTGGCGGCCGTGTAACTCTTGACGATTACATGCGGCGGGCAACCTATCCGCTGGTTTAATGATCATCACGGCATTGGCTCGTCTGAGAAGAGTCGAAGCTGCCGGTAACGAAGCAGTTCTTGTTCTCCCTCCCACCTGTCATGATTCTGCAACACGACTTTCAAGGTGCTGAAACCCGCACTCCCTAAAGTGCCGCATGCATCGGGGAATTCATCGGGAATTCCGCAAGTCATCGGTCACCCGGAGTCAGCACCATGCACAAGTACCTCATTAGCCTGTTCGCTGTTCTCGTACTGCTGGTATCCGCCTGTTCCAGTCAGGATGCCGGCGAAAGCAGTCACCCGACCACTCTTCGTTTCGCCGACACCGGCATCGAGGGAATGGAGGAACTCAACCGTACTTTCGGTGCCTTTGCCGAGGCGCTGGAAAAGAAGCTCGATATCGAAATTGAGTTCTTCCCGGTTTCCAATCGCACCGCAGCCGTCAACGCCCTGCAGCATGGTCAGGTGGACATCGTTCTCGCCGGCCCGTCTGAGTACGTGGCCATGGCCTCGCGTCTGGACGTGAAAAAGCTCGTGGGTATTGAACGGGCCGAGTATGGCACTGCCTTCGTGGTGCCCATGGATAGCCCGGCCCGCACCCTGCAGGACCTGAAGGGCAAGCGTATTGCCATGAAGGATCCGGGTTCCACCACCGGGCATATCACCCCCAGCTGGATGCTGCACGAAGCCGGTTTTGATCTGGACCGTGACGCCGAGATCCTGCTGCTGGATGGCGCTCGCCTCGAGGCGCTGATCAACGGGGACGTGCATGCCCTGGGTTCCGGTGTTCGCGATTTCCGTCGCATCGAGCAGCGGGCGCCCGGCCAGTTCCGAATCCTGGCCGAGAGTGACACCATGCCCCGCGATGTGTTCGTGGCCAGGGCCAGTCTGGCTGACGATTACCTGGCGGCGATTCGGGAGGTCATCATGGCCAACTCCGATGAGCTGATGCAGGCCATCCTGGCGCCGGGTGAGCGTGAAAAGTATCGCAACTCGCGCTTCGTGGATGACCTGACGGAAGAGGAATACGACGTTGTCCGTCAGGCCTATGCCCTGCTCGGATTCGATATCTGATCGGCTTGTGAACCGGGCGGTGGCTTCTTGCCGCCGCCCGGTTCGCCGTTCTGGACTTGATATCTGTTTTTTCCGACGAGGTCCGTCATGCGTGATATCCGTGTTCACGACATCAGCAAGGTCTTTCCCAATGGGACGCGAGCACTCGACAAGGTCGGCTTTGAGCTTGGCGCCGGCGAGAGCGCGGTGCTGCTCGGTCACAACGGTTCCGGCAAGTCCACCTTGCTGCGCTGCCTCAATGCCCTGGAGCGGCCCACGGCCGGCCGGGTCGAGGTGGGTGGCATCAACCTGACCAGTGCAAGGGGGGCGTCTCTCCGAATGTTGCGCCGTGACATCGGTGTGGTGTTCCAGCGCATCAATCTGGTGCCCAATCTGTCCGCTTTCCAGAATGTTCTTTTCGGTGCCATGGGGCGACAGCGGGGTCTGCTGGGCAGCCTGTCCATCACCGCCTCGGCCGAGGATCGGGCCTTTGCCATGCATTGCCTGGAGCGGGTGAGCATGGCCCATCTGGCGTCCCAGCGGGCCGATACCCTGTCCGGGGGGCAGCAACAGCGGGTCGCCATTGCCCGCACCCTGATGCAACGGCCATCCGTGATTCTGGCCGACGAACCCATCGCGGCCCTGGACCCCAAGGCGGGGCAGCGGGTGATGGAGCTGTTGTGGTCGGTGGCCCGGGACGAGGGCATGACGGTGATCTGCACCTTGCACAACCTGTCGGTGGCCCGGATCTATGGTGAGCGATTCATTGCCCTGGTCTCCGGCCGCAAAGTGATCGATGCACCCGCCGCGAAGGTGTCGGATGCCGACCTGAAAGCGCTTTATGCCGACGCCGACACCGCCGAGGATGATGGCGATGCGCCCGGCCTTTCCATGCCACAAGCCGTCAACGCTTGAGAAACCCGCAATGAACCAACCGTCCCAATACCGCGACATGCCCACACGCGTGGCCACGCCTTCGATCTTCACGTGGCTCATCCTGGTGATCTTTCTGGCCCTGTTCATACAGGGTTTGAGCGGTGCCGGGTTTACCCCGGATCGCCTGCTGCGGGGGGCCGGCAATCTTGGCAGCTTCTTCGCCCAGGCCATGCCACCGGATTTCAGCCGCATCGGCCCCATTGCCAAGGCCATGTACGAGACCTTCCAGATGGCTCTGGTGGGTGTCACCTTCGGTGTCATCCTCAGCCTGCCCATGGCCTTGCTGTGTGCCCGCAATACCAGCCCGGCGGCACCCGTCCGGGTTGTCTGTCGCGGCACCGTGGCCACGCTCCGGACCATCCCGGATCTGGTCTGGGCCCTGATATTCGTGGTCGCCGTGGGGCTTGGGCCTCTGGCCGGCATCCTCGCCATCATCATGGATACCATCGGCTTCTGTGCCCGTTTCTTCTCCGAGCGGGTCGAGGAGATCCGGCCCGGTCCGTCGGAGGCCCTGGCGTCCACCGGTGCCGGGCGCATGCAGGTCATCACCGGTGCGGTGCTGCCCGAGGCCTTTCCGTCCTTTGTCGCCACCAGCCTGTTCGCGGTGGAGAAGGCCGTTCGCTCCGCCGTGGTGCTGGGTCTGGTGGGTGCCGGCGGTATCGGCGTTGAACTCAACACCGCCATGACCATGTTCCGTTACGATCAGGCCCTGACCATCATCATGATCATTCTCGTGGTGGTGATTGGTGTGGAGCAGCTCTCCTCCGCAATTCGTCGCAGGGTGCTGTAAGCAACTCTTCACGGAATGGCAGCGTAACCGTAAAGGGAGGCGGGGATGATGGCAGCATGGAAACGCAGGCCCACATCCCTGTCCTCCCGGAACCCGTCGGTTCGCCAGCGGCCCGGATTGCGCTGATCACCGAGACCTGGCCGCCCGAGGTCAATGGTGTCGCTCATACCCTCTCGAACCTGGCTCGGGAATTGATTGCGGGGGGTGACCCGGTTCTGGTAATTCGCCCTCGACAGCCCGGTGACGGGTCGGCCGACAACCTGGATCGCCGGGGCTGGCAGGAATGCCTGATCCCGGGTCTCCCCATTCCCCGCTATCCCGGTCTGCGTTTCGGTCTGCCCGCCATCCGCCAGCTGAAGCAGAACCTCGCCGACTTCGATGCCCAGGCCGTTTATGTGGCAACCCAGGGGCCGCTTGGATGGGCCGCGGTCACTGCCGCCCGGCAGCTCGGTCTGCCGGTGGTTAGCGGTTTTCACACCAACTTCCAGCAGTATCTTGGTCACTACGGTTTTGGTCTGCTCAAGCAGGCCGCCTGGGCCTATCTGCGCCGCTTTCATCGGCGCAGCAACCTGACACTTGTACCCACAGAGGCCCAGGGGAAGGCACTCACCCAGGATGGCTTCGGCCCTACGGCCATGCTGGGCCGGGGCGTGGACTGTCGGCTCTTTTCTCCCGCGCGCCGTGATCGCCGGCTCCGGCAGGCCTGGGGTGTGGGTGACAAGGAACAGGTTCTGCTTCACGTGGGGCGACTGGCGCCAGAGAAGAATCCGGAGCTGGCCATTCGTGCCTTTGAAGCCATGGCTCCCGTGTTCCCCGGTCTGAAGCTGGTCTTCGTCGGTGACGGGCCCCTGCGTGACAGCCTGCAGGCGATGTGCCCGCAGGCCCACTTCGCCGGCATGCGTACCGGTACGGATCTGGCCCGGCACTACGCCTCGGCGGATCTGCTGCTGGTGCCCAGCCTCAGCGAAACTTTCGGCAACGTCGTGCTGGAAGGCATGGCCAGCGGTCTGGCCGTCTGTGCCTTCAACTATGCCGCTGCTGAGCAGTACATCCGTCACCACAAGCATGGTTTCCTGGCCCCTTACGGCGACGAGTACAGTTTCCTGGACCGGGTCGAGCAGGCGCTGATCCATCGTTCCATATACGGCGGCTCCGGCATGGCCGCCCGCGCCAACGTCCTGCGCCTGGAGTGGCCGACGATCGCCGCCCGATTCCGGCAACAGCTGTTGCGCCCGGGTACGACGGTCATGAGGGGCAGCATGCGGGAGGGTAATGCTCATGGCTGAAATGCGTCTGATCTTTCAGCAGATTGACCTGCTGGAGCTGGGGCTGTGCCGCCGAATGAATCGAATCAGCCGACATCGGGCCGTGGAGCGTTTTTTCATCGCTGTAAGCCGGCTGGGTGACGGGGTGTTCTGGTATGGACTGATAATCTTGCTGCCGTTCCTGTACGGAGTGGCCGGGTTCAAGGTCGGCCTGCAGATGGTCATACTTGGTTTGGTGGGTCTGTCGATTTATCGTAAGCTGAAGGCCAGGCTGGTTCGCGAACGTCCCTTCGTTTCCTGGCGATTCATCCACTGCGGCACACCGGCCCTGGATCGTTATAGCTTCCCGTCCGGACACACTCTCCACGCCGTGGCATTCACCACCATACTGTTCGCCAGTTTCCCGGCAATTGCCTGGACGGTAACACCGTTCACGCTCCTGGTTGCCCTGTCTCGAGTGGTTCTGGGCCTGCATTACCCCTCGGACGTGCTGGCGGGCGCATTGCTTGGTTTCTCGCTGGCCTGGGTTTCGGTGGCGTTTCTCGCCGTGCTGTGAGTCCGGCCCATAGATTCTCCCGCCGCGAGTGTCATCCCGGAGTGCCTCGAAGTAACCTGCCCGTACGGCTGACTTGTCCACAGGACAGGGACAAGCGTACCCTCCCATATTCATCTTCCCGTCAGTATCACTATTTGGTCATGCTCAGAACCGGAATCGTGTGAATGCAAAGCATCCCCCTCGCCATGAAAACCCTTCTCGGGGTGCTGGTGGCGCAAGTGCTGATCATCCTGGCCGGTTTGCTGCTGCTGGGTTGGGATCTGCTGGGCGTGCCGCTGGCCTTTGGTCTGCCGCTCGGTAATTTCCTGGCCTGGACCGGGATGATGACGCTTGCTGCCATCGCCCTGATGGGGAGCCCGTCCGGGCGTGTATGGCAAATGAGTGCATGGATCGTGCTGGCCATGGCCATAGCCTGGTTGCCGTTCTCCCTTGTCATCTTCGATCACCCCACCTTTTCGGGTATCACGTCTTTCTGGTGGTCCATCTGGGTGTACTACTCTCTGGCTATGATTGTCGTGCCGTTGGCACTTTTACTGTTCAACGGTATGGTGCGGTTGTGGTGGCGATTCTCAAACCGCCGTCATCTCATCGGGCGCTGATGCCCAGGCCCCCTGCCTATCCTAAAGGAGTCTGTTTTGAGCAACCCCGTCATTGCCGATAACAAGCCAAAGAAGGTCGCGCTCAAGAAAGGCGAGACCTACACCTTCTGCGTCTGTGGGCGCTCCAGGGATCAGCCCTTCTGTGATGGCTCCCATGCCGGCACCGGCATGAAGCCCAAGAGCTTCAAGGCGGAAGAGACCGGGGATGCCTATCTCTGCCAGTGCAAGCACACGGGGAACTCGCCTTACTGCGACGGCACCCACAAGCAGTTCGACAGGGAACAGGTGGGCAAGGAAGGGCCGGGGCGTGATGACGATGGCAGCGGGGCACCGTCGCCCAAGGCCACGGCAGAAGAGCCCACGGTGGAGCTGATTCACCAGATGGCCCGGGAAGGGCTGTCGGGCATTGGGCATCATGGATCAATGACCGCCATGGGGGTGCCCCGCAGTGAGCTGCCCCATTGGGATCAGATTCAGATCCTGACCGGCCAGCTGGCCCGTCGTCCCCTTAGCGAGGAGGCGGCGGTGGATACCCGTTTGGTGATTGGCCCGGAAGCGAAGAAGCCCCTGGAGCTGGATATCCCCCTGTTTGTGTCCGATATGAGCTTTGGTGCCTTGTCCGAAGAGGCCAAGGTGGCCATGGCGCGGGGCGCGGAGCTGGCCGGGACGGGTATCTGCTCCGGCGAGGGCGGCATGCTGCCGGAAGAGC
>PWMQ01000053.1 GCA_003558125.1 Natronospira sp. | reverse complement strand
CGCCGTGCACGATCAACTGGCGATGAGCATGATCGACCGCTTCGCACAGCGACATCATCACCTCCAGGCGGCGCTGCCTGGACGGCTTCGACGTGATCCATCCGGACAGGTCGTGACCTTCAATCCACTCCACCACCAGAAACGGGCCGCTGGACTCATCCAGGCCGGCGTCGAGCAATCGGCAGATGCCGGGATGATCCAGCCGTGCCAGGAGTCGGCATTCGCTTTGCAGCAGTTCGCCGAGGCCGGTACCGCGCAGGCGCAGCAATTTGACGGCCACGGTTCTTTCGAAAGTCCCATCGGCCCGTTCGGCCCGGTAGACCAGGCCCATGCCGCCCTCGCCAACCGCTTCGATCAGCCGCCAGGGCCCCAGGCGATGTCCGGGAGCAGGGCGATTGTCGGCGCTTTCGGCGATCCGGGATGCGGCCTGTGCTGCCACGTTGCGCAGGGGCTCATCGAGCAAGGTGATCGCGGGGCTGTCTTCGGTAGCGACCAAACGCTCCAGCCAGCGCCCCAGTCGTGGCCAGCGCTGCTGGCAGCGAACCAGAAAACCGGCACGGCCCTCGGCCGGCTGCTCCAGGTATTGGGTCAGCAGGCGGTCCAGCGCGCGCCGCCGCCCCGGGCTCAGTCTCCCTGACATCTTTCTCCCTCTCGGCCTCACATATCGATGAATGATGTGTGAATGCGTCCCTCTTGCTCAAATCTAGCAGAAGCCGCGCTTATCCACCGCGGCAGCCAGCGCTCCAGAACAACGCATCTCCCTTAATGACGCAATCGGCCGCTGGATCCCGCCAGGGACAAGTACTGGAAGGCACTAGCCCGGAGTCGGTGCTCTGAACGACCCGGTTTGGGAAGCCTGTCCCGAAATCCGGGTTTTGTCGCTGGTAGGCGTGATGGGGCGAGCAATGGCTTGCAGGTTCGGCTCGCCTTCGACTTCGATCACAGAAGACCTGACATGAATTGGAGGTAGGAACCCATGAGAGGAAAACGAGGATATCCGCTATCGATGGCGACCGTGGCCCTGGCGGTCGGCCTGTCGCAGCAGGCCATGGCCGGCGCCGAGACCACCCGTTCGGTCGATGACTGGGAGGGCCATGTCTCGGTCGGCCCGGCCGGCTGCGACTATAGCGATCTGCAGGACGCCATTGACGATGGGGCAGCCGGAGGTCATGGCGGCCATATCGGGGTTCATGCCGACTACGAAATGAACGACGAATACGTCATCCACCAATTCGCGGTCTGGGTCAATGATCCCTGGATTGTGGGTGGATTCTCCAGTTGCAATGTAGGAGACCTCGGCAGCGCCAGTGGTCAGACCACGCTGAATGCCATCGAGGAGAGTCGACATTTCGATGTGCAATACGACGTCGGTGAAAGTGGATCGGTCCGCCGCCTCACGTTGCAGAACCTGGAGCTGGTTAACGGTAGTTCTATCGGCGGCGGTGCGCTCTGGATACGCGGGCGGCACAACCGGTTGGTGGTCCAACTGGTCAACACCGACATCGATCTCAATGACGGTGGATTCCTCGGTGGAGGAATACTGGTTTCGCCCGATCCGACCATTGTTGATTTGGGTCCGGGTGGCCGCCCGCATGTCAGACCCATGTTGGAGATTGATGAAGAAAGCCACATCACACGCAATTTAGCCGTTTTGGGTGGCGGCATTCACTGTAGCGCCGACACCGATGACGACATCACGGGCACTGTGGTTCGCTCCGGCGCAGGATTGATTCTGGACAACACAGCCGATGTGAGCGGCGGTGGAATTTATGCGAAGAATTGCAACTTCAGCCTCCGCAACGGGCGGGAAATCTTTGGCTTCATCCCCACCGGGGGTATTGCCATGAACGAGGCCGAGGAGGATGGTGGGGGAATCTATGCCGAGGATGGCGCTTCGATCAGTATTGTAGGCAACACGAGTACTTTTGGTGGAGACCCAGACGCCGCAGCGCTGATTTTCGCCAATGAGGCAGAAAGAGGCGGCGCCATTTTCGCCACCGATGAAGGCACCGAGATCTTTTTGCGCGACACCGACTTGAGAGGCAATTCAGCCGACTACGGGGGCGGCGTGTATGTCGCCTCTGAAGCCACCATTGAATTCGGCAGCCGCTTGGACGCGCGTGCATGCAAACCAGTCAGCTCCGATAGCGGAACCATCACAATCCCGCCCTGCAACCGGATCGTGAACAACAGTGCCGAACAGCAGGGTGGAGCGGCGTATGTCCACAACGGTGGCCACCTGATCATCAACGATACTTATATCACCGGCAACACGGCCGACTCCGGCGAAATCATTTATGCCATCAATACCGCGGACCCGGACACCGTTCCAGCCCCTAAAGTAGAAATAGAGAACACCCTCATGACGGGCAATGGCAATGATGCGGCGTCCGGTCAGAGCCTGATTCTGGGAGACTGGGCTTCTGAAATCGAAGTGCGCTGGTCGACCATGGCCGGCAATTTCGATGCCGACAGCTCTGGGGCCAAGATCACCATGGATGGCGCGATACTCGCTGAGACCTCGTTGTCCATCATCGGCAGCATTCTGTGGTCGGACAATGAAGATGTGGCAGTGGTTGAGAGAGGATCCAGCACCATCGACGATACTGCGGCCGATTGCATGATTGGCCATCTGCCGACCGCGGAAATCGGGATTTCCACAGCAGATCTGCAGTTCTACAGCCAGATCGACCCTGAGCTTGAGAGCAACCACCGCCTGTCGTTCACTTCACCGGCCATCGACTACTGCAACGATCAGCCAGTCCCTGATCGCGACCTCGATGGCCGTGAGCGCGATGCGCTCTTCAATGGTGACACCACCGAGCCGCCCAATGCGCATCCCGACGGCATTCACGACATCGGCGCCTTCACGGTGCACGAGATGGAACTGTTCCACGACCGCTTCGAGGCGGATTGAACCGCCCGGCATGATGACGGGGCCGGCCCGAGCCGGCTCCGTCAACCTCCAAACCTGCCAATGATCGGGACCGGATGACGGCGCTGCCTGTCCCGAAATTCCCGTCTTGACGCTTCATTGGTACAGGGAGCCCCTTGCCGTCTGTTTCGACCCGTGCGGGAGCTCGCCCGACGACCCGAACTGCAGGAGAAGCCATGTTTCGCTGGATCATTCCCTTGATTGCCTCGTCTTTCGCCCTGGCCGTCCAGGCCGGGCCCATCACCTACCAGGGGCAGCTTCAGGACGCCACCGGCCCGGCCGATACCCAGGTCGATATCGTCTTCGAACTCTACGAACAGGACGAGGGCGGCAGCTCCCTGGCCAGCGACAGTCATGTCGGCGTGGAAGTCAGCGACGGGCTGTTCCAGGTGGAGTTGGATTTCGGCAGCGGCGTTTTCGATGGTGGCGAACGCTGGTTGCAGGTGATTGTCGACGGGCAGGAACTCGATCCCCGTCAGCCGATCACGCCGGCGCCGGTAGCTTACTTTGCGTTGGCGGGCAACGAAGGACCGGAAGGCCCCGAAGGTCCGGAAGGCCCGCAGGGGCCACAGGGACCGCCGGGCGACGATGGTGCCGATGGCGCGGAAAATGCCTGGGGACAGGAAGGCACCGCCGGCACCGATCCGGCCAGCGGCCACTTTCTGGGCACCATCGACGATGCGCCATTCGAGATCCGCGTCTTCAGCGAGCGCACCCTGCGTCTGGAGCCCGCCGATGATCCCGACACTGCGCCCAACTGGATCGCTGGCCATGCGAGCAACGAAACCCAAGGCAATCCCATCGGCGTGACCATTGCGGGTGGAGGAGAAGAAAATTTCTCGCATTCTGTAAGCGGCAATTATGCAACGATTGGGGGAGGAATCGGCAACACAGCCGATGGCAATTCATCCACCATCAGCGGCGGCTTTAGCGGTATCGCCAGCGCCCTCAACTCAACCGTGGGAGGCGGCCAATTCAATAGCGCCGAAGCCCCCAATGCAACCGTCGGTGGCGGCGCCGTCAATACCGCAAGCGGCACTTCGAGCACAGTCCCCGGCGGCGCCAACAACGAAGCCGCCGGCGCCTTCAGCCTGGCCGCCGGTCGCCGGGCAAAATCCGTGCATGACGGGGCATTCGTCTGGTCGCATGGTGACGATGTCGACTTCGAAAGCACTGCCGAAAACCAGTTCCTGATCGAGGCCGAGGGTGGTGTCGGCATCGGCACCAACAATCCGCAGGATACCCTGCATGTGGCCGGCATCGTGCGCACCTCCGGTGGCGTTCGCCTGCCGGATGGGACATTGATCGAGGATCTTGACGACATCGAGGGCACGGACACCCTGGCCGAGCTGAACTGCACCACCGGCGAAATCGCCAAGTGGGATGGCAGTGAGTGGGTCTGCGCGGTTGACAATGACACCACCTACAGCGTCGGAGACGGGGTGGAGCTTTTCGGCAACACGTTCTCCATTGATACCGACCATACTGACGGGCTGTACTGGCGCCAGGGTGGCAATGCCGGCACCGACCCGGCCAGTGACTTTCTGGGCACGACCGATGACGCGCCGTTCGAAATTCATGTGGACGGCGAGCGCGCTTTGCGGATTGAGCCTGCAGACGTCCTCAATGTCATCGGTGGCTGGGCAGGCAACATCGTCGATACGGATGTCGTTGGCGCCACCATTGCCGGTGGTGGATGTCCTGATTTTGTCTCTGGCTGCACTTCTGAGCAACCGAATGAGGTCACCGCAAACTTCGGCACAATAAGTGGTGGCCATGGCAACACGGCAAGCGGTTCGCGTGCGACGGTCGGGGGCGGGCGGGAAAACACCGCCAGCGGCAATTGGAATACGGTCGGGGGTGGTCGAGAAAACAACGCCGCTGGCAGTAATACAACAGTTGGGGGCGGTCGAGAGAACAACGTCAGTTCGTCGTACTCAACAGTCGGAGGGGGGTGGGGCAACATCGCCAGCGGGTATGGCTCAGCAATTGCAGGTGGGACTGGTAACACTGCCAGCGGGTGGTACAGCAGTGTGCCAGGGGGTGTGGCCAATGACGCTATGGGGTGGTACAGCCTTGCGGCTGGTCGCCGGGCCAAGGCCGAGCATGAGAGCACTTTTGTCTGGGCCGACAGCACCGATGCTGACTTTGCCTCGACCGACGAGAAACAATTCCTGATCCGCGCCGGCGGCGGGGTGGGCATTAATACCAACGACCCCAATGGCTTTGATCTCGCGGTGGATGGTTCGGCCGCCAAACCCGGCGGTGGCTCCTGGTCGACGTTTTCCGATGCACGTTTGAAGCAGAACATTCAGCCGGTCAGCGCGGTTGCCGGTAGCCTGCTTGAGCGCCTGCTTGAGCTGAACACCTATGCCTTCGAGTACACCGAGGATGCGGTCGATACTCGCCTTGGGCTGCCCGGCAAACAGATCGGCCTGCTAGCCCAGGAAGTCAAGGATGTGTTTCCCGAGTGGGTGAACACGGACGAGGAAGGTTATCTCTACGTCACCGAGCGGGGCACCACGGCCATCATGGTCGAGGCGCTGCGCGAGTTGCGTGATCGTCAAGACGAACGACTGGCCGAGCTTCGGGACGAGAATGCCGAGCTGCGCGAACAGGTCGCGGCCAACAGCAAATTGGCCGAACGCAACACCGAACTCGAAGAGCGCCTGGCAGCACTCGAGGCGCTGGTGCTCGAGGAGCGGCAGGTTGCCGGGCAGTAAATGTTGCGTTTGAATCGAGGTGAAACCATGCATTACATCGCAAGAATTTTCGTGTTGTTGACAGTGGCCATCGCGATGGCTGCCGAAGCCGGTGATTTTGCTGGCGGTGACGGTAGCCAGGGAAGTCCGTGGCAAATTGCAACGCCGGAACATCTGGACAACGTTCGTTATCACCTGAACGACCACTTTGAACTGATCAACGACATCGATCTGTCCGGCACAATTTACAGTCAGGGTAGCGGTTGGGTACCGATCGGGTCATGTGGCTACAGTGCCGGTGGCAACTGCAGTGAATTCGGTTTTACCGGGTTTCTCGACGGCAATACCCATACGATTCACGGACTCTACATCGACCGGGAGCGTGCCGAGGTCGGTCTGTTCGGTTCCCTGCAGTCCGGTGCGGTGGTTACCGATCTGAACTTGAGCGGCGTGAACATTAGTGTCGGGGGCGACGACAACCACTATGTCGGCGCCCTTGCAGCGGTGGCAGTGGAAAGCGAGATTTTCAATGTCAGTGTCGACGGCGTGGTGACCGGGTTCAGCCATGCCGGTGGGTTGATTGGCCAGATGACCGGCGGGTTTGGGCAGGATCTGCATGCCGATGTGATCGTCTCCGGCCAGGACAATGCCGGGGGCCTGATCGGTGTCATCAACGATGGCGCCTTCCCGGACGAGGCACTGATCAATCGCACCTCGGCATCCGGTGACGTTGGCGGGCGGCTATCGGTGGGCGGGCTGGTCGGCAGCACGTTTCTCGGCTCGGTCATCACTCGATCCTCAGCCTACGGCAATGTATCGAGTACCAGCCATCAGGCCGGTGGTCTGGTTGGCGCCATGCTCACCGATTCCGAGGCCCGCTTCGTCTTTGCTGCGGGCGAAGTGGAATCTCTGCACAATGGTGCCGGTGGCTTGGTTGGGTGGCTCAACCGCAGCGACCTATCGGATTGCTATGCGACCGGGGATGTTCGCGCCGATAACTCCGCTGGCGGTCTGGTTGGCGTGCAGGATGTCGGTTCGGTATTGAATTGCTATTCGGTTGGCGAGGTCGGTTCTTTCGGTGAAGACGGCAATGGCATCGGTGGTCTGATCGGTGGGCGATCCGGCGGCAGCGTGGAGAACTCGTTCTGGGATACCGACGCCTCCGGAATGGACGTGTCCGCAGGCGGGACTGGTGTGACGACTTCCGCAATGCTGGATACGGAAACCTTCACCGATGTTGGCTGGGATTTTGATGATGTGCCGGTCTGGACAAGCGGGCTTGCCGGGGAGGGTGATTCCTGTCCCATGTTGACGGATCTGCCCGAGGATCCACCGCCTTGTGATGTGATCTTCTCTGCCAGCTTCTCGGTGCCCGCGGGTTGACTGGGCCGGAATCTTCCCAGTAGCCGGCACGCTGGCGCTGCGGCGCTGGTTCAGGCATGGTTGGCCTGTTTCAGAGTTGCAGAGGTTCGGCAATGACAGATCGATTGGTAGTGGCCGCGGCCCAGATTGCGCCGGTATGGCTCGATCGCACCGACGGTGCGCGCTTCGACAGCACCCTGCAGGGCGATCTCTACGCGCACTACGTCGACCAGGCGGTCGACATCGACGCCGGTCATCTCGACATGGTTTGCG
>PWMQ01000033.1 GCA_003558125.1 Natronospira sp. | reverse complement strand
GAAGCCGCTCCCACGGCGGCTTCGGCATACGCTAAAGGCACCGTGGGAGCGGATTTATCCGCGATTTCCTCGGTCGCATCAAAGCCAAGCGGAACCAAATCCCACCGACACTGAAACAACCAACTCAACCACCGAGGTGCCGCTCCCAAATAGCCGTGACCTGTTCGCGGTGTGCCGCCAGATGCTCCACCTCGGAGTCCGAGGCTTCGCCCGCCAGGGTGCGGGCATGAAGGTGGGCGCGGAAGTCGGACGCGGCAGTGATCAGGGCTTCGGCTTCGTCGCTGGCAATGCAGTCATTGGCGGCAAGGGTTCGCAGCAGGGGAATGGTGCCGGTTTCCTCCAGCAACGCCGGCTTGTCGACGGCATGCTGCAGGGTCCAATACTGGCAGAGGAACTCCACATCGATCAGGCCACCGGGCAGGCGTTTGAGATCATCGCCCGCCGGCTGCTCGGCCAGCATCCTCGCCCGCATCTCCCGGATATCCTTGTGCAGGCCCTCCAAATCCCGGGGACGAGCCAGGATTGTCCTTCGGGCTTGTTCGAAAGCCCGCATCAGGTCCGGATCACCGGCCACCGGACGGGCCCGCAGAAGCGCCTGGTGCTCCCAGGTCCAGGCCTTTTCCAGTTGGTACGCCTCAAAGGCTTGCAGGCTGCTTACCAGAAGCCCGGCGGAGCCGCTGGGGCGCAGACGGGTGTCCACCTCGTACAGGACGCCGGCAGGGGTGGGTGTGGCGAGCTGATGGATGATGCGCTGGGCCAGGCGGGCGAAAAAGTGGCCGTTGTCGAGCGGCTTATCGCCATCGGTCTGCTGTTCGTCACCGGCACTGTCATGCAGAAAGACCAGGTCCAGGTCGGATCCATAGGCGAGTTCGGCGCTGCCCAGCTTGCCATAGGCGACGATGATGAAACCGCTGTCCCGCGGCTCGGGGGCACTACAGCGGGGCCGGCCATGACGGGCGATGAGGCCGTTGCGGGCGATGTCCAGGACGCGCTTCAGGATCAATTCGGCCACCAGTGACAGCCGGTCGCTGACCGCGGGTGCATCCAGGCAGTCGCTGATATCGGCCGCCGCCACCCGAAGCACGGCAGCCTGATGAAACTCGCGCAAGCCGTCCATGAGCCGCTCAAGATCGTCGCCGACCGGTGCCAAGAGCTCATCCAGTTCGCGGGCGTAATCCTCCGGATCCGGGGCCTGCTGAAAGATGCGTGGGTCAATCAGCTCATCCAGCAACAGGGGATGACGGGCAATGCGATCGGCGATCCAGGGGCTGGCCGAGCACAGGCGGCCGAGATGCTCCAGGGCCCGGGGATTTTCCACCAGCAGGGAGAGATAGGCTGTGCGGGTGGCGACGGCCTCCAGAACCGAGACCATGCGCTTCAGGCTCTGACCGGGGTTGGATCGACCGGCGGCAAGATGCAGTACCGAGGGCATCAGCCGGTCCAGTCGCTGCCGGCCCCGCTCGCCCATCCGGCGGACGGCATGTGAGGCACGCAGCTGTGCCAGTACCGACAGGGCCTGTTCGGGATCGGAAAAACCCGTGCGTCGCAACAGCTTTCGGGCCGTGTCGGCATCCAGACGCTCCCCCCAGAGGTCGGCGAAGACATCGTCCTGCCGTTGCTCCTCCGGCAGGGCCGGGCCGACAAAGACCTCGTCAAAGGCACGCCCTACTCCTTCGCGTACGTCCCCGATCCTTTGGGTGAGGGCCTCCCAGCTATCCTCGTCCATGGCTGCCAGCAATCGCCGACGATCATCGTCGTCCCGGGGCAATTCATGGGTCTGGGCATCGTGCAGCCCCTGGATGCGATTCTCCAGCATGCGCAGGAACTCATAGGCCTCCAACAGACCTCGAACTTCGTCAGCATCGATATGACCGGCCCGTGCAATGGCCTCAAGCGTCGGCAACAGCCGACGACTGCGCAACTCCGGCTCCCGACCGCCGCGAATCAACTGGAACAACTGGGCGATGAATTCAATCTCACGAATGCCGCCCCGCCCGAGCTTGATGTTGTTCTCCAGGCCCTTGCGGCGGACCTCGCGGCGGATGCCCTGCTTCATTTCCCGCAGCGAGGAAAAGACCGAATAGTCCAGGTAGCGACGATAGACGAAGGGCTGAAGATCCTTCATCAAGGCCTCCCCCGCCGCCAGGTCCCCGGCGACCGGGCGGGCCTTGATCAGGGCATAGCGCTCCCATTCCCGGCCATGGAGCTGGTAATAGGTTTCCATGCCATTGAAGTTCATGACCAGCGGCCCACTATCGCCGAAGGGCCGCAGGCGCATGTCCACCCGATAGGCCTGGCCGTCCGGGGTGATCTCATCCAGGACCCGAATCAGGCGACGGCCCAGGCGGGTGAAGAACTGCTCATTGTCCAGAACGCGACCACCATCCGTCTCGCCAGCTTCCGGGAAAGCAAAGATCAGGTCCACATCGGAGGAGAAGTTGAGCTCTCCACCACCCAGCTTGCCCAGACCCAGGACCACCATGCGCTGCGCATTGCCCTGCCCATCGCGGGGAATACCATGACGCTGTTGCAGCTCGGCCTCCACCCAGTCGTGGGCCAGACTGATCAGACAGTCCGCCAGGGCACTGACTGCCGCCAGGGTTTCGGCAAGCTCGGAGCGCCCGGTGAGGTCACGCCAGAGGGCCAGCACCAGCTCCCGATTGCGAGCCTGCCGCAGCCGACGCATGAGCTCGGCTTCACTGTCGGCCTCGGCTATCGGCTGGGCGCGCTCGACAATGGATTCCGGAGTTTGCGGGCGGGAGAGGCGCTCATCGGCCAGCAGCCAATCAGCGAGACCGGCATCCCGATTGAAGGCCGAGGCCAAAAAGGGACTGATTCCCAGCAGGCGATCGCCGTCGTGCTCTGACAGTTGCCGTCGCTGACTTTCGCTCAGATGGGTGGCTGGGGCGGGGGGCAGGTCCATCACATCACTCATGCCGGTTCACTGAAGTAGTCCGGCCATGATGCAGCAAGGTGGGTCAGGAAAAAAGAAAGCGGGGAGACCATCCGGCCTCCCCGCCAAGCTGAATCCCTTCAATTCCGATCAACCGCTTCAGAAGTTGAAGCTGGCGCCGAAGCGGATCAGGGTTTCGTCGATCACGTCATGATTGTAGATGTCGGCACCACCAAAAATGGCGATTTCCGGGGTCACGTTGTAGCTGCCCCGCAGGCCGATCACGATGTCGTCGTCATCCATCATGTCGAACATCAGGAACTCGGCCTTGGCCGTGAACGTGAACTCGGGGGTGACCGCGTAGTTCAGGGCACCGTGAACACCGATGGCATCATCGTCAAAGGAGAAGAAGGGGTTACTGAAATCCCAGTTCTGGAAGGAAGCACCGAACTCCAGAGACATCTGGTCGTTCATCTGCATCAGGTAACCACCACCAAAACGGACGATATCCTGCTCGACATCGCCTTCGTCAAGCATAGTAACGTCGGCGAACAGGCGGAACTGATCGGCAACCACGAAATCGGCCTCCAGGCCGAATCCGTCCAGGTCACCAAAATCGGCGTAGTATGCGCCCACACTGCCCTGGGCCATGGCGGCACCGGAACTCAGTGCAAAGGCACCAGCGGCAGCAAGAGCAAACTGCTTGCGGTTGATCATGATCTAACCTCCCTCTAAAAGGAAACGCGTTTGTATTCTTAAGCAATTGGGGATTTGGTTGAACACTCCCAGTCCAACCGTAACCCACACGCATTATCCACATTCTGCGTGGGGGATGCCAATGCCCCCTATGGGGCCCCCCGTGATAAGGGGCATTGATCAGGTATCATGCCCGCTCAACGGCCCCAATTGGGCCTTTCACAGATACCCAAGGAGTCAATCGTGGACCTGGTCCTGCTCTGCCCTCCTCATTGCGGCCCCTGGCTGGAAAAGGAGCTCGCCGCCCTGTCATTGCCGGTCACTGGCCGCAGCGGGCGGATGATTCGGGTGGAGACCGACCTGGAAGGGGTTTATCGCTGCTGCCTGCACAGCCGAGTTGCCTCCCGTGTGCTGCTCCCCCTCCATCAGGGACCGGCGGACGATGACGCCGCCTTTGTCAGCACGGTGGACCAGGTGGACTGGGCTGCCCAATTGCCGCCCGACGGCAGCCTGGGCATGGACTTCCGGGGAACCGGGCGATGGCTGCGCCACAGCCGCTTCGGCCAGCAACGCCTGAAGGACGTCATCGTCGACCAGCTCCGCGCCAAGGGACTGGAAAGTCCCAGGCTTACCCCGGACCGTCCGGATGTGCAGATTTACGCCCATTTCGATGGTGAGCGTCTGAGCCTGTATCGGGATCTCGGGGGTGGGCCGCTACACCAGCGCGGGTATCGCCGCCGCAGCGTCAGCGCCCCGATCAAGGAAAATCTCGCCACGGCCGTGCTGATGGCCGCCGGATGGCCCGAACAGGGCAACCTCGTGGATCCCTTCTGTGGCAGCGGCACCCTAGTCATTGAGGCTGCCATGATGGCCGCGGGCATTCCTGCCGGCGTCCATCGCAGTCACTGGGGCTTCGCCGGCTGGCCGCAACACGACCCCGACCACTGGCAGCGACTGCTGTCCGAGGCGCGCCACAAGCTGCGGCAACTGTCATCACTGCCAGGCGTTCTGCGCGGTTATGACAAGGACCCGGACGCTATTGCGGCTGCCTGCGCCAATGCCCAGGCGGCTGGCCTGGGAGACTGGCTGGTATTCAGCCACCGGGAAATGACGGTGCTCGAGGCGCCGCCGAATTGCCAATCCGGCCTGGTGATCGGCAACCCGCCCTACGGAGAACGCCTGGAGGATCGCAAGGCCCTGCCCAGCCTCTACACCCGATTGGGTGAACGGCTGAGAGGGCCCTTCCAGCGCTGGCATGCCGCAATGCTTATGCCGGAGCCCGATCTGGACCGCTACACCGGCCTGGATCGCCGTCGCAGTCATCGCTTCAGAAACGGGGCCATTGACTGTCATCTGGTTCAGCTATGGTCGCCGCCGGCACGGGAAGGTCGAGACCTGGAGAACCGCCTGCAGAAAAATCTGCGTCACCTGCGCCGCTGGGCCCGTCGAGAGGAGACCGACGCCTTTCGAGCCTACGACGCCGACATCCCGGAATTCGCCCTGGCGGTGGACTGCTATGGCGCTCACGCCCTGGTCCAGGAATACGCCGCACCCAAGCAGATCCCGGCCGACAAGGCCCGTCGGCGACTGGCGGCCGGACTGACCGCGGTCAGTCATGCCCTGGACATCCCGGGCGAGAATATTCATCTGCGGACCCGGCGACCGCAAAAAGGCCGTGAACAATACAATCGACTGGACCAGCGGGAGCTGGAATTGACCGTGCAGGAGGGGCCGGCCCGCCTGATCGTCAACCTGAGCGACTACAACGACAGTGGCCTGTTTCTCGACCATCGGCCGGTGCGGGCCTGGCTCCGGGAGAAAGCCCGGGGCAAACGTTTCCTGAATCTATTTGCCTACACCGGCACCGCCAGCGTCCATGCCGCACTCGGTGGCGCCCGTAACACCACCAGCGTGGATCTCAACCGCAACTATTTGCGCTGGGCGGAACGCAACCTGGCGATCAACGGCTTCAAAGGCGACGACCATCGTCTGGTCCGTGCCGATTGCGTGGAATGGCTCAATCGTCAGACTGGCCGCTGGGACCTGATCCTGCTGGACCCGCCCACATTCTCGAACTCCAGCGATACTGACACCACGCTGGACATCCAGCGCGACCACCCGGCCCTCATTCAGGCCGCCCTGGACCGTCTGGTCCCGGATGGCTTGCTGGTCTTCTCCTGCAATCGGCGGGATTTCCGCCTGCAACTCGACGACAGTCAGGGGCTGAAGATTCAGGATATGACCAAGGCCAGCATCCCCGAGGATTTCAAGCGAAACCCCCGGATTCATCACTGCTGGTTCATCAGCAAGACAAAGGGATGAATTCAGGCCATCGGCGGCCGGCCAGACTCCGCGCCAACACCATTGGGCGCATAGCGACAGGTTTCGCCGGACTCACGGGCTTCTCTCAGGGCACTGCGGGCACGGCGCAAGACCTTGTCTGGACTGTCGTCGTCCTCCTCGAAACTGGCCACGCCAAACAATGCGGAGAGTGAGAACGGAATGTCTTCATAGGTGAACTCACCGGTGGCCAGTTCCCCGCCCAGACGTTTGGCTTGTTCAATCGCGGCATCCGCATCCATATCCGGCAGGATGAGCACAAACTCCACCCCTTCCAGGCGGGCCACGAAATCACCAGGACGGATGCTGCCTGCCAGCTTCTCGGCAAAATCGGCAATTGCCACATCACCAGCCTCGGGGCCCAGACGCTCATTGATCAGATTGATCTCATCCAGGGCACAAACCAGCAAGGACAGTGGTTGGGAGCGGCGCTGCTGACGGGCCCGTTCGTAACCGATGCGTTCCCGCCAGGCCTGGCGATTGGGCAGACGAGTCAAGGGATCGAGCACGGAACGTCGTGACTCTCGACGCAGACTGTCGCGCAACTGATCGCTCTCGCGCTCCAGCTCTTCCACCCGCTCGCGCATTTCGGAAAAACGTCTTTCCATCGCCCGCTCCCGTTCGTCATCCAGGCGCCGGCGTAATTTCAGGCCCTTGCCCAGGGCATCCAGATGCCGCGTGATCATCTTCTGCAACTGACCCATGTCCTGGCTGTCGGCAATGCCTCGCTGCATTTCATGGAGACTACCACTGAGGCGCTGATCCACCTCGTGAGTCTGCTCTGCGGAGCGGCGACGCTCCTCGTCCTCGGCATCGATATGGCCATCAAGTTCCGCCAGGCGATTGAGCGTCTTCTCCAGGAAGGCCCGCAAGCCCTTCCGCTCCTGTTCCACCTGGGTACGATAGTGGCGAATGACCCCGGATAACTCCGTCAGCCAGCCGGCCAGACAATCCGGATCACTGAAGGCCTCCTCGGCCTGCCGGGCCAGGGCATCGGCTGAGTCAGCGAACTCATCGGGCAACCGCAGGGCGGAGAGTACCTGGCGCAGGGCCTTTGGCCCCTCCAGCGCCGGCTTCACCCGCTCGACGGACGCGCTGTCATCCTCGGGTTGCTCCAGGGCCTGCTCCATCATCCCGGCAAGCTCAACCGCCACCGGAATCAGGGCATCACCGCCTTCCTGCTTGAGCCGTTGCGCCAGAACCTGCAAGCCCTGCTCCGGCCAGCGCGTCTGTAGCCGATCAATAATCAGCTCCAGGGCTTCAACACTCTGTCCCTTTCGCGCCCGACTGCCACCCAGCAAACGCCCAAACACGCCACGCTGGGCGGCTTCGGAAGCCGCATTCAGTTTCTCGGTAAGGAGGTTCTCCACCGCCATCGACAAGGCGGCCAGATCTTGCGTTTCCGCCCGATGGACGCGACTCAGCAAGCCGGCCAGGCGCGCATCATCGGGGTCCAGGCGGCGCAGCAGGGTGAGCAGATTCAGCAGCAAGGCCCGCAAAGGCTCACGACCTGGGGCATGAGACTCGGAACCCGCGGTCTCGGCCAGCAGGCGCACCCGCGCACT
Organism: Natronospira sp.; assembly: GCA_003558125.1. Classification (GTDB taxonomy): domain Bacteria; phylum Pseudomonadota; class Gammaproteobacteria; order Natronospirales; family Natronospiraceae; genus Natronospira; species Natronospira elongata. Next base: position 17,298 of record PWMQ01000033.1, on the reverse strand, counting down.
GATGGCATCAACCAGTGAGAGCACTTCATCGCTGGCCGTGTCAGTGTGGATAGCCTGACGAAGCCGTTCCAGGCGTCGGTCCAATTCGCGATCGCCGCCCAGACCCAATACCGCGATCCGGCTGACGGCCTGGCGCAGACGCTCTTCGAGCCGCGCAGCCGCCCGGGCCTCCTCCGACATCTGCTGAAGTACAGTGTGATAACGTGCTTTCCAGCCTTCCTCGGGCTCGCTTTTCATCCCGCTCCCTTTGCGATTTGTGGTCGCTCTTTCCCTAAGATAGCACGAAGCTAGTGCTTTGCGTGGCCCAAGGAGAACGGCCGACATCCGGATACGAAAAGGCCCCGCCTGAAATCAGGCGGGGCCTTCCAGTCATCCCTGAGGATGAGCGGAGATGGAACGGCGTCTTACATCATGCCGCCCATGCCACCCATGCCGCCCATGCCGCCCATGTCGGCACCGGCACCGGCGTTGTCATCGTCCTTCGGCAGCTCAGCCACCATGGCTTCGGTGGTGAGCATCAGAGCCGCCACGGAAGCGGCGTTCTGCAGGGCCGTCCGGGTCACCTTGGTGGGATCCAGGATACCGAACTCGACCATGTCGCCAAACTCATTCTTGGCCGCGTTGAAGCCGAAGTTGTCCTTGCCTTCGGCCACCTTGGCCACCACCACGTCAGGCTTGCCGCCGGCGTTGTAGACGATCTGACGCAGGGGCTCTTCCATGGCACGACGCAGGATGTCCACACCGGTGTTCTGATCGGTGTTGTCGCCGGTCAGCTTCTCGATGCCGACGCGGGCACGCAGCAGGGCCACGCCACCGCCAGGCACGATGCCTTCCTCAACCGCAGCACGGGTGGCGTGCAGGGCATCTTCCACGCGCGCCTTCTTCTCTTTCATTTCCACTTCGGTGGCCGCACCGACCTTGATCACGGCCACACCGCCGGCCAGCTTGGCCACGCGCTCTTGCAGCTTCTCGCGATCGTAATCAGAGCTGGACTCTTCGATCTGGCCACGGATCTGGTCAACGCGCTCCTTGATGCGGGCGTTGTCGCCGCCACCATCCACCACGGTGGTGTCGTCCTTGGAGACCTGCACCTTCTTGGCGGTACCCAGGTGATCCAGGGTAGCCTTCTCCAGGGACAGACCCACTTCCTCGGAGATCACGGTGCCGCCGGTCAGGACAGCCAGGTCTTCCAGCATGGCCTTGCGACGATCGCCGAAGCCGGGAGCCTTAACGGCAGCAACCTTGACGATGCCACGGATGTTGTTGACCACCAGAGTGGCCAGGGCTTCGCCTTCAATGTCCTCGGCCACGATCATCAGCGGCTTGTTGGACTTGGCCACGTTCTCCAGCACCGGCAACAGATCACGGATGTTGGAGATCTTCTTGTCGTGAATGAGGATGTAGGGGTCTTCCAGCTCGGCAGTCATGCTCTGCTGGTTGGTGACGAAGTAGGGGCTGAGGTAGCCGCGGTCGAACTGCATGCCCTCGACCACGTCCAGGTCGTTTTCCAGGCCCTGGCCTTCCTCGACGGTGATCACGCCTTCCTTGCCGACCTTCTTCATGGCATCGGCGATCAGTCGGCCGATTTCCTCGTCGGAGTTGGCGGAGATGGTGCCCACCTGGGCGATGGACTTGTCGTCATCGCAGGGCTTGGACAGCTTGCGGATTTCCTCGACGGCGGCCTTGGTGGCCTTGTCGATGCCCCGCTTCACTTCCATCGGCGCCATGCCGGCGGCGATGGCCTTCATGCCTTCCTTGAGGATGGACTGGGCCAGCACGGTGGCGGTGGTGGTGCCGTCACCGGCTTCGTCGGAAGTCTGGGAGGCAACTTCCTTGACCATTTGGGCGCCCATGTTCTCGAACTTGTCGTCCAGCTCGATTTCCTTGGCGACGGACACGCCGTCCTTGGTCACGGTGGGGGCGCCGAAGCTCTTGTCCAGCACCACATTGCGGCCACGCGGGCCCAGGGTCACCTTGACCGCATCGGCCAGGGTGTTGACGCCGCGAACCATGCGACCACGGGCGCTTTCACCAAAACGGACTTCTTTAGCAGCCATTGCTGTTCACCTCTTTGAAATTTGTTTCCACAGATGTTTCGGATCTTTCGGGTGCGCGATGTTCAGCCTTCGAAGACCGCCATGATGTCGTCTTCGCGCATCACCAGAACTTCCTCGCCGTCCACCTTCACTTCGGTGCCGGCGAACTTGCCGAACAGAACCTTGTCCCCGACCTTCACATCCAGGGCGCGGGTTTCGCCGCTATCCAGGGGCTTGCCGCTACCCACGGCGACCACTTCGCCACGGATCGGCTTCTCGGCCGCGGAATCGGGGATCACGATCCCGCCTTCGGTCTTGGTTTCTTCCTCAACGCGCTTGACGACCACGCGGTCATGCAACGGACGCATCTTCATGGGAGTCTCTCCTCCACGGTTTCAGGTTGGTACTGACAAGGATGGCGAGCCCTACGCCGGCAACGCCCGGAGGCGGACCTTTGTTAGCACTCACCGAATTCGAGTGCTAATAATAGGGACGGTCTTTGCGGAGTCAAGGGGGGAGGAGGGAAAAAAGTTCCCAGTGAACAGTGGGGCCGTGCCGGCGGATATGCCGTGCTACTTCGGCGAAGCCGGTCATTCTCAACGCTCAGTCTGGTGCCAACATTGCAGGAAACAGCAGGCCGCTCGGCAGGCACGGCCCACTGTTCACTGGGAACTGTTTACTGGGAACTTTCTCCCACCCGCAGGCTGGCGAAATCGAACAACGCCCGGTCGGCCAGCTGGGAGGGGGAGACGTTCTGAATGGCGGTGAATATGGAGTCGATCCGGCCCGGGGCGGTTTTTTCCCATTCAGCCAGCATCGCCTTGATGGCCTGGCGCTGGAGATTGTCCTGGGAGCCGCAGAGATTGCAGGGAATGATGGGGTACTCGCAGGCACGGGCGTAGCGGGCGATTTCCTCCTCCCGGCAATAGGCGAGCGGACGGATCACCACATTACGGCCGTCGTCGGACTTGAGCTTGGGCGGCATGGCCTTGAGGCGGCCACCATTGAAGAGATTCAAAAACAGGGTCTCGACGATGTCATCCCGGTGATGGCCGAGGGCGATCTTGTTGAAGCCTTCCCGGTGGGCGTACTCATAGAGCGCCCCTCGCCGCATGCGGGAACACAGGCCGCAGAAACTCTTGTTCTCCGGCACCACCCGCTTGACCACACTATAAGTGTCCTGCTCGATCACGTGATAGTCCACGCCCAGGGACTCCAGGTAGTCCGGCAGGACATGCTCGGGGAAGCCGGGCTGCTTCTGGTCAAGGTTGACCGCCCGCAGCTCGAATCGCACCGGAGCCACCCGCTGGAGCTGGAGCAGCATGTCCAGCAATGTATAGGAGTCCTTGCCACCGGAGAGGCAGACCATGACCCGGTCGCCGTCCTCGATCATATTGAAATCCTGGATGGCGCGGCCGGTCTGGTTGCGCAGGCGCTTGCCCTGGCGACGGACGGAGTTACTGATATCTTCGGCGGTGGCGGACATTTGGCTGGCCTGATGTAAGCTAATAGGCATGGAAGCTTTGCGAGCAGTCATTGTACCCCGGTCAGGGGGGCGACGACCAAGGCCGGAGCGGTTGGCAGTGTCCCCTGCCCGCCGTTTCGCGAATCCGTGGCTGTGGCTCTGTCTGCTGCTGGCCCCGGCTATCGCCCTGCTTCCCGGCCTGGCAACGGCCGAGCCGCCCCTGGTCAGCGACACGGTCCGGGCAGCCGCCGAGGAACGGGTGGAGGCGGGTCACTATCGCTCCATCCTGATCGGCGTGCGGGAAAATGGCCGGGAAAGCTGGAAGGCCTTTGGCGGCACCACGGAAAAGGGCACCGCCCCCACACCGGAAAGCGTCTACGAGATTGGATCGCTGACCAAGCCCTTCACCGCCGCCCTGCTGGCCGCCCATATCGCCGCGGGCGACCTGTCCCTGGACGATCCGGTTAATCGCCTGCTGCCCGATGACTCCCGCCTCGACCGCCGCCTCCGCGAAGAGGTTGCCCTGTGGCAACTGGCCACCCATGTCAGCGGCCTGCCCAACACACCGGACGATCTCGACCCCAATGATCCTCTCCGGATGTTTGAAAGCTACACCCCGGAGCGGCTGAATGCCTTCCTGGAGCAACATCCGCTGGCCGGTGAACCCGGCAAGCACTTCGCCTATTCCAACCTCGGCTACGCGCTGCTCGGACAACTATTGGCGGAATATGCAGACAGTGATTTCGCCACACAGGTGGAAGAGGCGCTGTTGGCACCGCTGGCACTGGACGAGATTGCCGCCCGACCGCGGGACCGCATACTCGATCAGCTGACGCCCGGCCACGATTACGACCTCAACAGCGCCCCGTCCTGGGAGTTGTCGGCGTTCAAGCCCGCCGCCGGCCTCAAGGCCAGTGCCCGGGATCTGCTGCGCTGGGTCGAACTGAATCGTGATCCCAGCGGCCCGCTGGCCGATGCCCTGGCACTGATCACCCGGCCACAAATGAATCTGGGGGACCATGGTTATGGCATGGGCCTGGGTTGGCAGCTTTTTGAGGACGATAGCCGGCAAATTTTCTGGCACAGCGGGCGAACTGCCGGCTACTCAGCCTTCGCGGCCTTTGACCGTGATCAGGAGCGCTCCGTGGTGGTGCTGTCGAATACCGGCACCAACCTTGAATCCCTGGGCTTCGCCACCCTGGAAGGCAATGGCGAGGGACTCCCCCCATTGCGCGAGGGACAACCGCTGGACCGAGACCTCGGTGCCCTCTACGTCGGCCGTTATCAGATGGCACCGGGTTTCGTCGTGACAGTCCGCCAGCGTGACGCGGACCTGTTCATTCGGGCCCCCGGCCGTCCCCCGCTTCGACTGTATTCCATCAATGGTCAGCGTTTTTTCACCCGGGGGGTGGATTCCGAAGTCCACTTCCTGGCCGGGGAAGATGGCGCCGTCGATCAGCTACGCATTGAAACCCCCAATGGGGCGGTCCAGCTTGGTCACCGGATGCATCGCACCGAGAGCAAGGCTTCACGGGAAGTCGCCCAGCGGCCCGCCGCGGAACTTCAGCGCTACGCCGGCATCTACCGGATTGGCGCGGACGAGGATATTCACATCCAGGCAGATCGGGACCGGCTCCTACTGAGCAGTGGCGATGGACCCAGCCGCCCGCTTTACCCGGCACCGGACGGTCGTTTTTTCCACCGAAACCAGCCCCTGGAGCTGGTCTTCTCCGAAACCGATGACGGCCAGGCGGGCAAGCGCCTGATCCTGTTCCGCAACGGCCACCGACTGGAAGCGGAAGCGCTCGCGAATCAGGACTGAGACGCAGTCTCGCCCTGCTGGGGGCGGCCCTGGCACAGTTCAGCCTGGCGCGTTATCCTCCCCGCCTGCATATGGACCGCAATCCGTCTGCATCCATTACCAGCAATCGGGACCGACCCATGTCAGAGCATTGCGTCATTTTCTGTACCTGCCCGGACGAGGACAGCGGCCGTCGGATCGCCGGCGCGCTGGTGGCGGAAAAGCTGGCCGCCTGTGCCAACCTCATTCCCGGCCTGACCTCGATCTACGAATGGAAGGGAAAGGTGGAGACGGACCCAGAATGCCTGCTGGTGATCAAGACCGCCAAGGACCGGCGGGAGGCCTTGATCCAGAGGATTCCCGAACTCCACCCCTATGAAGTCCCGGAAGTCATTGCCCTTCCCATCGAGGCCGGGCTGAACAGCTACCTGGATTGGCTAAGCGCCGAAACCCGCCCATGAAAAAAGCCCGTCTCACACACAGCTGGCGGGCTCTGCTCACCGCCTTAACCCTGATCCTGCTCTCCACGAGCTCTGCATTCAGTCAGGGTCTGGATGTCCCCGGCATGTCCGGCGGCGATTTCCTGCATCCGGACGAAGCCTTCGTGATGGCGGTCCACTCCCCTGACGAATCCACCTTGCAGGTGGAGTGGACGGTGGCCGAGGAATACTACCTCTATCAGCACCGCTTCGATTTCACCACCCCGACCGAGGGGCTGAGCCTGGGCGAGCCGATCTATCCCGAAGCGGAACTGATTGAAGACGAGTTTTTCGGCGAAAGTCTGGTCCACCGTGGCCGAGCGGTCATTGAGATTCCGGTGGAGGGCGGGGAACCCGGCCAGGAAGTGATGCTCAATGTCCGCTTCCAGGGCTGCGCCGATGCCGGCCTCTGCTATCCGCCAATGGATCGGGACAGCCCGGTGGTTCTGGCATCCGGCGGTGCTGGCCAGGATGCTGAGCAGCCCTCGGTAGAAGCGCCGACGGGCGCCTCCGACCAGGACCGCCTGGCCGGTCTGGTGGCCGACGGCCACCCGGCCCTGATCGCGCTGATCTTCTTCGGCTTCGGCCTGCTTTTGAGCTTCACCCCCTGCGTGCTGCCCATGGTGCCCATTCTCTCGAGCCTGATTCTTGGCCAGGGTGAACGGGTCAGCACCCGAAGGGCCTTCGGCCTCTCCCTGACCTACGTGCTGGCCATGGCCCTGACCTACACCACCGCCGGGGTTGCCGCAGGCCTGCTGGGCCATAACCTGCAAGCCGCCCTCCAGCATCCGGCGGTACTGGTAACTTTTGCCCTGGTGTTCGGTCTGCTCGCCCTGTCCATGTTCGGCTTCTATCAGTTGCAGGTTCCCCAGAGCCTCCAGAACGCCCTCTCCCGGCTCTCCAGTCGACAGCAGGCGGGCAACTACACCGGCGTCGGCGCCATGGGCTTTCTCTCCGCCTTGATCGTCGGGCCCTGTGTGGCCGCACCGCTGGCCGGTGCCCTGCTGGTCATTGGCCAGACCGGTGACGCCGTGCGCGGTGGCCTGGCCCTGTTCTCCATGTCCATGGGCATGGGCATCCTGCTCCTGGTAGTGGGCACCTCCGCCGGGCGCCTGATGCCCCGCACCGGCCCGTGGATGAATGCCGTGAAAATCGTCTTCGGCTTCCTGCTGCTGGCCGTGGGCGTGTGGATGCTGGAGCGGATCCTGCCCGCCGCTGCCGGCCTGTTGCTGTGGTCCGCACTGCTGGTCATGGCGGGGGTCTATCTGGGCGCACTGGATAACCTCAATGCCGCCGCCGGCGGTTGGCGCCGCTTCCGCAAGGGTGCCGGCCTGTTGATCCTGGCCTGGGGCATGGTCCTGCTGCTTGCCGCCGCACTGGGCGGCAAAGACCCCTTGCGACCCATGCAAGGCAGCCTGCTGACAGAACTGGGATCGGGCAGCGGGACCACCGCCCCCGCCTTTGCCATGATTGGCAGCCAGCCGGAACTGTCCAGCAATCTGGATGAGGAACGCAATCGCCCGCTGATGCTGGAGTTCTATGCCGACTGGTGCGTGGACTGTGTCCGCATGGAACGGCGAACCTTCACCGATCCGGACGTCCGCGATCGGCTGGAGCGCTTCGACCTGCTGAAGGCGGATGTCACCGACTACACGCAAGACCACCGGGAACTGCTCGAAGCCCACGAACTCTTCGGCCCCCCGGCCATCCTGTTCTTTGATCACCGGGGAGAGGAAATCCGCTCCCTGCTCCTTGTGGGCTTCATGGCACCAGGCGAATTTGACCGCCACCTGGCTCGGGTCCAGGAAGACTTCCAGGCAAGGATGAATTCGCAATGAGAGATACTGCCCTTCCCCTCCTGATTGGCCTGATGATTGGTGCCGGCATCCTTGGTTTCGGCGCCTACCACTGGTTCACCGCCGGCAATAACGAGGCGCCGCCCGAGGCGCCGCCCGAGCGCGGCCTGGCAGAAGAGTTGCCCAGCTTCTCCATGCCTGATCCCGAAGGCAATGAACGCCATGTCGACGAGTGGGAAGGCGATATCCTGGTGATCAATTTCTGGGGGACCTGGTGTGCGCCCTGTCGGGAAGAGGTACCACTACTGGTGGAGCTGCAGGAGAACTATGCCGACCAGGGGGTTACCGTGCTGGGCATTGCCCTGGACGAGGCGGAGCCGGTCATCCGCTTCGCCGAGGACTACGGCGTCAATTACCCCCTGATGGTGGGGGAAAATGAAACCCTGGAAGTACTCGAGGCCTTCGGCAGCAGCACTCTCGGCCTGCCCCATACTTTCGTGGTGGACCGGAACGGGAAGATCGTGAACTTCCATCTGGGCCTGATCGTGGACGAAGATGTTCCGCCCCTGCTCGCCCCGGCCCTGGAAGGGCAGAACGCCGAGTGAGTCGGCACACAAGCGGATTGTTGACATAACGGGGCGATATGCCCCGAATGTCGGCGAATTGTCAAAATTTCCCGCCCACACCGTGGACAAGCCGTCCACGATGATCCACAATTGCCCGTTATCGAACCTGCCCGGATACGGTGCCGATCAGCGCCGAAAAGGATGCCATCCGGCCTTGATCAGGGAATGAATCGGGAATTCTGGGTAATGGAGCGCGTGTCTTGGCGAGCATTCTGGTTGTCAATGGCCCCAATCTCGACCGCCTCGGGCAGCGTGAGCCGTCGCACTACGGCCACAGCACCCTGGCGGAGATCGAGTCCCGCCTGCGACAACTGGCTGAGGATCTCGGCCACCAGCTGGACAGCTTTCAGAGCAACGCCGAACACGCCCTGATCGAGCGGATTCATCGGGCGGCCGACGCACAGATCGATGGCCTGATCCTCAATCCCGCCGCCTTTACCCACAGCAGCATCGCCCTGCGAGATGCCGTCCTCGCCAGCGCGCTGCCGATGGTGGAAGTCCATCTCAGCAATCCCTTTGCCCGTGAATCGTTCCGGCAGGTTTCCTATTTCTCCGACATCGCCATCGGAAGCATTTCCGGTCTCGGCGCCTTGGGCTATGAATGTGCCCTGCGGGCGCTGGACCAGCGTTTCCGATCATCCTGAACACAAGACCCTGGGAGCACCAATGGATATCAGAAAGGTCAAGCGCCTGATCGAACTGCTCGAGGAATCGGGCATCTCCGAGATCGAAATCACCGAAGGCGAGGAATCGGTCCGCATCAGTCGCCACCAGCCCAATGCCCAACCGCAATACTATGCCGCGCCTCCCGCCCCGGCTCCGGCGCCGCAGGCTGCCCAGCAGAGTCCGGCGCCCGCGGATGACGGTGCTGCCGCTGATGACGCCGGCGATGACATTCCGGCCGGTCACAAGGTGGAATCACCCATGGTGGGCACTTTCTATCGGGCCCCTTCCCCCACTTCCAAGCCCTTTGTGGAAGTGGGGCAGCAGGTCAAGGAAGGCGACACCATCTGCATTGTCGAAGCAATGAAAATGATGAACCAGATCGAAGCCGACAAGTCCGGCACCATCAAGGCGATCCTGGTGGAAAACGGCGAGCCGGTGGAGTACGGGCAGCCGCTGTTCGTGATTGGCTGATTAACCGCAACTGGGGGTACGTCCTAAGAACGGCCCACGGCCTGACACAGACTAGCGACAGGAAAAGACTCCATGCTGGACAAGGTTCTCATTGCCAACCGCGGTGAAATCGCCCTGCGCGTACTGCGCGCTTGCCGCGAGTTGGGCATCGAAGCCGTGGCGGTACATTCCACGGCAGATAGCGATCAAAAACATGTGCTGCTGGCCGATGAATCGGTCTGCATTGGCCCGCCGTCCTCGGCGGAAAGCTACCTCAGCATGCCGGCCATCATCAGCGCGGCGGAAGTCACCGACGCCAAGGCCATCCATCCCGGCTACGGTTTCCTTTCCGAGAATGCCGATTTCGCCGAGCGGGTGGAAAAGAGCGGGTTCGTTTTCATCGGCCCCAAGGCGGAAACGATCCGCCTGATGGGCGACAAGGTATCCGCCATTGAAGCCATGAAGGAGGCGGGAGTGCCCACCGTTCCCGGTTCCGGCGGCGCCCTGGGTGATGATGATCGGGAAAACCTGCGCATTGCCGCCGAGATTGGTTACCCGGTCCTGATCAAGGCTGCCGGTGGCGGCGGCGGTCGTGGCATGCGGGTGGTGCATGAAGAGCAAGACCTCATCGAGGCCATCAACACCACCAAGAACGAAGCCAAGGCCGCTTTCAGCAACGACATGGTCTACATGGAGAAGTACCTGCAGCGACCACGGCACGTGGAATTCCAGGTACTGGCTGACGGCCAGGGCAACGCCATTCACCTGGGTGAGCGTGATTGCTCCATGCAACGGCGTCACCAGAAGGTCATCGAGGAAGCCCCGGCCCCCGGGATCAGCGAGGAAGAACGCCAGCGCATGGGTGATCGTTGCGTCCAGGCCTGCCTGGAAATTGGCTATCGCGGTGCCGGCACCTTCGAATTCCTCTATGAAGACGGCAACTTCTACTTCATTGAGATGAACACCCGGGTCCAGGTGGAGCATCCGGTGACCGAAATGGTGACCGGCGTGGACATCGTCAAGGAACAGCTGCTCATCGCTGGCGGTGAAAAGCTGTCCTACAAGCAGTCCGACATCAAGATCCAGGGCCATGCGGTGGAATGCCGGATCAATGCCGAGGACCCGAGAAGCTTCGCGCCTTCCCCCGGTCGCATCCTCAACTGGCATGCTCCCGGCGGCCCGGGCATCCGAGTGGATTCCCACATCTACAACGGCTACACCGTGCCGCCCTATTACGACTCCCTGATCGGCAAGCTGCTGGCCCATGGCGAGACCCGGGAATCGGCACTGCGCCGCATGCGCCAGGCCCTGACCGAGATCGTGGTGGAAGGCATTCGCACCAATGTGGCCCTGCACCAGGACCTGGTAACGGACAGCAACTTCCAGGCCGGCGGTACCGATATCCACTACCTGCACAAGAAGCTGGACAACCAGGCATGAGCCCCGCTGCTTCATGAACTGGCTCAAACTGATCGTCGGCACGGCGGAATTGCCGGCGGAACAGGTAGAGGAAATCCTGGAAGAGCTGGGTGCCCAGGCCGTCATGCTGGAAGACGCCGGCGACGAACCCCTGCTGGAACCCGGCGTGGGTGAAACCCCGCTCTGGCAGCAGACCCTGGTTTCGGGTCTGTTCCCCGCCGAGCGGGGTGGCCAGACACTGGGCGAGGCCCTGCTTGCGGCATGGCCCGGCAATGAACAGCCAAACTGGGAAGTCGAAGTGCTGGAGGACCGGGACTGGAGCCTGGTCTGGTCCCAGCATGCCCGGCCGCAGCGCATCCGTGATGATTTCTGGATCAGCCCCGGCGAACAGGAATCAGACATCCCCGATACCGCCACCGTGGTGCGCATCCCGCCCGGCCTGGCCTTTGGAACCGGCACCCATCCCACGACTGCCATGTGCCTGGCCTGGCTGGCCGATACCGTGGGTGACGGAGACCGGGTGATGGATTATGGCAGTGGCTCCGGGATTCTGGCGGTGAGTGCCGCCCGCCTGGGCGCGACGGAGATCATTGCCGTGGACAACGACCCGCAGGCACTTCAGGCCACGCTGGAAAATGCCCGCGCCAACGGCGTCGCCGACAGGCTCAGCGTTCATGATCCGGAAAGCTGTCCAGCGCTCAAGGTGGACCTGGTGGTAGCCAACATCCTGGCCAACCCGCTGATTGAGCTGGCACCGAGACTAGCGGGCCTGCTGCCGTCCGGCGGTCGGATCGCCCTGACCGGCATTCTGCAGGAACAGGCCGAGGACGTCGCCGCGGCCTATCGCCCAGACTTTCCCGACCTGGAATTCGAACGCCAGGAAGAATGGGTCCTGCTCCACGGCCGAAAAGCGTAGACTTGGACGACGAAGACCGCGATTCCCAGGAAGCTAAGGCCGGCTGATGTTCACCCAGTGCCCCCAATGTGGAAGTTATTTTCGGGTACGCACCGACCACCTTCGGGCGGCCGAGGGTGAAGTACGCTGTTCACTGTGTACCACCACTTTCAATGCCCTCAGCCGCTTGCAGCATGACCTGCCGGATGGGGAAACCGAGGCCACGGAGAAACCGGCCCAGGCCACTGCCCCCGAAACCCAGGATCTGTTTGAAAGCAGCGGCAACGACCTTGAAACGGATACTCCGGCCCGTGACGACGCCGGCGACATCGAAGACAAGCAAGAGCCTGCCGTCGAGGAAACACTTCCCGACTGGATGGCGCCCGAGGAAAGCAGCCCTCAAGCCCCCGGTCGCCCACTGCTGTGGACCTTCGGCTGCGTAACGCTACTCCTGCTGCTGGGAATGCAGATGATCCACCTGGAACGGGACTACTGGAGTGAACACGGAATCCTTGGTGACCCCGTCTCCGCAGCCTATGAGGCCATCGGCCAGCCAGTGACGGTCCCCCGGGACCTGGCTGCCCTGGAGATCCATCGCGCCGACATCGCCGGCAGCAGCGACCGCCCGGGTGTGCTGCGACTCACCGCGGTGGTGGAGAACACCAGTGACGAAGCACAACCCTTGCCGGCGATCTATGTTCGCCTGGAGGACCACTGGGGAATGAGTCGCGGTCAGGGCTTCTTCCAGCCCGAGCAATGGGTCCATGGAACCGAGGTGGAAGACACCATCGCGGCTGGCGCGAGACTGGCTTTGCGGTTGGAACTGCTGGACCCGGGAGACGATGCGGTGGGCTTTCACCTGGAAGCCTGCTGGGAGGAAGACGGGGCCTATCTCTGTCGCCACCAGCGGGGCGGTGCCGCCAGCTATCGGCACTGACAGGGGCGCTCGAAAACGCTAGAATCCCCCCCTTCCCCTCACCGCAAGCCGGCATGACTGCATGCCCTGAGGACTTGACCCCATGCTGCGCATTGGCCCGGTCCAAATGCCCAACAATGTTGCGCTGGCGCCCATGGCGGGGGTCACCGACCGGCCCTTCCGTCAGCTCTGCAAACGGCTGGGGGCAGGCTTTGCGCCATCAGAGATGGTCACCGCCGACCCCAGCCTGCGTAGCAGCCGCAAGACTCGCCAGCGGATGAATCATGACGGCGAGGGGGCACCCATCATTGTCCAGATTGCCGGCGCCGATCCCGAGCAACTGGCCGAAGCGGCCCGCTTCAATGTGGACCAGGGTGCACAGATCATCGACATCAACATGGGCTGCCCGGCCAAGAAGGTCTGCAACCGCATGGCAGGCTCCGCCCTGCTGGCCGACGAAGCACTGGTGGGCCGAATTCTGGAAGCCGTGTCGACCGCCGTCTCGGTGCCGGTGACCCTGAAAACCCGCACAGGGCCAGCCCCATCCAATCGCAATGCCCTTCGCATTGCGCAGATTGCGGAGCAATCAGGGATTCAGGCACTGGCTCTGCATGGCCGCACGCGAGTGGATATGTATCGCGGAGAGGCGGAGTTCGAAACCGTTCGCGCGGTCAAGGCTGCGGTTTCGATTCCGATCATCGCCAATGGGGATATCGACTCTCCCGAGCGAGCTCAAGAAGTACTGGACTTTACTGGCGCAGACGGCATCATGATAGGTCGCGCTGCCCAGGGGCGCCCCTGGATCTTCCGCGAAATCGTGCACTATCTGGAAACGGGCAGAAAGCTGCCTCCGCCCGACACGGAAGAGATCCGCGCAATCATGCTGGAACATCTGGAAAACCTTTACCGGTTTTACGGTGAATTCACGGGTGTACGCATCGCACGCAAGCATTTGGGCTGGTATTCCAGAACCCGGCCCGACGGGGAAAGCTGGAGAAAGCAAGTGGTTCGTCTGTCATCGGCAAGGGAACAGCTGGCGCTGACTGAAGCCTGGCTGGCCGGTGGACACTGGCAATCCGCTGGTGAACAAGCAAGGGAGGTAGTCGCCGCATGAGCATTCGAGGACTGGCCGTCAAGGAAGCCCCGGATCATTCGATCGACGGGCTGACTGGCCATGGGGGCAACAGCGAAGGTAAAGCAGTGTTGAATGGTAGCCGGGAGAATAAATCAGCTCCCCTCTGTCAAGCGATTGATCAGGCTCTGGAACGCTATTTCCAGGACCTTGACGGGACCGCGCCCAACGATCTCTATGCCATGGTGATGCAGCAGGTGGAACAGCCGCTCTTGCGGCGTGTCCTCAGCTACACCGATGGCAACCAGTCGCGGGCTGCCGAGATACTGGGCATCAACCGGACGACTCTGCGCAAGAAGCTTCGAACCCACGGGCTGATCGACTGAATCGACGACAGCCGCAAGCCTGACCGCCAACCGACCCGCCCTGGCGTGGGTCCCGGTGGTTTGTGTCAATCACAGCGCCCGTCCCCGGGCCATCAGCAACAGACCATGAACATGCAAAGCATAAAGCGGGCACTCATTAGCGTTTCCGACAAGTCCGGCGTGGCCGATCTGGCCAGAACCCTGCACAGTCACGGTGTTGAACTGCTTTCCACTGGTGGCACTGCCGCCATGTTGCGCGAAGAAGGCCTGCCTGTGACCGATGTGGCCGAGGTCACCGGCTTTCCGGAAATCATGGGTGGCCGAGTCAAGACCCTGCATCCCAAGATCCACGGCGCCCTGCTCGGCCGACGGGATCAGGATGAAGCGGTGATGGCCGAGCACGGCATTGAAGCCATCGACCTGCTGGTGGTGAACCTCTATCCCTTCGAGCGAACCGTGGCCAAGCCCGACTGCAGCCTCGAAGAGGCCATCGAGAACATTGATATCGGCGGTCCGGCCATGATTCGCGCCGCCGCCAAGAACCATGATCGAGTAACCGTGGTAGTAAACCCCGGTGATTACGATGCCCTCAGCCGGGAGCTTGACGCGCAGCAGGGAACGGTCAGCGCCGAGACCCGATTCCGTCTGGCCATCCAGGCCTATGGCTACACCGCGCGTTATGACACCGCCGTGACGGCCGCACTTGAACGCTTTGAGCAGGGTGATCGCGCCCCGGTCTTTCCCAATCAGTACGCGGCAAGCTTTCGCAAGCGTGCCGATATGCGCTACGGCGAAAACCCCCACCAGGCCGCTGCTTTCTATGCCGACCTTCGCGCCCCGGCCGGCACCATCACCACGGCCGTGCAGCACCAGGGCAAACCCCTGTCCTACAACAATGTAGCCGATGCCGACGCTGCCCTTGAATGCGTCAAGAGCTTCGAGCAACCCGCCTGTGTCATCGTCAAGCATGGCAATCCCTGTGGCGTGGCCGAGGGTCAGGATCTGGTCGCGGCTTACGACGCCGCCTTCGCCACCGATTCCACCTCCGCCTTCGGCGGCATCATTGCCTTCAACCGGGAAGTGGACGGGCCCACCGCTCAGGCCATCGTTGACCGCCAGTTCCTGGAAGTCATCATTGCCCCCAGCTTCCAGGCCGATGCTCTTGAAGCCCTGTCCGGCAAGAAGAATGTCCGGGTAATGGCCTGCGGCCAATGGCCGGAAGCACCACTTCGCCAGCACGACTATCGCCGTGTGGCCGGCGGCCTGCTGGTCCAGGATCGTGATGTGGACATTGTCAGCCCGGATCAGCTTCAGTTCCCCACCCGTCGCCAGCCCGAGGCGGCTGAGCTTGAAAAGCTGATGTTCGCCTGGAAGGTGGCCCGCTTCGTCAAGTCCAATGCCATCGTCTACGCAGGCGAGGGACGCACCCTGGGCATTGGTGCCGGCCAGATGAGCCGGGTGGACAGTGCCCGAATCGCCGCCATCAAGGCCGAACAGGCCGGGCTGTCACTGACCGGCGCCGCCATGGCTTCTGATGCCTTCTTCCCCTTCCGCGACGGTATCGACGCCGCCGCAGAGCGCGGCGTCAAGGCAGTCATCCAGCCGGGCGGCTCCCGCCGTGACGATGAAGTCATCGCCGCAGCCGACGAGCACGGCATCGCCATGGTCTTCACCGGCATGCGGCATTTCCGGCATTGAGTTTTGAGCTACGAGCTTCGAGCAACGGACGGTGAGCAGGCACGGCTAGCTCGTGGCTCGTGGCTCGTAGCTCGTGGCTCGTGGCTCGTAGCTCGTAGCTCGTAGCTCGTAGCCGGATGATAGAATCCGAAAACCGTGAATTAACCCCCAAGTTCTCCGAAGGCAAGAATCATGAAAATACTCGTCGTTGGTGGTGGTGGCCGGGAACATGCCCTGGCCTGGAAGCTGGCTCATTCCGCCGAGGTGGATCAGGTTTTCGTCGCACCGGGCAATGCCGGCACCGCAAGGGAACCCCGAATCAGCAATCTGCCACTGCAGGCGACCGATATCGACGGGCTGCTGGAGTTTGCCCTGCGCGAATCCATCGAGCTGACCGTCGTGGGTCCGGAAGCACCGCTGGTGGAAGGGATTGTTGATCGTTTCCGCGAGAATCATCTGCGCTGCTTTGGCCCCAACCGGGGCGCGGCCCAGCTGGAAGGCTCCAAGGCCTTTTCCAAGCGCTTCATGGCCCGCCACGGCATCCCCACCGCCGCCTACGACAGTTTCACCGACCCCAGGCAGGCCGAAGCCTGGATCCGTGAGCGTGGCGCCCCCATCGTGATCAAGGCCGATGGCCTCGCCGCCGGCAAGGGCGTTGTGGTTGCCCAGACCGTGGAAGAAGCGGTTGCCGCCGTCCACGACATGCTGGAAGGCAATGCCTTTGGCGATGCAGGCCACCGGGTAGTGGTTGAAGAGTTTCTGGAAGGCGAGGAAGCCTCCTTCATCGTCATGGCCGACGGCGAACATATTCTGCCCCTGGCCACCTCCCAGGATCACAAGGCCCGGGACGATGGTGACACCGGCCCCAACACCGGTGGCATGGGTGCGGTCTCCCCGGCCCCCCTGGTGACGCCCGAAATCGAGCAGCGGATCATGGACGAGGTTATCCGCCCCACCGTGTCGGGCATGGCCCAGGACGGCAATCCCTATACCGGCTTTCTCTATGCCGGCCTGATGATTGCCTCGGATGGCAGCCCCAAGGTGCTGGAGTTCAATTGCCGCTTTGGCGATCCCGAGACCCAGCCCATTCTCATGCGTCTGCGCTCGGATCTGGCCAAACTGTGCCTGGAAGCCCTGGACCGTGACCTGGCCGATGTCGAGGCCCGTTGGGACGATCGCGCCGCCGTGGGCGTTGTCATGGCCGCGGGCGGTTATCCCGGCGAGTATCGCAAGGGCGATGTGATCAAGGGTCTACCCCAGCAGGAAGATGGAATGGAAAAGGTTTTCCATGCCGGCACCGCCGACAAGGACGGCCGAGTGGTTACCGCCGGTGGTCGCGTTCTCTGTGCCACCGCTCTGGGTGACACCATTGCCGATGCCCGCGACCGAGCCTATGCCCTGGCGGACAAGATTGAGTGGGATGATGTCTATTACCGCCGGGATATCGGGCATCGGGCGATTGCCCATGAGAGGCAGGGTTGAAGTGCTGAGTGCTGAGTGCTGAGTGCTGAGTGCGAGAGGCTAGCTGCTGGTCGGCTGTGGGAGCGGCTTTAGCCGCGAATGGGGCTTCGATTTGCCCCTTATCGCGGCTAAAGCCGCTCCCACAGGGGATTGGCAGGGCCTTTCTTGCTCCTT
>PWMQ01000060.1 GCA_003558125.1 Natronospira sp. | reverse complement strand
TCACTGCGCCTGTCCGGCATGCTGATCCAGGTGATCGAGGACCTGCGCCGGGGGGGGGCGATCCGGGCCCGTTACATGCCGCGTCATCGCGGTATTTTGCACGCGAAGATCTATTGCGCCGATGACGTCGCCACCCTTGGTTCCAGCAATTTTTCCGACGCCCGCCTGACCCGCAATCTGGAGGCCAATGCCCGCTTTATGCCTGAGCCTCTTGAGTCGGGCCGCTGGCACCGCTTGGGCTAATCCGAATGAAAAATCTATTCATGTCTACGTCTATTTGCAAGTAGAAATCAAATAAAAACAGTCTATTATAGGCTATAATATTTATTCACTATTCTATTCGTTTTCTCGGGAAACCATGGCGCTAAGGAATGACAGTGTGGAGGCAGTGCTCGCTGCCCTGGAACGACGGGGCTGGATGCGGGCGGCGGCGCTGTGCGAGGCGCTAGGCTTGAGCCAACCGACCCTGTCGCGGCGTCTGCGCCGGGCCGGGGCGGCTATTTTGCGCGCGGGGGCCGGGCCCCGTACCCGTTACGCTGCCCGGCGGGACTATGCCGGGGCGGGGAGCGCGCAGCCACTGTACGCCGTGGACGAGGCCGGTCGGGTGGTGCATCTGGCCACCCTGCATGGCGTCGCCCCGAACGGTTTCTACCTGGAGGCGGGTGATCAATCGGCGTGGCTGCTCGGGAATGGCGGTCGAGGTGCTTATGACGATCTGCCGTATGTTCTCCAGGATCTTCGTCCCCAGGGCTTTCTCGGCCGCGAGATCGGTCGCTGGCTCGCGGACCGGTTTGACTGGCCGGGTGATCCCCGGCAATGGGATGCCGATACGGTGGCCCGTTTTCTGCTGAGCTACGGTGATGATGTACCCGGGAATCTGTTGCTGGGCGATGAGGCCCTGGCGCGTTTCGAGCGTCGCCGGCCTTCGTCCGTGGAGGATCGGGCGAGGGACTATCCTGCCCTGGTGGAAAGGATCCTGGGCGAGGGTGAGCCGGGCTCGTCGGCGGGAGGGGAACAGCCGAAGTTTGCGGCGTTTGTTCCCGATATCGGTCATGTGCTGGTGAAGTTCTCCCCGGCCGGCGACAGTAGCGAGGCGCGGCGCTGGCAGGATCTGCTGGTGGCGGAATGGCATGCCCTTGAATGTCTGCGTGCCCGGGAACTGGCCGCCGCCACGGCCCGGCTATATGACATTGAAGGCCGAATCTATCTCGAGGTGGAACGCTTTGATCGTGTGGGCAGTCGTGGACGGCGCCCGAACCTGTCGCTGGAAGCGGTGGATGTCGAGTTCGTGGGTAGCCTACGTTCGTGGACGGAATCGGCGCAGCGATTGCACGAGACCGGGTGGCTGGATTCGGATTCGCTGGAACGGATTCGCTGGCTGGACCTTTTCGGTGCCTGGATCGAAAACGCGGATCGCCATCCCGGTAATATCAGCCTGATGCCCGCTAATGATGGCTTTGTGCTGCATCCGGTCTATGACATGTTGCCCATGGCGCATGCCCCGGTGCGCGGAGAGATTCGCGAGCCGGTATTTCGTCCACCGGTGGCATCCCGGCTTGGAGACGGCATGTCGCTCTGGCAATCGACGGGCGAGGCGGCCGCCACTTACTGGCAGCGCCTAGCTGATGATGAGCGCTTATCACCGGCTTTCCGAGCCCTGTCCCGGGATCGAAGAGATGGGATTCAGGCGGCACTTTCTGCCCTTATGGGGCCTTGGCCTGGTCTTCGCTGCAGCGAGTCCGCCCGGGCCAAATGGTCCACTAAACAATAGCTATGTTTGCGGGTAACGGCATGTGCGAGCGGCTGCGCCGGCGCATTTTCAGGTGGTGCCGGCCTGAACCAGGGGCACAGCCGTGCCTGCGGGCCCTTAATAGGGGTTGGCAGTGGTGGCTTGGGAGTTGTGGGTGTCCTGGACGCTGTTGTCGTTCAGGCTTTCGCGCAGGGCACGGGTGTTGTGCCGCAGTTTCTCGGCGATGGTGAATATCTCTTCCGCGCCCTGGGCATTGCTTTGAGCAGCACGGTCGATTTCCTCTGACGCGGAGGTGAACTCCGCGATACTGGTAGTTTGCTGGCTGAGGTCTTCCGCGATGGCATGGATTCTGTCTGCGACATCGGACACGAAGCTGTCACCCTTGGTGATGGCCCCGGTCGCTCGCTCCACCAGTCGCTTGATGTTCTCTGAGGATTCTTTGGTCTTTTCCGATAGCGCCCTGACCTCATTGGCGACAACGGCAAAACCCCGGCCATTATGACCGGCGCGCGCGGCCTCCACCGAGGCATTGAGGGCCAATAGATTGGTCTGAAAGGCAATGTCATTGATCAGGTCTACGATTTCCGCGATCTCCTGCGAAGCACTGCCGATATCACGCATTGCCACTGTCAGAGACAGGGTTTCCTCTACCGTCAGGGTTACATCCTCGTCATTGCCAGTATGACCACCAGTGGTGATGCGTGCGGTTTCCTGTACTCGCTCATCGTTCTTCAAGACCGATTGGCGAATATGTGTCAAAGTGGCGTTCATCTGCTGGATTGAGGCGGCTTCCTGCTGGGCGGAGCTGGACAGGGACTCTGCCTTCTCTCGTAAGCCTTCCATGGCATCGCCTAGCTCTTCGCAAGTCGTGGTCACTCGTGCCAGTAGTTCCTTGAGGAATTTCTTGGCCATATTTACATGGTCGGAGAGGTCTTCTTTTTCGTCGCGAACCTTTATGATGTTTTCCAGGTCACCCAGCTCACCCAATAGATCTACCAGGAAACCGTCCGATACCGCTTGCATATCCAGCAGCATGATGCGGTTGAAGGCTTGTCGGGCGCGGTTCCTGAACCAAGGCCTGAAGAAGTAGTCGCGTCGAAGCTGTTCCTCGATAAGTTCCATATAGAGCGAGTAGCTCCCCATGTACCACTTCTGAGGCAAGCCGATCTGATTGTGCAGTTGCCCGACGCGAAGACGCCGCTCAAAGTATTTGAGATCGATGCCGCGCTCTCCCGCCATCCCCCATTGCTGAAGGTACTCAGTTTGCGCAGATTCCAGGTGCTCTCGCAGTTTGGACAGGCGAAGATTGTTACGCTCTGCATATTCGTTGAAAAAGCCCATGCTTGCGGGGTGCCGGAACTGGAAATCGTAAAATCGTTTAGCAATAATACCGGCACGTTTTTCCAGCCAAGGCTTGAGCTTTTTCAACGTAGCCAGGTCACTGTCTCCGAGCTTCAGGAAGCTGAGACGCAAAGCCAGGTTCTTTTCATTGATGCAGAGTTTCTCGCAAAGCATACTCAATTCCCTGGGCTGCCGGCTGCTAGAGCCTGCCCTCTGATCAATTATTTGTCATCCTTGAAAGAAGGATTTGGTAAATATCAAGCGGGGTCTATGGTGACTTTCACCATCCGCGGGTGATTATTAGTGGGTAGGCGGCTTTCGGCTGGCGAGGTAGTAGAGTTCAGTCAAGGTCTTGGCGTTGATTTTCTTCAGTATATTGCGCCGATGATTGCCGACAGTGTTGGTGCTTATTTGAAATCTTTTTGCCAGACCATTGGCGCAGAGCCCATCCCCCATGGCCTGGAATATTTCAATTTCCCGTCGGGTGAGCGCCTCGAGGTTCAGCGTGTTCTCCCGGGTGGCAGCTTCTTTGAGTGTCCTCTGGCTGGTCTCGTCCAAATAAGCCTGTCCGCCGAGGACATGGTGGATTCCGTCCCTGAGGGTGGCCAGGCTTGATCGTTTGTTGATATAGGCTGAGGCGCCCAGTGCCAAGGCCCTTTGAATCGTGCCGGGGTCGCCGTGTCGGCTGAACGCAACAATTGCAGGGGGCTGATCAAGTTCTTTCTTGATATCGCCAATCAGGGTCAATCCATCTCCATCCGGCAATGAGAGATCGACTATCAGAAGATCTGGGCTGTGCTGTTTGAGCATTTTTCGTGCGTCGCCAGCATTGCCGCAACTCAATATTCGAAACTCCTCTTCTAGGGCCTGCTCAACACCCGCCCTGACCACAGAGTGATCATCGACAAGGATTAACAGCGACTTCGATGGCAGGCATTGCCTGCTCGCTGGCGCATTCATGAGTACGAATCCTCGATCGAAAAGAGGGCGTGGAGATGGAATCCGCCCAAGGTGGAGCGTCCGGTCTCTAATTTTCCTCCCAATGCCAGGCACCATTCCCTAATTTGTTCAAGTCCAGCGCCAGAGTTTTCTTGGTGTCTGTAAGGGGTTGGCCCTGGTCCATCGTCATCAACAGAAATATGGATCTCATTGGCCCCTTGTGTCTTTCTTTCTTTATGCAACTCAATCCGGATCTGGCTTGCAGCCGGTCGAGCATGTCTCATGATATTGGTGAGGGACTCTTGTAGTATTCGGTAACTGATGGTCTTCGCCGGCTCCTCTATCTCGCTGAAAAGGTGGGGAATGTTAATCTCGACATTCAGTCCGGAATCGATGATCCCAAGACGCTTGATGCATTCGTTAATCGCCGCTGGTAGTGTCAGTGTGTCCAGCGAAGGCGGACGAGTACGGTTGATGAGGTGGTCCACGGTGTCATGCAGACGCTGAGTGCTTGCCTCTATACGCGCAAAAAGCGTTTCTAGGTCACGGGAAGAGTTCGGGAGCATTTCCCGCACCAATTCGAGGTTGACGGCGATACTGACGGCCTCTTGAGCCAGGTCATTGTGAATCATCTGAGCCAGGCGCATGCGGTACTCGTTTTCTCGCTTGATCAACTGGCGTCCGTTTCGACGGTTCTGGTCCAGAAGGGACCGAAGTTGTTCCTTGCTGTCTTCGTATTGGTTGGGGGCAACAATCACAGCGGTGGCGACTCGATTGCTTCCATTTCCTGTGGAATATACGGTGATGAGGACCTCTAACTCCTGTACCGAGGCGTCGCAAGCTCTCACCGGCCGGTGAGGGGCCATCAGCCGGTCTTGGGGTGAGAGATTGAGAAAATCTCGGACCAGCTTTCCATGGTGTCGCGTAACGGATTTCGGCAAGAGCGTTTCCAAGGGGGCGCCCAATATCTCTTTCCTTTCGTAACCGAACATCTTTTCAGCACGACGGTTGAAGGCTACTATTTTCTGCGCAGCATCAATGGTGACAACGGCTTCATGGGAAATTTCAACTACGTGCTGAAGGTGATTGGGGTTGGTCTGATGTCGGGCGATCATTGTCCTGTGACTTTCCTCCGCATGAGTGCGACAGGTCATTGCCGTGCTAAGTCATCCGAGCCAATAATTTAGGCGTTCCTTCCACAAACCAACGCCACACCCTGAGCGTTTTTTGATCCGCTCTGGATGCGCTTCATCAATCTCCCGTCCCGCGCGAGGCATCGCAATAGTGATCTTCACTAGACGATCCGTAAGTGTCTCAAATTTCGATGTAATAGGGAGGTATGGATATAGCGAAGGATTGGTACATTGACGCGATCAATAGTTTCAGTCAGTAAGGCAAATTTTGGTGCGCCTGTCCAGATCGTTGACTAGTCAAGGGCGTCTTGGGATAAGAAACTCGAGGGATTTTTCAGACTGATAAATCTTAGAGGAGGCTATTCGGCATTCACCCTCTGGCGATGGCCAGTGTTTGGTCGCACCGTTGGACCGCAGGGTAGGAAATCGGGCAGCTTCTTGCCAACCCTGTTTCTTCACCAGCCAGCCAGGGTGTCGCTCCCGCTCTGGTGCGAAAGGACTGCGCATCGAGAGGCGGTCGACGTAATTAAGATTGCATTGGTCAAGCAATACGGCCTGGGCTCGGGCCTCGGCCTGGGTGTTGTGGCTGATGAACAGGCAGCCGCCGGGGGCAAGTAATCCGTGGATATGCTGGAGCATTCTTTCGGGTGCGAAAAAACGCGCGGGAAGCCCCCAGCTTTCGAGAGGAGCAGGGGTGACGAAGGGGAGCAGCCAGGTGATGACATCGTATTGCCCGGTGATGTTGAGGACGTTCTCGGCCAGATAGCGGCAGCCCGGGTGATGGGCTGCCATGGTCTCGACGTGGGCTCGCCGGGTGGTGAAATCCAGGTAACGGACATGGGCATCCAGCTCGACTCCGGTCCACGAGGTGGATAGCCAGCTGTACAGGCCTGGCAGGTAAGGCCAGCTCTTGGAGCCCACGTCCAGAGCCTGGATCTCAAGGTGCCTTGGCGGTTTGGGTACATGACGGTCGAGCAGGTCCAGAACGTACAGGCTTTCTTTATGCTCAATCGGCGTACAAATCCCATCCCAGGCCTTGAGGTCGTATTGCTCGCGTAGCTGCTCGAAGCGGTATCTTGCGTCGCGGCTGAGCTGGGTTTGGAGCTTGCTGAGCGGGGTGGGGCGCTTGCGTACCGGCCGTGACCAGGGCAGGGCCCGTTTCAGCTGCCAGTCGATTTCCCTGCGCCACTCGCCGGGTGAAAAACGCATGGCCTAAGGGCGCCACCATTTGTCTTCGTGGCGTCCGGCCTGGCGGAGGGATTCCAGCCCGAATTCCAGGCCACCGGCCACGACCAGCATCCCGACCAACAGAAAAACCACCGGATGATCCCGGCTGGCGATGCCCATCCAGTCGAGCAGCAGAAGCAGTCCGAGGCCGAGCAGGGAGGCGACGATGAGCGTGATGAAGACCACTCTGAGTCGGCGGACGGTTTGGTCACTGATTCGGAATATGTCGAGAGACATGGGTGCCTTTACATGTTATTTGAATGCCATTCTTGGGTCTGTTCAGCTTCGCAATTTCATTGACCAAAAGCCAGCCCCGGGTTGCCAAGGCCGTCGCTGTCACGAATCGCTTTTTGCTGAGTCTAAGCTGATAATGTGGGAAAACAGCTTTCGGATTAAGGAGCAGTCATGCAGACGCGTGAGGTGGATGTAGCAATTATCGGTGCCGGGACGGCGGGTCTTGGGGCCTATCGAGAGGTGCAGAAGGAAACGGATCGGGTGGTGCTGATTGAGGGCGGGCCCTATGGCACCACCTGTGCCCGGGTGGGCTGCATGCCCAGCAAGCTGCTGATTGCGGCGGCGGATGCGGCCCATGAAGCCCGTCATGCCGGCCAGTTTGGCGTGCAAACGGAAGTGGCCATCGACAGCGAGGCGGTGATGAACCGTGTCCGTCGCGAGCGCGACCGCTTCGTGGGTGGGGTGCTGAAATCCGTGGATCGCATACCCGAGGAGCACAAGCTTGAGGGTTACGCCCAGTTCGAGGACGCCAACACCCTGGTGGTGGGCGACCACACTCGGGTCCAGGCTCAGAGAGTCGTCATTGCGACTGGCTCCTCGCCCAATGTGCCCGGTTTGCTGGAAGGGGCAGGGGATCGCCTGATCGTCAATGACGATGTGTTCGAGTGGGATTCCATCCCGGATTCGGTGGCCGTCTTCGGCCCCGG
>PWMQ01000090.1 GCA_003558125.1 Natronospira sp. | reverse complement strand
TTCACAAACGGGGCGGTCAGTGCAGCGTTCGCCTATGCGTTTGGGCGGGCGGCTCAGAGTGAGGCTCAGCAGGGTGGACCGAACTCCGGAAGCGAGCCCGTCGACATCTGGGGGATAACCGATCAGGTTGATAGTGCCTTGGATGCCCATCGCATTGCGCTAGCAACCGATCAGGCATCAGAGGCAATTGAGTCACACCTAAATTCTCCGAGAGTGAGGAACCCGAGAGGGCATAGGCTGACGAGGCCTATAAGTAACGCTCTTTGGGATTTTGCTGAGCATGTGGGTCGTGATATTGAGGTTGTTAGTGGTTATAGATCACAAGCTCGCCAAGACGAAATCAGAAGAAGTGGAAATCCCCGTGCTGCCAGATACAGCCCGCATACATATAGTGATGCTGCGGATATCCGAGTCCAGGGTTTAAGTGCGAGGGAGGCCAGTATAAGAGCATACAACTCTGGAGTTTTTAATAGGGTGAATTATTACACTACAAGTAATGCAATACATGTTGATATGCAAGACGGCGTGACAGGGTATTATGGTATCGATTGGCACCGGACAACTCCATAGGAGGCAGTATGAATAACATGGCGAATAGGTTTTTGTCCGTCTTTTTGTGTTTCGTGAGCTGTTCGGTTGCAATCGCAGATGATGTTTATATTGAAAAGGGAAGGGTTGGCGATATTGAGATTGGCATGGATGTTTTCAGTCTGATTGAAGAGCAATCAAATAAAGTCACCGAGGTGGCTGTAATCCGTGGGGGCGCGGAAGTTGCCTATGCGTACCAGTTTGACCAGGAAAGGACCGTTATTTTAGAAACTGAATCGGATGGAACTGTATGGGCTATAAGGATAGAGGGTCAAAGTATAAAGACAAGAAAGTCTGTCGGCGTCGGCAGTTTGTATGAAGATGTCATAGCCGCGTATCCAGATTCAAAACTCAATTTCGGGATTGAGGATGGAGGCTATTTGTCGTTATTTGTGCCGAGTCTGAATGGGTTCTTTTCGTTCGATATTCATTCTCTAGATTCCGCCTTGTTGGAGGATGAAGAGCTTCCAGAGGAAGAGCTTGAGGGTCGTGTAGTCGATGTAGTTGTGATTCACGATCTTTAGTTTTCACAAATGGGGCGGTGAGTGCGGCTTTCGCCTATGCTTTTGGGCGGGCGGCGCAGGATGGAAGCGAGAACGGAAGATTCCGTGATGAAGATGGTAACTTTCAGGCGGCCTCAATGGAGGAGATGGCCGAGTTTTCACCAGACGACTGGGATGCGTATGTTGCTGCAGGTATGGATGGTGTGGATTTGTTCAACAGCAAAGAGTATCTGGTCGCTGATGTCGATTTAGGGAGAAGGGGTCTGTTTGGTGGCTTGGAGGGTGGAGGCTCAGCGTTCGTAGGTATTGGAGGTATATCAATAAATACTGGTGTCGGAGCGGACATTTATGGCAATGCCTGCCATGTAACGACAGCATGCGTTCAATTTGGTTTGGGTTTCTTCGGGGGAGCTGGAGTTTCTGGAAATATGGCTTTTGGCCAAGAGCTTCAGAGTGGTACATCGGATTCTTGGGGCTTCTTTGGTAATGCAGCTAAAGGCGCAGCAGCTGGAGGCAGTCTTAATTTCTCTCCAGGCACGATTGGTGGTGCTCGAGGATTCTATGGTGGCGGAGTTGGGGCGTCTGGAGGAGTCCAGTTTTGCCGTAACTATGTGACATGCCCGTAGGAGATTTGATGGATATATATCACAAATATTCGCTGGGCGGCCTTATTGTGGCGATGATTGGGTTAGGCCTATTATTCCTCGGGTTGGATGTCGTAGGGCGTATCCTCATCTATTTCGGTATATTAATCGGCTTTATCGGTGTTATTGGAGGCGTGGTGAAGTTTTTCTTGGGCCATCTTGGGGAGTAAGGAACCTTCACAAATGGGGCGGTGAGTGCGGCGTTTTCTTATGCGGTTGGGCGGGCGGCACAAAGCGGTGGCTCGACCGAAGTCTGGGATACCCACGAGCGGACTAGAAGTACGATTCAAGGAGGTCGGATTGGTGCTGCCACTGATATGGCGACATCAGCAATAAATGCCGGACGAATAGAAAGGGCAACTGGCATAGCTGCTCAAGCGCTGACGCCAATTGGCCGCGCATCCAGAGCTTTGAGCCAGCAGCCATTGTTTTGGCCGACTACAGATGCTATCGGTGGGGTGGTGAACCAAGGTTGCGGCGAATTTCAGTGCCGACCGGGTGGCGCACACAGTGGAATCGATGTGTTCGGCTTGCCGGGAACTCCGGTAGCTTCTGCTGGTGCTGGGACGGTCGATTGGGCGTTTCATGGTATTAGTGGTTATGGAACTGTTGTAAGAGTTAACCATGGTAACGGTGTGCGTACAGTTTATGCGCACTTGTCGGAGCTTAATGTCGATGTAGGTCAGCAGATTCCCGCTAGTGGTATTGTGGGTAGTGTCGGAACTACAGGCAATGTGCCGCCTGGAGCAATGCCTCATCTCCATTTCGGAATCCGTGTGGATGGGCTGCCTATTGACCCAGGGACTGTATTTGAGCGACCTTAGAAACCATGGGGTTTGAGACAATTCGGGTGAAATTATGTTTAAGTATAATGGCATTATTGGGTGTGCCCTCTCAGTTTTTTTATTGTCAGCTTCGTTTAGTGCAATGGCATTGGATAGTCGTGATTCGCTCGTGTGGGAAACGATAGATGCGGATAAAGGCGAAGTGGTGCTTATGGATCAGCGGTCAGAAGAAATACTGCTAGAGATTTTTCACCCGGGTGGATTTGACCAAGAAATTGATACGCTTCATATGCAAGGTGAAGAGTATCTAATTGCGAAAATTCTGCCTTATGATCTTGGGTCTGGTTCATGGCATGTATTTGCTCTTATTAATAGGGATGATATGACAGTAGCGCACCTTGAGTATGCTGATGATGAACCAATTGTTGTGTCAGTGGATGGGGCTATAGGTGATGTTGTGGTGTCAATGCGTAACATGCTCGGTGTTGAGTATGGCCATCCGGGTGGTGGTTGGGTGCTTTATTATCCTACTGTTGTCGCCAAGAACTGCACCGGGCAAGTGGGAGTGTATGGGTTTCGATATTTTCAAGAAGTCGCGGATATGTACTATGCGTACTTGAGCGAGTTTATTGAGAATGTAAGCAACCTTATCGAAAAAGGCGTTGTTGAGGATGAGGGGGCTGCTAGAGATTTGGTAAGCTCTGCGCGTTCAATAGTGGGCATGGGAAGTATTGATGTGGAAGGAGGGGAGTTCGTTTTTGGTTGTTAGGGTGTACTAATTTAGTTATCACCCGACACTCAGGGTCTCAGGAATCTTCACAAACGGGGCGGTGAGTGCGGCGTTTAGCTTTGCGGTTGGGCGGGCGGCACAAAGCGGTGGCTCGACCGAAGTCTGGGATACCCACGAGCGGACTAGAAGTACGATTCAAGGAGGTCGGATTGGTGCTGCCACTGATATGGCGATATCTGCGATAAGTGCGGGCAGGATTGGGCGGGCCACCGATCAGGTTGCGGCTGCACTTGCAGCGGAGATAACGTACAGTATTTTTCGCAAAAAGGAGGCGGTGGTCTCGGTCTGGTAAATTGAAAGGAGACCAATCCATCAATCCAGACGAGAGGAGACCACCGCCATGAAAAATGGTAGCACGAAGGGCTTGGGCAAGGTCATTGAGATCAACGAGGGCGAGGTGCACGAGCACTTGGACCGAATGGTCCGCTCGAGCGTGGAGGAGACGCTGAATTCCATGCTGGACGCCGAGGCAGACCGGTTGGTGAACGCGGAACGCTACGAGCGCAGCGAGGGGCGCCGAGACTACCGCTCAGGCCACTACGAGCGCCAGCTGCACACCAAAGCCGGTGAAGTGACGGTCCGGATGCCGAAACTGCGGCGCCAGACCTTCGAGACGGCGATTATTGAGCGTTACCGGCGCCGCGAGTCCTCGGTGGAAGAGGCCCTGATGGAGATGTATTTGGCTGGCGTCTCGGTCCGCCGGGTGGAGGACATCACCGAGGCGCTATGGGGGACTCGAGTCAGTTCGGGTACCGTCTCCAAGCTCAACCAGAAGGTCTACCGCCAGATCGAAGAATGGCGGAACCGGGCGATTGAGGGCGAGTTCCCCTATGTCTATCTGGACGGGATCGTTCTCAAGCGGACCTGGGCCGGTGAGGTGCGCAATGTGAGCGTGCTGGTGGCCATCGGTGTAGATCGCGAGGGTTACCGGCGAGTCCTGGGCATTGCCGAAGGCGCCAAGGAGGACAAGGCCGGCTGGCTGGGCTTTCTCAAACACCTCAAGGAACGCGGTCTCGGTGAGCCCCGGCTGGTGATCTCGGACGCCTGCATGGGCCTGGTGGAGGCCCTGGGTGAGATCTACCCCAACAGCCGCTGGCAGCGCTGCGTGGTGCATTTCTACCGGAATGTATTCAGTGTGGTACCCAACGGCAAGATGCGTGAAGTCTCGGCCATGCTCAAGGCGATTCATGCCCAGGAAAGCCTGGAAGCGGCCCGGGAGAAAGCAGATGCAGTTGTTAAAAAGCTGCGTGAGATGCGACTGGGTAAAGCGGCCGACAAGATCGTGGCCAGCATTGATGAGACGCTCACCTATTACGCTTTTCCAGATACGCACTGGCGGCGTATTCGGACCAACAATGCCCTGGAGCGGTTGATGCGGGAAATCCGCCGGCGGACCCGGGTTGTCGGTGCGTTCCCGGACGGTGAATCCGCCCTGATGCTGGCCGCGGCGCGGCTACGGCATGTGGCCGGCACCAAGTGGGGTGCCAAGCGCTATCTGACCATGGAACCGCTGTTTAAGCAGGAGGCACTACAGACCGCCTGACCACCGCCTCCAAAATGAAATTGCGAAAGATTCTGGACACTACCTCCTAATGGTATATGCGGGTTCAATGTTCCCGGAGCGGTGCCTGGTAATGAGCGAGATTGAGCAGACGATCCCTCGGCTGGTCGGCGAGCATGCGCCCAAAGGCCGCCTGCTTGTCGCCTTTTCCGGGGGGCGGGATTCCAGTGTGCTGTTGCATGCCGTCAGCCGGGTCTGTCCGGGGCGGGAATGCCGGGCCCTGCACGTGGACCATGGTCTGCACGAGCGCGCGACGGTCTGGGCCGAACACTGCCGGGAGTTTGCCGAGGGCCTGGGTGTTCCCTGCCGGGTCCTGAAAGTGAACGTGCCCCTGCCGCCGGGGGAAAGCCTCGAGGCGGCCGCCCGTCATGCCCGGTATCGGGTGCTTGCCGAGCAACTGCGGCCCGGTGACTGGCTGCTCACCGCCCATCACGCGGGCGACCAGCTCGAGACGTTGCTCCAGCGGCTGCTGCGCGGCAGCGGCAGCCTGGGGCTGTCCGGTATTCGGCTGCAGCGCCCACTGGGGCCCGGCCACATCCTGCGGCCCCTGTTGATGGTGGACGAGGCCGAGATCCAGGCCTATGCCGAGGACCATGCCCTGCGCTGGGTCGAAGACCCCTCCAACCGTGAACTGCGTCATGATCGCAATTTTCTGCGGCACAAGGTCCTGCCGTTGTTGCAGGCGCGCTGGCCGCAGGCCGGTCGGCAGGCGGCCCGGGCCGCCCGGCACCTGGCCGAGGAGGCCGCCGTGCTGCGTGAACTGGGCGAGGCCGATCTGGCGAGGGTCGGCGAAGGAGAGTGGATCAGTCTTCAGGCCCTGGGTGAGCTTTCGCCCGCCCGCCGCCGCAATCTGCTCCGTTACTGGCTCACCGATGAGCAGGGGCGTGGCCCGGGAATGGAATGGCTGGACCGGCTCCAGGCGGAGGTGATCGACGCCCGCCCGGACGCCGCTCCGGTGCTGGCCGTGGGCACGCGTCTGGTCCGGCGCCACGGGGACCGGCTTTATTGGATTCCCCGGGACCAGCCGGAGCCGGAACCGGGGCCTTTTCACTGGCAGGCGCCGGCCAGGGCGCTGGTGTTGCCCGGCAATGGCCGCCTGCAATTGCGGCCCGACGGGGCGGGGCGGACCGTTCGGCTTCCGGACTGCGTGACGGTCCGTTATCGCCAGGGCGGCGAGCTTTTTCACGACGGTCGCCACAGCCGTCGGCTGAAGGAGTGGATGCGGCTTGCGGAGATTCCTCCCGAAAAGCGGGATCGCCTGCCTCTTTTGCTGGATGGGGAAAGATTATTTGCCGCCGGCGAGAGTGTCCTTGATCCTGCCTATATAGCTGAAGAACGGGGGCAAAATGGGGCCAGGACGGGCCATCTGCGCTGGCTGGAGAAAGACTGAAAGTGCTGGTCCGGATTGAGCAAAGGCGCCTGATCTGGTAAGTTTGCGTCCCGATTCTGGCCCGTCATGGCGGGCACCTCCAGGCAATCGGGACCCCCATTCATGACCCATTTCATTTTCGTTACTGGCGGCGTGGTTTCCTCTTTGGGGAAAGGCATCGCCGCGGCTTCCCTTGGTGCCATTCTGGAATCCCGCGGACTCCGGATTTCCATGGTCAAGCTGGATCCCTACATCAATGTGGATCCCGGCACCATGAGCCCCTTCCAGCACGGTGAGGTCTTTGTCACCGAGGACGGTGCCGAAACCGACCTGGACCTGGGCCACTACGAGCGCTTTGTGCGTACCACCACCAGCCGCAAGAGCAACTTCACCACCGGCCGCATCTATGAAAGCGTCATCCGCAAGGAGCGGCGTGGCGATTACCTGGGCGGTACGGTGCAGGTGATTCCCCATATCACCGACGAGATCAAGCGCTCGGTGCTGCAGGCGGCGGGCGATGCCGATATCTGCCTGGTGGAGATCGGCGGCACCGTGGGCGATATTGAATCCCTGCCCTTCCTGGAGGCCATCCGGCAACTGAGTGTGGAGCTGGGCCGCAAGCGGACCCTCTACATGCACCTGACCCTGGTGCCGTTCATTGCCACTTCCGGCGAGATCAAGACCAAGCCCACGCAGCACTCGGTGAAGGAACTGCGCTCCATCGGTATCCAGCCCGATATTCTGCTGTGCCGGGCGGAGAATCCCCTGCCGGCGGATGCCCGGCGCAAGATCGCCCTGTTCACCAACGTGGAGGAACGGGCGGTGATCTCGGCCGCCGATGCCAGTGACATCTACGAGATTCCCATGCACCTGCGGGATCAGCAACTGGATGAACTGGTCACGGAAAAATTCGGCATCGACGCCCCCGCCGCGGACCTGCATGAATGGGAAGACGTGGTGACCGCCCTGCGCAATCCGGAGATGGCGGTCGATATCGCCATGGTGGGCAAGTATGTGGAACTGGCGGATGCCTACATTTCCCTGAATGAAGCCCTGAAGCATGCCGGTATCCACACCCGCACCAAGGTGAACATCCACTATTTCGATTCCGAGCAGATTACCCATGATGGTGC
Organism: Natronospira sp.; assembly: GCA_003558125.1. GTDB lineage: Bacteria > Pseudomonadota > Gammaproteobacteria > Natronospirales > Natronospiraceae > Natronospira > Natronospira elongata. The sequence goes on along the minus strand of PWMQ01000090.1, from coordinate 57,925 downwards.
CGAGATTCTGGCCGACATGGATGCCATTCTGGTCCCCGGTGGCTTTGGGGAGCGTGGTATTGAAGGCAAGATTGCCGCTGCTCGATATGCCCGTGAACAGGGCATTCCCTACCTGGGGATCTGTCTCGGCATGCAGGTGGCGGTGATTGACTTTGCCCGTCATGTGGCCGGTCTCGAGGGCGCGCACAGCACCGAGTTCGCCCCTCACAATGAACATCCGGTGGTGGGCCTGATTACCGAGTGGCTGGACCGTGAGGGGACCACCAAGGAACGCACTGAAGAATCCGATCTGGGCGGCACCATGCGCCTGGGCTCCCAGAGTTCCTACATCAAGCCCGGCACGCTGGCGCATCAGGTTTATGGCCAGGATGAGATTCACGAGCGCCATCGCCACCGTTTCGAGTTCAACAACAATTATCTCGAACAGTTGAAGAAGGCCGGTCTGGTCTTCTCCGCCATGTCGGTGGATGACCTGGTCGAGATTGTCGAGTTGCCCGATCATCCCTGGTTCCTGGGTGTGCAGTTCCATCCGGAATTCACCTCCACGCCGCGGGATGGTCATCCCCTGTTCCAGAAATTCGTGGAAGCCGCGCGCAGCCATTCGGCCGGGCAAGCCCCCGCCGACGAAGCGGCCGCGGAAAGCGGCCAGTGATAGGGAAGCTCTCAACAGGCTTCATAGGAGACAAGCCATGAAGATTCGTGATTTTCAGGTGGGTCTGGACCAGCCGTTCTTCCTGATCGCGGGGCCGGACACGCTGGAAAGCGAATCCCTGGCCATGGAAGTGGCCGGGCATCTTCGGGAGGTGACCGAGCGGTTGGGCATTGCCTATGTCTTCAAGGGCTCCTTTGACAAGGCCAACCGCACATCCCTGAAAAGCTATCGGGGGCCCGGCATGGAAGAAGGGCTGCGCATACTCGAGAAGGTAAAGTCCGAGATTGGTGTGCCGGTGCTGACCGATGTCCATGAATACACGCCCATTGGCGAGGTTGCCAGTGTGGTGGATGTGATTCAGACCCCGGCGTTTCTTTGCCGTCAGACGGATTTCATCGTCAACGCCTGTTCCCACGGCATCCCGGTCAATATCAAGAAGGGCCAGTTCCTGTCGCCCTGGGAGATGCGCACCGTGGTGGAGAAGGCCCGTAGCAGCGGCAATGACAACATCATGGTCTGTGAACGCGGCTTCAGCTTCGGCTACAACAACCTGGTCTCCGACATGCGCGGCCTGTCGGTGATGCGCGAGACCGGTGCGCCGGTGGTCTTCGATTGCACTCATTCCGTGCAATTGCCGGGCGGGCAGGGTGGCAGTTCCGGCGGCCAGCGGCAGTTCATTCCCGTTCTTGCCCGTGCAGCGATTGGTGCGGGTGTCTCGGGGCTGTTCATGGAAACTCATCCCAAGCCCGATGAAGCGCTCTGCGACGGACCCAATTCCATGCCCCTGGATCGCGTGGAAGCGCTGCTGACATCTCTCAAGGCAGTGGACGACGCGGTCAAGGCGCAGACCTTGATCGAAGACCAACTGCAATAAATTCAAAATCACCAATTCAATCAATTCGAGGACTGCAAGCCATGGCGAAGATCAGTGACATCCTTGGCCGGGAGATTATTGACTCCCGGGGCAACCCCACCGTGGAAGCGGACGTGTTCCTGGATTCCGGTGAAGTGGGCCGGGCCGCCGTTCCCTCCGGTGCCTCCACGGGTGTCAACGAAGCCGTGGAACTTCGCGATGGTGATGAAAAGCGTTATCTGGGCAAGGGCGTGACCCGGGCCGTTGCCAACATCAACGGCGAGATTCGGGACAGCCTCAAGGGCATGGAAGCCGGCGACCAAAAGGCCCTGGACCAGAAGATGATCGAGCTGGACGGCACTGACAACAAGGGCCGCCTGGGCGCCAATGCCATCCTCGCCGTTTCCCTGGCAGCTGCCAAGGCAGCCGCCCTGGCTGGCGGCAAGCCGCTCTACCGGCACCTGGGCGGGGAGGCCGCCACCGGCATGCCCGTGCCCATGATGAATATCGTCAACGGCGGTGCCCATGCCGACAACAGCGTGGACATTCAGGAGTTCATGATCCTGCCCGTGGGTGCGCCCAGCCTGTCCGAGGCCCTGCGCCAGGGGGCCGAGATATTTCACCGGCTCAAGAAGGTGCTCAATGCCCGCGGGCTGAGCACGGCGGTGGGAGACGAGGGCGGCTTCGCCCCCGACCTGCCGTCCAACGAGGCGGCACTGGAAACCATTCTGGAAGCCATCGAGAAGGCCGGTTACCAGCCGGGCAAGGATGTGGTCCTGGGGCTGGATGTGGCCAGTTCCGAGTTCTACAAGGACGGGGTCTATGAACTGGCCTCGGAGAACAAGCGATTCAATGCCGAGGAATTTGCCGATTTCCTCGCCGACCTGGTGGACCGCTATCCCATTGTCTCCATTGAAGACGGCATGGACGAAAATGACTGGGACGGCTGGCAGGCCCTGACCCGCAAGCTGGGCGATCGGGTCCAGTTGGTCGGCGACGATCTTTTCGTGACCAATACCCGGATTTTCCAGCAGGGTATCGATCGCAACATCGCCAACAGCATCCTGATCAAGCCCAACCAGATCGGCACCCTGACCGAAACCCTGGCCGCCATTGAAATGGCCACCAAGGCGGGCTATTCCGCCGTGGTCTCCCATCGCTCGGGTGAGACCGAGGATGCCACCATTGCCGATATCGCCGTGGCCACCACCGCCACCCAGATCAAGACCGGCTCCATGTGCCGTTCCGACCGAATGGCCAAGTACAACCAGCTACTGCGGATCGAAGGTGAGCTGGGTAATAAGGCCAGCTACCCGGGGCGTCAGGCCTTTCCGTCCGGCGTCAAAATCGGGTAGCGTTATCGCCTACCCATCGACCGGTGGCGGCGCCTGGCGCCGCCGGGAATACTCTTCATGCGGATAGTGCTGGCCGTCTTGCTGCTGTTGTTGCTCGTACTCCAGTACCAGCTCTGGGCGGGCCGTGGGGGCGTGCCTGAGTTATGGAATCTGCGCCAGCAGATCGAGACCCAGGAAGAAGAAAACGAACGCCTGCGCGCTCGCAACGAAGCCCTTGAAGCCGAAGTGGACAACCTGCGTGAGGGTCTGGAAGCGATCGAGGAGCGGGCCCGCAGCGAGCTGGGGCTGGTCCGTGAAGGTGAGGTCTTTTTCGAGGTGATCGAGCTGGACCGGGCCTTTGAGGAAGAGTCCGACGGGGAAGAGGGGGATAATGGTGAGTAGCACTGAAGGCGTGGCCATCTGGGCCGTCGTGCCGGCGGCCGGGGCAGGGCAACGCTTCGGCGCGGGCCGGCCCAAGCAATATCTCAGTCTCCGCCCCGGGCTCTGCATTCTCGAGGCCACCCTCCAACCCCTACTGGCCGATCCACGACTGCACGGCATCGCCGTGCCCCTGGCTCCCGATGACGAGTACTGGGATGGTTTGGCACTGTCCCGCGATCGTCGCCTCCATGCCTGCGAGGGTGGCGCGGAACGGGCGGACTCTGTCCTGCGTGGACTGGCCCACCTGCGATCCCTCGGTGCCGCCGATGAGGACTGGGTCCTGGTTCATGATGCCGTCCGGCCCTGGTTGACTGCCGGCGCCCTGTCCCGGCTGCTTGATGCCACTCTGGAAAGCGGTGATGCCGGTATTCTGGCCCTGCCGGTTGTGGATACGGTCAAGCGGGTGGATGAGGCCGGACGCATCGTGGAGACTGTGCCGCGCGAGCAGATATGGCTTGCCCAAACGCCGCAGATGGCAAGATTGGGGCGGCTGGAGCAGGCGCTGTCCCAGCAACTCGCCCAGGGGCACTGGCCCACGGACGAAGCGGCGGCGCTCGAGGCGGCCGGTGAGACCGTGCGGGTTGTTCTCGGCGAGCGCGGCAACATCAAGATTACCCATAGCGAAGACCTGAAAGGTCGAGACTGATCATGGCGGATGAAATAATCCGACTTTCCGCGCTGATTGATGCCGGCGATCTCGGACAGGCCGAACGCGGACTCAGGGCATTGCTCCAGGAACAGCCGCGAAACGGCCTGGCCTGGACGCATCTGGCCCGGGTGGCACTGCTCGCCGGTCACAAGGACGATGCCATTGAGCTGGCTGCGAAGGCACAGGATATGGAAGGGCCGCGTCAGATCTTGCTGCCGGCCATCGCCCGCATCTGGATGCAGGCCGGCGTCCCCGGCAGGGGATTGCCATTACTGGATGCCCTCTCGTCCCGTAAACCCGATCTCCAGCAACTGCGCGGGCAGTTGTCATGGGCGGCCGGACGTTACGATCAGGCGCTTCGTTACTTTCGCCAGGCCCACCAATCCAAGCCGCGGGTGCCGAGCTATGCGGTCTCCCTGGGCAAGGCATTGATCGCAATGGGGCAGCGTCGAAAGGCCCTTGCCGTCCTGGACAAGGCAGCGGAGGGTGAAGCGGCGATGATGGCCGCCTGGCTCCGCTTCAGTGACCGTGACCCGCGCGCCAGCCTGGATGTTGCCAGGCGTTCACCGGCCCGGGAGCATCCCCGTCTGGAGCTGATGCGTGCTGCCTGCCATTATCTCCTCGGTGATCCGGCGGCGGCGGAAGGGGCGTTGACGCGCGCCGGCCGGGATCGTCGTCTGGAGCCTGCCGTGACTTCCCTGCGCTACTGGCAAGAGCAGGGTGCCGATGCGCGCCTGCTCAGCGTACCGTCGAACGTGCTGCGCCATGGCTTGAAAGCGGCGCCGGAGCAAGGCCTGGTATTGGAGTTCGGTGTCTTCCACGGTCGCAGCATCCGTCAGATTGCTGCCGCCCGGCCCGGTCCGGTACATGGTTTCGACAGTTTTTCCGGTTTGCCCGAGGCCTGGGGGCGGGAACCGGCGGGCAGTTATTCAACCCTGGGGGAGCTCCCCAAGGTTCCGGATAACGTCACGCTCCATGCCGGCTGGTTTGACGACACGCTGCCGGATTTTCTCGCCGAGCATCCCGGCGACTCAGTGGCCCTGGTCCATATTGATTGTGATCTCTACAGTTCCACCCGCAGCGTACTGGAGCAGTTGGCTGAACGACTGGTGCCGGGCACGGTAGTGGTGTTCGACGACTATCTCGGCTATCGCGGTTGGCAGGATCACGAGTACCGGGCCTGGCAGGAGTTCGTTACTAGCCACCGAATACAATATCGTTATCTGGCCATGGCACTGGCAGGGCGTGAGGTGGCTGTCCGGATTGACGCGGTGGGGAGTCCCACCTAGCGGGGTTTGAAGCCGAAGGGGCTCCAGCGTTGCAGTTCCAGGATATTGCCTTCCGGATCCTTGACGTAACACCAGGTCACCGAGGCGGTAGGGCTGGGTGAGAGGGTGACCACCTTGCCCACCGCGCTGCCGCCATTGGCCAGCACCGACTTGCGGGCCGCCGCCACATCCCGAACCTGAAAGCAGATATGGCCGAAGCCGATGCGGTTCACCGAGCGCGGTGGATCATCGCCACTGGGGTCATATTGGAAGATCTCCAGCGTGGGCGCAGCGTCGCCGTCAAAGCCGGGCAGCTTCAGGTGCACGCCCCGTAGTCGGGCCCCCGAAAGTCCGGTACCGGCATCCAGATCCCGTCCCTGATAATCCCGCTCGGGCCCCACCGGCAGGCAGCCGAAGACGTTTTCATAGAAATCGGCCAGTCGTCGCCAGTCGCGGGCAACGATATTGACGTGGGCAAAACGGGCTCGGTGACTCATGATTGCGCATTATGCCTGAACCGCCCGCCATGGGATAATGCCGGCCCCTGGCAGGCGCCTTGCGCCGGTGTGGATCGTATGGACTGTGGGAGCGGCAGGTGACAACCCTGAGAATCGGGCACGGATTCGACGTGCATGCATTCGGCGAAGGAGACCATGTTATGGTCTGTGGCGTGCGGATTCCCCATCACCGGGGCGTGCGCGCCCACTCCGACGGTGATGTGGCCCTGCATGCCCTGTGTGACGCCATCCTGGGTGCCGCCGCGCTCCCGGATATCGGCCAGCTTTTTCCGGATACCGACCCCGGCTTTTCCGGCGCCGACAGCCGGGACCTGCTGGCGGAGGTGCTAAGGCGGATCGATGACCGCGGCCTGGCGCCGGTGCATGTGGACCTCACCGTGGTGGCGCAGGCGCCCAAGCTGGGGCTGCATGTACCGGACATGCGCGCGGTGCTGGCCGAAAGCCTGGGCCTTGCCACCGATAGGGTCAATGTCAAAGCCACCACCACCGAAAAACTCGGCGCCATTGGCCGCGAAGAGGGCCTGGCCGCCCACGCGGTGGTATTGCTGGATGAAGTGGGGAGTGAGCCCTGTGGATGATGAGGCCTATCGGTTTCAGGATCAGGCTCTGCCCCGCGCCTTTGGACCCGCGATTGGCGAGGCGGTCATTCGCAAGAGCCCGGATGATTTTCGCGTGGATGAAATCCTGGGCTTTGCCGCCGACGGTGAAGGTGAGCACTGCCTGATGCTGGTGGAGAAGCGCGAGGCCAATACTGACTGGATGGCCGGGCAGTTGGCCCGGCTTGCCGGAGTCAGGCCCCGGGATGTGGGTTATGCCGGGCTCAAGGACCGCCATGCGGTGACCCGACAGTGGTTCACCGTGCCCTGGCCCGCACAGGGCAATCCCCTGGATTGGGAGGTACCCCAGGGGCGAGTGATCGAGGCCCATCGCCATCGTCGCAAGCTGCGTCCGGGTGCCCTGACCGGTAACCGTTTTCGTCTGGCCTTGCGACATGTCTCCGCCGACAGCGGGCTCCTCGATCAACGCCTTGCCCGGATCGGCAGCCTCGGTGTCCCCAATTACTTTGGGCCCCAGCGCTTCGGCCGGGATGGCGACAATGTCATTCGCCTGCTGACACCGCCGCTGCCCCGACGACGCAAGTTACGTGGCTTGCTGCTGTCAGCCGGACGGTCCTGGTTGTTCAATGCCATTCTGGCGGAACGGGTGGGGGATGATAGCTGGCACCGCATCCTTGCCGGCGAACTGCCCATGCTGGATGGCAGTAACAGCCATTTTGTGGCCGAGGCCGATGATCCGGCGCTGGCGGATCGCTGCCGCCGGGGCGATATTCATCCCAGTGGCGCCATGTGGGGACAGGGCGGCAGTCCGGCCGGGGCTTCGGTGGCTGAGCTTGAAGAGCGGATCGCGGCTTTGCACCCGGCGCTGGTCAAGGTATTGGAAGAGGCCGGAATGCGACAGGAGCGGCGGGCGCTGCGTCTCCCGGTGCGGGGTTTGAGCTGGCGCCAGCAGGACGATTGCCTGTGGCTGGATTTCCGCCTGCCCGCGGGCAGCTATGCCACCACCGTGATTCGCGAATTTCTCAATGTACAGGACGGGAGCAAGTCATGATCAAGACTGAACGCAAAGGGGACGTGGCCGTCATCGAATTGGATCGGCCGCCGGTCAATGCCCTCAATCCGCAGCTCATTCAGGCGCTCGACCAGGGTCTGGCTGATGCGGTATCTGATGGGGCCCGCGGGATTGCCCTGGTGGGTGGGGAGAAGATGTTCTCCGCGGGGCTGGATGTGCCCGTGCTGTTGCGTCTCTCCCGGGAAGAGATGACCGAGTTCTGGTCCGATTTCTTTGGCCTGATTCAACGCCTGGCGACCTGCCCGGTGCCGATCGCGGCTGGTCTGACGGGGCACAGCCCGGCCGGCGGTGCGGTGCTGGCAATCTTCTGTGACTATCGGGTGATGAGCCGTGGCGAGTTCCGTATCGGCCTGAACGAAGTGCAGGTCGGGCTCCCTGTCCCGGATGTGATCTGCCTGGCCCTGGCCCGCCTGGTGGGCGCCGGGACGGCGAACCGCTTGCTGGCCTCGGGTGAGATGATCCTGCCGGAGGAGGCCCACCGGGTGGGCATGGTGGATGCCCTGGCCGATGATCCGGCCGCCACCCGCGCGGCGGCGGTGGAGTGGGCCACCCAGGTCGCGGCCCTGCCGCCGGTGGCGGTGGCCTCCACCCGCCGCGTCGTGCGCGCGGATCTCAGCGCCCTGTTCAAGGACGTGGATCGCGAAACCTGTGAGGCCATGAGCGAAGTCTGGTTCAGTGATGAAACCCAGGCAGCCATGCATGCCCTGGTTGAGCGTCTCGCCGCAAAGTGACTCTTGGTCGATTTCGAATGGCTTGGTGCCATCCGAAGTGGGTGGTTTCGGTTGGGATAGCACCTTTCCATGACGGTGACGGGTTGCGTTCCGGCCTAGGTGGCGACAGACCTTTCCAAGAACGCCGTAGACCCATCCCTGGGGGCTCTGGGTTCGCCCGGAAGGCTGCGCATTCCTGCTCCGCCTCCCGGTCCAGCCCGCACATCCCTGTGCGGGCGTTCGGCAAGCTGCGATGGTCCACTGGACCATCGGTCTTGCCTCACCCTGGCTCACACAGTCTTGGAAAGGTCTGTCGCCACCTAGGCCTGCCTTTGGTGGGGGGCACCTGGGCGGTGCTTGCTGAAGGTTTGTTCTGATATTTGAGCAGATTGACTTCGATTGGCTCGCTGAAATCGCGGATTAATCCGCTCCTACGGCGGCTTTCGAATAGGCAAATGGCACCGTAGGAGCGAGTTTATTCGCGATCTGACTGGCCAGATCGAAGCCAGGTGATTACAGAGCTAGGTCAGATAGGGAAGAATCCGCAATACGCCGTAAACGATGAGAAAGATGGCGACAATGTAATTTAGCAGCTTGGGCTTGATCAGAATGAGCACCCCGGCGATCACGGCGATGATGCCAATCAGAAGGTTTACATCGATACTCATGGTCAACTCCAGTGGAAAATGAAATGGTTAAAAGGGCTGCTCCCATCCTGATGCTATCGCTGCAGTAACACGTAGACCGCACCCGTGCCGCCGTCATTGGGACGCGCCGAGCAAAAGGCCAGGATATCGTCGCGCTTCTGCAGCCAGGTGTTGAGCTTGGTTTTCAGCACCGGCCCGCGATTGCCCGAGCGCAAGCCCTTGCCGTGAACGATGCGCACACAGCCGTAACCCATGTCATGACACTCGGCGAAAAACAGGCGCAGGCACTCCTGCGCTTCGCGCCAGTTCATGCCGTGGAGATCAAGTTGATCCCGTACCGGAATCCGGCCGCGTCGCAATCGACGCAAGACGTCGCCATTCAGGCCGGGGCGGGCAAAGCGTAGCTCCTCCCCGGTCTCCAGTGGTTCATCCCAATCCCCCTCCAGGGACTCGCGAACCACCGCCTGATCATCCTGACGGCGGAAGCGGGCCCGGGCTGGGGGGCGTCGACGCTGGACCGTGGCCGAATCGTCGCGGATCGGGCGCACATCGCCCACCGCCTGGCGAAACAGCTCACTGTCCTCATCGGTGATTACGGTATCCCGGTCGCTCATGCTGCCTCCAGGGCAAGCTTCATGGGGTAGAGGTTACTCAAGAACACCCCGGGACGAAAGCCGGCCGCTACGATCAGGGCCGGGATTCCAGTATAGTGTTGCGCGCTGCCGTGGGCCGCCACGGGCTGCCGTCTGCAAGGGGAGAGCGCTGAATTGAGAATTCTGGTGAGCAATGACGATGGTTACCTGGCCGAGGGGCTACGCACCCTGGCCGGGGCCCTCTCGGCACTCGGAGAGGTGACGGTGGTCGCCCCCGACCGCAATCGCAGTGGCGCCAGTAACTCCCTGACCCTGAATCGCCCCCTGCGCATTCATCAGGCAGAGGAGCGGGTCTATTGCGTGGAGGGTACGCCCACTGACAGCGTTCATGTGGCCATCACCGGTTTGCTGGACCATCAGCCGGATATGGTGATTTCGGGCATCAACGAGGGTGCCAACCTGGGAGACGATGTTCTCTATTCGGGCACCGTGGCGGCGGCCATGGAGGGGCGTTTCCTGGGCTTGCCGGCGATTGCCGTCTCCCTGGCCAATGAGGGGCGGGGCCATTACGAGACCGCCGCCCGGGTGGTGGTGGAACTGATCCATCGAATACATCGTGATCCGCTGCCGGTTGATACCATACTCAACGTCAACGTCCCTGATCTGGCCTGGGAGGCCATTGACGGGTTTGAGGCCACCCGGCTGGGTCATCGCAAGCGGGCGGAAGGTGTCATTCGTGACAAGGACCCGCGGGGCCGCCCCATCTACTGGATTGGTCCCGCCGGCTCCGAGGAAGACGCCGGACCGGGCACCGATTTCCATGCCGTTCGTAACCGCAAGGTATCGGTCACACCCCTGCAGGTGGACCTCACTCGTTACGCGGCCCTGGACCAGATCGCCGGCTGGCTGGACAAGGGGGGTGAGAGTCAATGAACGCACCCATTGAAGGCATCGGCATGACCTCGGCCCGGACCCGCGAGCGCCTGGTTCAACGACTCAAGGACAACGGCATCCAGCACCCCGGGGTGCTGGATGCGATACGCAATGTACCCCGGCATCTCTTCGTTGACGAAGCCCTGTCCAGCCGCTCCTACGAAGATACCGCACTGCCCATCGGCCACGGTCAGACCATCTCCCAGCCCTGGGTGGTCGCGCGCATGACCGAGGCCCTGATAGAGAACGGTCGTCCCGAGCGGGTGCTGGAGATCGGCACCGGCTGTGGTTACCAGACCGCAGTCATGAGCGGTCTGGTGGGTCAGATTGATACCGTGGAGCGGATCTCCGCCCTGTTGCAGCGGGCAAGGCGGAATTTGCGTCAGCTGGGGGTTCGCAATGTCCGTTTTCACCATGCCGACGGCTATGAAGGCTGGCAGGACCACGCGCCCTTTGACGGCATTCTTGCCGCCGCCGCCCCGGAAGCGGTACCGGAAGCGCTGCTGGAGCAATTGGCGGATGGCGGCACCCTGGTGATTCCGGTTGGGCCTTCCGGCTGTCAGGAGCTACTGCGGATTACCCGCGACGGTGAGCAATTCACGCGCGAGAATCTGGGGCTGGTCAGTTTCGTGCCCCTGCGCGGTGGCCGCGCCTGATGCGTATCTTCTCCTGGCTGTATGAGCGCGTCATGCGCTGGTCGGCTCATCCCCGGGCACCCTGGTATCTGGGTGGTCTCAGCTTTGCCGAATCCACCTTCTTTCCGGTTCCCCCCGATGTCATGTTGGCGCCCATGGTGCTGGCCCGTCCGCGCCGCTGGCTGCGTCTGGCCACGATCACCACACTGGCCTCCGTCATTGGTGGGGTTGTTGGCTGGCTATTGGGCTATTTCGCCATTGAACTGGTCATGCCGGTCATTGAACAGGCCAGCTATCAAGGCGCCTACGAGCGGGCGCGGGAGTGGTTCCTGGAATGGGGTTTCTGGGCAGTCCTGCTGGCGGGCTTTTCTCCCATTCCCTACAAGGTTTTCACCATTGCCGCCGGCGTACTGTCACTCAATCTGCCGGTATTCATTCTGGCCTCGCTGTTGGGTCGGGGCGGACGTTTCTATCTGGTGGCCTGGCTGGTTGCCTGGGGTGGGCCGCCGGTTGCCGCGCGCATTCGCAAGCATATCGACCTGGTGGGCTGGATTCTGGTCCTGATACTGCTTGTGGCCATTCTCGTCTGGCGCTTTCTGCGGTAGCCTTGACCCATTGAATCTCGCGGATGGGCGCATGAAGCGGTACTGGCAAGTTTCCCTCCTCAATCTGCTTTCCCTGGTGCTGGCGCTGAGCCTGGCGGCTTGCGCGGGTGCCCTGCGCTGGGATCCACTGACCTATACCGTCGAAGAAGGCGATACCCTCTATTCCATCGCCTTCCGCCATGGCCTGGATTACCGTGCGTTGGCGGAATGGAATGGCATAGGCAGTAACTATCTGATCTATCCGGGCGATGAGCTGGTGCTGAGCCGGCCGCCTGCCGGCGTCAGCCCTGAGCAAGTCGCGGAAGTGCGTGAACAGTCCGCTGACCGGGAGGCCGGCCGTTCTAGCGCTTCGTCTGGCGATGCCAGGGCTTCCGGACGGAGCCGTGGTCAGGGTAGTGGTACCCAATCTATGCCGCCGCGCGGTGATATCGACTGGCAATGGCCGCTGGAAGGGGAAGTGCTTAACCAGTTTGGTGAAGGCAGCATGGCTCGGGGCATCCAGATTGCCGCCGAGGAGGGGAGTGATGTTCACGCGGCGGCCAGCGGTCGGGTTGTCTATACGGGTAGTGGACTGATCGGATACGGTAAGCTTATTATCATCAAGCATGATGATGTTTATCTGAGTGCTTACGGGCATAATCAGGATATCCTCGTCGAGGAAGGTGATGACGTGGATGTCGGTGAACGCATAGGTCGAGTCGGACTGGGACGGGGCAACCGTTCCATGTTGCACTTCGAGATCCGTGCGGAAGGCCAGGCAGTGGATCCCATGAGACACCTGTCGGATTGAGTGGGGAATGTGGGTCGTGAATAGCGAGGGGTGATATGGGGGTGAGACAGTCCAACGGACCGCAAGACCGTGAGGAGGTCGAATCCTCGGATGCCATGGAGACTGCGGTGGAATCCACTGACACCCAGGCCCGGGAGGATAAGGGCAGCGACGGGGCCGAGGGGGTTGCCGAGACCAGCCCTGAGCCGGACTGGAATAACGCCGGCAACGGTTTCCCCGAGGAGAACCTGGACGCCACCCGCATGTATCTCAGCGAGATCGGCTTCTCGCCGCTGCTGACGCCCGAGGAAGAGGTTTATTACGCCCGCAAGGCCCTGGCCGGTAATGAAGCCGCCAGAAAGCGCATGATTGAAAGCAACCTGCGACTGGTAGTGAAGATCGCCCGGCGTTACAACAACCGTGGTCTGCCCCTGCTGGACCTGATCGAGGAAGGCAATCTGGGGCTGATCCATGCGGTGGAAAAATTTGACCCGGAGCGGGGTTTTCGCTTCTCCACCTACGCCACCTGGTGGATCCGCCAGACCATTGAGCGGGCCATCATGAACCAGACCCGCACCATCCGCCTGCCCATCCATGTGATCAAGGAAATCAATCTCTACCTGCGCGCTGCCCGCAAGCTGGCCCAGGATCTGGATCGCGAACCCACCGCGGAAGAAATCGCCTCGACCCTGGACAAGCCTCTCCAGGACGTGGAGCGCATGCTCGGGCTCAATGAACGTATTGCCTCGGTGGACACGCCGATCGGCAAGGAGGGGGATCGCCTGCTACTGGATGCCATCCCCGACGATGGCAACAGTGACCCTTCCCGCCGCCTCCAGGACGAAGACCTCAACGCCGTGGTGGAGATCTGGCTGGGCCGGTTGACCGATAAACAGCGGGAAGTGGTTCAGCGGCGCTTTGGCCTCAATGGCCACGAGAAAGCCACCCTGGAAGAAGTGGGCAATTGTATCGGCGTCACCCGCGAACGGGTGCGTCAGATTCAGATGGACGCGCTCAAGCGACTCCGTCGCCTGCTGGAAAAGGAAGGGCTTTCGGAAGAGGCGTTGTTTGAGTAGCTCCGAGCTCCGAGCTGGCCGTGCATGCTGAACGGCTTACCGTTTTCTGCAAGCGGCAACCATTCCCGGCTGTATCCAGAATCTAGCGCAAACCGTTTCGAAGCGGCACGGCATTCATGTCAGCACGGCCAGCTCGCCGCTCGCCGCTCGAGGCTCGAAGCTCATCAATCAATCATCAACAACGCGGCCATTACCGATCTTTCCTCTCCGACCAGCACATTGAAGGTGCGGCAGGCCGCGCAGGTGTCCATGAATTCCAGGCCGACCCCCTGGCCCAGCACGGCGGCGAGGATTTCCTGAGGCGGGATGCGGGTCTCGCCACCCGTGCCCAGGAGAATGACTTCCGGCCGGTCCTCGACCAGTGGGGTAAAGTCCTCCGGTCGTAGATCCTCGAAACGCTCCGGGCGCCAGCCGCTATCCACCGCGGATGGCGTGATCACGCAGCTACGCGTGATAAGATTCTCGTTCACGCGGATGCTGCCGGCTTCATAGGCGCGAATGATCTGCCGGGCATCGCCGGCAAGGAAATCCTTTTCAACCTTCATGGTGGCGGATACTCTCCCGCATGTCTGAAACTGCTCATCAGTCTAACAGGCGACGCCCCCGTCTGCGTCTCCATTTTCCTGGTCTGTTCGATGTCGGTCGGGTACTGGTCGAAGATCTACAGGCCCAGGCACCGGCCCTGCCGGGGCTTCACCGTCTGCTGGCCCGTGGCGATGCGCTGCCGGCTGACAGCTTGCAGGGGCCCGGGCAATCCCAGGCTGCCCTTGCCCTGTTGGGGGAAGGTAAGCGCCCGAGGCAAGGCTACTGGTTGCGGGCCGACCCGGTGCACCTTCGCCCCGATCAGGACTTTCTTCTGCTCTGGGATGGCCGCGCTCTCGACCTCGACGCCGAGGAAGCCGACGCCCTGGTCGGGCAGTTCAATCAGCAGTTCGCTGAAGACGGCTGGCGGCTGGAGGTTCAGGCTCCCGATCGTTGGTATCTGGCCGCGCCCGGGGACCTGAGCGTTGAAACCACGCCGGTGGCGGCAGTGACCGGGCGCAATATCAATCACTTCATGCCGGCCGGTCCCGATCGGGTAAAACTTGAGCAGCTCATCAATGAGACCCAGATGCTGTTTCATGATCATCCGGTCAATCAGGCCCGGACCGCCCGCGGCCTGCCCACCGTCAGTGGTGTCTGGCCCTGGGGTGGGGGGCGGCTCGATGAGGTGGAAAACAGGCTCGGCTCCTGGGCATCCCTGCTGTCCAATGATCCGGTCTGGCAGGGCCTGGCTCAGCATCAGGGCTGCAAGAGTGGGCCGGAACCGGCGAGTTTCTCCGACTGGCGGGGCCAGGCATGGGGCGACAGCCTGGTGGTGATCGAGACCGGCACCCGCGCCGCGCTGGACGGCGATGGTCCGGGCTGGCAGGCGGCTCTTGAGCAGCTCGACCGGGATTGGTGGCAGGCGGCCCTGCGTGCCCTGGGCAAGGGCGAGCTGGACAGCCTGGAGCTGGCACTGGGACCGCTGGGTCCATGGCATATGCGGCCCGGCATGCGCTGGCGTTTCTGGCGACGTGAACGGCCCTTGTGGGAGCACCTGGCTGAGTCGGAGGCGGAATGATTTCCCGAATCCGCCGCCGACAGCCCGATCCGACCGTCTCTCCCGGGGCACAGACCTTGAGCGTTCATCCGGTCCTGCGCCGGGTGTATGCCGCCCGGGGTATCCACAGCGTCGAGGACATCGATTATCGTGCCGCCCGCCTGCTGCCACCCAAAGGACTGGATGGTCTGTCCGAGGCCGCAGCGCTGGTCTCCCGCCATTTGAGTGAAGGGCCCATTCTCATCGTCGGCGATTTTGACGCGGATGGCGCCACCGCCACCGCCCTGCTCAAATCGGGCCTCGAGGCGATGGGCGCGGCGGCGGTGGATTACCTGGTGCCCAATCGCTTCGATTTCGGCTATGGCCTCTCGCCGGAACTGCTGGAGGTGGCCCGGGAGCGGGATCCGGCCTTGATCATCACCGTCGATAACGGCATCTCAAGCATTGAGGGTGTCGCCGCCGCCAGGGCCGCCGGTATCGATGTGTTGGTCACCGACCACCACCTGCCCGGCGAGACCCTGCCGGGCGCCAATGCCATCCTCAATCCCAATTTGCCGGGGCAGGGCTTTGCCAGCCCCCACCTGGCCGGTGTGGGGGTTGCCTTCTATCTCTTGCTGGGTCTGCGTCAGCACCTGCGGGATGCACAATGGTTCGAGCAACAGGCCATCCCCGAACCCAGCCTCGCCGAATGGCTGGATCTGGTTGCTCTCGGCACGGTCGCCGACCTGGTGCCCCTGGATCGCAATAACCGGATTCTGGTTCACCAGGGTCTGCAGCGGATCCGTGCCGGCAGCCTGCGGCCGGGCCTGGAAGCCCTGATTCGGGTGGCGGACCGCAACCGCGCCGACCTGACGGCCGCCGATCTCGGTTTTGCCATCGCCCCACGCCTGAACGCCGCCGGTCGCCTGGACGACATCTCCCACGGCATTGAGACCCTGCTCGCCAGAGACCCGGGCAGAGCGCGGGCAGGCGCCGAAAAGCTGGACGCCATGAATCGGGAACGGCGTTACCTGCAGCGGGACATGCAGGAGCAGGCCGAGCGTGCCCTGGAGCGTATCAAGCTGGACGGGGGAGCAGAGTTGCCCGCCGCGCTCACCCTGTTCCGGACCGACTGGCACAGCGGTATCGTTGGCCTGCTGGCATCCCGCCTGAAAGAGCGTTTTCACCGACCGGTGGCGGTCATGGCACCGGACGGAGATAGGATGCTGAAAGGCTCACTCCGTTCCGTCCCCGGTATCCATATCCGTGATGTCCTGGCCGACATGGACAGTCGACAGCCGGGGATGATCGAACGCTTTGGCGGCCATGCCATGGCCGCCGGTCTCAGTCTCCGGTCAGACCGCCTAGACAGCTTCCGCCGCTTGTTCAAGGAAGCGGTGGAGGCCCGTGCCGGGGCGGAGACACTGTCCGGCATCATCCACAGCGATGGCCCCCTGGAGGTCTCGGAGCTGTCGCTTGAGGTGGCCGAGCTGATCCGTCGGCATGGGCCCTGGGGGCAGGGCTTTCCCGAACCCCTATTTGATGGCGAATTCCGGGTTCTGGAAGAGCGGGTGGTGGGGGAGCATCCCCTCAAGCTGCGCCTGCAACATCCCGATGCGGCCACGCCCATCGACGCCATTGCCTTCAATCCGCCGCCGGAACAGTTGGGCGGCCTGCCGGAGTGGATCCGCATCGCCTACCGGCTCGAGGTGAACGAGTGGCAGGGCCTGCGTCGTCCCCAGCTGCTGGTGGTCCTGATCGAGCCCCTGTGAGGGACAGGGGCCCCGCGTGGGCCGAAGCTTCATCCAGTCATCCGAATGGTGTAGCATACGCGGGTTTCAAGGCCCCGGCCCCGGGGTGAACTTCCGGAAACAGTGAACCAACAGCGGGAGAGGCAGCTCGTGTCTGACGCCGTCGAAACCAATGCCATTCAACGCCAGATCAGCGACCTGCAGGAGCGCATTGAAGCGCTGAGGGGGTATCTTTGACTACCCTGGTCGCAAGGAAAGACTGACCGAAGTCACCCGCGAACTGGAAGTCCCCGAAGTCTGGAATGACCCGGAACGGGCCCAGGCCCTTGGCCAGGAGCGGGCCCGTCTGGCGGAAATCGTGGACAGCCTGGAAGAATGCAGCTCCCGCATCGAGGATGCCGGTGAGCTGTTCGATATGGCGCAGCAGGAAGATGACCAGGACACCCTGCGAGAGTTGCCCGGTGAACTGGACGACCTGACCACCATTGTCGAGAAAATGGAATTCCGCCGGATGTTCTCCGGCGAAATGGACGAGGCCAACGCCTTCGTGGACATCCAGGCCGGTTCTGGTGGCACCGAAGCCCAGGACTGGGCCGAGATGCTGCTGCGCATGTATCTGCGCTGGGGCGAACAGAAGGGCTTCAAGACCACGTTGATGGAATGCTCCGCCGGGGAAGTGGCCGGCATCAAGAGTGCTACCGTCAAGTTCGAGGGCGACTATGCCTTCGGCTGGCTACGCACCGAGACGGGTGTCCACCGCCTGGTGCGCAAATCTCCCTTCGATTCCGGCAATCGCCGTCACACTTCCTTCGCTGCGGTTTTCGTCTCTCCGGAGATCGACGACAACGTGGAAGTGGATATCGATCCCTCCGACTTGCGCATTGATGTCTATCGGGCCAGCGGTGCCGGTGGTCAGCACGTCAACACCACCGAATCCGCCGTGCGTATCGTGCATGAACCCACCGGCATTGTGGTGCAGTGTCAGACCGAACGTTCCCAGCACAAGAACAAGGCCACTGCCATGAAGCAGCTGCGGGCCAAGCTCTACGAGCATGAGATGCAGCAGCGGCGGGAAAAACAGGCGGCGGTGGAAGAGGGCAAGTCCGACATCGGCTGGGGCAGTCAGATCCGTTCCTATGTCCTCGACCAGTCGCGGATCAAGGACCTGCGTACCGGTGTCGAGATCGGTAACACTCAGGGCGTGCTGGACGGCAATCTGGAACCCTTCCTTGAGGCCAGTCTGAAAAAGGGTCTCTGAACCACCTTGCCAGGATGCGGGGCGACCCGCCTTAATACTTCAATGCTTTCCCAGGAGCAATCAGGGTCATGAGTCAGGAACAGGAACACAAGCTCATCCAGCACCGCCGCGACAAGCTTGCCGCATGGCGCGAGAGTGGCGAAGCCTTCCCCAATGATTTCCATCGCGACTCGCTGGCCGATGAGCTGCACGGTACTTACGGCGAACGCAGTGGGGAATCCCTGGAGTCGGGAGAGATTCGCGTTCACGTCGCCGGGCGGATGATGGAAAAGCGGGTGATGGGCAAGGCCAGTTTTGCCAAGCTCCAGGACAGCACCGGCCGAATCCAGCTATTCGTGCAGCGCGACGCCCTGCCGGAAGGTGTCTACAAGACCTTCAAGACCTGGGATGTGGGTGACATCGTCGGCGCCACCGGCACCCTGTTCAAGACCAAGACCGGCGAGCTGTCGGTCAAGGTGGAAGAAATCCGCCTGCTGACCAAGTCACTGCGCCCGCTGCCGGAGAAGTTCCATGGCCTGCAGGACCAGGAAACCCGTTACCGCCAGCGCTATCTGGACCTGATCATGAACCGGGAGGTCATGGAGACCTTCAAGACCCGTACCCGGATCATCCAGCTCGTGCGCGATTTCATGAACGCCTCGGGCTTCATGGAAGTGGAAACGCCGATGATGCAGTCCATCCCCGGTGGTGCGGCGGCACGGCCCTTTATGACTCATCATAACGCCCTGAATATGCCCCTTTACATGCGAGTGGCGCCAGAGCTCTTCCTCAAGCGCCTGGTGGTGGGCGGCATGGATCGGGTCTATGAGATCAACCGCAACTTCCGGAACGAGGGGGTCTCCACCCGCCATAATCCGGAATTCACCATGCTGGAGTTCTATCAGGCCTATGCCGATTACAATGACCTGATGGCTCTGACCGAGCGCATGTTCCGCAGTATCGCCGAGGCCGTGGTGGGCGGTGATGTGGTCGAGTACCAGGGTGAATCCTATGACTTCTCCCGGGACTTCGAACGCTTGACGGTTGAGGCAGCCATCCTGCGTTATAACGAAGGCCTGGATGAGGCTCGCCTGCGTGATCGTGACTATCTGGCCGGGGTGTGTGAGAAGCTGGGGATCAAGCTGGAAGACAATTGGGGCCCCGGCAAGCTGCAATTGGAGATCTTCGAGAAGACCGCCGAACACCGCCTGATCCAGCCGACCTTCGTGATCGACTATCCCACCGAGGTCTCGCCCCTGTCTCGGCGCAAGGATGACGATCCCTTCCTGACCGAGCGTTTCGAGCTGATCATTGGTGGCCGTGAGCTGGCCAATGGCTTCTCCGAGCTCAATGACGCCGAAGACCAGGCCGAGCGTTTTCGCGAGCAGGTCCGCTCAAAGGAAGCCGGCGACGAAGAAGCCATGTTCTATGATGCCGACTTTGTCCGGGCCCTGGAATTCGGTTTGCCGCCCACGGCCGGGGAAGGCATCGGCATCGACCGCCTGGTGATGCTGTTTACCGATTCGCCCTCGATTCGTGACGTGCTGCTGTTCCCCCTGATGCGCCCGGAGGCGGCCTCAGGCGACACAGACTGAGCTGTCGCAGCCGGTATCGTCGACAAGATGAAAAAAGACCGGGGCCAAAGGCCCCGGCCTTTTCTGGTTTAGACTGATTACGAGCGGTCTTGCTCGGTGCCTGGTACCAGCAGTACCGGTCGGTTGGCATTGCGGCAGATGTATTCGGCGGTAGAGCCCAGGCGGACGCCACGCACGCCCTCGCGGCCACGGCGGCCGGTAATGATCAGGGAGGCTCGCTCGGCGGCGGCAATCTGGGGAATGACCTGCTCGGCGCGACCCAGGTCAACGCTGCGGATCAGGCGGACATCGGCATCCGCGGCCTTCTGGGTGATCCGTTCCAGGCGCCGCCAGGCTCGGGCAATGTCATTGCTGGAGCTCACCGTGATCACGCGCAGGTGCTTGTCCTTGCCCAGCATCTGCAGGGCATGATCCTCGGCGGCCTCGGCCGCACTGGAGCCGTCGGTGGCCAGCAGGGTGGGGCCATCACGGCGCGGCACCTTGTCTTCGCCCTCGTCGGCATCCCGGACATCCTCCAGAAGTACCGGCAGTGTCGCCTTGCGCACCAGGCCGGAGGCAGTGCTGCCGATGAGCAGGCGCTTGGCCGGATGGTGGGCGCGGGAGCCAGTGACGATCAGATGCATGCCCTCGTCACTGGCCAGGGTCAGGATCTGCTCAACCGGGTCGCCGGAGACGATGCGGGTCTCCACTGTAAAGCGGTCGCGGAGCACATCGGCATGCTCTTCCAGCTTTTCCTTGCGTTCCGCCGTGCTCAGCTTCGCGCTGCCTTCACCGCCACTGCCGGTGGCAGTGGGTTTGACATTGACCAGCACCACCCGCTTGACGCCCATTCGTTCCATGTAATCAAGGCGCTTGAGCATGGGCAGGCTGGAGCGGGAGAAATCCACGGCGATCAGGGCGCTTTCGTACATTGATGTCTCCTTGCGATGTTTATAAGGCGCCGGCATAAACGCTGAAACCGTTGGGCCTGGCGATTTGCCGATCAATTATAGCGTTGGCCGCTGCCGCCAATCCTGACGGTCGGCGCCAAGCCCGGGTACTGCGCCGGGGCAGAAGTAACGGCCCGATACCCGATACTGTACAACATTATGCAGTGATTACATTACCAGCCGATGGCAAGTCTGTTTTGACTTGCATCAGGTTCAGGCTTGATGGGCATCGGGAAGCGCCGGCGGCGCTTCCCTAATAGGCCAGCGCCGGAAAGCGCCGTCGATCCAGTGGCAGCTTCATGGTGTGGCGGGAGGTGAGGGCAAACCAGCCTTCGGCGTGGGCCAGAAGCTGCTGGGGATTCTCGGTTTCCTCGCCATCCCGGACGAGTTGCTGGAGCGCACAAAGGTAGGCGGGGAGCTGGGGGGCATGACCGTGGTCATAGGGCATCCACGCATCCGGGATTTCGCCGGTAGTGACGCTGACCCGGCCAGGTTGCCGGGCTTCGAAGCGAACGGTCACCGAAATGACCGAACCGTAGTCGTCCCTGAGCATTTCGCCAATCAGGCCGGGCACACTATCGGTGGGCAGGTGGTGGAAGCAGCGCCCGGCGCGGGATATGCCGTTAAACAGGGCACCATCGGCTCGGGGCAGGGTCGGCCATTGCACCTGGTAAGGGTTGGGTGCCCGCATGATGTTCTCTCCCTCCGGCAGACATGAAAAACGCTTCCATTGCCTATTTCAACGGCCGGCTGGAGAGGAACTTTAGGGATCCGTCGATCAATCCTGTTCCACTTGCCCGGCCCCGCTCATCAACGGCTCGGAGGGGTGCAGAACGCTCCGGCGGGCGCCGGAATGGGTCCGAGGCGGTGCCCTGGAAGGCGCTGACTAGTCGAAGAGCTTCAGCGCGGGGGCTTCCCCGTCAGCTTCCCCACCACCATCCAGATGCAATTCGCCATCATGGTTCTCCCTGACCACAATCTGCACCAGCCAGTGGCTTGCGTCACTAGCCGCCACCGAGTCCAGCACCTGACCCACCAGGCGGTCGGCACTGTCACGGACAGCTGCGCCGGCGGGAGCAGCCTGCTGGCAGCGGGCCAGCTTCAGGCCCTGCTTGACCTTGCCCAGGTAGTGGGTTCGGGCGATCACTTCCTGGCCGATATAGCAGCCCTTGCGAAAGCTGAGGCCGCCGAAGTGGTCCAGGCCGAGAAACTGGGGCAGGAAGCGGCCGCTGGTCTCGGGGCCGAGCCTTGGCAGGCCGGCCAGCAATTCCCGGCGTCGCCATTCAGTCTCGCGGATCGGCAAGTCGCCGGCTGCCTCGAACTCATCCCAGAGCGACCGTGCCTCGCTGAGCGGACCGGACCAGAAACCGGCCGCCGACAGGCCGCTGAGAGGCCGGAAGGGCGTTTCTCCACTGTCATTGTCATCCCACCGCCCCAGAACGACGGTGTCCTGCTGCGCCGACAGGTTCACTTGGGCGCGCAAAACATAGAGACGCAGTTTTGGCAGCACCGTGTCCATGAGACTGCTGGGCAAGAGCAGTTCAAAGCCGCTTTCATCCCGGCTCATCAACACGGTGGTCACCGCCCGCCCCTTGGGATCGTGCCAGGCGGTCAGCACCGCCTCATCCTGGCCCAGTTCGCCCACGGCCGCGCTGAACTGACCGTCCAGGAAGCTTTCCGCGTCACCACCTTCCGCTCGCACCACGCTCAGGCCCGGCAGCCAGGCGAGGGCCGTGGAATCCGGCTGATCGGCCTTCTCCCGGGACCGCACAAACTCGGCCCAGGTCTCGATATCGTTGATCGCTGCTGATTCTGTCATGGGCTTCTACCACTGTCTCCGCTCGGGGTGACTTTGCCAAGGGCGCGTCAGCGTATAGAATACTGCGAGCTTTCGAAAGTGGTCGAACCCGGCGGGCGTCTGTGCCCGCCGAGCTGTTTCCACCGCCTTCGATGGATGGTCGTACCGTTTCATGTCACTCCGGGAGCGAGCCCATGTCCATGTCCGAGAAAGAAAGAGAATTCAGACGGGCACGGGCGACCGGTGGATTGGCCGGCGAGGATGCCGGTGTGGCAGGTGACGGGCAATCGGCTGAAAGCGAGCATCAAGGCCCGCGCGAGATCGGCGGCCCCAAGGGGCCGGAGCCGACCCGCTACGGCGACTGGGAAGTGAAGGGGCGCTGCTCGGATTTCTGAAACCGGAGAAACGCTTGCCTCCTGAATCGCCGGCATGGCTGTGGAGGCGGAATTGGTCTGACTCTGGTGGCAAGGAATCCATCGCTGCTCCACCTGAATTGTTCATTCATTGAATCGAGGTGACCCGCATGGCGGCAGAAAACCGGCCGGTTTCACCCCATCTCCAGATCTATCGCTTTATGTGGACGATGGCATTGTCCATCCTGCACCGCATCACGGGCGTGTTTCTGACGATCGGGACCATCTTTCTCGTGTACTGGCTGGTATCGGTCGCAGCCGGTCCCACTGCCTACGCCACCGCCCAGGAGCTGATCGCTTCCTGGCCCGGCCGCCTGTTGCTGTTCGGCTGGACCCTGGCGTTCTGGTACCACTTCTGCAATGGCCTGCGTCATCTGTTCTGGGATGCCGGTCAGGGTCTGGACCTGGGCGCCGCTCGGCTGTCCGGCTATCTGGCCGTGGCCGCCGCGGTCCTGCTGACCCTGCTGACCTGGTATGCCGCCTACGCCACCCACGGAGGTGTCCTGTGAGCCTGCGAACTCCCCTGAAGCGAGCCAAGGGCCTTGGCGCGGCCGGCGACGGTGTTCATCACTGGCTGATCCAGCGTCTGACCGCGGTAGCCCTGATCCCCCTGTTCATCTGGTTTATCGTCTCCCTGGTCAGCATGACCGGTGCCGATTACGCCACCGTCAGTCAGTGGATGGCCAATCCCTTGGTGACCATCCTGCTGGTGCTGTTCATTGGCACGCTTTTCTATCACTCGGAGCTGGGACTGCAGGTCGTCATCGAAGACTATGTGTCCAGCAAGGGATCACGCCTGACATTCCTTGTTCTGTCCCGTTTCGTCCATTTCTTCCTTGCCGCCGCCGGCATCATCGCCGTGCTGCGGGTAGCATTCGGAGCCTGAGTCAATGTCGAAGGCCTACGAGATAATTGATCATCAGTATGACGTTGTGGTGGTGGGTGCCGGCGGTGCCGGCCTGCGTGCCACCCTGGGCTTGGCCGAGAAGAATCTCAGCACAGCCTGCATCACCAAGGTGTTCCCCACGCGCAGTCACACTGTCGCCGCCCAGGGCGGAATCAGTGCTTCCCTAGGCAACATGGGCGAGGACGATTGGCGCTGGCATATGTATGACACCGTCAAGGGGTCCGACTGGCTGGGTGACCAGGACGCCATTGAGTACATGTGCAAGGAAGCACCCAAGGCGGTGATCGAGCTGGAACACTATGGTGTGCCGTTCTCACGCACCGACGAAGGCAAGATCTACCAGCGTCCCTTCGGTGGCATGACCACGCATTTTGGGGAAGGCACGGCCCAGCGTACCTGTGCCGCCGCCGACCGCACCGGTCACGCCATGCTGCATACCCTGTATCAGCAGGCCCTGCGTAACCACGCTGAATTCTTCATTGAATACTTCGCCCTGGACCTGATCATGGACGAAGAGGGGGTCTGCCGCGGGGTCATGGCCTGGAATCTGCAGGATGGCACCATTCACCGCTTCCAGGCCCATACCGTGATCCTGGCCACGGGCGGTTATGGTCGTGCCTACTTTTCCTGCACCTCCGCGCATACCTGTACCGGTGACGGCAATGGCATGGTTCTGCGTGCCGGCCTGCCGCTGCAGGACATGGAATTCGTGCAGTTCCATCCCACCGGCGTTTACGGTGCCGGCTGTCTCATCACCGAGGGCGTGCGTGGCGAGGGTGGCTATCTGACCAACTCCGAGGGTGAGCGCTTCATGGAGCGTTACGCCCCCAACGCCAAGGATCTGGCATCCCGCGATGTGGTGTCCCGCTCCATGACAATCGAGATCCGTGAAGGTCGTGGTGTGGGCAAGGACAAGGATCATATCCATCTTCACCTGGAGCATCTGGGCGCCGATGTGATCAACGAACGCCTCCCGGGCATTGCGGAAACCGCCCGCATTTTCGCCGGGGTGGACGTCACCAAGGAACCCATTCCCGTGCTGCCCACCGTGCACTACAACATGGGCGGCATTCCGGCCAATTACCATGGCGAAGTGCTGACCCTGAAAGACGGTAATCCGGATCATGTGGTGCCCGGCCTGATGGCGGCGGGCGAGGCCGCCTGCGTCTCCGTGCATGGGGCCAACCGACTGGGCTCCAACTCCCTGCTGGACCTGGTGGTCTTCGGTCGTGCCGTGGCCGAGCGCTGCGGTGAGCTGATTGAGCCGGGGCAACGTCACAAACCGCTGCCGGCAGACGCCGGTGATGCCTGTCTGGAACGCCTGGACCGCCTGCGCAATGCCAAGGGCGATCTCAAAACGGCCGACATCCGGCTGGACATGCAAAAGACCATGCAGTCACACGCCGCGGTCTTCCGGACCGGGGATGTGATGCAGGAAGGCATTGAGCAGCTCAAGAAGACGGTTGCTTCTTTCGATCGGGTTTCCGTTTCCGATCGATCCCTGGTCTGGAATTCGGACCTGGTGGAAACCCTGGAGCTGGATAATCTCCTTGGTCAGGCCATGGCCACCATCGAATCGGCCAAGAATCGTGAAGAGAGTCGGGGTGCCCATGCCCGTGAAGACTACTCTGATCGTGACGATGACAACTGGATGAAACATACCCTGGCCTGGTACGACGGCAAGGGTGGGGTGAAGATTGAGTATCGTCCGGTTCGCATGGATACCCTGACCGATGAAGTGGATGTGATTCCACCCAAGGCACGAACCTACTGATTGACGTGCTCGGGCCAGTCCCGGCACCCGCACTGGAGAGGCACAGACATGGCTGATTTCCGGCTGCCAAAAAACTCCCGCATCAAGAAGGGCGAGACACACAAGACGGAAGGCGACAGCGACAAGGTCAAGCGCTTTCATGTCTATCGTTATGACCCCGATTCCGGGGAAAACCCGCGCATGGACACCTATGAGGTGAACATGGAGGAATGCGGGCCCATGGTTCTTGATGCCATTATCAAGATCAAGAATGAAATGGATCCGGGTCTGACGTTCCGGCGTTCCTGCCGTGAAGGCATTTGCGGTTCATGCGCCATGAATATCGACGGAGTGAACACCCTTGCCTGCACCAAGGGCTGTGACGAGATCAAGGGGGATGTAAAGATCTATCCTCTGCCCCATATGGATGTAGTCAAGGATCTGGTCACCGACATGACCCACTTCTATGCCCAGCTGGCATCCGTGGAACCCTGGCTCAAGACCGATACGCCGGCGCCTCCCAATCAGGAACGCCTGCAGTCCAAGGAAGATCGAGCCAAGCTCGACGGCCTTTATGAATGTATTCTCTGTGCCTGCTGCCAGACCTCCTGCCCCAGTTATTGGTGGAATGGTGACCGCTATCTCGGCCCGGCGGTGCTGCTGCAGGCCTATCGCTGGATTGTGGACAGCCGTGACGAAGCCACCGGTGAGCGGCTGGATGATCTGGAAGATCCCTTCAAGATCTATCGCTGTCACACCATCATGAACTGCACCATGGCCTGCCCCAAGGGTCTGAATCCGGCCAAGGCTATTGTGGAAACCAAGAAACTGCTGGCCGAGCGCAAGCATTGATGGACGACGGCGCCTCGGCCTTGCCACCTCTGTCCCGCCTGCGCTGGTTGTGCAGGCGGGGCATGAAGGAACTGGATGTCATGCTGGAGGCCTATCTGGCCCGGGCATGGGAGACTGCTTCACAGGATGAGAAGCAGGCTTTTGTTCGCTTGCTGGACCGTCAGGACCCGGAACTGTGGGATTGGCTGACCGGGCGGACGGAACCGGAAGAGAGGGATCTCGCCAATGTGGTATCACGGATTCGGCAGCCGTACGCAGATTGATGCCGGGGCATCGCCCCGGTTCTTCCTCTTGTTTCTGTTTCTCCACGGGCTGACGGGCTTGGCCGTCTTTCTCGCCCAACTGCCTCCCTGGCTGCTGTTCTTTCTACTTGCCTTCAATGCCCTGGCCTTGCGCTGGCATCTGCTTTGCTGGGCCTTTCCCTTCATTGCCCACGAGGCCACCGCCCTGGTGCTCGAGCCCGGCGGGCGCCTGTATCTTGTGGATGAACAGGGGGAACGTCGGCACATTCCCCTGCGGCGGGTGGAGTGGTCGTCCCAGGCCCTTTTGATCTTGAAGATCGGCCCGACCGGGGGCGGCTGGCTGGTATTGGCCGCCGACGGCGTCGAGGCCGACTCCCTACGCCGACTCAGAACCCGATTGCGCTGGGACCGAGTGGATCGTGAAGCTCGGCCATTGGGGCAGTTGTTCCCGGCCCGGCCAGTTGGGCGGGATCAGCACCGTATCCCGCGCTCGCTCCGGCGGTAGGGTATCGGGCCAATCCAGGTTGTAGTGCAGGCCGCGGCTTTCCCGCCGGCGCTGGGCGCAGCGGATGACCAGATTGGCCACTTCAGAGAGATTGCGCAGCTCCACCAGGTCCGGGGTGATGCGAAAGCCGGCATAGTAAGCCTGTATTTCCGAGCGCAGCAGTTCCGCCCTGGCCGCCGCCCGCCGCAGGCGCTTTTCACTGCGCACGATGCCCACGTAATCCCACATGAAGCGACGCAGCTCCAGCCAGTTGTGCTTGACCACGATTTCCTCATCGGAATCGGTGACCCGGCTTTCGTCCCAGGCTCGCAATGATTCCCTTGCCGGGGGCAGTTCAATCTCGCTCATATCCTCGGCGGCGGCCCGTCCCATCACCAGGCACTCCAGCAGGGAGTTGCTGGCCATGCGGTTGGCACCATGCAGCCCGGTGTGGGCGGTTTCGCCGGCGGCATAGAGCCCGGGCAGGTCGGTGCGACCGGCGAGGTCGGTGATGACACCGCCGCAGGTGTAGTGGGCTGCCGGCACCACCGGAATGGCTTCGCGGGTCATGTCGATGCCCAGTTTCATCAGCCGCTCATGGATGGTGGGGAACTGGCGGCGAACCTGATCGGCGGGCTGGTGACTGATATCGAGCAGAACATGCTCAAGACCAAGGCGTTTCATTTCATGGTCAATGGCCCGTGCCACCACATCCCGAGGCGCCAGTTCGGCCTGGGGATGAAATCGGGGCATGAAGCGGTCACCGTCCGGCAGCAACAACTGTCCTCCTTCACCTCGCACGGCCTCGCTGATCAGAAAAGAGCGGGCATCGGGGTGGAACAGACAGGTGGGGTGGAATTGCATGAACTCCAGATTGGCCACGCGGCAGCCAACCCGCCAGGCCATGGCGATGCCATCGCCGGTATTGCCCTCCGGGTTGCTGGTATAGAGATAGACCTTGTTGGCACCGCCGGTGGCCAGCAGCACTCTGGGGCTGCGCAGGGTTTCCACCTGGCCACTCTGCTGATTGAGCACATAGACACCCAGCACCCGGTTGTCACCGGGCAGACCCTGACGTCGACTGGTGATCAGGTCCACGGCGATGTGGTTGGTGAGCCAGTGTCGCTCGGCCTGGGCACGGACAGCCTTGTCCAGGCTGTCCTGAATGGCGCGGCCGGTAGCATCGGCCACATGCAGAACCCGACGGTGGCGGTGACCACCCTCCTGGGTCAGATGCAATTCATTGCGGGCATCGCGAGTGAAGGCGACACCCAGCTCACCCAGCCATTGGGCCATCTTCGGAGCGGCTTCCGCCACTCGCCGTATGGCCATTTCATTGCCCAACCCTGCGCCGGCCTCCAGGGTGTCGCGAACATGGGCATCGATACTGTCACCGGCGTCAACCGCCGCTGACATGCCACCCTGGGCCCAGGCCGTGCTGCCGGCGTCGGGCTGCCCCTTGCTGACCAGGGCCACCCGCCAGTGGCTGGGCAGGCCAACAGCGGCCGCCAGACCGGCCGCCCCGGTGCCAAGGATGATGGCGTCATAATCCTGTATGCGTTCAGCCATGCTCACAATTCCAGCAAGGCCCGCGGCGGCGTCGGCAGCGGGCTCTGTTACAATAGCCGCCAAGTTTACCGGGCTGCCGCCGGACCCTCCAGTTGATCGGGGACGGCGGCGCTTCCATGCGGGTGGTGTAATCTTTGCCACTGTGATCAAAAACCCGACATTTTCGGCGAACTCCCTGGGCGTCCGCGGGTCACACCCGACAGGGCGAGGGAGAAGCCGCCTCTGCAGAGGATCGGCCCCGGATGGGCAACAGGAAAACGGATCAGTTGCTGGTTGAACGAGTTCAGCAGGGCGACAAGGCCGCCTACGATGTGCTGGTGCGCAAATATCAGCACAAGATCGTCAAGCTGATCTCCCGCTATGTTCGCGACCAGGCGGATGCCCTGGACGTGGCGCAGGAGGCGTTCATCAAGGCCTATCGCGCGCTTCCCAATTTCCGCGGTGATAGTGCCTTTTATACCTGGCTGTATCGAATCGCCATCAATACGGCCAATAATTATCTGGTGGCGGAGCGCCGTCGTCCCGTGGACCAGGATGTGGACCTGCAGGACCCGGAACAATTCGATATCCAGGCCCGTCTAAAGCATGTGGACACGCCGGAGGGCATGGCGCTGACGGAAGAGATTCGCAGTACCGTGGAGGAGGCCATCGCCAACCTGCCGGATGATTTGCGTACTGCCATCGTTTTACGGGAACTGGAAGGGTTGACTTACGAAGAGATCGCCGAAGCCATGGACTGTCCTGTCGGAACAGTGCGATCTCGGATTTTCAGGGCACGTGAAGCCATTTCGGATCGGCTTCAGCCATTGCTTGAGGGCGCCTCGGACTGAGGTAATAGGAGACGGAGATGAGCGAGAAGCTTCGCGAACAGCTATCGGCCATGATGGACGGCGAGCTGGACGAGGGGGAAGCCAAGCTGCTGGTCAGGCGTTTTGCCAATGATCCCGAGCTATCGGAGGCTTGGGAGCGTTATCATCGCTGTTCCCGACTGCTTGAGGCCAGCGATGATAGCGCCGAGCGTTTCGCCTTGCTGGATCAGGATTTCAGCAAGGGCGTGATGGACGCCATCGAACGGGAAGCCGCCCCGGCTGTAGGGACCGTCTGGTGGCAAGAGTGGCTGCGACCCGTGGCCGGTGTTGCCGTTGCGGCGGGTGTGGCGACGGTGGCCCTGGTGGGGCTGCAGGGTGGTGAGCTGGATGAGGGCCCTGGCACTCCCGAAGTGGTGCCATCCACTGTCGAGACCAACCCCTGGGCAACCCCGGCGCGCATCTCTCCGGCAGCCGGCCGAAGCCTGCAACTGGAAGACAGTGAATCCTGGCAGCGCCTGAACAGCTATCGTCTCAACCACGCGGACCGCGCCGCCGGCCTCCAGCGGATTGAGAGCCAGGCTGCCGATGCCCTGGACGCGGAAAGCGAAGACCGAGACGAGGGGAGTGAGCCTCAATGAAGGCAGTCAGTCACCGGCTGATGGTGGCCTTTTGCTGTCTCGCTGCCCTGGCCGCCAGCCAAGCGGTTCAGGCCGATACCCCGCGTGCAGCACTGGAACGCATGGCGGAGGCCATGTCTGAATTGAATTTCCGTGGAACATTCGTTCAGATTCAGGGCGGGGAAGTGGAGAGTCATCAAGTGGTTCACCGGGCCGGGGAGGGCGGCTCAAGTGAGCGTCTGCTGAGCCTCACCGGCAGTCAACGGGAGCTCCTGCGTCAACATGATGCGGTCAAGTGCATCTTCGCCAAGGATGACGACGGGGATGTGGACCTGAGGCAGGCCGCGGCCCGCTTCAATGCCTACCTGGGTGACAAGCTAAAGGATCTGGACAGTGGCCACTACAGCCTGATCAGCCTCGGCCGTGATCGGGTGGCCGGCCGCGCAGCGAATATCATCGGTATTCAGCCGGAGGATGAACTGCGCTATGGATTTCGCTTCTGGCTTGACCGGGAAACCGGCATGCCCCTCCGCAATGACATGGTCTCCGCTGATGGTGAAGTCATCCAGCAGGTGATGTTTACCGACATCATGCTGGATGTGGATATCAGCGATGAAGAGCTGGATCCGGTGCTGGAGAAAGAGGCGGAGGCCTTTGGTACCCGTCATGCCCGGTATTCCCGTAAGCGCCCGGGTGAGTCCGAGCAGGATCTACCCACGCTGTTTGACGCGCTGCCGGATGGTTTCCGCCTGGTTGCCGCTCAGTCCGAACCCCGCCGTGCCGGCAATGACGTCATCCTGCATCATTTGATTCTGTCCGATGGCATTGCCCAGGTATCGATTTTTGTGGAGCCGCTGGGCGAAGAACGCCGGGGCTTCGAGGGCGAGTCCCGCATGGGCAGTGTCAGTGCTCACGGCCGGCAGGTGGATGACCATCAGATCACCGTGGTGGGGGAGGTTCCCATGAAGACGGTGACCGCCATCGCCAGCGAAATTGACAGCCTGCCTCGGCGTCTGGCCGAGAAGCTCGAGCCTTGATCACTGAATCCGGTCGCATTGTCCGCCGCGAAGGTGCCGTTGCCTGGGTGGAAGCCAGCAGTCGCCGTGATTGTCCCCGCTGCGCCGAAGGCAAGGGTTGCGGCGGCGGTTTGCTGGGCCGCTGGCTGGGCAAGCGCCTGCATCTGGTCCAGGCGGCGGACCCCGCGTTTCATCCCGAGGGAAGCTGGGTCGAGCTGGGCCTGGAGGACAGTGCCTTGCTGAAAGCGGCCCTGGGCCTCTATCTCCCGCCCTTGCTGGGCCTGGTGGCGGGCAGTTCCCTGGCCCATGCCATGGGCCTGTCCGAATGGCTGTTGATTTTGGCCGGCGTGGCCGGATTCGCTCTCGGCCTGCTGGCTGCCCGCCGCCTGAGCCGCGGCCTCGGTGACCGGCCTGCCTTCCTGCCCCGGGTGATTCGTCGCCTGCCCGGCCCGCCGCCCGGCTGTGTGCGTGATCTCTCCGCCTGAATACCCTGAAACGGGGGATAGCCATGGAAATCGTCGTCTATTCGCGCCCCGGTTGCGGTTTATGCGATCAAATGCTGGTGGATCTGCAGCTGGAACTGGGCAGTGTGGACCCGATTCGGGTTGTGGACATTCGCGAGAACGAGGCCCTCAAGGCCCGCTACGGCCTGCGCATCCCGGTGCTGGAAATCGATGGCGAAACCCTCTGTGAGGGCCGCCTGGATCTCAGCCGATTGCGGGCGGCGCTGGCCGCTGGCGACAAATAAGCGAGCGGCAGGCCCGGCGGCGCATTTCAGTTGCGGCCCCGTCCCGGTATAATCGACGCCTTTCGACGAGTCATCGCAGCCGACCACGGGAAGGGGCTTGCACCCCGGTCTGGTCGGCTTTTCCATGTTTTACACCTTCGGGTCCTCAATGAAGCATATCCGCAATTTCTCCATCATCGCCCATATCGACCACGGCAAATCCACCCTGGCAGACCGCTTCATTCAGGTCTGCGGCGGCCTCACGGATCGCGAAATGGCCGAGCAGGTCCTGGATTCCATGGATCTGGAGCGGGAGCGCGGGATTACCATCAAGGCGCAGAGCGTCACCCTCAATTACACTGCCCGGGATGGTCAGGTCTATGAGCTGAACTTCATTGATACCCCCGGCCACGTGGATTTCTCCTATGAGGTCTCCCGTTCATTGTTCGCCTGCGAAGGCGCCTTGCTGGTGGTGGACGCTGCTCAGGGCGTTGAAGCCCAGAGCGTGGCCAATTGCTACACCGCCATTGAGCAGGGCCTGGAGGTGATTCCGGTATTGAACAAGATTGATCTGCCCTCGGCGGAGCCGGAGCGGGTCAAGGAAGAGATTGAGGACATCATTGGCCTGGAGGCCGACGAAGCCATTTCGGTCAGCGCAAAGACCGGCGTGAATGTGGACGAGGTGCTGGAGCAGTTGGTACAGAAGGTGCCGGCGCCCCAGGGGGATCCGGATGCCCCTCTCAAGGCCCTGATCATCGACAGCTGGTTCGACAACTACGTTGGCGTGGTCAGCCTGGTTCGAATCGTTGACGGCCGCCTGGCCAAGAATGACCGTATCCGGGTGATGGCCACCGGCAAGGCCCACCAGGCCACCGAAGTGGGTAGCTTCACGCCCAAGAAGACCCCACGGGACTCGCTGGAGACCGGCGAGGTGGGGTATGTCATTGCCGGTATCAAGGATATTGATGGTGCCCCGGTGGGGGACACCCTGACCCTGGATCATCGGCCTTGCGATGAGCGGCTGCCGGGTTTTCAGGAGGTCAAGCCGCGGGTTTTCGCCGGCCTGTTTCCGGTGGACAGCAGCGACTATGAGGATTTTCGCGATGCCCTGTCCAAGCTTCGGCTGAACGACGCCGCCCTGTATTACGAACCGGAGGTTTCCGATGCCCTGGGCTTCGGTTTCCGCTGCGGCTTTCTCGGCATGCTGCACATGGAAATCATCCAGGAGCGGCTGGAACGGGAATATCAGCTCGATCTCATCACCACCGCACCCACGGTGGTTTACGAAGTCCTGACCGGGGACGGGCAAACCCTGCGGGTGGATAATCCCTCCCGTCTGCCCGAGGTCAACCTGATCGAGGAAATTCGTGAGCCCATCATTGTGGCCAATATTCTGGTGCCCCAGGATTTCGTCGGCCCGGTAATTACCCTGTGCGAGGAGAAACGGGGTAACCAGAAGAAAATGATGTATCACGGCAAGCAGGTGCAGCTGACCTATGAACTGCCCATGAGCGAGGTGGTGCTGGACTTTTTTGATCGGCTCAAGTCCTCCAGTCGTGGTTTTGCTTCCTTCGAGTATGATTTTGATCGTTTTCAGTCTTCCAATCTGGTCAAGCTGGATGTGCTCATCAACGGGGACCGGGTGGATGCCCTGTCCACCATTGTTCACAAGGACCAGTCCTACAGTCGGGGCCGGGACCTGTGTGAGCGGATGAAGGACATCATTCCCCGTCAGATGTTTGATGTGGCCATCCAGGCTGCTATCGGCAATCACATCATTGCCCGAACGACGGTCAAGGCCCTGCGCAAGAATGTGACTGCCAAGTGCTATGGTGGCGACGTGACACGGAAGCGCAAGTTGCTGGAGAAGCAGAAGGAAGGTAAAAAGCGCATGAAACAATTGGGCAAGGTGGAGATTCCCCAGGAAGCCTTCCTTGCCGTCCTTCAGGTGGACAAGAAATAGGAGCGGGGTCCGCGGACCCGATACCATCCATGAATCTGGCACTGATACTGGTAATTGGATCTTTTGTAACCGGCCTGGTCTGGGCCCTGGACCGCCTGTGGTGGGCGCGTTCCCGCAGCGCCGAGGACCACGAACCTACCATCGTCGAATGGTGTCGGGCTTTCTTTCCGGTTCTGCTGATCGTCCTAATCCTGCGCTCGTTTATCGCCGAGCCCTTCCGGATCCCATCGGCCTCCATGATGCCCACCCTGCTGGTGGGAGACTTCATCCTGGTCAACAAGTTTGCCTATGGGCTGCGCTTGCCGGTTCTGGAGACCCGCTTTCTGGATCTGGGCAGCCCGGACCGGGGTGACGTGGCAGTCTTTCGCTATCCCCCCAATCCACGCAAGGATTACATCAAGCGGGTGATTGGGCTTCCCGGGGATCAGGTTGCATACCGTGGCAAGACCCTTTATATCAATGGGGAGGCCGTGGCACAGGAGGTAGTTGGTCCTTTCGAGCCGCGGGATGTGGATCGTCGGCGGGATCGGGTGCTGCCCGGCAGCGTGCTCATGAAGGAAACCCTGGGTGAGCAGGCTCACGAGATACTGGTCAGCCCCCGACCGGCTACAATGGAAAGCCAGGAACTGGAAGCCGGTATTGTCATCCCCGAGGGCGAGTATCTGATGATCGGGGATAATCGGGACAACAGTCTGGACGGGCGTCACTGGGGACTGGTGCCGGAGGATCATCTCCGTGGTCGCGCCATGTTCGTGTGGCTGAGTTGGGAAGCCTTCAATGCCTCGCCCCAGTGGGGACGAATAGGCCAGGCAATCAATTAGGGAGTAGCTGACATGCGATTGCGTCACTCACAGCAGGGCCTGACGGCGATTGGATGGATACTGGTTCTGTTCGTGGTCGGGATTATCGCCACGGCCGGGGTCCGGCTCGTGCCGGTGTATATCACCTCCCAGACCCTCAACACCATCATGCGAGGCGTGACATCGGATGTGGACGCCAGCTCCCTGTCTGAAGTGCGTCGCTCCCTGGTCAGGCGGCTGAACGTCAACGACGTTCGTGTGGTGGGAGATACCGATTTCACCATTGAAACCATTGATGGTCGCCGGACTCTGGTGCTGGAATATGAGCATCGCGTGAACTTCATCGGTAACATCGATTTCATTGTCTCCTTCGAGAAGAAAGAGACCTTCCGGGGGGAGTGAGATTGAGTCTGGACCGGCTACTGGAAACCCTCGGTTATCATTTCAGGGACCAGAGTCTTCTGGAAGCGGCGCTGACCCATCGCAGTCTTGGCCGCAACAACAATGAACGCCTGGAATTTCTGGGTGATGCGGTTTTGGGGCTTTGTGTTTCCGAGCTGCTTTACCGTGCCTTCCCGCAGGTAGAAGAGGGTGATCTAAGCCGCCTTCGCGCCAGTCTGGTCAACCAGGAAACCCTGGCCGAGATTGCCGCCGAGATGGATTTGGGGACTTATCTTCGTCTGGGCGGCGGTGAACTCAAGAGCGGTGGTTTCCGTCGTGCATCCATTCTCTCTGACGGTCTTGAGGCCATTCTCGGCGCGGTTTATCTGGATGGCGGTTTCAGCCCGGCCCGTGATCTGATTCGGCAGCTGTATCAGGAGCGCGTGCGACGGTTGCCGCCGCCCGAGCAACTCAAGGATCCCAAGACCCGCCTTCAGGAGTGTCTTCAGGGCCGGGGACTGTCTCTGCCGGTCTATGCCGTGGAGTCAATCAGCGGCAAGGAGCATGCCCAGGTATTCGAAGTCAGTTGTGTCGTCCCTGACACGAATTTTCAATCCCGCGGGCGCGGTGGCAGTCGACGCAAGGCGGAGCAGGCGGCAGCGGCCGCCTTACTGGAGAAGGTCAATGAATGAATCTGTCCGTCATGCCGGGCTCGTGGGTGTGGTGGGGCGACCCAATGTGGGCAAGTCCACATTGGTCAACGCACTGGTGGGTGAAAAGGTCAGTATTGTTACCGCCAAGCCTCAGACCACCCGCCACCGCATCATGGGAGTCTTGACCCGCGACGACTGTCAGTTTGTCTTCGTGGATACGCCGGGCATTCACTCGGAAGCACCCCGGCGCTTGAATCGGGACATGAACCGCCTCGCCCAGGACGCCGCCCGGGATGCCGATGTGGTGGTGTTCGTGGTCCAGGCAGGCAAGTGGTTGGCGGAAGACCAGGCCATCCTCGACAGTCTCAAGCGTCTGGACGTACCGGTGGGTCTGGTGATCAACAAGGTTGACCAGGCGGCGGACAAGTCCCAGCTCCTGCCTTTCATCGAATCGATCACCGCCAGGGCCGATTTTCGTTTTGTCGTTCCTCTCTCGGCCCTCAAATTGACCAACCTGACCCCGCTGCTGGATGAGCTGCAGCAGTTCTTGCCTGAGTCGCCGGCCTTCTTCCCCGCTGATCAGCACAGTGATCAAAGCCCCCGGATGGTGGCCGCCGAAGTCATTCGCGAAAAGCTGATGATGCGTGTGCACAAGGAAGTACCTTACGCGGTCGCGGTCCAGGTTCAGGAGATGGAGCGGGAGGGGCAACTCACCCGTATCCAGGCGGTGATCTGGATCGAGAAGGAAGGCCAGAAAGGTATTGTGATTGGTCAAGGCGGAAAAGTTCTCAAGGATGTGGGTACCGCCGCCCGCAAGGAGCTGGAAGGGATTTGGGGCGGGCGGGTGCATCTGGATCTCTGGGTGAAGGTCCGGGCGGGATGGCCCGATGATCCCCGTATCCTAGGCAGTCTCGGGATCACCAGCGAATGAGCACGCGTCGGCCGCAGTTGCAGGCCGGCTATGTTCTCCATCACCGGCCTTATCGCGATACCAGCCTGGTAGTGGATGTCTTTACCCGCACCGCCGGGCGCCTGGCACTGGTTGCCCGGGGGGCCAGGCGGCCCCGGGCCAGTCAGCGCAGTCTCCTGCAGCCCTTTCGTCCCTTGTTATTGTCCTGGCGGCTGGGCGGCGGCGAGATGGGTACGCTGACGGCTGTCGAGGCGGATGGCTACCCACCGGGCCTGAGCGGTGACGCTCTGATGTCCGGCTTTTATCTCAACGAATTGGTCCTTCGTCTCCTCGGACGGCATGATCCCAACGAGGCCATCTTTGATCTCTATGCCGAGACTCTGGCCGCACTGCCGGCGGGGCCAACGGCGCCGGTGCTGCGGCGTTTCGAGAAACTGTTGCTGGATGGTCTGGGTTATGCCTTGCCCGTCCACGAGACCGGAATGGACGGTCAGACGCTGGACCCGGACAGCCGTTATCGTTTCGATCCCGAATCAGGGGCCTGGCCGCTGGCGGGATCGGAAGGCCGTGGTTACAGTGGTCGGACTTTGCTGGCCCTAGCCCGGGCGAACTATGATGAGCCGTCGGTACAGCCTGAAATGCGGCGGTTGCTCGCCGAGGCACTGCAACCCCATCTGGGGGGTAAACCCTTGCAGACTGCAAGGGTCATGCGGGATCTGACTCGACGCGGTTTGCGTCAGACGCGCAGTGAGCCGTCGGCCAATGACAGTGATGACAAGGGAGATCCCTCATGAAGCAGGCAAGCGGTCCCATCGATCTGGGTGTCAATGTAGATCACATCGCCACACTGCGGCAGGCTCGTGGCACCCGCTATCCGGACCCGGTACAGGCCGCAGTGGTGGCCGAGCAGAATGGCGCCAATGGCATCACCATTCACGTGCGTGAGGATCGTCGGCATATTCAGGTACGGGACCTTCGCCTGATGAGTGAGATGCTTGAGACCCGGATCAACCTGGAAATGGCCATCACCGATGACATGCTGGCAATCGCTGGGGAGTATCGGCCCTTTGCCTGTTGCCTGGTGCCCGAGAAACGGGAAGAGCTGACCACCGAGGGTGGCCTTGATGTGGCCGGCCAGCAGGAGATGGTGAATCGCGCCGTGACGCAACTCAAGGAGGCGGGTTGTCGGGTGTCTCTGTTCATTGATCCTGACCCACGACAGATCGAGGCCGCGGCGGCCGCCGGTGCCCCGGTGGTGGAACTGCATACCGGGGATTATGCCGAAGCCCCCCTGGGTCGTCAGGCTGAAGCCCTGGAACGTATTCGTGTCGGGGCAGAAAAGGCCGCGGCGGCCGGGCTGATCGTGCATGCCGGCCACGGCCTGCATTATCACAACACGGCTGCAGTCGCCGCCATTCCCCAGATCAGTGAACTCAATATTGGGCATGCCATCATTGCCCGGGCGGTAATGGATGGCTTGCCAAGGGCGGTTGCCGACATGCGCTCCATCATGGACCGTGCGCGAGGTGGAAGCTGATGGAGGTTCCAGGCCTGGTCTATGGTGTGGGTACGGACCTTGTCGAAGTGGCTCGAATCGAGCGAGCCTGGGAGCGATGGGGAGAGCGGTTCGTCAACCATCTGCTGATGACGGCAGAGCGGGCCGAATTCGAACGCAGTAAACGGCCGGTTCGTTATCTGGCCATGCGCTTTGCCGCCAAGGAAGCGCTGGTCAAAGCCCTGGGTACCGGCTTTCGCCAGGGCATGTGGCTTCGTGATGTGGGCTGTTGCCAGCACTCCAGCGGCAAGCCTTATCCTATATTCTCCGACAAGGCCGAGGCCCTGCGCCGAAGTCGCGGGGCAGGGCAGGCCGAGATCAGTCTGACTGATGAAGCCGGCCTGATCGTTGCCTTTGCAGTGATGATGCGCAGGAGTGGGGAGGCGGAGGAGGCCGGCAGCTGAGGCAGGCCTCAGTCCAGTGTGTCAAGCACCTCGTCCACGGCCTCGGACAGATTGTCCATCAAGCGGGCCAGGCGATTGTTATCGGTCTCGCCCTGCTCAATCACCAGCCGTATCTGTTCGCAGCAACTGGCCAGCGCCTTGAAACCGCAGAAGGCGGCCGTTCCTCGCATGCGATGGACTTCTGCATCCAGATCATCAAACGCGCCATTCTGGTAATGGTCGCGGGCGGTCTCCATCTGTGCCGGCAGGTCGGCCTTGACCATGGCAGCAATCTCGGGCCGCAATTCTCCGGAGTCGCTTCGGCCCATCGGCCGATCACTCGGGGGGCGATCACTAGGTGGGCGATCACTTGAGGGTTGGTCGCTCGCGGAGCTCTCTGTGGTCTCCAGGGAATCGGAAGACGTGTCGGCAGGCGGGGGCGGCGCGGTATCCTTCCTCGTCTCCGGAAGATAGTGCCGGACCCGTTCCACCAGGTGTTCTTCCCGAACCGGCTTGACCAGCACGTCCTCAAGGCCGGCCTGCTCACAGCGTCGGCGTTCTTCCTCGCTGGCACTGGCGGTCAGTGCCAGTACCGGAACTGCCGCCATCCCCGCTAGATGCCTCAATCTTTCAGTGGTTTCCAGTCCATCCATGCCCGGCAACTGAATATCCATGAGCACCAGGTCCGGCTTGAATTCGGAGGCAATCGAGAGGGCCTGGTAACCATCTTCCGCGGCCCTTGCATTGGCCCCGGCACTTTCCAGAAATTCCATGGTGAGGTGTCGGTTGATGCGATTGTCCTCTACCATGAGGATGTTGAGCCCGTGCAATGGCTGGCTGTCTGCCTCGGCACTCGACGGGTTCTTCCCGGGATTGCTACGCAGGTCCTGAAAGTTGTTTCGAAGGGACTTTCTCAGGCTTCGGCTGCTCATGGTCAGGGGCTGGCAGACGGTCTGCCCCTCGGTTTCCAGCTCAGTCAATATCGTCCTGTCCAGACTCGCAGCCAGGACCAATGAATGGGGGCGGTTGACGGTGCCGGCGAGGATTCTCCGCCGGGCCTCTTCGTTTTGGAGTTGGGCCTGGGCAACGGCGGCCAGCAATGGCGGCTGCTCACTGCCCTGTTTGAGACTGGCTTCGTGGGCAGTCACCCGTTGTACCTGACAGCCCCATTGGGCGAGACGGGCCTGGAGGGCATCACCCATGGCCGGTTCTGGACAGAGGAGTTCCACCAGGCAGTCACTCAAGTGGTGTTCTTCCTCGTTCTGCTTGATGACCCTTACCGGTATCTCCACACGAAAGCGGCTGCCCTGACCCAGCTCACTCTCGACTTCAATCCGCCCACCCATGAGGCGGGTGAGCTGTTCGCAAATGACAAGGCCCAGTCCCGCGCCCTGGTGGCGTCGGGAACTGGAGGTGTCAAGCTGTGAGAATGCCATGAACAATCGCGAGGCGTCCTCGTCGCGGATGCCAATGCCGCTGTCGACGACATCCACCACCAGCCAATGGGCCTGCTTGTCTCGCTCAACCGCCGCCTCGACCCGAACAAAACCGGCTTCGGTGAACTTGGCGGCGTTGGAAAGCAGGTTGCCAATGATCTGTCGCAGCTTGACCGCATCAGCCATCAGTTCGGCAGGCAGTTGCGTGCGGGGATGGAAATAGAGGTCCAGTCCCTTGGCGAAAATTCCGGGTGCGGACAGGGAGATCACATCCTCCAGCAGCTCCTCCGGATCGAAGGGGGAGTCCTCCACCTCGACCCGACCCGCCTCGATCCGTGAAAGATTGAGAACGTCTTCCAGCAAGGCGAGCAGGGATTCCGCAGACCTTTGGATGGTCACGATGTAATCTTTCTGGGTCTTCTCGAGTTCGGTTCTTGCCAGGAGCTGGGTGTAACCGAATATAGCGTTCATCGGCGTTCGAATCTCGTGGCTGATATTGGCCAGAAACTCTGATTTGATCCGATTGGATTCCTCGGCCCGTTTTCTCGCCAGATCCATCTCCACATTCTGGACTTCCACCGCTTCCAGCGTTTCTCTCAGTTCGGAAGTGGCCTGCTCAATCTGCGCTTCCATGCGTTCTCGGGATAGCTTTACTTCCTCGGCAAGGGCGTTGAATCCCCGTTCAAGCATGCCGGTTTCGCCCTGGGAGCGTTCCGGTACCCGGGTATCCAGGTCACCACTACTGAAGTCGCGCAATGCGGTGACCACACGGTTGATTGGGCGGATGGCACTCAATGCGGCGCGCGTGGCCATGCCCCAGGCCAGCATGAGGCCCCCAAGGATCAGCAGGAGGCCAAAGCGCAGCAATTCACCCTGACGTTCCATCAATGGCTCAGTGGAGAGCCCTACTTCCACATAACCAATGATGTTGTTCCCGTCGGCGTCAGCATCATCCGCAAACAGGGCCTCGAACTCACCCACGGGCTCCTCGCCCAGACGGATGGATGATTCAAACTGCAGGGCCTCCGGGGCAACCGGGAACAGACGATTGAGCAAGCCGGCAGGTGAGGCGTCTGTTTCGCTTCTGCCTGCCTCACTGAGTGTGTCGCCGTTTATATCCAGAATCCTTACCCATTGCACACCATCTTCTTCCACCAGTTGTTCAGTGAGTCGGTCCAGTATCAACTGGTTACCGGAGAAGACGGCGAACTCACTGGCGGGTGCCAGATGACGGGCAATGGTTTCCCCGGTGTTTTGCTGGTAGGAGCGCAGGTCGGCCAGTCGCGTCCCCAGCAGATAACCGCTCACGACCAGGCTAACCAACAGGGTTGGCAGAAGGGCCACGAGTAGAATCTGGGTTCTCAGTCGCAGTTTGGGCATTACTCATCCTGCTCGATCATTTGACGCAGCGGCTCCTCCGCGGGAAGACGGATTCTGAGGGAGCGGGCCACATCGGTATTGGTTGCCAGGCCATAGGTGCTTGGATGCTTGGGTGCCGGCCAGTCTTCGGGAGAAAGTTTCATTATCTCCATCAGCACATCCGCAGTTTCCCGCCCCAGGGCATCAGGCTCGGTGTAGACCGCTGCGATACTCCCGGCATTAACCAGGCCCGGCGAATAGGCGAAACTGGGTACGCCGGCCCGGAAGCTGTGCAACAGCATGGCGCGTAACTGACTCGATTCGGCGGTCAGGGCATTGGGGAGAATCAACAGCGCTTCCACCTCGTCGAGCATGCCGGGAAGAACACGAATGAGTTCCCGTCGGTCAGTCGCCTGTACATGTCTTAGTGACACATCGTGCTGCTCAATGGCTTCGATAAGCCTGTCCGGGGCTTGTTCGTCGGGCCCGATATGACCGATGCGAGACGAATCGGGGAAGAGGGCCTTGATGAGCTGAATATGACGGTCGATGGGTTGGTCGATGTACAGGCCGGTGATGGCACGATCGGGATGCGCTTCACTGAGCCGCTCCACTGTGCTCGACGGAGCCAGGGTGCTGATAATGGGGAGATTGCTGTTCTCAAGGGCAACTCTCAGCGCCGCGGTACCGACTGTCAATACAAGTTGATAGGACTCATCCCCGGGGAGATCATCCAGGTGTTCACGAATATCCAGGCGCTCTCTTTCCCGAGACGGCAGGGATTCCCTCAATCCCGTCTGGAATTGCTGATAAGGTCGCCCATCACCGCTAAGCAGGACCAGTACCCGTGTCTCACCGGTGGCCGCGCCGGCAGGTCCGCCCAGCACTAGCAGCAGGCAAAGGACCGGGACAAGCCATGGCATTCCCGCCATTACCCTATGCTGCAAACCGTTCCCTGTTAATCGTGTCCCGTACATTCAAGTGCTCAGAAGGGAATGTGAATTTGGCCAAATATTCGCCGATCAAATCGATTGCGTGGCCGGCTTTCCTCGTAATCACCATCCGCGGCCTGAACGACCAGATCCAGTCGGGCGCTATCCGGACGGGGCTGCAGGCGATGGGCGACCCGCAGATCGATCCGACTGGCTGAATCCGCACCGTCATTCAGGTTCATGATGTTGTAGCTGCTGTGCCGGAAATACCCCAGGCTGAAGTCGGTCTGATGGCTGGCCCGGTACATGGCCAGCAAGGCCATGCTGTTTCGCGGAGTACTTCCGGAAATATCCGTGACCACATTGCTGGCGCTCAGCTCCTTGTAGGCATGACTCAGTCTCAGCCGAATCTGCCGGGTGGGGCGGTATTCCACTTCCGTTTCAAGGCCGGTGATGCGTACGTCCTCGAGATTGTCGAAGTCCACCGCCTCACCATCGAAGGGGTCGTGGGGCACGTCGGCGGTAAAGTACATGATCATGTCCTCGATGCGGTCATGATGCAGGCGGGTATCGATTTGCCAGTTGCCGTTGTGGGAGCGGAATAAATAGCCCAGTTCCACGCTATCCACCGTTTCCCGTTCCAGACCGCCAGAAGCCAGGACAATCTGGTCCGAGCCAAAGGGAGAATGCACGGCCCAGTCCCCATACTCTTCAATCAAGACGGGGGAGCGGGTCGCGCGGCTCAAGGAAAGGCGCAGGGTCTGGTTGCTGCTTAGATGCTGATTCAAGGCGAGCCGTGGCGACAGGGCGCTGCCGGTGATGTCGTCATCCTCCAGCATGGCCCCCACGTTGATGGTCATGGCGGATGTGGGGCGCCACTCCCATTGGCCAAAGGCGCGAACGGCCTGGTTGCTTTCACTGCCATCGGGGAAATAGGCCTCCGGTGAACTCACCCGGTCCAGGCGAACGCCCAGCCCGGTTAGCAGGCGGCTTTGCTGGCTCAGGGCACGAGTGGTCTGATACTCGATGTCACTTCGAGTGCTGTCCCGCGATTCGTCCACCACCACCTGAAGAAAGCCGAGATCGGGCAGGGGTTGGGTGAGGAAGCGTTGATCAATCAATTCCTCGCTGTGCTGAAACTGAACCTCGTGAAGATTGCCGGCCTCGCTCCGGTATTGCCAGTTCAATTGCCC
Organism: Natronospira sp.; assembly: GCA_003558125.1. Taxonomy (GTDB): domain Bacteria; phylum Pseudomonadota; class Gammaproteobacteria; order Natronospirales; family Natronospiraceae; genus Natronospira; species Natronospira elongata. The sequence continues at coordinate 14,788 of PWMQ01000090.1, read as the reverse complement.
GAAGCGATTCTCGATATATTCGTTGCGGGGTGGTGAAAGGGGGCGGTCAACACGGCCCAGCTCCATTCTGCCCCGGCTCAAGCCGAAGCGGCCATGCAGCTGACTGGATGGGCCGGTATGCATCCGCATCTGACCATTGAGGAAACGGAAACTCTTGCCGTCAAATTCCCCGTTCTGATTATCGAAGCCATTGTCGCCCCACTGGGCTGCCGAGAGATTCCAGTCGCTACGCTCGGTGGAGCCAAAATAGCGGGCCTGCGCCCTGTGAATGAAGTCATCACCGGCCAGGAGCTCGATCTCGCCGCCAGTCTGATCCGCAGGGTCCCGGGTGATGATATTGATGGAGCCGAGAAAGGCGTTGGTGCCAAAGGCGGACACATTGGGCCCGCGGGTCACCTCAATGCGCTCGATATCGCTGACCGAATAGGGCAGGGAAGCCCAGGGGACGCCACCGAAACTTGGGGTGTAGACACTGCGACCGTCCACCAGCACCTCGATCCGGCGGGAGAAAGACTCGGCCCCGAAGCCAAGTGTGGCCGAGGGAGAATGACCGAAGGTGTAGGTGAGCACAGCGCCGGGAACGAAGCGCAGCAGATCCTGGATTTCCCGGGCACCGGAGGCCTCGATCATCTCCCGGTCAATCACGGTAACGGATACCGGCGAGTCGCCCGGCCGCTGGGGCAGGCGTGAGCTGCTCACGGTCATGGGCTGTTCGGCGAGGAAGCTATCCTCGGTCAGGATATCGGCCTGATCCTCGGCCAGGACAGTGCCCAGCGGCAGGCTGCCGACAAACAACATGACGGTGGACAGGCGCGCACGTCCCAAGCGCCTTGCGTTAACCTCAGGCATGGACAGGTCCTCTATTTGCCTCCCCCGGCTTCTGGAAACGATGGTGGTGGACCTCCCTGATTGTCCCTCGGCCAATTGAGGCCGGAAACACGGCGGTCTTCGCCGCCTTATGTCTTGATAACCCTAGTATGCCATGCCGGCGGCCTCCAGGGCTCTGGTAAACTAGGACGCTTCTTGTCCGCCGAGCGCAATCCGCAAGGGAGACGGCTTGAACATACTGGCCTTCGACATCGAAACCGTGCCGGACACCGAATCCGGCCGGCGCATCCTCGATCTGGGTGATCTCGACGACCGCGACACCGGGCGGGCCATGCTTCACCGCCGCCGCCAGGAAACCGGCGGCCGGGATTTTCTGCCCCTGCACCTGCACAAGGTGGTGGCCATTTCCGTGGCCCTGCGCCAGGGCGACCGCTTCCGGGTCTGGACCCTGGGCGAGGAAGACGCCGACGAGGCAGAGATCGTGGCCCGCTTTTTCGAGGGCGTGGAGCGCTTCCAGCCCGATCTGGTCTCCTGGAACGGCTCCGGCTTCGACCTGCCGGTGCTCCACTACCGGGCCCTTTACCATGGCATCGCCGCGCCCACTTACTGGGAAACCGGCGACAACGCCCAGCCTTTCCGCTTCAACAACTACCTCAACCGCTTCCATTCGCGGCATATGGACCTGATGGACGTGATCAGCGGCTACCAGGGCCGGGCCACGGCCAAGCTCGATGAAGTGGCAGTGATGCTGGGCCTGCCGGGCAAGCTGGGCATGCATGGCAGCCTGGTCTGGGACCGGATTCTCGACGGCGACATCAAGGCGGTGCGCGATTACTGCGAAACCGATGCCCTCAATACCTATCTCGTCTTCCTGCGCTTTGAATACATGCGCGGGCGGCTCAACCGGGAGGAGTACACCGCCGAGCAGGAGCGGGTGCGCGAGTTCCTGAAAGCCAGCGAGGAGAATCATTTCCGCCAGTTCCTGGAAGGCTGGCAGGACCAACCCGTCCGGGAGGACCTGATCAAGCGTGGCTAGACGAAAGCAAGCGCCGGTAGAGATGGAGATGGATATCCGCGACCTGGCCCATGACGGTCGTGGCGTGGGCCAGGCCGAGTCCGGCAAGACCGTATTTGCCCACGGCGCCTTGCCCGGCGAACGGGTCGTGGTGCGCCGGGAGAAAAAACGCCGGGAGCTGGACGAGGGCGTAACCGAAACCGTGTTACGGCCCTCCGAGGAACGGGTCGAGCCCCGCTGCACCTTTTTCGGTCAGTGCGGCGGCTGCAGCCTCCAGCATCTCGCCCCCGATGCCCAGCGCCGCTACAAGCAGCGCATGCTGCTGGAGCAGCTGCGCCGTCTGGGTGGCGTTGACCCCGAGCAGGTCCTGCCCACCCTGGAAGGCCCGGAGTGGGGCTATCGCCGTCGGGCCCGCCTGGGGGTCAAGGACGTGCCGCGCAAGGGCCGGGTCCTGGTCGGCTTTCGCGAGCGGCGCACGCCCTATATCACCGACATGACCCGCTGCGAGGTGCTGGTGCCTCAGGTGGGCGAACGCCTGGAGGCGCTCTCCGAGCTGGTGGGCAAGCTGTCCGTCCGTGCCCGCCTGCCGCAGATCGAAGTGGCCGCCGGCGATGACGACACCGCCCTGGTACTGCGCCATCTGGACCCCTTCACGCCCGACGACCTGGGCATCCTGCGCGACTTCGAGCGCGAAACCGGTTTCTGGATCCATCTCCAGCCCAAGGGCCCGGACACTGTTCGGCCCCTGAGCGAATCGGCCCCCGCGCTGAGTTACCGGCTGCCGGCCCATGATGTGGAAATTCGCTTCCGGCCCACCGATTTCATCCAGATCAATCGCGACATCAATCGCGCCATGATTGATCAGGCCCTGGAATGGCTGGCGCCGACGCCGGATGACGAAGTGCTGGATCTCTTCTCCGGGCTCGGTAATTTCGCCCTGCCCATCGCCCGGGCTGGTGCCCGGGTGACCGCCGTGGAAGGCGAGGACGGCCTGGTGGCCCGCGGCCGCGACAACGCCGAGCGCAACGGCCTGGGCGAGCGGGTGGATTTTCATGTCGCCAACCTGTTCGAGGATGTCTCCGTCTTCCCCTGGGCCCAACGCGACTATCGCCTGGCGGTGCTGGACCCGCCCCGCAGCGGCGCCCATGAAATCATTCCCCGCCTGGCCGCCATGGGGGTGGAGCGCATCGTCTATGTCTCCTGTCATCCGGCGACCCTGGCCCGAGATGCCGGGCAATTGGTAAATGAGGCCGGTTACCATTTGAAGGCCGCCGGCATCATGGACATGTTCCCCCACACCGGTCATGCCGAGGCCATGGCGGTGTTCGAGCGCAAGGGGTAGGGCCCATGGCGCGCGAGATCGAGCGCAAGTTTCTGGTACACGGCGAGGCCTGGCGGACGGCGGCCGAGGACAGTTTCCTCCTGCGCCAGGGCTATCTCACCGACCACCGCAGCGGGCGCGCCTCGGTGCGGGTGCGGGTGGCCGGTGATCACGGCGAGCTCAACATCAAGAGCCTGGAGTTGGGCGTAAGCCGTGACGAGTTCAGCTACCGGATCCCGGTCGAGGAGGCCGGGGCCATGCTCGACGGGCTCTGCCGTGGCCCGCGGATCGAAAAACGCCGCCACCATATCCGCCATGGCGGTCATCTCTGGGAGGTGGACGAGTTTTTCGGCGACAATCAGGGCCTGGTGGTAGCCGAGATTGAGCTCGACGACCCCGAGGAAGCCTTCGAGCGCCCCGACTGGCTGGGCCCGGAAGTGACCCATCTTGAGCGCTATTTCAACGTCGCCCTGGTGCAGCGGCCCTTCAGCCAGTGGAGCGAAGCGGAACGCGAGGCCCGCGATGTGGATTGAGATATCCATTCCCGAGCAGCGCCTGCGCCTGATGGAAGGCGAGCACTGCCTGCGGGAATGGCCGGTCTCCACTGCCCGTAACGGCCCCGGCGAGCGCGAAGGCAGTGGCTGCACCCCGCGCGGCTGGCATGTGATCCGCGCCCGCATCGGCGAGGGCATGCCCCTGGGCACGGTCTTTCGCGGCCGCCGCCCCACCGGCGAGATCTGCGATTCGGCCCTGTTCGAATCCGATCCCGCCCGTGACTGGATTCTGACCCGCATACTGTGGCTATCGGGCACCGAGCCCGGCGTCAATCGCCTCGGGGTGGTGGACAGCATGCGCCGCTTCATCTACATCCACGGCTGTCCCGATGCCTTTCCCATGGGCGTGCCACGCTCGGCCGGTTGCATTAGGATGCGTAATGAGGCGGTAGTGGAACTCTTCGACCGGGTGCCGGTGGGTACCCGGGTTCACATAAGGGGATGATCACGTGGTAGCCGGGCCGGTCATGATTGATTTCGAAAGCACTCGCCTCACGGCCGAGGACAGGGAACTGCTGGCCCATCCCGCCGTGGGCGCGGTCATTCTCTTCTCGCGCAATTATGAATCGCCCGCGGCCCTGCGGGAGCTGGTCGCGGCCATCCGCGCCGCGCGCAGCAACCCGATATTGATCACCGTGGACCAGGAAGGCGGGCGCGTGCAGCGCTTTCGGGAGGGCTTCACCCGTCTGCCGGCCATGGCCGCCCTGGGCGAGGCCTATGAAGAGGATAGCGCCCACGGCCTGCGCCTGGCCGAGCTTTGCGGCTGGGTGCTCGCCCGGGAGCTGCGGGAACACGATGTCGACCTCAGTTTCGCCCCGGTGGTGGATCTGGATTTCGGGGCCAGCGAGGTCATCGGGGATCGCGCCTTTCACGATGACCCTGATGTGGTGTTTCGGCTTGCCCGCGCACTGGTCTCGGGCATGCATGCCGGCGGCATGGCCGCCACCGCCAAGCACTTTCCCGGCCATGGCAGCGTCACCCTTGATTCCCACGTGGATTGCCCCGTGGAGGAGCGCGAACTCGACGACCTTCGCCAATGGGACATGATCCCCTTCATGCGCCTGGCCCGAATGGAGCTGCCCTCGATCATGATGGCCCATGTGGTCTATTCGGCGGTCGACAGTCTGCCGGCCAGTTTCTCCGGCCGCTGGATTCAGGACATCCTCCGCCACGAGCTGGACTTCGGCGGGGCCGTGATCGCCGATGATCTTTGCATGGCCGGGGCGGCCGTCATCGGCTCGCCCGCCGACCGGGCCCGGGCCGCCCTCGAGGCCGGCTGCGATCTGCTACCCGTCTGTAACGACCGTGCCGCCGCGGTGGCGGTCATCGATGCGGTGGGCAATGGGGATTTTCCCGCCATCCGCCGACGCCTTGAGCGGCTGCTGGGCGGCGAGCCGGCGGATCAATGCAATAATGTGGCGGCCACCTGGACCCGGGCCCGTCAGATGATTGCGCAACTGAGCAACTGAGGAGCGCTTGATGGAGGAAGCCAGCGAGATTCTGGAGACCATCGCCGAGATTGTGCCCCTGGACTGGGCCACCATCGTTCAGATCAGTATTGTCATCTTCGTCACCGCCGTCGCCGATCTGATCGTGCGGCAGATCTTTGTTCGCCTGGTCCGCCGTGCCAGGGAGACCGAGCGGGTCTGGGACGATGCCTTCGCCATCAGTGCCCGCCGTCCGGCCCGGGTCGCCATTTGGGTCATTGGTCTGAGCATTGCCGTAGGGCTGATCGGCGATGATATCCGCGCTACCGTCCTCGACCCGGTACCGGATGTCCGCAATGTGGTACTGATTGCCATCATTGCCTGGACGCTGATCCGTATCGTCCGGCGCATTGAGGCCAACCTGGTCGAGCGCTGGTACGCCGAGGGCGAGTCGGTGGATCAGACCACGGTGGACGCCGTCAGCAAGCTCCTGCGCGTTACCATCATGGTCACCGCCGGCCTGGTTATCCTTCAGACCCTCGGCATCAGCCTGACCGGCTTGCTCGCGTTCGGCGGCATCGGTGGCCTGGCCATTGGCTTCGCGGCCCAGGACCTGCTCTCCAATTTCTTCGGCGGGCTGACCATCTACATGGAACGCCCCTTCTCCGTGGGCGACTGGGTGCGTTCCCCGGACCGGGAAATCGAAGGCACGGTGGAGGAGATCGGCTGGCGCCGCACGGTCATCCGCACATTTGATCTGCGCCCGCTGTATGTTCCCAACTCGATCTTCAACCAGATCTCACTGGAAAACCCCTCGCGCATGCATCATCGACGGATCTTCGAAACCATCGGTGTCCGCTATGATGATTTCTCCCGGGTGGAGCCCATTCTGAAGGATATCCGGCAGATGCTCGATGAGCATGAGGAGATCACCAAGGACCGCACGCTGATGGTTTACTTCAATACCTATGGCGAGTCCTCCCTGGATTTCTTCATCTACTGCTTCACCCATACCAAGGTGTGGACCGACTTCCACGCGGTCAAGGAAGATGTATTGCTCAAGGTTGGGCGGATCATCGAGAAGCACGGCGCCGAGATCGCCTTCCCCACGCGCACCCTGCATGTGCCGGACGGCATCGCCCAGGCTGAACCACATCCGTCAGCCTCATCCCCCCAGCCTCAAGGAGGGCAGCGATGAAAGAAGAGATCAGCCACGGGCCCGCCGAGGACTGGATGGCGCTGCCTGCCACGGCGGAACTCATCCATGACGCTGCCGCCGTTAATCGGGCCTATGATCAGATGGCCCAGGCCATCAACCGAGACTGGGCCGGCACCGATCCTCTGATTCTGTCGGTACTGCTGGGTGGCCTGATCCCGGCCGGCCAGCTCCTGCCAAGGCTGCTCTTTCCCCTGCAGCTCGAAAGTATTCATGCCACCCGCTACGGTGGCTCCACCCGGGGCGGCAAACTCAACTGGATATCCGAGCCCCGGGTCAGCCTCAAGGGCAGGAATATTCTTTTGATCGATGACATCCTCGATGAAGGCATCACCCTCAAGGCCCTGGTGGACTACTGCAGGGAAAAGGGTGCTGAAAGGGTTGGCACGGCCGTGCTGGTACGCAAGCAGCGCAGCCAGTCGCCCGCCATGGAAGCGGACTACGTCGGTCTCGAAGTGCCGGATCGCTATGTCTTCGGCTGCGGCATGGATCTGGATAAATATCATCGCCAGCTCACCGGCATTTATGCCATTTGATTAGACGAAACAGACAACGGGAAACAACATGGCGGAAATTGCAATCATCGGTGGCACCGGTCTCTCTGAACTGGATGCGCTAGAGATTACCCACCGGGAAGTCGTGGCCACCCCTTATGGTGAGCCCTCGGGCCCGGTGACACACGGCCGCTTGTTCGGTACCGAGGTGGTCTTCATGGCCCGTCATGGTCACGGCCACACCATTCCGCCCCATCAGGTCAATTATCGCGCCAACATCTGGGCGCTCCGAAACGTGGGTATTCGCCGGGTATTGTCCATTGCCGCCGTGGGCGGCATTCGCAAGGACATGGTGCCCGGCGGAGTTGCCATCCCCGACCAGATCATCGACTACACCTGGGGCCGGGAACACACCTACTATGAAGGCGAACTGCGGGCCGTGACTCACATCGACTTCACCCAGCCCTACTGTCCCGAACTCCGGGAGCGCCTGATCAAGGCCGCTGACCAGGCAGGCATTGACGTGGCCCGCGACGGCACCTATGCCACCACCCAGGGCCCTCGCCTGGAATCCGCCGCCGAAATCGACAAGCTGGAAAAGGACGGCGCCGACCTCGTCGGCATGACCGGCATGCCCGAAGCCGCCCTGGCCCGCGAACTCGGAATGTCCTACGCCTGCTGCGCCGTCATCGCCAACCACGCAGCCGGCCGCGGCGATACCGACATTCACGCCGATATTGAGGCCCACCTTAAGAATGCGCTGGACAAGGCACGGGGGATCATTGGGGCCTTGCTCAAAGACAGGATCTGAATCGCTTTAGTTTGGTAATGGAGGGAGAAAGACAGTGAAATTGATCAAAAAGGGCGTGCTGGCCTGCCTGGGGTCTGGCACTTTTGGGGCTGCAAGGTTGTGCAACAATCCATGGCGGCGAGTTCCTCAATTGGGTGGATGCCACCGAAAATGGGGTCGCCGTGGTAGCCGTGCGTGTCAACGACTATCGCGTCCGCCCGGGCGAGCCTGATTACCGGGAAGCGAAACTGGAGAGTGTCAAGGTAGAGCGGATAACCCCTGCCGGGGAAGTGGAGGCATCGCTTTGGGTCTCACCCTGGAGCTTCAGTACCCACCCCGATGACATGGTCCTCATGTCCCTGCCTGCCGGACATTACCGGATCGCGACCCTTCGCTACCGGATTGTCGGCGCGCCGCAAGCTGCTCTGATCAAGATTGATGCCTCCCAGGACCTGGGAAGCTTCGATGTGGTTCCGGATCAGGTGACCGATCTGGGGACACTTCTGGTGCAGACAGCCGATGGCAGTCTTGGTGCCTATGGCGTGACCTGGATTGATAATGACCTGGATGTCATGGCGCTGGTTCAGAAAATCTACCAGAGCAGCGGCATTGATGGCGGCATCAATGGGATCATCGGCTGGAGCCAGCGTCGTCCCGGTCTGGAGGCGCGCACCGTTCTCGAGACCGCCGAAAGGCGACCGGCCCCCAACGGTGAAGCCTTGGTGGATAGCCAGGGCCGTGTCCTTATACCAAGCAAGGTCGGCAGTATCCTGGTACGCATGCCGGGCGGTGAATGGTACGTGGCCGATGTGAGCACCGACGAACCCCTCAATACGATCATCGAAACCGAGGCCGGCTTTCTGGTGGGCACCGGCTCAGGCCAGATCCTGCGCGCCCATTCATTGCTTCAGGAGGAATGGGATGTCATTGCCGATTTTGGCAATTGGGCGGACGTCCAGTACCTCTACGCCGGCGAGGCAAGCCAGCTCGTTGCCGGCGTGATCCGGCGTCGGCCCTATATCGTCGACGGCCGGGGTACCACCAATTTGCGCCACCGTGCACGGGCAGCTTATTCCTTCTCAGCACATGAGGTGCCTTTGGAGGCAATCTCCGAACAGAGTGAGCTGGAGTGGCGCCAGATGCAGGCCATGGATATCCCCACTGGCTCCCATCTTTATGACACCTTTTCTTCGGGGGAGAGTTTTTTCTTCGCCTACTGGAATGGCATTGATCGTCGATATGCCTACTATCGATACAATAGCCGCACCCTCCAGATGGATTTTCTCGAGCCCTATTCCTTGCATTCCGACCGCCGCCTGAATGCCTTTGGTGAGCATGGCTACCAGTCCTCAAGGCAGTGGTTGATGCACAATATCCGCTGGCCGATTGTCGAGCGGTATTTCCGCTTGCTGGAGTTCGGTCACGCCGACGTCGCTGAAGATCCGCCGGGCCTCGGACATCGACAGCCTGCCTTGATGCTTGAAAACGGGGACCTGTTCGGTTTTCTGTTTTCCTTGTCACGCGATGGCTATGTTGATGGCGCCGACGAGATCATCGAGGAATTCAGAAATGAGGAAGAAAACGGAGAAGAAGGAGAGAACGGCGAGGAAGGGGAGAGGGCCTACCCGGAAGTTCTTGGTATCTATGCCCATCGTGACCCGAATGAATCCAGGTGGCGGCCCGTTGCCCCAAGGCCCGAAGGCTGCCTTTCTCCCTTGCAGATGATCGAGAGCGGCGATGAGATTATCCAGATCTGCCGATTCGGCATACACCACAGCATGACAATCGGTGAGTGGGAGTGGCGTAGTGAATCCGCCTCCAACTTCCTGGCGTTGGAGGAAATGGAATGATCAGACAAACTCGACGACTGACCTCAATCGTCGCTCTGGCCGCCTTGCTGGTTCCATTTGGCGAATCCGAGGCCACGGCGGATGGTGGCAGCTCAGGATCTGCCAGCGCAGCAGTGGACTCCCTCCATGGCCATGTCATCTTCACTCTGCGAATCAACGATGATTACATACTCCAGCCGGGGGACCGGATTGGCCGGGTGAGATTCAGTGCCATTGGCGACACGGATCGCGATCCAATCTGGATCTCGTCAATGGATGGTGCCGTCGATACCGGTCGTCGACTGTTCGTGGCCGATTTGCCGGTGGGAAGTTACCGAATCTCTGGGTTTGAGCTTTATGCGGAGCAGACCAATCGAAGGGCTGATGGTGTCGGCGCCTTGCAGATAAATGAGAAGCTCGGGCAATTCAGTGTCAGTGGCAACTCATTGACCAATCTGGGCACCCTTGTCATTCAGCCGAGGTTATACGGTCGTTCACGGGTGGCCGGCATCAGCCGCGTTCCCCCTCAAGAAGAAATCCCGGACCTGTTTCAGGCTCTCACCGGTATTGACGAGCTCGACGATATCCGCGGCTGGGATGAGGCCGTGCCGGAGGGCATGCAAGGTAATCTCGAGTTGTTTGTCCTGCGTTCGCCACTAGCGCAACCATTGCAGATCCTGGCAGATGGCAGTCTCATCGGCGGCACCCGGCTGGGCGGTGTCCATGTCAGGGATGCCGAGGGCGAGTGGCGTCTGGAATTCCTACCGGAACTCGCCTCCGTGGACAGCATCACGGAAAACGGGGACGGCTGGCTGATTCTGTCCTCGGATAGCGATCATCTTTACGCCCGCCATCGCACCGCCGAGGCCTGGACGAAGGTGGAGATGCCCAAGGGGTATCATCGACCCATCATTGGCAGCATTGACGATTCCACCCTGTATGTCCTCGCCGAGTACCGCGAATACTCCGCCGTCAGTCATTCACAGTCCAACTCGTGGCGACTTCCAAGGCCACGGCGGGTTTTGCACCTTCTGGCAACGGATTGGCCCATGGCCAGCGAGTGGGATCTGCTGATGGAAAGAGAGGTTGGCCGCTCAGAGAGCATTACCGCCACGCCTGGGGCCACGGATCACGATATATATCTGAATATCGACGATAATACCTACCAGTTGGATCTAAGGAGCGGCCGTTTTCATCGCCAGCGTCAGCTCACACGAGTCAGAACAGCAGGTTACATGCAATGGGCGCTCTACGGGTCAAGCGAAGAAACCGTCGTGCGGCGACGCGGCCAGGAGGAATGGCATGAGCTGGAAGGTTTCATCGCCAGCGCCACACCGGTCTTCATGGATGACGCCGAGTTGCTGGTATATGGACGGCCCCAGCAGGGTAGTACTCGCCGCTTCCCTGGAATCTATCAGGCATCCCTTGATGGCAATGAGTTCCAGCACCTCCTGGACCCACCCATGGATTGCGATTCGGTCAATCAGCTCCTCTACCACGCGGAAACAATCATACTGCGCTGCGATTTTGATCGCATCTATTCAACCGATATCACTGATCTTGAGTGGAAGCTTGAGAAAGGCTCGCTGGCCGTCACCGAAGATGATGACCTTGATGAAGATTGGGTGATGTAGGCCGACCTTTTGTGATCTCACTGCATAACCGGGGGGAGTGGTAGGGATGAAGGCTGATGTATTTTATGCTGTCATGAGCTGAGGGAATGGCAGCGTGATCGAAATCATCAGCTGGGCGATCGATCCTTAACTGAAGTGTCCGTGGAGATGGGTAGAATTCCGTTTATTGGGGTCTACTAGGAGTAGGGTGGATGGGTTACTTGAAGATCAAGGTGATCATGCTTTTCCTGCCTATTGTGCTCGTCTCTGGGTGCTCTGTTTGGTTTCTTCACCCAATTGAACCGAAAGAGTTAGTCGCAGAATGTGATGATTAGACGGCTTGTATTATAAGAGAAGTCATTGAGGAGCGTTGTTTGTCAGAGATATCGACAGGGTTGGAAGATGTTCAGCAGGCGTCTTCTTATAACCCTACCTGGGGTAAAGGGTGGTTGGAGTTCGATTTAGGGCATTATGTAAGCTCTTTGAATGCTATCCTCGATAAGACCTGTCTTGGAATTCACCCGGCTGTAAAAATAGTCTCTATAGAATTGTATCAGGGGACTGCGCCTGCTCAAGGTGCACCCTCATGGAAGAGGCCCGCAATTGGTGGTAGATTTACGATGGAGGTGCATGGCTCCTCAGTCCGGCAAGGGCTTGTTGAGGTTAGCGTACCAATGCGTTGTGGTTTGTCCTGCAGAGTATTCTGGCGGTCTCAAAGAAATGACCCTTGTGTTCGAGACCGATTTGCCCGTCAGCTCTATTGGGTAATTGCGGAGGCGGCAGTACTTGCAGCATATGAGGAGGATGAAAGCAAGCTGGTTAGGGAAGCTGATTATCTTTATACACAGCTTTTTTGCCACAGCATGCCGCCAGGTGCTGGTCGCCCTAGCGGGTGGGGTCCGATTCGGGGTGTAGGCCTGTCAGAATCGCTCCGCGAGGAGCTTGAAGAGCGGATGGATGAATTGGAACCCGATTTTCGGTTCGTTGAATCCTTGCTTGAATGTGGTTATGACTCGAAGTGACTGCTCTTCGCCTAGTTCTCCGGCCGATCGATTCTAACCAGTAGCCCGAACCGCGGGTGGTCGAAGTAGTGGAGTTGGCCGAGGCGTAGGCGGCGGCTTTCGGTTAGGCGGTAGCCGGGGAAGGGGGTGTCGGCTTCTTGCTGGTCTTCCTGGTGGAATTCCTCGAAATCGATGCGGCCGGCTAGGAGGTCTTCGATGCGGCGGCTGCGTTCCAGGGCCCGGGCTTCGGGGTCGAGGCGGTCGACGGTTTGGAGTTCGATGGCCGGGTTGAACAGCAGGTCCGCTGCGACATGGAAAAATCGATTGCGGTGGACGCGGATGATCCCGTCCAGGGGGCGGGCGACGTCCGGCTGGGTGATGTCTTCTTCCCGTGTTTCTTCCGGGATGGTTTCCAGCAGGTGGTGTTGGTCGGCGAAGACGGCCTGGCGTTGTTCGCGGGGTTCTTGGCCCATGACTTCGCTGTCCATGGATTCGGGGTCGGGCTTGACGCGTTGATCAAGGCTCAGTCGCAGCCAGGGGGATTCGTTTCGGTCCTTCTCCGGAACGGTATAGGCTTCGTGGACCAGCACTTCGTAGCGGGCGTCGTCGTTGAGGCGGCGGACGGCGTCGCTCAGTTGTCTATTGCCGGGGCGGCGGATGCCGGCGTCATTGAAGGTCTCACCGTCATTGGGGTCGAGGGCGTCGTCGATTGGGGGTATGCCGGGTTCTTCGGGCCAGCGCTCTTCATCGGCGCCGGCATCGCCGGTGCGCTTGAATACGATGAACTCGATGGTGATGGCCGGCCCGTCGGCGTTGTCCTCGTCGTCCGGCTGGGCATTGAGGGGGAACGCCAGGCTGCTCATCAGCAGGGCAGCGGTGATCAGCAGGGTCTTTGCGTGCTTACACAGTGCAGTCATCGTCAGCCGGCCTTTCTCTGTTCTTCAGTGGGTCGCAAGCGCTTCATGATATCGCGCAGGAAGCGGATACGCTCGTCCCGCTCGGGGAGTGGTTCATGAAACCGCAATCGGGTCTGGCCGTCCAGCCGGAAGGTGTTGGGCTTTTGCTGGACCATGTCGATCAGGGCCACCGGATCGATGGCCGGTTCGTCCTCGAACTCCAGGCGCCCGCCCTCGGGGCCGGCTTCCACCATGCGAATGCCCAGGGGACGGGCGAGTTGGCGGATCTCGGCGGTGAGGAAAAGGTTCTTGGCATACTCCGGCAGCAGGCCGAAGCGGTCGATCATTTCCACCTGCAGTTCCCGCAGGGCTTCTTCGTCCCCGGCGCTGGCAATGCGCTTGTAGAGGGTCAGGCGGGTGTGCACATCGGGAACGTAGTCTTCCGGTAGCAGGGCGGGGATGCCGAGCTCCACTTCCGGGCCGTGGTTGAGGGGCTTGTCCAGCTCCGGTTCCTCGCCGGCCTTGAGCGATTTCACCGCCCGTTCCAGCAGTTCGGTGTAGAGGCTGAAGCCCACTTCGTGAATCTGCCCGCTCTGCTCGTCACCCAGAAGCTCGCCGGCGCCCCGAATCTCGAGGTCGTGGGTGGCGAGGGTGAAGCCGGCGCCCAGGTCCTCCAGGGATTCAATCGCCTCCAGGCGCTTGAGGGCGTCCTTGGTCATGGCCTTGCGCGGTGGGGTGAGCAGATAGGCATAGGCGCGGTGGTGGGAGCGGCCCACCCGGCCGCGCAGCTGATGCAGCTGGGCCAGGCCGAACTTGTCGGCGCGGTTGATGATGATGGTGTTGGCGGTGGGCACGTCGATGCCGGATTCCACGATGGTGGAGCAGACCAGGATCTGCACCCGCCGGTGATAGAAGTCCAGCATGATGCGCTCCATCTCGCTCTCGCGCATCTGGCCGTGGGCCACTTCCACGCGGGCCTCGGGCATGAGCTCGCGCAGGCGGTTGGCGGTGCGCTCGATGGTGCGGACTTCATTGTGCAGGAAATAGACCTGGCCGCCGCGCCGGATCTCGCGCAGGCAGGCCTCCTGAATCAGGCCGTCCGACCATTCATTGACGAAGGTCTTCACCGACAGGCGCTCGGCCGGCGGGGTGGCGATGATGGACAGATCGCGGATGCCGGCCAGGGACATGTTGAGGGTGCGCGGGATCGGGGTGGCGGTGAGGGTCAGTACATCCACCTCGGCCCGCAGCTGCTTGAGGCGTTCCTTGTGGCGCACCCCGAAGCGGTGTTCCTCGTCGATGATCACCAGGCCCAGATCCTTGAAGCGCACATCGCGGGAGAGCAGCTTGTGGGTGCCGATGACGATGTCCACGGTGCCGTCTTCCAGGCCCTGGAGGGTGGCGGTCTTTTCCTTGCCGCTGCCCAGGCGGGACAGGGCGCGGATCTTGATCGGCCAGTCGGCGAAGCGATCGGTGAAGGTGTCGTAATGCTGGCGACCGAGCAGGGTGGTGGGCACCAGCACCGCCACCTGCTTGCCGGCCTGCACGGCGGTGAAGGCGGCGCGCAGGGCGACCTCGGTCTTGCCGAAGCCCACATCGCCACAGACCACCCGGTCCATGGGCTGGGTGGATTTGAGGTCATCGATGACTGCCTGGATGGCGCTGTCCTGGTCCGGGGTTTCCTCGAAGGGAAAGGCCTCCTCGAAGGCCCGGCGCTCGCGCTCGTCGACCTTGAAGGCGGTGCCCTGGCGGGCCTGGCGGCGGGCGTAGAGGTCGAGCAGCTCGGCGGCCACGTCGCGGGCCT
>PWMQ01000079.1 GCA_003558125.1 Natronospira sp. | reverse complement strand
CTTCACATAACGCCTGAGTTCGGCGGCGTTTGAGGCGACGCCCGTTTTTGCGGTAGCAAAAATGGGTGGCGGGTCAAACGTCCGCTGCAACGATTTGTTAGAGATCAGATTCATCTATTGGCACGTTTGAAAACGGTTGCGGTGCTGAAAGTCCACTGTCGAGCACCGCTAGATACTGAACTACGTCTTCTTCAGTGAGCCGCCTTTCATCTGTGCCGATCTTGGCAAATCTTTCCGTTTTGGGTGCAGCTGCCACCATTCCAGAGATTCTTTCATCTGTCGTCATGCTCCCTACGGGCAACCACTTGGAGATAGGCACTCTCGAAAGAAACAAACTGTGCAGCGAGGATGGCGAATTGGTAAGAAAGTAGGCTTCTTTGTATTTGAACCACGGAGATAAATCCTGCTTGAGCCAGGTAATTCTTTGGCTCTTGAATCGCTGGAGCCCCAGAAACACCTCCAGATCTTGACGTACCAAGACTATGCAATCGAGTTGTCGTACCCACGCTTGGATCGCGAGGAAGTGGCCGAGAACTCTATGCTGGCGCCGGCAAGCTGATCTATGCGGGTCGGTCATGTTGATCTCTAACGTAAAAGCTGGGCCGCGGGCCGAAAGCCGCCGCGCGGCTTTTGGACGGTCGGCTCCAGCGCCTTGTTGGGCGCTGGTTGGTGGCTACTCCGTGTCAAAAAACTGCCCCGAGAACTTAAAGTGGCCCTCGAAACCATGGGGACCCCGCCATGTGCGCTTGAGCATACCTTGCAACCGACGGCCATAAGCGCGCATTAGCCGAAGATACCCGGACCAGAGGCGTTCTGTCAGGATGCCTTCCTCCCCCGGGGTCGCCGCCGTAAGGCCGCAGGGATAGCGGGCCCACGACTCTAGGCCGTCCTCAAAAGCCTCAAGAACCCAGCGTCCCCGTTGCGGGTAAGGTAGGTTGTGCGCCTTCGAGGCCAACTCTGTTAGCGAGTGCGACCTGAGCTGCTTTGAGAGCCGCCCGTTTGAAATCCACTGCGGGTTCTCGTACACGAGAAAGCCCTTAATGCAGTTCTCCAATGCAAACCCGCCGAGGAGGAAAACGGAACGATTCGTTGTGTCCCACCGGCCTTGAACCGCGCCTTTCGCATCGAGGCGGCCGGTGAACGAATGGCCGCGTGCGCCGTTTAAAGCAACGGCTTGCGCATGAAGGTTATCGGCGACCAACAGCCAACTATGCGGATGCGCGATTTCGACAAACTCGGCCTCGGTTGTCATCTCTCAAACCCTGGCGGGGTATTCCGTGTTCGCGCCCAACGCTTTGCTCACCGGTAAATTGCGAGCGCAGCGAGTGATTTATCCGCGTGCAGCAACTTGTTATGCGAACCAAGCAAGATCACCATACTCCCGCTCTCGCTCGTGGGCCCCTTTCATAAATGCTCCACATATCTTCATTTTTGCCGGTACTCATGAATATTCGCTCGTCGACACTTGCCAAATATCGAACTCGGTCCATAGTTAAATTGTTATGGCTTGCAATAGCCCTAGTAGACCTAAACCTTTCTCCCTCTTCGTCACTAGTGTTATCCCTGAGCCACCCATAAACCCTTTCCCTTTCTCGCTGCTCGACAACCCGGTCATGTGCATATTGAACCAGCCAGACAGTAAGACCCGCAATTGCACCACCAGCTGCACCGATAACAATGCCGTCAACAATCGAAACCATCTATATGACCTCACGCATAACAGCTGATTAGGTGGAAAGCGGTATAACCGCAATATCGTGCCGGCGGTATAACTCCGGATTTCCGGCAAAAAGAAAAACGCGCTTTTCCATGCATAATCATAAAGTTACCCCAATCTCTCCCAATATTCACCGTAATCGCGTGCCTTCCGCTTTTTGTGAATTCAATCATTCTTATATATGTGTGCTAGGCGCCCCCTTTTCCGGGCCTGGGCATGGCAACGGCCACCTTGGCGGCTGTGGAAACTGAACGGGGAGACGGTGCAATCTGAGGCGGGCGCGCCTGTCCGTGGCTTTCAGAAAAGCATAGTCCAACATTCGGTTTTTTCATCCCTGCCTGGCTGGCTGGAGCGGTTGCTGTCCGGCTTATTCCGCCTGGGCCAGGACGATGTCCGCCCCGCGGGCAATCTCGCCGTCACTGAGCACATCCACGCGGAGGCCGCCGTGGCCGACCCAGTGTTTCACCACGGCGGCGGTGGTAAGCGTTTCACTGCTCAGGGCGCGGCCCAGGGTAGCGCAGGGCTCGCAGAGCTCGACGCCGCGCAGGCGTACATTGCCGACGGTGAATTCGGTGTTGACGAGGTCGTTGAGGCGAATGCCTCGGGTGACCAGGTTTCGGCGGGTGATGGAGAGGTCCGTTGCTCGCCCCTGCCCGGCGCAGAAGCGCTCGATCTCCTCGGCTTCCACCAGGGTGAGATTCTGGCCGGGGTATTTGCTGAGACCGAAGTTGCGGTCACCGACGATCCCCTTGCCACGCTCAAGCACGATGCGCTCGCACTCGCGTTGCGGGGCCCCGCTTTCGGGGCTGACGAACAGCCGTTCAATGGTCAAGTGGTGCTCCCTGGCTCTCGTTGTGGCTGAGTGCATGGCTGAAGTAATCAATGACATCGGCGCCGACAGCCGCGTGGGCGGCCTGTCGATTTCGGCCCCATGGATCACCACAGAGGCTGCGAACGAGCAGCCGCCCTCTCAACGTGCAAGGCGCCAGGTAAGTGTAATGACTGGCTCCCTCCATTACCCACAGGCTGGCCTGAGAGCTGACCGGGCGGATGGCTCGCTCGACGGCGGCAGTGGTCGCTTCCAGCTCGATCTGTTCATCATTTTCCGCCAGCAGCATCCGGATGGCCTGTGCTCCGGGTGTGGAGTCGTTCTCTTCGAGTAATGCGACCAGGGCCGGGGCGATGGCGTAGACGGCGCCGATGCGCTCATCGTGGAAGCGGCCTTCTCCGCGTTTGAGGCCGGCCTGGAAGGCGGGGTCTGAGGCTTGCATGGATTGCACGTCATCAAAGCTGAAGTCGGCCTCGGGTGGCAACTGACAGGCGTGGGAATCCGCTCGTTCCCCGCAGCGCTGCTGCCAGACCTCATAGGAAGGGAGATGCACGCCAGCCAGGCCCAGCACGCTGTATCCGCCGAGGGAGAAGCCGACAGCGCCCAAGCGTTCCGGATCAATGCGCGGGCCGATGTCGGGGTGCTCGAGCAGCTGATCAATGAGCACGGAGACATCGCGTGTGCGCTCCCAGGGCTGGATGAAGCCCCCCGGCCACTGTCGGACTTCCGTTACCGTGTTGCCGTGATGGTTGACCCCCGCCACGATGAAACCGGCACCCACCAGCTGCTCGGCAAGCCAGGACATCTGGGCCGCGCTGCCACCAGTGCCATGGGAGACGATGATCAATGGCCGCCGGGCCGTGTCCAGGAACGGCGCATTCAAAGCGCTGTGACCGAAGCGAAACACGCCACCCCGCCATTCCTCACCGGCCACTTCAGGCGGCGCCGGATACCAGACGGTGGTTTGCAGCGGCCGCGAGCCATCCCCCGACCAGTGGCTGCGCTCGGCGTCTTCAAGCGCGAGGTGAGCACGCCCCACCGTGCTGTTGGCGGCCGGATCGCCACTGCAGGCGAAGGCCGCAAGCAGCATTGCCAACAGTAGAAGGACCCGGATCAGTGCCGTTGCCGTCGACGGCTCAGGGTTCAGACGACTCATGTTTCTCCAATCTTGTTCTTGTTATTGGGTGGGGTGGGTTGGCTGGCGCCGCAATCGGCGGACAAGCCGGCACCAGTGCACGGGCTTATCAGGGCGTCCGCCACAACGACTTTTGCATCAGAATCCAATCACCCGTGTGCGAGCAGCCTGGGTAATCGACGATGCCCCGGCGCTCAACAACATTGTAACCAAGCTTCCGGTACAGCTTCACCGCCGGGATGTTCTCTTCCGCCACGATCAGGGTAACGGATCTTGTATTGGCTTCGTCGGCCAACTGCTCCGCGAATTTCATGAGGTGGTGGCCAATTCCCTTGCCTCGATAGACGGAGGCTGTCGCGACCGCGTTGACGTACCAGGCGCCGGGCACCCGTGATTCCAGCTCCACGAGCGGGCGGACGACAGCCGGAATGTCATCCAAGGGCCCGGTCTCATAGGGATCGGGCAGCGGATAGGCCAGGAGCATGCCGGCAATGGCATCGCCGGCGGTGGCGACATAGGCGTTTGTGTAGCTGAAACCACCTTCGGTACGAGCGACCCGGCGCGCACCGAAGGCCATGATGTCTTCATCCGGATCAGCCATCTGCCCCCACAGGTAGGCCGGAATCCCCTCCCCTGCCAGATTCATCAGCTCGGCAAGGGCGGGGGCATCTTCAATCTTCGCTTTACGCAGCTGGATATTCATTGCAACCTCAATGAAACGCCAAGTACTCGGTATCAAGCCGGGATCATCGCGCAACGTCATTGCAGCGAACAGTCCCCTTGAACATTTGTAATAAGGATAGCCGAGTATCCGTGAATCGCTCAGCGACATGCCCGCCCAAGGTGCTTCATTTTCTCCAGCCACTGGGCGCGGCCCTTGTCACCGCCCATGGAGGCGCTGATCAGGGTGGTGCGCACGGGCTTGAAGCCGCAGAAGCGCAGAATGTTGCGGCGGAAGCTTTTCACGCTGTGGGCACGGTAGATCAGACGATAGAACAGGGCCGGCATGCCCATGGTGACGATCAGCCGGGCCGATCGCCCCTTGAGGCGACGGGGGCCGAAGCTGCCCATGTCCTGACCCGGCTCGGTGACGAAACCCGGACGGAAGGTCTGCTCCAAAAATGCTTTGAGAATGGCGGGCATATCGCCCAGCCAGAGGGGATAGAGAAAGACCAGGTGATCGGCCGCTTCAATGGCCTGCTGGGCCTGGCGAATGGCCGGGGGCGGATCACCGGATTCGAAGTCGGTGGCGTTCCTGAGCCAGGGGAAATCCAGCCCGGCCACGTCGATGTGCCGGACCTGATGCCCGGCGGCTTCCGCTGCTTCCTGATAGGCCACGGCCAGGGCATGACAGAAATGCCCACCGGCCGGGTCGGGATGTCCCTGGATGATGACAATGCTGGCCATAACGGTGACCTCCTGTTCTTGACGGGCAATAATATGTCGATCGACATTGGTGGTGGCTTGAGCCGGATCAAGTGAATATCACTTTGGGGAGTACTTTTCGTGAACACGTCCAATCTGCGCTGCCTGGCTATGGCCGCCCTGCTTCTGCCGGCACTGGCCTACGCCGAGCTGCCCGGTACTGATCTCGCCTTCGAGGCAAAAGACGGGCAACTGTCGGGAACGCTGTTCCTGCCTGAGGGTGAAGGCCCCTTCCCGGCCGTCGTCTTTCTCGCCGGCTCTGGTGATGAGAGTTACCGGACGGGCTGGGAAGGCGAACGCCGCTCCTGGTTCTGGCCGCAACTTCAGGAATGGTTCGATGAACAGGGCTACGCCGTGTACGTCTTCGACAAGCCCGGCGTGGGTCGCTCAGAAGGCGACTGGCGCAAGGAAGATTTCGTGGATCGGGCCGACAATGCCATCGCGGCGGTTCGCGCCCTGAGCGGCCGGACCGAACTGGATCCGGCTCGCATCGGATTGCTGGGCCACAGCCAGGGGGGATGGATAGCCGTCAGTGCCGCGGCCGATCATCCCGATGAGGTGGCCTTCGTGATCAGTCTGGCCGGCCCCGCCATCGGAGTACGCCAGCAGATCATCGAGGACACGGAGAATCGCTGGCGCTGTGAGGAGCGTCGGTTGCTGGGCCTTCGGCGAGCGGGGCTGGCCGGCAGTCTGTCCCTGATCGGTACCGCCGGCCGCATCATGCCGGCGGGTTATCTGTCCGGCATCGTGCGCTATGACCCCGCCGACGATCTGGCCCGCCTGCAGCAGCCCATGCTCGCCCTGTTTGCCGGCAATGACATCATGGTCATGCCCGAGACCAACATCCCGCCACTGCAGAAACACTTCGGCAAGGCCAGCGGCAACGACGGCCTTGTGATTGAGACCATTGAAGGCCTGGACCACTTCTTTCGCCACGGCGCCTTCTGCCTGGACGGCGGACGGCCACAGGGCTTCGCCCCGGAATTCTGGGAAGCCCTGGCCGCCCCGGCCTTCTGGCAGCAACTGTCACCCGAGGCGCAGTAAGTGCCTGGAAGTGAAATACTCGCCGGACCTGATTATGCGGCTTCGAAATCGAAGGGCTTGAGTTTTTCGACGTCGAGCTGATTACGGGCCAGCCAAAGGTCGTGGGCATCCTGCATGGCAAGCCAGCTTTCCGGTGAGCGGCCAATGACCCGGGAAAGCCGCAACGCCATTTCCGGGCTGACACCGCTATCACCGCGCAGCAGACGCGAAAAGGTGGACGGTGATACACCCAGACGATCGGCAAGCTTTCGAGCACTGACGCCGAAAGGCTCCATGTAAACCGTGAGGATGAACTCACCGGGATGCGGAGGGTTGTGCATGCTCATCAGTGATAATCCTCGTAGTCAAGAATGTAGGCGTGTCCGTCTCGGAACTCGAAGGTCAAACGCCAGTTACCGCTGACTCGAATCGACCACCTGCCCTTCTGCTTACCCTTAAGCGGGTGCAGCCCAAAACCTGGGATGTCCATATCCTCGATCTGTATGGCTGTATCCAATGCAGCCAGTTGCATGCGCAAGCGCTTGGCGTGGTCGGGTTGAATCCCTGCCGTGCTGCCCGATGCGTAAAACCGCTTCAATCCCTTGTGGCGGAATGATTTGATCATGAGCAATATTATAGCGCGTTGCGCATCGCGCAACAAGCCAGATCATCGAGGCTGGGGTTAGCCAGTACTCACTCGGCCAGGGTGCGCACGACGGCCTTGAGGCCGACGGTGACGCGGGCCATGCGCTCGTAGTCGAGACGGTCCGGGGTGTCGCTGCTGCGGTGGTAGTGGGGGTCGCGGAACGGCAGGGAGTCGGTGACCAGGAAGGCCGGATAGCCCTGTTGCCAGAAGGACCAGTGATCGGACCAGCCCACACCGGGAATGAAACCCGGCATGGCCGCGCCCTCGGAGGGGATACTAGCTTCTTCCCGAAAAGCTCCCAGGGCCTTGCGCAACAGGCGCCCGTCGCGCAGGCGGGTGACAAAGCCGATGAAGCTGGCGGTGTCGGGATAGGCCAGACCGATGCCCGGCGCGGGGTAGTGCTGGCTACCGGGCTGGTCACTGAAAAAACCCAGGCCGTCCATGGACATCATTGCGATGATGTTGTCGCCGGCCTCCCGGCTCTTGCGGGCATGGGCGTGGCTGCCCATGTCGCTGGTCATGTAGAACGGGGGCTCTTCATTGACGAAGGCAACGAAGCGCAGGGTGCGGGCCTGGGGTTTGTCGCGGAAGTGTTCGGCCAGGGCCAGGAGCACGGCCACGGCGGAAGCATTGTCATTGGCTCCCGGGGAGCCGGGAACGGTATCGTAGTGGGCACCGACAACG
>PWMQ01000044.1 GCA_003558125.1 Natronospira sp. | reverse complement strand
CACGGTTATGCAACACATGATTGAGCAGGGTGGTCTTTCCGGCACCCAGGAATCCGGACAGGACGGTGACGGGCAGACGGTTGTCGATGGTTTCAGTCATGGCGATACCTCAAATATTTATGCTGTTATAACGTATCTTTAATTAGCGAATTTGAGCGAACATTTACGCTGTACTTGATTCGGGAGCTTGAGTCGGCCGCGAAAAAGCCGCATTGGCGAACCGGCGGCCCAAGGACGGCTCCGTTCAGGGGCCACAGTTTCGGGTCAGGCTCTATCGCGACAGCTTGGACATTGGCCGTGTACTTCCACCGTCTGACTGGTCACGGTGAAACCCTGCTTCTTTGCGTGCTTGCCCAGGGCCTCCGTGACCCCGGAAACAGCAATCTCCTCGACATGACGACAGTCATCGCATATCAGGAGCTGAAACTCATGGGTCCGCTCGGGGTGGCGGCAACCCACATAGGCATTTTCGCTCTCTATGCGGTGAACCAGACCCTGGGCGAGCAGGAAATCGAGGGCTCGATACACAGTCGGGGGCTTGGCACTGCCACCTTCCTGCCCCAGGCGATCCAATAGATCATAGGCCTTCATGGCCTCATGGCTTTCCCAGATCAGCTCCAGCACCCGCTTGCGAAGCGGAGTGAGGCGGGCGCCACGCTGGGCACAGACCCGCTCGGCACTGCCGAGGGCCTCGCTGATACATTGCTCATGATCATGGGCGTGGGAAGCCATGCTTTCCTCCTGCACTTTGACACCAGACCATTGTGCCTCAAAATATTATCGTTACAATATAACACACTCATCATGCCCAGAGAATGCGCGCTGCCATGGATGCCGTAAGCCTCAATGACCTTCGCTGTTGGCAAGGGAATCGACCCCTTTTCGCCATCCCCCACTGGGCCCTGCCCCAGGGCGAATACGGCCTGATGAGCGGCCCTTCCGGCTGCGGCAAGACCAGCCTGCTGCATTGTATTGCCGGGCTGGACAGCCAGTTCAGCGGACAACTGTCCGTCAATGGGACCGCACTGTCGGAGCTTGGCCAGCGCGGTCGGGATCGCCTCAGGGGCGAGCATATCGGGCTGATTTTTCAGGACTTTCACCTGCTGGAAGGGCTCACCGTGGAAGATAACCTGCGTCTGGGCAGCTGGCTGGGTGGACGGGGGCAATCCAGAGCACATGCAATGGATTGGCTGGACCGTCTGGGGCTGTCTGATCAAGCCCGCCATTACCCCAATCAACTCAGCCAGGGGCAAAAACAGCGAGTAGCCATCGGCCGGGCATTGATCCATGCACCCAAGCTGATTCTGGCCGACGAACCCACCTCGGCCCTGGATGACCGGAATGCCGAATCGGTGCTGGCCTTGCTGTTCAGCGAGGCGGCCGGCCAGGGGGCCAGCCTGTTGGTGGCCAGCCACGACAATCGCATCCGAGACCAGTTCTCCCACCGCCCGGCCCTGGATGCCTATCTGGCCGAGCCCGCCAACAGGAGCGGCCAGACATGAACAGTTTCACACTGGCCCTGCGACAAGTCTGGCGGCGCCCCTTGCAGACTCTGATCAATGCCCTGGTCATGGGCCTGGGTGTGGGCATGGTGGTGTTACTGCTGATCGGTCAGGAGCAACTTCGTGATCGCATGAGCCGAGATGCCCAGGGCATTGACCTGGTGGTGGGCCCGGCGGGTAGCCCCATGCAACTGATTCTCTCCAGTGTCTATCACCTGGACGTTCCCATCGGCAATCTCCCGCTGGACGCACGGGAACGGATCCATCAAGAGCGGGCCGTCGAACGAACCATCCCGCTGGCACTCGGTGACAATTATCATGGCTACCGGATCGTGGGGACGGAGCCCGCCTATGCCGAGCTCTACGAGGCCGAACTGCGTGAAGGCGGATTCTGGGCAGGCGATTTTCAAGCCGTGGTGGGCGCCGCCGCGGCAGAAGGCACCGGACTCGGTCTGGGCGACCAGTTCGAAGGGATGCATGGGCTTGGCGATGGCGGGCCGGTGCACGGCGAGCACCCCTATGAGGTTGTGGGCGTGCTGGAGCGAACAGGCAGCGTACTGGACCGATTGATTCTTACATCGGTGGAAAGCGTCTGGGCAGTCCACGACCACGGCCATGACAATGGACATGGCCATGTTGATGAGGATCAAGGTCATGAAGTCACTGCCATCCTCGTCCAGTACGCCTCGCCTATGGCTGCAGCCCGACTACCCCAGATGATTGATGGTGACACGCCATGGCAGGCCGCCCGACCGGCCCATGAGAGTGCCCGCCTGTTCGCCATGATGCGCCCGGTAGTGGACGGAATGGCCTGGTTCGCGGTCATTCTGGTGGGCGCTTCGCTGTTGGGCGTTGTCACGCTTCTTTATCAAAATCTGAGGGAACGTCGCTACGACCTGGCTGTCATGCGGGCCATGGGCGGGGGCCCCGGCTTGCTTTTCAGAATCACCCTGCTGGAAGGACTACTCATGGTCCTCGCCGGTCTGCTGACGGGGCTGGCGCTGGGCCATCTGGCTTGTGAGTTGCTGGGTGCATTCAGTGAGGCCGGACGGTCCATCGTTCTTACAGGCTGGTACTGGGCCGATGGGCAATGGTTGCTCACCGGGGGAATCCTGCTTGCCGGACTGCTGGTGGCTATCCTGCCCGCCTGGCTGGCCAGCCGGATCAATGTCGCCAATACCTTGAGACGTGGATATTAAATGAATAAGCGCCGGATTCTTGCCCTTGGCATTCTGGGCCTGACACTCACTCTAAGCACGCTACAGGCGATGGCCCAGCTCAGTGATGACGAGTTGGCCACCGAGCCACCGCCAGAGGACGCCACGTTCGATGATTATGCTCACCAGGTACCGACGACACCTGAAGGGGCGGTTTCCTGGGATTTATTGGGTAGCGTGGAAGAGGAGATCGAAGTCATTGATGGCAGGAGTCATCTGCGGCCGATTTTCCCCGCTGCGGTCAAGGATATGAATGGAGAGACCATCCGCATCAAGGGCTTCATCTTCCCCATGCAGAACCAGGAGCGGATGGATGAGTTTCTCTTCACTGCCCTGCCCCCCAGTTGCCCCTACTGCCTGAATGCCGGCGCCGGTTACATCATTGAAACCCGGGCGAGGGACTCCATCCGCTTCACCTGGGATGCCGTTCTGCTGGAGGGTGAGCTGGAGGTACTGGAAGAAGACGAGTACGGCCTCTTCTATCGCCTGAATGATGCAAGGCGAGTCAGGGAATGAACAGGCTCGCGCAAAGACGCAAAGTCGCCAAGGCGCCAAGGCGCCAAGGAAAAGACGATTACTGTGTTGTTTTGGGATGAGCTTTTGGGAACCTCTGATTAATTTAAATTAATCAGAGGTTCCTTAGCTAGCCTTAATACGTTTTAGGCTGACGAAATCCAGATTATGCGGATTCTTCTCGTCGGCGGGGCGATGTTCCCGGCTGATTTCCTGCCATTCATCCACGGGCCATTCCGGGAAGCAGGTGTCCCCATCGATTTCCGCATCAATGAAAGTCAGTTCCATATGGGTGGCAAGAGGCAAGGCCTCCCGGTACAGCTGTCCCCCACCAATTAGCATTACGGTCTCGGTGCCGGCGAGCCTTTCCAGCGCTTCACTCAATGACGCAGCCGTCTCTGCCCCCTTGAACACGGCATTCTCCTGACGGGTCACGACAATGTTGCGGCGTTTCGGAAGGGCAAAGCCGATGGACTCGAAGGTCTTGCGCCCCATGACCACCGGATGGTTCAGCGTCACCCGTTTGAAATGGGCCAGATCTGCCGGCAGATGCCAGGGCATGCCACCCTCTTTGCCAATGACTCGATTGCGCGTCATCGCAGCCACCAGAACAATATCCATTCATATCCCCCTTGCTCAGAACAATTTGGCCATCGGCATTTAAGACGCATATTGTGACAGGCAGAACTGCCCGGCGCGACGCTTTGACCGGGACCGGGCTTTTCCTTAGAATCCAAGCCCTATTGCCATTGGGGAGTAGCCGCCCCGCTCCCACGGGGGCTCGCGTCAACAGACTTGGTCCACAGACCATGGCGCGGGCAGCCACCACGGCCTGGCAAGACCTTTGGCACTATTCTGCCCCGACAGGAGCCGGCGGCAGGGTGGTGTCATTGCGTCTGGATGCCGGCTCCCTGAAGGATTTCTCATGATCGAAGCTTTTTTCCTCAGTCTCGCCGCGGTCTCCCTGGCCGAATTGGGCGACCGAACGCAGCTCCTGGCCCTGTTGCTCGCCGTCAAGTTCCGCAAGCCCTGGGCCGTGCTCGGGGGCCTGGCCGTGGCCTCTATCGGCATCCATGGGCTCTCTGCCGGTGTGGGCATGAGCCTGGGCCAGTTCGTGGATGACCAGATTCTGGGCTGGATCGTCGGTGCCCTTTTCGTGGGCATGGGGATCTGGGTGCTGATCCCGGAACGGGTCCACACCGATGACCGCCCCCGGGAAACGGGGCGCGGGGCCTTCATCACCGCCATGGTGACCTTCTTCCTCATGGAGATTGGCGACAAGACCCAGCTGACCTCGATGGCCATGGCGGCCCATTTCGAGACCATCATCCCCGTCATGATGGGCGCCACCTTCGCCATGTTGCTGGTGAATGCACCCGTGATCTGGCTGGGACACAAGTTCGCTGACCGAATCCCCATGCGCACGGTGCGTGTGCTGGCAGCCCTGTTGTTCATTGCCATCGGCGCCTGGGTGCTCTGGGAAGCCGGCTTCAATCAGGGCTGAAGCTGGCAGCGGATGAAGATAATCGCTAGGCTGCGAGGCTAACTGCCCAAGGGAGCCAGAACGAATCATGGCATTGTGGATTGCATTGCTGCTGGGGATCATCCAGGGCCTGTTCATGTTCATCCCGGTGAGTTCAACGGCTCACCTGGTGATCGCCCAGCACTGGCTGATCGGTGCCGGCCATGAACTGCCGGCACCGGACAGCGCCGAGATGATCCTCTTCGACCTGGTGGTGCATGTTGGCACCCTGGTCTCCATCGTGGTGGTCTTCTGGCACAGCCTGATCGAGTTCGTGCGGCGCATCCTCAGCGACACTTGGCAGTGGCTGAGTGACCGGGGCCACGCTCCCTGGCACTACCTCTTCCTTCGCCTGTTCCTGCTCTGTCTGTTCTCGGTACTGGTCACCGGCATCATTGGCCTGAGCTTCAAGTTCTTCTTCGAGCGTTTCTTCGCCAATCCCCTGCTGGTCGCCGGCACCTTGACCCTGACCGGCGTTCTGCTTTGGTGGACAGACCGCCTGCGCCATCTTCCCATTGGCCTGAAAAAGATTCGCCTGGGCACCGCGGCCTGGATTGGCTTTGCCCAGGGCCTGTCCCTGGTGCCGGGCCTGAGCCGCAGCGGCATGACCATCACCTTTGCTCTATTGGCCGGCGTGAAGCGCCGCTGGGCGGCCCAGTACAGCTTCTTCCTGGCCATCCCCACCATCATGGCCGCCACGCTGGTGCAGAGCGTTGAAGTAATCACCGGGGATGGCCTCAATGGCATGAGCCTCGCCGCCCTCGGCGTGGGCTTTATTACCGCCGCCGTGGTCGGGATAGCGGCCTTGAAGCTGGTCCTCGCCCTCCTCTACCGTGCCCGCCTTCGGGTCTTCTCCTTCTATCTCTGGCTCCTGGCCGCGGCGGTTCTGTTCGGTTTTATCGACGCCGGGACGTTCTAGCCCCCTGGCATTATCCGCAGTTCTAAAAAAAGCCCGGCACAAAGGCCGGGCTTTTCTTTTCGCCAGCTGGGTCAGGCAGCTAGACCGACAAGCCAAGAACCGCAGCGGCGATGAAGAAGTACATCGCAATCCCCGCCAGGTCCGCGATCGAAGTGATCAAGGGGGCACTGGCAGTGGCCGGATCCAGGTTGAGGCGCGTCAGCACGAAGGGCAGCAGCATGCCCACCAGGGAACCCACAACAACCACACCAATCATCCCCAAGGCGATGACCATGGAAACATCCAGGGCCATTTCGGTGCGCCAGAAGAAGGCCACCAGGAAAACGGCCACGGCCATGGCGGTACCGAGGGCAGCTGCGACACCCAGCTCCTTGCCGAAGAGCTTGAGCCAGTCTCGCATCTTCACGTAACCGGTCGCCAGGGCTCGAACCATGAGCGTGGCCGACTGGGTGCCGGCATTGCCACCACTATCCACTACCAGGGGCAGGAAGGTCATCAGCACGAACAGACCCTCAATCGCTTCTTCATAGGCACCGATGATCTCACCGGCGAACATGTTGACGAAGACCAGGATGAGCAACCAGCCGATCCGCTTCTGGAACAACAACCAGGGGCTGGCCTGGTTGAGGTTCAGATTGAGCACCCCAACGGAACCCATCTTATGGAAGTCCTCGGTGCTCTCGGCTTCTGCCACGTCCAGGACGTCATCGACGGTGACAATACCCACCAGGCGGCCTCTGTCATCCGCCACCGGCAAGGCCTCGATATCGTAGTGCTGAATCTTCTGGACTGCCTCTTCCCGGTCCTCGGTCACGGTTACACTGACCACAGTGTCTTCCATGATCTGCTCAACCTTCTCCTCGGGCTTGCCGAGAATGAAGCGCTTGAGCTCAATCATGTCGAGGAGCTGGCCATTGTCATCGGTGACATAGATGACGTTGACGGTTTCGCCTTCTTCGCTCTGCTGGCGCACATGCTCCATGGCCTGAGCAATGCTCCATTCCGGGCGCACGGCAACGAAGTGGGGCGTCATCAGACGACCGACGGATTCTTCCGGATACCCCAGCAGGCGCAGCGCCTGCTTCACATCCCTGGGCGGCAACAGACGCAGAAGATTGCGCATATCCTCCTCGGGCAGACGCTCCAGAAACGCCGTCCGATCATCTGCAGCCATGTTCTGGAGGATGAAGCGGCCTTCTTCCTGACTCAATGCATCCAGCAGTCGAATCTGATCATTGTGTTCCAGATAGGCAAACACTTCAGCCCAGAGTGGCCGATCCAGGGCCTTGAAGATGGGCGTCTGGGTTTCCTCGTCCAGCTCGGAGAGAACATAGCTCACATCCTGGATATGCTGGTCTTCCAGCAGGCTTTTGACTTCAGCCCACTTCTCCTGGGCAATCAGTTCGCGCACTTCGATAAGAAGATCTTTGTTTTCTTCCATTTTTCACCTCCCGCCAATGGGGAGGGAAGCGGTCAGGCCGCTTCCCTGTTTCGTTGTTCTGTAATCGACTTAAAATTCCCAGGCAAAACCCAAGGTCACCCAGTCATCATCACTGTCATCCAGGTTCCAGCCATAACTCAGGTCGAGGACACCATCGGTCTGACCCAGGGCAAAGCGGAAGCCAGTCTGGGCGAAGGTGTCGTCTTCCGTGCTGTCCAGCACCTCGGCGATCCACTCGACACCGCCACCAATGGCCAGCTGAGAGCCAACCCCATAAAATCCGCTGGTTTCATCTTCATCACCGGCTTGATCCTGCAGGACACCAAGATTGACATGAACAATCCAGTTGCCATCCGCCAGGGGGAAGGACAACGGCACATAGGCGAACACTTCCTCGATCGAAGCGGAATCATCAAAGGCAGAGCCCACGACCAGACCAAGGCCGAAACTGTCACCGGCTTCAAAATCCCGCCACAGGTACTTGCCTTCAATTCCAAAGGCATTTTCACGGTCAGACCCAACAGAAACGCTTTCTATTACCCCGGTCAGCTCCAGACCGTTGGACAAGGTATAGGCGGGTTGGATCGCCAAGGCATCGGCGGAGTCGCCGAAATCCTCATACCAGGCTTCGAGCCCGGCAGTCTGGGTCGGGAATACAGCGGCATCATCCACCAGCCAGTGGCCACCGGAGGCCTGGGCGGTGAAAGGGGTCATGAGGGCAGCACCAATTGCTGCGCCAGGAATCATTTGCTTGCGCACTTCTCTCTCCTGTTTTCAGGCAGGCAGTTACGGTTCCCTGAAGTTCCCGATAACTGGCAGGCACAGGATTGCAAACAGTGCTCAGGAAATCTGCACGCACAAAGCCTAGCATCGCCCTGTTGCATTTGCATGGACACGACGAACCACGACGCCCTGGGCGATCTGTTTGCAATTGAGAGAAACGGGCTGGCGATGAATCTGGCGAGATCGGCGGCAGCCGATAATGATTCGCGATGGGATTCACGCTAGACCGCTTCGCATTGAAGCTGCGAAGCGGTCAGCAGGAAGGAATTTCCAGTGAGACGGCCTCGCGGCTTCAGCTTGTCCTGCCCGTCATCGGGCATCTACTGCTAACGTCCAACTGGGGGTTCCTCCTTTCTATTTGAAGATGGTGGCGAATTATACGAGTACGGCACCTTCTGTCAACTGCTTTCTTGGCCGGCAGGTTACACCCTCAGACCGCGACCGGCGCCTTAATGTGCGGGTGGGGGTCGTAGTCCAGAATCTCAAAATCCTCGAATCGGTAATCAAACAGACTCTCGGGACGCCGCTTGATGTTCAGGCGAGGCAAGGGTCGCGGCGCCCGAATGAGCTGCTTGTCCGCCTGCTCCAGGTGATTAAGGTAGAGATGGCAATCACCGCCGGTCCAGATGAAATCCCCGACATCCAGATCCAGCTGCTGGGCCATCATGTGAACCAGAATGGAATAGGACGCGATATTGAAGGGCAGACCAAGGAAAATATCCGCACTGCGCTGATAGAGCTGGCAGGACAGTTTGCCGTCCGCCACGTAAAACTGGAAAAAGGCATGGCAAGGGGCCAGGGCCATTTGATCCAGTTGGCCCACATTCCAGGCGGAGACAATCATGCGACGAGAGTCCGGCGTGGTCCCAAGCTGCTCCATCACCCGCTGAATCTGGTCGATGGCCTGCCCGTCGGCGGTCGGCCAGGACCGCCACTGATAACCGTAAACCGGTCCCAGGTCACCGTTTTCGTCCGCCCATTCATTCCAGATGCGGACATTGTTTTCCTGCAGGTAGCGGATATTGGTGTCACCGCTGAGAAACCACAGGAGCTCATGGATGATGGAGCGGAAATGCAACTTCTTGGTGGTCACGGCCGGGAAACCCTGAGCCAGGTCAAAGCGCATCTGGTGGCCGAACACGCTCAGGGTGCCCGTACCGGTGCGGTCTTCCTTGCGGTGGCCGTGCTCCCGCACATGTCGCATCAGGTCGAGATAGGCCTTCATTTCGCCATCGCCTCCCGATCCGCCTGAGTCGGGGGGTAGCCCCGGTTCCGCTGGGACAGGGTAATCAGCACCACGCCAACGAGTATCAGAGGCAGAGAGAGAAGCTGCCCCATGGTGAGCCAATCCCAGGCGATATAGCCAATATGCTCATCCGGCATGCGCACGAATTCCACCAGGAAACGGAATGCCCCGTAGAGCAGGGCAAACAGGCCCGAGATCAGCATTCTGGGTCTGGGGCGGGCAGACACCCAGAACAGGACCACGAATAGCACCAGACCTTCCAGAGCCGCCTGATAAAGCTGGGAGGGATGCCGGGCCACGCCAT
Source organism: Natronospira sp. (assembly GCA_003558125.1). GTDB lineage: Bacteria > Pseudomonadota > Gammaproteobacteria > Natronospirales > Natronospiraceae > Natronospira > Natronospira elongata. Next base: position 15,831 of record PWMQ01000044.1, on the reverse strand, counting down.
TGACGATCATGCCGAAGGGTCCGTCGGTGGGCCTGCCCCAGAGTTCGCTGTTGATGAAGTTGCCGATCCGGCCCAGACCAAGGCCGATGGGTACCACCGGCGCGACGAAATCCACCACATCCCAGAAATGGCGCTTCTGGCGGCGAGCAAAGAGCCAGCCCGCAAACAGCACACCCAGCAGGCCGCCGTGAAAGCTCATGCCACCCTGCCAGATCTGCAGGACCAGCAGGGGGTCGTCGATATAGGCGCCCAGATTGTAAAAGAGGATATAACCCACTCGACCGCCGACAATCACCCCAAGAACCACGTAGAAGGTGAGATCAGCCAGGTCATTGCTGTCCCAGCCCACATCCGGTCGACGCAGGCGTCGCCCAAGCAGCCACCAGGCCGCGAGCACACCGATCACGTACATCAGGCCATACCAATGAATAGCCATGGGGCCCAACTCAATGGCGACCGGGTTGATATCCGGGTAATGCATGTAACTCCCCTTCCGGGATGACCAGGACAAGTGGGGCAGTTTACCGGATCGCAATTGAGGGCGGAAAGGCCGCGGGTGTTAGAATTGGCGCCCATTCCACCCCCGGTAGGAGAAATTCACCATGTCCCACCCGCATTTGCGCCTGAAGAAAAATGAGGACCGCCGTCTGCGGGCCGGCCATGCCTGGATATTCAGCAATGAGGTGGACAGCGAGGCCGGGCGGATTACGGATTTTGAAGCCGGGCAACTGGCCAATGTGCTTGGCCAGGGCGGCAAGCCGCTTGGGACGGCCTATATCAACCCCAACTCCCTGATCTGCGGGCGCATGATCAGCCGCCAGTCCGACGTGGCCCTGGACAAGTCCCTGATCAAGCACCGGCTCAATATTGCCTCGGGCCTGCGTGAGCGACTTTACGGTGACGGCGCCTGCCGACTGGTCTTCGGCGAGGCGGACGGCCTGCCGGGCCTGGTGGTGGAACGCTTCGGCCGGGTCTATGCCATTCAACTCAGTACCGCCGGCATGGACGTCCGTCAGGGAGAAATACTGCAGGCCATTGAGGAGAACTTTGCTCCCGAGGCGGTGGTGCTGCGCAACGACAACCCGGTGCGGCAATTGGAGAATCTGGGAGTTGAAGCGCCCCGGCTTATTGCGGGCGAGCTGCCGCAAACCCTGGAAATCGAAGAAGCCGGCCTGCGATTCGGCATTGATCCTCTGGCGGGACAGAAGACCGGCTGGTTCTTCGACCAGCGCCCCATGCGGGAACGCCTGGCCCACCATGTGCAGCCGGGCGCCCGTGTGCTTGACCTCTACAGTTATCTGGGCGCCTGGGGGCTGCGCGCTGCCCATGCCGGGGCCGGGGACGTACTCTGTGTCGACAGCTCCGCCGAGGCCCTTGCGGGGGTAGAGGCCAATGCCGAGCGCAACGGCTTGACGGTGGAGACTCAACAGGGGGATGTGATGGCGGTGCTCAAGGACCTGCGCCAGGCCGGAGAGAAGTTCGACATCGTGATTGCCGACCCACCCGCTCTGATCAAACGGCGCAAGGACGTCAAACAGGGCAGGAAGGCCTATCGTCAGCTCAATCAGGCGGCATTGCAGGTGCTGGCAAAAGACGGGCTGCTGGTGTCAGCATCCTGCTCTGCCCACATGGCCCGGGATGAGCTCATCCGCACCGTCCAGGCCTCGGCCCGGCATCTGGATCGCTCCGCCCAGTTACTGGAAATCGGCGGCCAGGGTCCCGACCACCCCGTCCACCCGGCCATTCCGGAGACCGCCTATCTAAAGACGGCCTTTTTCCGGGTGCTGCCGAGCTGGTAAGTCGATTGGCGAGCATTGAGTGCTGAGTACCGAGGGGGGCCCTCTACTCTCACTCCTAACCCTTCAACGCTCCCGACGGACCCATTCGCCATCTTCGCGCTGAATTTCCTCGGTGGGCCAGAAGTGTTTGTCCAGCTTCAGGGTCACCACATCGGTGGTGCCGTCCCAGTCTTCCAGGCGCAGGCGGATAGGACTGCGATGTTCACGACCGGCGACCTGCTCGAGGAACTCATCCAGATCGCTCACTGACTGGCCATCCACCTCAATAATGCGCCGCCCCGGGTTGAGGCCGTAGCGACTGGCCGGGGAGCCATAACTGAAATTGGAGACAAAAACACCGCGCCGCGGAATGCCGCGCTGAGCCGCCATGGCCCGGTGGGGCTCGTGGAGAACCGCACCGGCCCAGTGAATCACCCGCTCCACGCCGCGCCCGTCCATGCGCTGCGTGGGCACGTTCAGCGCCTTGACCTCACCGTTGCGCAAGATGCTCAGATCCACTGATTCCGCCTGGCTGGCCTGATTGAGGCGACGGAAATCATTTACCGGCGTGCCATTGACCGCCAGCAGGAGATCCCCGGACTCCAGATAATCCTCGGCCGGGGCACCGGCCACGATACGTTCTACCGACAGCACGCCCCGGGGACGATCGTCGAGATCGGCCAGACGACTGGCCCAGGCTTCGGGCAGCCCCAGCTTGCGGGCGCTGGACATGGGCATGAGCAGGAACTCCACCTCCAGGGAATGGATCCCCTCGCCATTTCGGTAGCGGGCCAGCATGTCCTGTATGACTTCGGCCGGAATGCCCTTGAATGCATCGCCCCGCGCTCCCTGCTTGCCATAGTTGCTCCACAGCGCCTGTACCCGGCCATGGCGGTCGGCCAGTACACCGCCTACATCGGACGGCGCATTGACCACGGACAGCGTCTCCAGGTTCACGTCTCGGAAGCGGAAGCTCGAAGACAGTGACAGGCGCAGGGGGTCCAGGCCGCTGGCTTCGGTGCGCCTGGAGACCAGTGACTGATCAGGTCGCTTGCCAACCACCCAGACATCATCGCCTGATCCGGGCAGGCGGGGGTTGAAAGTCACCGGCCGCACTTCACTGCCCACCAACAGGGCGGGATCGTATTGGACCAGGGCCAGGTTGTTGAGCGGGTGCAGGAAGACCACCTCCCCCGGCACCTCGAGGGAACTGGCGAAGGTCAATCGCAGATCGCCCATGCGGCTTGGGACCGCGGCGCGATCCGTCAGTACCAGACCCTGAGCCGCATCCACGACAATACCGGTCCCGGTAAAACCGACACCATCCATGCCCTCCACCCGGAAAGGCATGTCGAACTCTACCCAGACCATGGAGCGGGATAGACGCTGGGCCCGGGCATCACCATAGTCACCGAAGCGGACACTGCCGGGCTTGATCTCATTGCGAGCCGGGGCGGCGGCCAATTCCTCGCAGGGCCAGCGGCCCGTGCCACTTTCCATTCGGCAATCCCGGGCCGGGAACCAGGTCCGGTCCACCGTCAGGGTGGCCAACACCTCGCGATAGGGCTCATCGATTCGGGTATAGCGAACCGGGACCCGGGCACCATCGGACAGGCCCTCGAACACCTGCCTGAACTCATCCAGCGTTTCGGTGGTTTCTCCATCCAGTGAACGGATAATGGCCCCACGGGGCACGCCGGAACGGCCCATCATGAAACCGGTGGAGGCCACATACACCGCCCCTGGTGGACGATTGAAATGGCGGGCCTGCTGATACGACAGGGGGGTCAGAACGGCGCCCCCCACCTCCAGATAGCGATCCGGCGTAATGGCCATGAGATCACCCACGGTGACATCCACCTGGCGGGTCTCATCACCACGACGAATATCCAGCTGCAAGCTCTTGCCGACACTGTCATCGAGGATTTCCGCCAGCGGTACGAAGCTGGCCACCATCTCGCCGTTGATCCGGAGCAGGATGTCGCCGGGCTGGAGCAGATCATTGGCCGGGCCGCCGTCGACTACCCGGTCCACCACCAGCATGCCGTTGTAATCCGGGAAATTGAGGCGGGCGGCAGTCTCTTCCACTTCATCCAGCCCCAGGCGCCGCAATTCGTCGTAGGACTGGCGGACAAAGGTGGTCTGCAGGGTCCCCCGCGTGACATCTTCCCCATTGCGCAGCCTGTCCAGCACGCGAATGGCCCTTTGCAGCGGCAGGAAATAGCTGGAACTGGCATCCATGCGCCCGGCGGCATTCAGGGCCAGGGCACGGCCCTGAATGTCAATCACCGGCGAGCCGGAGGAGCCGCCACTGGTGCCGGAGGCGGCCTGGAAATAGAAGGTGTTGAAATCGTTGTAACGGCCGCGGCCGTAATTGGGCGCATCCCGGTCCAGGCGGGCCAGGGTCCCGGCCAGGATGGAAAGACGCTCACCGGCATCGTTACCCACTACCCGAATATCCTGTCCCACGGCGGCCGCTTCCGGCGCCAGGGGAATACTGACCGGATCAATATGGCGAAGGTCTTCGGGATCGTAGCGGAAGAAGCCAAAATCATGGACGGGGTCTCGATAGACCGGGGTCAGGTCCACCTCTTCCGCGTTCTGAAAGACCGCCTCGGCCACCACCGGTCCAGGATAGACCACGTGGCGGTTGGTGAGAATCAGCCCCTTCTCCGCATCCACCACGAAACCGGTGGCCTCGGTGGTGTTTTCCCACTCGGTATCAAAGGGACGCGGCGCATCCACCCGAATCTGCACCACGGCAGGGGCAATGCGGTCCAGGGTCTCCGACCAACTGGGCTCGGCCATCGTCTGTGAGGCCCAGAGCAAGACCGAGGCGCACACAAGCGCCGCAAGCCCGCCCTGAAGACGCCGGGATCCGCTCAACTGCTCAGTCAAAGCTGTAGCCGAAGGCCTGCTTGAACCCGGCCCTGAAATCCTTGGCAGTGAAATGGTGATTCTGTGTGCCATGTTGGGCAACCTTGATTGACCCCATCATCGATGCGATTCGGCCAGTTGTCAGCCAGTCCAGTTCATTCATCATGCCGTACACCAGGCCGGCGCGGTAGGCGTCACCGCAACCGGTCGGGTCGTTAACCACTGCCGGTCGTACGGCTTCCACCTCGTGACAGTCGCCGTTGGCAAAGATCAGTGACCCCTGGGCACCCCGGGTGACCACCAGAGCCTCCACCCGCTGGGCCAACTGGCTGCGATCCAGCCCCGTACGTTCTTCGAGCATGCCACACTCGTAATCGTTCACTGCCACCCAGCGAGCCTGGTCGATAAAGGCCAGAAGCTCCTCGCCGTCAAACATGGGCAGCCCCTGCCCCGGGTCGAAGAGGAAGGGGATGCCGGCCTGGGCGAATTCCCGGGCATGCTGCAACATGCCGTCGCGACCATCGGGGGCAACCACTCCGAGGCTGATTCCCGCATCACGGGGAACGGATTGCTGGTGGGAATGGTTCATGGCACCGGGATGGAATGCGGTGATCTGATTATCATCCATATCGGTGGTGATATAGGCCTGGGCCGTGTACTCACCCTCGACCTGCTGGACGTAGCGGCTGTCGATGCCGTGCTGTTCCAGCCAGGCATCATAAGGGCCGAAATCCGTGCCCACAGTGGCCATGGGAATACCCTTCCCGCCCAGCAGCTTGAGGTTGTAGGCGATATTGCCCGCCGTGCCACCGAACTCGCGTCTCAAGTCCGGCACCAGAAATGCCACATTCAGCATGTGCACCCGATCAGGCATGATCTGATCCTTGAATCGACCATTGAAGACCATGATGGTGTCGTAGGCATAAGAACCGCAGATCAATGCCGTCATCAGATATCTCCCAGTTATATTTTGCGGCGCTCCGATAGCTTGCGCTGCGTTCAATCCTTGCTTACGCAAAAACGCCAAGGCACAAAGGCGACAACTGCTTCCCTTGTGACCTTGGCGTCTTTACAGCCAATAGTGTTCAGGCGGCGTTGGCCTTGCGCCAGGCCAGGTCCAGCTCCTTGGCCGCCTTGACGTCATCCAGGCGCTTCACCGGCAGGGTGTAGGGAGCGCCCTTCACGGTCTGAGGCTCGGTCTCTGCCTCGCGATTGATGGTGGCCATGGCCTCGACGAAACCGTCCAGCTCTTCCTTGGGCTCGCTCTCTGTGGGCTCGATGAGCAGACACTCGGGCACCAGCAGGGGGAAATACATGGTCGGGGCATGGAAGCCGAAATCCAGCAGGCGCTTGGCGTAGTCGGTGGCGATCACGCCCGTTTCCTTGGCCTGGCGCTTCAAGGTCACGATGAACTCGTGACTGGCTCGGCGCTCGGGATAAGCGAGATCGAAACCGGCCTCACGCAGCTTCACCATCAGGTAATTGGCATTGAGGGTGGCGTACTCGCCCACTCGCTGCATACCGGAACGACCCAGCAGCCGGGCATAGATATAGGCCCGCAGCAGGACACCGGCATTGCCCATGAAGGCGGACAGGCGACCGATGCTGTTGGGCAGCTCGTCCCTGTTGCTCCAGCGGAAACCGTCACCGTCCTTCATGACGATGGGGCCGGGCATGAAGGGTTTCAGGCGCTTGGAGACACCAATGGCGCCACTGCCCGGACCACCGCCACCGTGGGGAGTGGAGAAGGTCTTGTGCAGGTTCATGTGGATGACGTCAAAGCCCATGTCACCCGGGCGCACCTTGCCGAGGATGGCATTGAGGTTGGCGCCATCGTAGTAAAGCAGGCCGCCGGCCTCGTGAACGATCTTCGACATCTCTTCGATCTTGCGATCGAAGACACCCACGGTGGAGGGATTGGTGAGCATGATGCCGGCAGTCTTCGGACCGACCACGGCACGCAGGGCTTCCAGGTCCACATCCCCGTCCTTGCCGGTGGGGATCTCGCGCACCTTGCAGCCGCACATCACGGCGGTGGCCGGGTTGGTGCCATGGGCGGCATCGGGGACGATGATCTCGTCACGCTCATGATCACCACGGGACTCGTGATAGGCCTTGATCATGGCCACGCCGGCAAACTCACCCTGGGCGCCGGCCATGGGAGTCAGGGAAACCCCGGCCATGCCGGTGACTTCCTGAAGGATGTCCTGCAGCTCGTACATGCATTCCAGAAAACCCTGGCCATGATCCACCGGTCCAAGGGGATGTCGGGCCAGAAAGCCGGGCAGCATGGCGAGCGTGTTACAGGCCCGCGGGTTGTACTTCATGGTGCAGGAGCCCAGAGGATAGAAATTCGTGTCAATGGAGAAGTTCTTCTGGGACAGACGGGTGTAATGACGCACCACCTGCAACTCGGACACCGCCGGCAGCTCGGGGGGCGCCTTGCGTCGGAACTGTTCGGGAATGTCATCAAAGGCCGGCTTCTCGGCGGGGGCCTGGGCGTAGGCCCGGCGACCCTGACGGGCATGTTCGAAAATCAGCATAGTCGTCTGCTTCCAGTTCTCATTGACCGGCCGGTGCATGGCACCGGCCCTGTTGTTCCACGATGGTGATTAGCCCAGTACTTTCAGGGCTGCTTCGTAATCCGGTTCCTGGGCGATTTCCGGCACCAGTTCGGCATGCAGAACCTTGTCGTTCTCATCCAGAACCACGACCGCGCGAGCGGTCAGACCCTCACTGGGGCCATCCGTCATCAGCACGCCATAATCCTGACCGAAATCCTTGTTACGCATCATCGACAGAGTGATGACGTTGTCCAGACCCTCGTCCTTGCAGAACTGACCGGAGGCAAAGGGCAAGTCACCGGAGATCATCAACATGACCGTATCCGGATGCTCGGCGGCGAATTGATTGAACTTGCGTGTTGACTCCGCGCAAATGCCAGTGGCGAGACTGATGAAGATGTTCAACACTTTCTTCTTGCCGGCAAAATTCTTCAGGCTGCGATCGGAAAAGTCACCGGCCACCAGCCGGAAATCCGGTGCCGTGCTACCCACCGCCGGCAAATCGCCGGCGGTATGAATTTTCTTGCCCTGCAGAGTAATCGTAGCCATGCCACTGCCTCCTGGGTCTTGTTGCTCTTGCGGAGAAATCAGGCGGCCTTCACCGATGCCAGTACGTCGCTCATGGCATCACGGTAGGTGAGAATGTCGTCCTCGGTCTTGGTTTCGGTGGCACAGACCAGCACGGCCTCACCCAGCTCCGGGTACCAGTCCTTGAGGGACAGGCCACCGAGGATGTCACGCTCGGCCAGGGCGGCCAGCACCTTCTCGGCCGGGCGATCCAGGCGGATGGCGGCCTCATGGAAGAAGGGGCCGTCGAAGACCGGTTCAACACCATCCAGCTCACAGAGGGCATCCACCAATTGACGGGTGCGCTGATGGCTGGTGGCGGCCACGCGGGCCAGGCCCTCGGCCCCCAGCAGCGCCATGTAGATGGTCGCCGCAGTGACCATCAGACCCTGGTTGGTACAGATGTTGGAGGTGGCCTTGGAACGGCGGATATGCTGTTCCCGAGGCTGCAGGGTCAGGGCAAAGCCCTCCTTGCCCTCCTCGTCCACGGTGCGGCCAACAATACGACCAGGCATCTGGCGCACGATCTTCTGGCGGCAGCAGAGAATGCCGAAGTAGGGCCCGCCGGAGGACATGGGCACCCCAAGGGGCTGGCCCTCGCCCACCACGATATCGGCGCCCTGCTCCCCCCAGTTACCGGGTGGATCGATGATGGCCAGGCTGGTGGGGTTGATCACGCCGATCACCAGCGCGCCCTGGGCATGGGCCCAGTCGGTGATGGCGTTAACTTCTTCCAGCTTGCCGAAGAAGTTGGGCTGGGGAATAACCACGGCGGTGATGTCTTCTCCCTCAAAGCGCTTGAAACCATCCAGCAGCGTGGTGCCGGACTCGGCGCAATAGGGAATGTCCTCGAACGCCAGCTTCTGGCTGCCGGCAATGGCATCGGTCACGTCCCGGTAGAGGGGATGAACCGAGGTCGGCATCAGGACGCGGCGAGACTTGGACTTGCGATTGGCCCGCACCGCCATTAGACAGGCTTCCGCCAGACCGGAAGCACCGTCGTAGAGGGAGGCATTGGACACCTCCATGCCCGTCAGCTCGGTCATCATGGACTGGTATTCATAGATGAGCTGCAGGGTGCCCTGGCTGGCCTCGGCCTGGTAGGGCGTGTAGGCGGTGTAATACTCCCCTCGGGTGGTGATCTCCCATACCGCGGCCGGAATGTGATGCTCATAGGCACCGGCGCCGATGAAACAGGCTGGCTGGCCATCCCGGCCGGCCCGCTCATGCATCAACCGGGTGATGGCCATCTCGCTGAGCGACTCGGGCACCCCCGGCAGATCATGAATGCGCAGGTTCTCGGGAATTTCATCGAACAGAGTCTCAATGCTGTCAACGCCAATGGCGTCGAGCATTTCCTTGACTTCGTTCTCGGTATGGGGAATGAAAGGCATCGCCGTTATCCAGTTCTCGTCAGGTTAACAATCCGCTCGATAGCGAGGAGTGCAGACGGGTATCTCCGTCAGACATCCTCCTCTTCCAGCATTTTCTGATAGCCATCGACATCCAGCAGGGCATCCACATCCTCGGGCTTATCCGGACGCAGACGGAAAATCCAGCCCTCGCCGTAGGGGTCTTCGTTGACGTGCTCGGGCTCATCGGCCAGGGACTCGTGAGACTCGATCACTTCGCCGGCCACCGGTGAATAGACATCAGAGGCGGCCTTGACCGATTCCACCACCGCGCAGGCATCACCGGCACCGTAGCTTTCACCCACCTCCGGGGCCTCCACATAGACCAGATCCCCAAGCGCCGCCTGGGCGTGGTCGGTAATCCCCACGGTTAGGCTACCGTCATCTTCCACCCGCACCCATTCGTGGTTCTTGCTGTACTTTAGTTCCGCCGGGACATTGCTCATATCGCCTGTCTCCCTAGTTTGAGATGATTTTTCCGCCCTGATCCAAACGGCTCAGAGGGCGACTTTGATCTCGCCCTGCCGGACGAAAGGAGGCTTGACCACGCGGGCTGGCACCCTGCGCTTGCGAATCTCCACTTCCACGGTCTCGCCGCAATCCCCGGGCAACCGGGCCAGGCCGATGGAACGCTCCAGGGTGGGCGAATAACTGCCGCTGGTGGTCACGCCCTCGCCGGCGCCACAGACAATCGTCTGTCCGGCACGAAGGACGCCGCGGCCTTCCAGAATCAGACCCACGAATTTCTCGCTGGCGCCCTCGGCGCGGCGCTTTTCCAGCGCCTGACGGCCGATGAAGTCGCGCTCGGCCGGCTCCCAGGCCACCGTCCAGGCGAGACCGGATTCCAATGGCGTCACCGACTCATCCATGTCGCTGCCATAAAGGTTCAGACCCGCCTCCAGACGCAAGGTGTCACGGGCGCCCAGACCGACGGGCACCACGCCGGCCTCCATCAGGCCCTGCCACCAACGCTGGGCCTGTTCGGCGGGGATCACGATCTCGAAACCATCCTCGCCGGTGTAGCCGGTACGGGCAACAAAGACATCACCGAAGTCGCCACAGCCAAAGGGCTTGAGGGCCATCGCCGCCTCCCGATGCTCGCCGGGCAGCAGGGCTGCGGCCCGCTCCCGCGCGGCGGGGCCCTGGATGGCCAGCAGGGCGGTATCGGCCTGCTCAATCACCGTCACCCCGTCGAACCGCTCGGCATGACGCATGATCCAATTGAGATCCTTCTCCCGCGTGGCGGCATTGACCACCAGCCGATAACGACCTTCCTCCCGCCAGTAAGTGATCAGGTCATCAATAATGCCGCCCTGCTCATCCAGCATGCAGCCATAGATGGCCCGGCCGGGGCCCTTGAGCTTGGCCACATCATTGGCGAGCAGGTAGCGAAGAAAATCACGGGCGCCGGAACCCTCGACATCCACCACGGTCATGTGGGAAACATCGAAAACGCCGGCCTCCTGGCGTACCTTGTGGTGTTCTTCGATCTGGGAGCCATAATTGACCGGCATGTCCCAGCCGCCGAAATCCACCATGCGGGCACCCAGTGCCACATGCTGATCGTACAGGGGGGTTCTGTTGCCCATACGGGTCCTTGTTTATCCTTGGTTGGTCCGCGATTCGGTCGAGCCCCGGATTGGGCCCGGGAAGCGTGACATGATACCGGAAGGGACTGGCGGGCACCAACGCGAAACCCCGCCCCGCGCTACATTCCGAAACGGAATATGAGGAGCTGACTATGCGAGTTGTCTGGACCCTATTGTTCGCCGCCGGGCTGGCCATTGCCGCCGCCTGTGACGCCCCCGAGGAAGGGGTGCAGGAAAGCGAGCGGGACACAGCAAATGAAGGGGCCAATGCCTCGGAAGCCGCTGTTGCCGCCCTGCACGAGCTGTTTGACGAAGAGTGGGAACGGGGGCTGCGGGAAAATCCGACCATGGCGTCTGCCCAGGGTGACCGCCGCTACAATGCCGAATGGCCGGATTTGAGCGATGAGGCGCGGGCCGCCAGCCAGGCCGCCGACCGCGAGGTCCTGGCCCGGCTGGACGAGATCGACCGCAGCCTGTTGCCGGAAGAGGAACAGCTCAATTACGACCTCTTCCGCTACCAGTATGAAACCCGCGTCGATGGCCATCACTACGATCACCACCTGATCACTCTCAACCAGCGCGGCGGTATTCAGTCCGCCGATGACATGGTCAACCGCATCCCCATGAGTCGGCAGTCCGATTTCGAGGACTGGATTGACCGGATGCAGACCTTCGACGGCTACATGGACCAGACCATCGCCCTGCTGGCCGAGGGTATCGAGAGCGGCTGGACCCTGCCGCGCGTGATTGCCGAGCGCATTCCCCCGCAGATCGAGTCCCAACTGGTGGACAGTGCCGAGGAAAGCGGCTTTTTCACCCCCTTCGAGAACATGCCCGACCGCATCCCGGAGGAAGAGCAGGCGCGCCTGCGCGAACAGGCCATCGCCGCCATCAATGAGGTGGTTATCCCGGCCTATCACCGCTTTCATGACTTTTTCACCGAAGAGTATGTCCCTGGTGCCCGCGAGACCCTGGGGGCCCGCTATTTCCCCGATGGCGAGGACTACTACGCCTGGCGGGCCCAGCATTTCACCACCACTGAACTGACCCCGGAAGAAATTCATGAAATCGGGCTCAGCGAGGTCGAAAGAATTCGCGGCGAGATGTACGAGATCATTGAAGCGCTGGAATTCGAAGGGGACTTCGATGACTTTCTCCACTATCTGCGCACGGACGAGAAGTTCTACTACGAAGACCCCGACGATCTGCTCAAGCACTACCGGGCCGAGTCCAAGCGCATTGACGGCCTGATTCCGCCCTTCTTCAACACCATGCCGCGCATGCCCTACGGGGTCACGCCCATCCCGGACTCCATCGCCCCGGATACCACCACGGCCTACTACGCCCGGCCGGCGGCGGACGGCAGCCGCGCCGGTTTCTACTACGTCAATCTCTATCGCCCGGACACCCGGCCGATCTGGGAAATCCCGGCCTTGAGCGTGCATGAGGCGGTGCCCGGCCACCACTTCCAGATCGCCCTGGCCCAGGAAATCGAGGGCCTGCCCGCGTTCCGCCGCTACGGTGGTCCCACAGCCTTTGTGGAAGGCTGGGCCCTCTACACCGAGTGGCTGGCCCACGAGATGGGGGTCTATGAGACCCTTTACGATGAATTCGGTCAGCTCACCTACGAGATGTGGCGGGCCGTGCGCCTAGTCGTGGACACCGGCCTGCATGTCATGGACTGGACCCGGGACGAGGCCATCGACTTCTTCATGAGCAACGCCGCCCGCGCCGAGCACGACATCATCAACGAAATCGACCGCTACATCGCCTGGCCCGGTCAGGCCCTGGCCTACAAGATCGGCGAGCTCAGAATCCGCGAACTGCGGCAGCGTGCCGAGGAGGCCCTGGGCGAGGATTTCGACATTGCCCTGTTCCACGACACCGTGCTGCTCAACGGCGCCATCCCCCTGGATGTGCTGGAGCAGGTTGTGGATGATTGGATCGAAGAACAAACCTCATAACCCCAACCGTAGGAGCGAATTCGTTCGCGAGCGGATTGCCGCCCGTCGCGGATGAATCCGCTCCTACGGTGCTATCACCGACCCAATGACGCCCCAACCCCGAGACGAAAGCCAAGCCCTCAACACCCGTGCCGTGGTGGCCCTGGTCATCGCCATGGGCCTGGTGGGGGTCAGTTTTGGGGCCAGTGCGCCACTGGTGGCCTCGATTCTGGAAGAACGGGGCTTTTCCGAGTATTACACCGGGGCGGTCTCGGCCACCCTGTCGCTGGCGATTGCCCTGCTCAGCCCTTTCGCGGGCACCCTGGTGGCCCGCCTGGGGCCGCGCTGGATCACCTTGACCGGGATCATCCTGCAGGGGCTTTGCTTCTCGGCGCTGGGGCTTGCCCTGGCCTGGCATGAGCATTTGCTGTTCCCGGTGCGCTTTCTGCTCGGGCTGGCGGCCGCCTTTACTTTCATCGCCGCCGAAACCGCACTGCTGCGCGGGGTACAGCCCTATCAGCGCGGTCGCGCCATGGCCGCCTATGGCACTGTGCTCGGTCTCGGCTACGGGGGCGGGGTGCTGCTCTCGGCCCCGGCCTATGCCTGGTTCGGTCTCTGGTGTTTCGCCCTGGTGGGCCTGCTGGCGGTGATCGTGGCTCCGGTCTGTCGCTGGGGGCTGAAAAGCCTCCCCCGGCCGAAACCGGAAACCGACTCCAGCCGGCGCCGCGGCCGCCACCTGCGCTGGCGACTGGTCATACTGGGGCTGTTCGGGGCGGTGATCTTCGGGGTCCTGGACAACGGCATGACCGGCATCTACCCGGTGGAGGGCCATCGCCTGGGTTTCGACCGCAGCCAGACCCTGAACATCGTCGGCGTGATGCTGATTGCCTCGGTCCTCGCCCAGCCGCTCTGTGGCGTGCTTGCCGACCGCATCGGCGCTCTGCGGGTGCTGGCGGGCCTGGGCCTGATCGGCCTGGCCGGCGCCATCACCACCGGCTGGCTGGCCTGGTCCGGCGCCGGTTACGGCCCCAACCTGCTCGGCTTCGCCATCGTCGGCCTGGCCGGCGGCGGCACCTACCCGGTCTGTCTCAAGCTGATCGGCGACCGCGTCCGCTCCGAGGCCCTGCCCAAGGCCAATGCCGCCTTCTCCGCAGCCTACGGCTGGGCCTCCCTGTTCGGGCCCATCGCCGGCGCCCTGATGATCGACATCGCCATGCGCACCGGACTTTTGGGCTGGGCGCTGCCGGGGCTGGCGATGATGGTCTTTGCCATTCTGTTGCCCATGTTGGCCCTCGACCGGCATTGGCGGCGCTAGACGCCGCAAGCGGCGAGCGGCGAGCTACGAGCGGCGAGCTGGCCGTGCCCGCGGCACGGCCTACCGTTTTCTGCTAATTGGTTGCCAGCGGCTGGTTCGGAGGTGGCAGTGCCTGTCCAAAGCAACACGGCAGCTTCGCGGGCACGGCCAGCTCGCCGCTAGTAGCTCGCCGCTCGCCGCTGTTCTGCGCCTTATCCCGCAAGCCCCGCCTGCGGTAGAATAGGCCCTTTACCCGCAACGATGCCCGAGCCCCCAATGATCGAAAGGCGCAGAACCCGACAAGTCCTGGTAGGCGGTGTCCCCGTGGGCGGGAGTGCGCCCATCATGGTGCAGTCCATGACCAACACCGACACCGCGGACATCGACGCCACGGTGAAGCAGGTGGCTGAGCTGGCCCGGGCCGGGTCCGAAGTGGTGCGTATTACGGTCAATAACGAGGACGCCGCAAAAGCGGTACCGGTGATCCGCGAGCAGTTGGAAGCACAGGGCCTGGATGTCCCCCTGGTGGGGGATTTCCACTTCAACGGCCACAAGCTGCTCAGCAAGTACCCCGAATGCGCCGAGGCCCTGGCCAAGCTGCGCATCAACCCCGGCAATGTGGGCAAGGGCTCGCGCCGGGACCCGCAGTTCGCGCAGATGATCGAGATTGCCATCAAGCATGACAAGCCGGTGCGCATTGGCGTCAACTGGGGCAGCCTGGATCAGGATCTGCTCACCCGGCTGATGGACGAAAACGCGCGTTCCGATGCGCCAAAAGAGGCCCGCGACATCATGTTCGAGGCCATGATCCAGTCCGCCATCGGCAGCGCCGAGCGCGCCGAGGAACTGGGACTGCCCGGCGATTACATCGTGCTCTCCTGCAAGATGAGCCAGGTGCAGGACCTGATCACCGTCTATCGGGAGCTGGCCCGGCGCTGTGACTACCCCCTGCACCTCGGCCTCACCGAGGCGGGCATGGGCAGCAAGGGCATCGTCGCCTCCACCGCGGCCCTGGCCGTCCTCCTGCAGGAAGGCATCGGCGATACCATTCGAATCTCGCTCACCCCGGAACCTGGCGGCGCCCGGACACGGGAAGTGATCGTGGCCCAGGAGATCCTGCAGAGCATGGGCCTGCGGGCCTTCACCCCTCAGGTCGCGGCCTGTCCGGGCTGCGGGCGCACCACCAGTACCTTCTTCCAGGAGCTGGCCCGGGATATCGAAAGCTGGCTGCGGGAACAGATGCCCCGCTGGCGGCGGGAATACGAGGGGGTGGAGCAGCTGCAAGTAGCCGTCATGGGCTGCGTGGTCAATGGTCCCGGCGAGTCACGTCATGCCAACATCGGCATCAGCCTGCCGGGCACCGGAGAACGGCCGGTGGCGCCGGTCTTCGAGGACGGCGAAAAGACCGTGACCCTGAAAGGCGACAATATCGCCGCGGAATTCCAGGCCCGCGTCGAGCGCTACATAGAACAGCGATACCGCCGCAATAGCGGCAGCCGCGAGGCCGGCTAGGCGGAACAGGTCCTGCAGGCGGCTGTCGAAAACGGTAGAATCAGAACATGGAAATTCGCCTGCCCGGCCGCGCCAACGGCGTCTGTGCCGGCATGCACTGGGAGGTTACTGTTATGGGCAAGGGCACCAAATACACAGCCAAGACGCCTGACGAGAACGGCTACATCCACTACACGGAAGAAGAGGACCAGATCTGGCATGAGCTGATCACCAACCAGAAAAAGGTTCTCCCGGGCCGCGCCTCGCCGATCTGGCTGGAGGCCATGGAGCGCATGGACTTCCCGGAGGATCGCGT
>PWMQ01000052.1 GCA_003558125.1 Natronospira sp. | reverse complement strand
GGCATCATCAAGCACGCCAAGGCCCTGAACGCCTTCACCAATGCCTCCACCAACAGCTACAAGCGACTGGTGCCGGGCTTCGAGGCGCCGGTGAAGCTGGCCTATTCGGCCCGCAACCGCTCGGCCTCCATCCGCATTCCCTACGTGCCCAATCCCAAGGCGCGCCGGGTGGAAGTGCGCTTCCCGGATTCCACCGGCAACCCCTACTTTGCCTTCTCCGCGCTGATGATGGCCGGCCTGGACGGCATCCTGAACAAGATCCATCCGGGCGAGGCACTGGACAAGGATCTTTACGACCTGCCGCCGGAAGAAGGCAAGAACATCCCGGAAGTGGCCTTCTCACTGGAAGAAGCCCTCAAGGCCCTGGACGCGGATCGGGACTTCCTCAAACAAGGCGGGGTGTTCACTGACGATGTCATCGATGCCTACATCGATCTGAAGATGGAAGATGTCACCCGCCTGCGCATGACCGCGCATCCGGTGGAATTCGACATGTATTACAGCCTTTAAGCGGCCTGTCGGCCGATTAAAGGCTGGGTTAGGGGTGAGGAGTCAGGGGTGAGGGGCCCCTGGCTCCCCACGCCTAACCCCTCTCCCCTCACCCCTAACGCATTGGCGCCCGCCGCCTTGCTCCTTGCTCCTTGCTCCTGCACAATCCTGGTGCAATGAGCTATCCCAGTGCATCTGCCCCACCCCATGTCCCGCGCAACCTGCTGGAATCCGCGGCCACAGCGGTATTGTGGTTTGACGGCGAGTCGCGGCTTGGCTGGTTGAATCCGGCGGCCGAGGATCTGCTCGGGATCAGCCTGCTGGGCGGGCGGCGACCGCGGGCGGAGGATCTGTTTGCCGAAACCGAGGCCATGCGCCAGGCGGTGAGCCGGGCGATCGGTGAGCGTGAACGGGTCAGCCTGCGCGATTGCCAACTGACCCTGCCGGGCAACCGGGGCCAGCAGATGGTGGACGCAGTGTTCACGCGGCTGGAGGACGACAGCCTGCTGATGGAGCTGGTCTCCCGGGAGCGGCCTCGCCGGATCATGGATGAGAGCCTGCAGCAGGGCCGCCGTGACGCGGCCCGGCAACTGGTGCGGGGTCTGGCCCATGAAATCCGCAACCCCCTGGGCGGCATGCGCGGGGCAGTCCAGCTCCTGGCCCGGCGCCTGAAGGATCCCGCCCTGCGCCGTCACACCGACATCATCCTGGCCGAGGCGGACCGCCTGGGGGCACTGGTGGACCGCCTGCTCGGCCCCGACCGCCTCAACCGCCGGGCACTCAACATCCACGAACCCCTGGAGCACGTCCACAACCTGGTCGCGGCGGAGGCGCCAGCGGGGGTACGCATTGAGCGGCTGTATGATCCCAGCCTGCCCGAGGTGCTCGCCGACCGTGACCAGCTGGTGCAGGTCTTTCTCAATATCGCCCGCAATGCCCTCCAGGCCATTAGCGAAAGTGGTGTTATTCGTTTCAGGACTCGTGCCGCCCGACAGGTGACATTCGCCGGGCGACGGCATCGCCTGGCGCTGTGCGTGCAGATCGAGGACGACGGACCGGGCATTCCGCCCGAACTCCGGGACAGCCTGTTTTACCCCCTGGTCTCGGGCCGCAAGGACGGCGACGGCCTGGGCCTGGCCATTGCCAACGAGCTGATCGCCCGCCACCGGGGCCTGATCGAAGTGGACAGCCGGCCCGGCGCCACCTGCTTCAGCATCTATCTGCCCCTGGGAGGGAATGGCGATGAGTGACCGCGTCTGGATCGTTGAGGATGACGCCTCCCTGCGCTGGGTCATGGAAGAAGCCCTGGGCGATGCCGGGCGGGCGGTGCGGAGTTTTCCGGATGCGGAAAGCTTTCGGGCAGCACTGGCCGATGAGCAGCCGGGACTGGTGGTGATGGATGTGCGCCTGCCGGGCCAGGACGGACTCGGCGAGCTGGAATGGCTTGCCCAGCATTGGCCGGCACTGCCGGTCCTGCTGATCACCGCCCAGACCGATCTGGACATGGCGGTCACCGCCTACGAACGGGGCGCCTTCGAGTATCTGCCCAAGCCCTTTGACCTGGACGAGTTCACCGCGCTGGTGGATCGCGGGCTGCAGGCAAAGCAGGGCGAGACAGCGGCGAGTCCGGCCAGGGCCGACGCCGCCGGCTCCCGCCTGGTGGGTGAGTCCCCGGCGATGCAGGATGTCTTTCGCACCATCGGTCGGCTGTCTCGCAGCGAGATGAGTGTGCTGATTACCGGCCAATCAGGCACCGGCAAGGAACTGGTGGCCCGGGCCCTGCACGAGAACAGCCCCCGCGCCAGTGGCCCCTTCGTGGCGGTGAATACCGCCGCCATCCCGGCGGAGCTTTTGGAATCGGAATTGTTCGGCCATGAGCGAGGCGCTTTTACCGGCGCGGTGGGCCGGCGGGCCGGGCGTTTTGAACAGGCCCGCGGCGGCACCCTGTTTCTCGACGAGATCGGCGACATGCCCGCCGCCCTGCAGACGCGTCTGTTGCGGGTGCTGTCCGAGGGCGAATACTATCGGGTGGGCGGTCATGAGCCGATCCGGACCGATGTCCGGGTGCTGGCCGCCACCCACCAGGATCTGGGCCGGCGGGTGGCCGAGGGCGATTTTCGGGAGGACCTCTACCACCGCCTGGACGTGATCCGCATTCACATCCCGCCCCTGGCCGAGCGCCCGGAGGACATATCGCGGCTGGCCGAACACCTGCTCGCCCGCGCCGCCGAGGAAACCGGCCTGCCGGCACGGCGCTTCACGAAAAAGGCCCTGACCGCGCTCAAGCAGCGTCCCTGGCGGGGCAATGTGCGGGAACTGATGAACCTCTGCCGCCGGGTGACGGTGATGTCGCCCACGGCCACGGTGGACGCCGACGGCCTGCCGGCCCCCGAGCTGGGAGCCGACGATCCCAGCGGCGAACAGGACTGGACCGCCGCCCTGAAAGACTGGGCTGAACAGGCCCACGCCGAGGGCCGAGTGGGCCTGGCCGATCAGGCCACAACCCAACTGGAAGCGACCCTGCTCGACTGGGCCCTGGAGAAAACCAGCGGCCACAAACAACAGGCCGCCCGCCTCCTCGGCTGGGGCCGCAACACCCTGACCCGCAAGCTCCGACGGCATTAGGCTGGGAAATTCAAAAGATTGGCCCCGCGCAAATGACGCCAAGGGCGCAGAGAAAAGTAGGGCGTTATTGACCGATGAACCCGTGGTATTCGAGGGCGGCTTCCAGCTCTGTCAGGCGCTTATCACTAGGCCAACCTCGAATCGTTTCCACGACCCGTTCGCCATTCAGCAAGTAAAAAGTCGGGATCGACCAATAATCGAACAAGGGCCAATCGTCCTTGGAATGAGCCAGCGACAGCTCAAGCTGTGGATAGGCATCATTCCAGTAACGCACCCCCTCCAGGCCCAGCCGGATATGGGGCGGCTTCAGGACAAGCAGACCGGCATCGATGCGCTCCAATAATGCGCCGTTCTCGGTCAATGATTCGGCGGCCCGCCGGGAAAAACCACACTGCGGACTGGCCAACATCACCAATGTCAAATCTTCGCTGATAGGGGTCTCGGCTGAGGCAAGGTAATGTCCCCCATCTCTATTTTCCTCAAGTCTCCAAACCTGCCTCGATCCCTCAGAGGGAATCGTCGGCGGAACAACCTCGAGATCCAAATCAGGATGCTGGCGCTGCAGCGCCGCAGCGATCTCCAGCTCATTGGAGACGATTGCACTCCGGTGAAGATGATTCACATGGTAATCAGACTGGATCCCACGCGCCTCCAATTCTTCGGAAATAGCGATCAACTTATCCAGGTAGATTGACCTGCCGGTATAAAAGATCACCTGGTAGGTGGCATCGAAAAGCACCTTGAGGTCGGAATCGGCAATGGCTCCTTCTGCAACACTCAGCTTCTTATAGAGTTCTGAAAAAGCTGATTCATATGCGTCCCGAATTCTCCGAATCCGTTCGGCATCCGGCGTATCAAAGTCGACACGAGATGCATCAAGCAGACGATCATAGTCATCTGCCATCCCCCGCTCTCCATCAGCGCTCAATGCCGCGTTCGGCGCGACAAAAAGCACGACAGCGATAAGCACAAGGGCATTGAAACGACAGCGCGTCATAATTTAACCCTTTTCTGATGCTGGCCGCCCACAAGCAAGGGCGACCAGCTGGCAGTGCGAAATCAGCCTAGCAGTTAATCGTACACAGATAGGCACTATCTGCTACACAACTCCCTGGGCCATCACATTTGTATCCTTCCTTGAACCAGTCCCTGCTCCCATCGCTCAACAGACCGACTTGCCCCTCCACAATGGCCTTATCCAAAGCAGTCTCAACTCGAACACCATGGATCTGTGCGACAGCGTTTTCTAAACCAAATAGTGACAACAGTTCATAGAGCTGAGAGGCAGGAAGCTCTCTGACGAGATCGGTTATATACAAGCCTGATACACCATCATCAGAAAAAGTGATGCCGGCCAGGAATCGGGCCTGTGCTTCGTGTGACAGATTGGCAATCGGATTGTTTGCCACCGAATCGGAGTATACGTACTCAGTCAACTCGTCCATGGAGTTGATGATTGGTGTGTTTGGTTGGAGTTTCGAAGAATCGCTTCCAGGCGAAGTCGCAAACGTACTCCCTACGCCTGCGAATACCACGGTAGTAATAAAGGCAATGATTGCTAGACGAAAGCGTTGTGACGGCATGAATATACCCCCTCCTTATTGATTCTGATAAAAAAAACCCAAGATGCTTGGGCCAATAGAAGTGTATTTAACCGAAAAAAAAATACAACCCTCATATAGATTCGCTCCAGATTCGTTCGGAGGGCCGTTTTCGGGCCCTTGGCGGGGCAACCTCCGCGAGCTCCGACGGGATTAGGCCTGGAAATTCAAAAGATCTGCCTCACGCAAAAACGCAAAGAAATCTTTTGTTTTTCTTAGCGCCTTAGCGTCTTTGCGCGAGACCCAGCCCGCCTTCAAGCTGGCACCGTCCCGACCGAATCGGCACGGCAAGCAAACCCCGCGGGGCCCAACCCCTCTGCGTCCTTGGCGACCTCTGCGCGAGGCCAAGCTTGTCCCTCACCAATTACGCACGGCGCGGCGGGCAGGTTCGTTGAGGGGGCGGGCGGCGAGGCCGGTCTGGGTGACCACGACTTCGTATTCGGCGCCATCGGCCATGGGCAGGTAGGTGGCACTGCCGTAGATGGCGTCCACCCAGGGCACGCGGTCGGGATAACGGTTGACCAGGACCCAGGGGTCCAGCGTGCGGGGCTCGGGGTGCAGGGCATGCACGCTGCGAGGGCCGTCCCGCTCGCGGTCGATGGCGGCATAGCGACCCGAGAGGCGCTCGATGCGGAACAGGCTGTCCATGCCGGCGACGATGGCCGGCCCCTTCCAGCGCAGCACCCGGGCATCGAGCTGCCATTCATCCCCCATGAGCTCCAGGCTGAGGGTCGCGCCCTCGGGGAAGCGCAGCTCGGCGGTGTAGCGCTGGGCATCGGTTTGCTGGAAGGCCAGGACCACCGCGGCCTGCTCGTGGGTAAGGCGGTCATAGGTCTGCAGGGCCAGGCCCAGGGCCCCCAGGGTGGCGGCGCCGCCACCGATCGCCAGGGCGCAGCATAGCCGGAAGCAGCCGCCCACCGGCTTGCGGTGCCAAAAGCATTTCACACCGGAAAAAATCAGCAGGATGGCGAACAGGCCCAGCAGCAGCCAGAGGCCGAAGAGAATCAGGACCGGGGTTGTGGCCATGAATGACTCCATGGAGAAGAGAATAGCAGCTTGCGGGGGCGTGTGGATGGCACACGATTGGCGCGCTCAGGTGATGTCAAGGGCCCGTCCATTGCTGCGCTTGGGGGCAGCGCGACATCAGGCGCGGGGCTTCTTGACAAAGAAAACCTCCCTGATCAACACTGTTTCTTGTTCTGAAACAAGAAACAGTCAAGGGGTGCTGGCCAATGAAGAGTCAAGAATTGCTTGTCGCCATGAAATTGGCCAGCCTCGGCATCCATGAAGCCCGCCGGGCAAGCAAGGATATCGCTCCCAAGGCATTCGCAATCAGGCTGCCAGACGAGCAGGATGGCGATTGGCAGCCGTGGAGCATAGATCATGGCATCCCTCCCATTCACGCAGAGGTTTCAGCGACCAACTGGACCCATCGTGACTTAGCCAAATCCCTGAACATCAGCCTTTCCGCCTGCAACCGGGCCATTCACGGGGGACTGGCCAGAGGCCTGCTGCGCAGAAGCCCGCGCAACCATCAAATCCTCCCTAATGCAGCGGCTCTGGAGGAATTTTTGATTCATGGCGCCAAATACGTGTTTCCGACGGAATATAAAGCTGAGGCAAGGGGGCTTCCAACTTGCTTTGCTGCCCCTGTCCTATCAGATCACTTGTCTTCTGCCGGAAGCCAGATTTATGTCTGGCCCGACCCCTTTGGCAATACCCAGGGAACAGTGCTGGTACCGCTTAATGAGGCAGTCGTCACTTCGGTCAAGGGGGATCCAATCCTTTACGGACTCCTCGCGCTGTTTGACTCCATCCGCTCTGGGCAGGCCAGAGAGCGCAATCTCGCCATAGAACAGCTAAAGAAGGAACTGAGTTGGCTATGAATGTCTCGGAAGACCTTGAAGAGCAAATTGCTCACGTTGCCAATCGCTTGGGAGCCAGGTTATGCAATCGGATGGCCTTCGTTGGAGGGTGCGTAACTGGCCTATTGGTGAGCGACCCGATCGTGAGGGAAACTATCCGGGCAACCAAGGATATTGACCTTATTGTTGACGTGATCGGCTTCGCGGATTACGTGCGACTACAAGAATCTCTCCGGAAGAGAGGGTTCCGTGAATCGATGAACGAAGAGGTTATCTGCCGTTGGTCACTGGACGACCTGACAGTCGACATCATGCCGACTGACGAAAATATCCTGACGTTCTCGAACCGCTGGTATCCGGACGCCATTAGGTCAGCCTTCGGGCATGAAATCAGAACAGGCACGAAAATCCATATCGTCTCTCCGCCATTCTTCCTCGCCACGAAGATTGAGGCTTTCCTCGGGCGTGGCGATGGAGACTTTCTCGCCAGCCGGGACATTGAGGACATTCTGACTCTCCTCGATGGCCGACCAGAAGTCGAGGTAGAGATCGCCGCTCAGAACATGGAATTCAGGCAATACATTGCAGGACATTTTTCTGATTTCTTGTCGGAGTCCTCTTTTGAGTATGCACTGGAAAGCGTTACGCGGGAACAATCAGCCAGAACACAAGCGCTTTTTCAGCGAATTCAACGAATTGCGCAGAAGGGCTAGCTCCTGGCGGAGCTTCGATTGATCCATGGCATTCTTTCATTATCTGACCCGAATCGCTTACAGCATGTCCATAGAGAGCTGCTAATCAATACCTCGGCCCCGGGACCTATGCCGGGTTATACTGCGCCTTTGCCCTAAGGAACCTCTGATTAATTCATTCGCGCCCGCAGCCAACGGGATTTTTTCTCTCGCGAGGCGCGACGAGCGTAGTGTAGCCGCTGTGCTACATGAGCG
>PWMQ01000009.1 GCA_003558125.1 Natronospira sp. | reverse complement strand
TTGCCGGATTCCATGTCCGCGCCCATGGAGGGCATGCGAAAATCGCTCATGCCTGTTCCCCCAGGATCCGGCGGGCGGTGGCGACGATCTTGTCCACCTGGGGCAGGGCCGATTCTTCCAGGTGACGGGGGTAGGGTATGGGCACTTCCTCGCTGCAGACCCGGGCGAGTGGCGCGTCCAGCTCCCAGAAGGCCTGTTCAGAAAGGATGGCCAGAATCTCGCCGGCCAGACTGCCGGTCAGCCAGCCTTCGTCCACCACTACGGCACGCCGGGTGCGGCTGACGGATTCGATCAGGGTGTCGCGATCCAGCGGGCGCAGGACCCGGAGATCAATCACCTCCGCCTCGATCCCGTCCCTGGCCAGCAACTCGGCGGCTTCCAGGCTCTTGTACAGGCAGCCGCCCCAGGTGATCAGGGAAATGTCACGACCGGGTCGCCGGATCACCGCCTTGTCGATGTCCACGCCATCCGGCTGCGGGGTGAGTTCGGCGCTGTGGTTGTACAGCATCACATGCTCGAAGATCAGCACCGGGTTGGGGTCCTGCAGAGCCGACCACAGCATGTAGCGGGCATCCTCCACGGTGGCCGGGTAGAGCACCCGGATGCCGGGCACATGGGCATACCAGTTTTCCAGGCTGTGGGAGTGCTGGGCCGCCACCTGGCGACCGGCACCGGTGGCCATGCGGATCACCAGCGGTACCGGAAACTGGCCACCGGACATGTGCAGCAGTGTGGCCGCCGTGTTCACGATCTGGTCCATCGCCAGCAGGCTGAAGTTGACCGTCATGATCTCCACGATCGGGCGCATGCCGCCAAGTGCTGCACCAATGCCCGCACCGGTAAAGGCGTTCTCGGACAGGGGTGTGTCGCGTACCCGTTCCGGGCCGAAGTGCTCCAGCATGCCGCGCGTAACGGCATAACAACCGCCATAGCGGCCGATGTCCTCGCCCATGATGAAGACACGCTTGTCGTGGCTGAGTGCCTCCTCAAGCCCGCGGGCGAAGGCTTCACGCAGGCTCATTTCCGTTTCGCCTTTTTCGGCCTCGGGGGGTGGTTCAAGGCTGGCCGGGGCGGGCGCCATCACATGTTCATGCAGGTCAGTGACCGCTTCCCATTCGGAGTCTTCCGCAAAGCGAACTGCGGCCTCGACTTCTTCCGTGACTTCCCGGTCCAGACTGGCCTGCTGTTCTTCGTCAAGCAGGCCGGCCTGCTGCATCCAGTTGGCCAGGCGATCGATGGGATCGCGTTCTTTCCATTGCGCCACTTCTTCCTGATCGCGGTAAAGCTGGGGGTCGAACATGGAGTGGGCGCGGAAGCGGTAAGTGTCACACTCGATGAAGCGCGGCCCCTGGCCACCGCGAATCTCCTCCAGTGCGGCGCGGGCGGCGGCTTCCACCTGCACCACGCTCATGCCGTCCACCTGACGGGCCGGCACGCCGATGGCCTCGGCCTTGCGGTGGATGGCGGTCTCGGCATGGGCCACCTCGATGGGGGTGCCCATGGCGTAATGGTTGTTCTCGCAGACGAAGAGCACGGGTAATTGCCACAGGGCGGCCAGATTGAGGCTCTCGTAGAAAGCGCCTTCGGCGGCGGCCCCATCGCCCAGGAAGCAGACCGTGGCCCGCTCGATGCCCTGCAGGCGGTCGGCCAGAGCCAGGCCCACGGCCAGCGGCAGGCCGCCGGCGACGATGGCGTTGCCACCGAAGAAGCGCCTCTCGGCATCGAACAGGTGCATGGACCCGCCCCGGCCCAGGGAACAGCCGTCGCGCTTGCCGTACATCTCGGCCATGACCCTTTCCATGGAAATGCGATTGAGCAGGGCGTGGCCGTGTTCGCGATAGGTGGAGATGACCGCCTCGTCCGCACGCAGATTGTGCATGACCCCGGTGCCCACCGCTTCCTCGCCAATGCAGACATGCAGGAAGCCACGAATCTTTTCCTGGGTGTACAGCTCCACGCAGCGTTCCTCGAATCGGCGAATCCGCAGCATCTGATGGAGCAGGGCGAAGGCATGTTCGCGGGACATCTTGGGCTTGTGGGCCCGGCTGATCTCAGTCATTGCTGCCCCCTTCCAGGGTGGAGAGGTCGCCTTCCGGAAGACCCAGTTCACGGGCCCGCAGCAGGCGGCGCATGATCTTGCCGCTGCGGGTGCGCGGAAGCTGGTCACGGAACTCGATCTGTCGTGGCGCCACGGCCGGGCCCAGGCGCTGGCGGGCCAGGCCCAGCAGTTCTTTTTGGAGGGCCTTGTCCGGCGCATGGCCGGGCTTGAGGGTGACGAAGGCTTTGACGGTCTCGCCGGCCACTTCATCCGGCACGCCGATGACACCGGCCTCGGCCACCGCGGGGTGTTCCAGCAGGGCGCTTTCCACTTCGAAGGGGCCGATGAGATGGCCGGCGGACTTGATCACATCATCGGTTCGGCCAATGAACCAGTAATAGCCATCGGCATCGCGACGGGCCAGGTCTCCGGTGAGATACCACTCGCCTTCGAAGCACTTGCGGTAGCGCTCCTCCTGGTTCAGGTAGCCTCGGAACATGGAGGGCCAGCCTTTCTTCAGGACCAGTTCCCCGGTCTGATCGGGGTCATGGAGGATTTGAAGGCCGGATTCACTCTGGCGGGCAATGGCGGCCTCGATGCCGGGAACGGGCATGCCCATGGAGCCGGGACGGATGGACAGACCCGGCCGGTTGGCGATCATGATGCCGCCGGTTTCGGTCTGCCACCAGTTGTCGTGGAAGGGCAGGCCGATGACTTCCCGGCCCCAGTGCACCGCTTCGGGATTGAGCGGCTCGCCCACGCTGGCCAGAAAGCGCAGGGCGGACAGGTCATGGGCCCGGGCCAGTTCCGGCCCCTGTCGCATGAGCATGCGGATGGCGGTCGGGGCCGTGTACCAGACATTTACCGCCTGGTCCTGAAGGATGCGGTACCAGCGTTCGGCATCGAACTCGGCTTCGTCCACCACCAGGGTGGTGCCATTGGTGAGCGGCGCGATCATGCCGTAGGAAGTGCCCGTCACCCAGCCCGGGTCGGCGGTGCACCAGTAGACATCGCCGGGCCTGAGATCAAGGGCGTACTGACCGGTGACATGGTGGGTGATGACCGCCTCGTGCACATGCAGGGCGCCCTTGGGCGTGCCCGTGGTGCCCGAGGTGAAATGCAGCAGCACCGGTGCGTCCGGGGCCATGGGGCGGGTGCTGTAATGGCACGAGGCCCGATCCATGAGTACGCCGGCATCGCGGGTGTTATCGGGTGCCTCGTCCACATCGCCAATCAGCAATACCTCCCGCAGGCAGGGCGTCTGGGTGATCCAGTCGGCGACCTTGCGGCGATAGAGGCGTTCGGTGGTGACCAGCACTGTCGGCTCGCCAATCTCCACCCGTTGACGGATGGGTTCGGGGCCAAAGGCAGGGAAGAGCGGGGTGAACACGCAGCCATGCTTGATGGCGCCAAAGAAGGCGGCGTACAGATCCGGAATGCGCTGGGACAGGCCGTAGACCCGCTCGCCCGGCCGGATACCCAGTTCATCAAGCACATTGGCAAAACGATTGGCGCGTTCATTGAGGGCGCGGTAGCTGATATCCCGCGCCTCAAGACTGTCGCGGGCCAGAAAGCGCAAGGCCGTCCGTTCGGCGGCGGGATCGTCCGTGTGCCGATCCAGGGCTTCGAAGGCAAGATTGATCCGGCCCTCACCCAGGTCACTCAGACGGGCACGAGCCTCGGCCCAGGAAAAAGCCTGTGGGTCTGGGTCCTGCCGCTTACGGCTCGGTGCCGTCGATCCAGACATGAGGACACCTCCCAGGTGTCGATGTGCTGGATTCAAACTACCCAGAGTGGAAAGGAATGTGTTTGATCTGGGTCAATGGCCCTTCAATTCATGCCTTACGGGTGCCAGTTCGTTATCAGCCAGTCAGGTATCATCCAGCCAGGGGAGTGGCGCTGTTGTCGCTGTGACCACGGGCGACCTGTTCCAAGGCGGCATGATCCAGTATGCGGACATGGTTGTTCGCAACGGCCAGTACACCGCGTGCTCGCAGCCGGCTGAAAATTCGAGACACGGTTTCCGGCGCCAGTCCGATGTAGCGGGCCAGATCCCGGCGCCCCATGGGTAGGTGAAACTCTCGGGCACTGAATCCGCGGCGTCGCTGGGCTTCGGAGAAATCGAGCAGGAATCGGGCCAGGCGAGGATCGGTGCCCCCTCGTTCCATGTGTAGCAAGCGCGCCAGGCGGAGGATTTCCTCCTGCATCCAGCTCAGCATCATCTTGTGCTGGTTCTGGTCCAGGCAGGGCACACCATCCCCTTCGTGGTGTGGCAGCCGTTGGACGCTGGATGTATCGAGGGCCACCACGGAGAAGGCGGCGAGCTCGTCCGCTAGGCAATCGCAACCGATCAGGTCACCGGGCAGGTGAAAACCGATGACCTGCTCATCACCATCCTCATGGATGAAATAACTTTTCAATATGCCGCCCACCACCCGATAAACGCGATCTACTTGATCTCCGGTACGAAACAGGTGTTCGCCCCGACGAAGGATGTGATTGTATCCGTGAGAGGCGGGCCTTGGGGGGGGGTGTCCGGCCTGTGGCCGATTCACCCGGCAGTAAACGGGAACTGAACAGTCCGGTATTTTCGATGGTCGCCTGCATGCTGATTCTCCGTGAGGTTGGCATATTCCTATACCGCAGGAGAAAAGCTTAGGCCGGAATGATTCCTTCGCCCATAGGGGGTTACCACTAGGTATTTTCCCCTAGTGATGCGGTAGCGGCATGAATATGGGTGACCAACTTGTTCATATCGCACGGTTTCTGGAGGACTGCGCAGGCGCCCTCAGCCCGGGCCCGTTGAGACAGGACGGATTCCGGGTTGGCGGTCATTACAATGGTCGGAAAGTCGACCGATTGCCACTTCAGGGTTGCCTGTAATTCGGCGCCGTTCATGATCGGCATCTCCAGGTCCAGAATAAGACAGGCAAGATTGGTGTTTTCATGGGGCTCGGTACGGAGGAAAGCAAAGGCGGAACTGAAGGTTTTTACCACCCAGCCGAGGTTTGAAAGAAGGCCACTCATACTGGCGCGAACATCTGCATCATCATCAACGATGTGTATTTGTGGTTTCATTGGTCGCTCTGAGATCTGATTGGATGGGCTCCTTCAAGTTAACCTGGTCTACACCAATCAGGTGGTGACCGGCGTCAACAGAAAGAGGATTCCAGCATGATCAGGCCTGGGCTCGGGAAGCCACGGAGGGTAATCTTCAATCCGGTTTCAGTTCGTCGAATTCACCCACGAACTTCGCCAACCGAGCAACTGAACGAAGGTCCAGCTTTTGCATGAGGTTATGCCGATGGACTTCCACCGTTCTTTCGCTGATTCCCAATTCCACCGCCACCACCTTGTTGGCCTTGCCATCGGCAACCTGCCGGGAAACCTGGCGCTCCCTGGGAGTGAGTTCTGCCAACTGACTTCGCTTTATCGCCTGACGTTCCTGCTGTTCAAGTTCCTGCTTGTGTTGTAGCAGTGCATCGCTTATCAGTGAGACCAATTGCTGGGGGGTGAAGCTGCCTTTTTCCAAAAAATCGAAGGCACCATGCTTGAGAGCAGTGACGGCCGAGGGCACATCGGCCTGTCCGCTGAGGAAAATAACCGGAAGCCGGGAATTGTTGGCCTGCAGTTTCTCCTGAATCTGGATGCCGCTCTCCTCCGGTAACCGAAGGTCCAATAGCAAGCAGGCCGGCCCATCGGGCAATGGCTGCCTGAGCAGGGATGCCCCCGAAGCGTGGCATCGCGTTCTTATGCCTTCGGCTGACAGGGTCGCTGCCAGCGATTCTCGCACATCCACATCATCATCAATGATGATGACTGTGCCGTCAGTCTCGCGCATGCTGATCTCCCGACAGCGGCAGGGTGAAGCGGAAGTGGGCGCCTCCCTCAGGATGGTTGCCTGCTTCAAGTTCACCTCCGTGGCGACGGATAATGGAACGACAGATGGGCAGGCCCTGGCCCAGGCCGTGGACCTTGGTGGTAAAAAAAGGATCAAAGAGTTTATCCATGGTCATCTCGTCCAGGCCTGGACCGGAATCCATGACCTCCACATGGCAGGTGTCCCTCCCATCAAGCTGATGAATGCGGATGCGAATGGTATGTGGTGTGGATATAACTTCCATGGCATCCAGAGCATTGCTGATGAGGTTGAACAAGACCTGTTGGAGCTGCACGCGGTTGGCCGTGACAAGGCAGGGTTGATCGGGTGCTTCCAGTTCGACGCGCACCTGCGTCATGCGAGCGTCGGGATCCAGTAGCCCAAATACCTCACGAACCAGGGAAGCAATGTCGACTTGTTCACCAGGGCTGTCATCCGTTTTCCGGAGAAAGGCGGTTAGTTGCTTGAGAATGTCATTAGCCCGACTGCTTTGGCGTTCAATACGCTTCAGGGCCTCATTGAACGCGCGTTCTTGGTCCTTGCTGCCCTGGCTATGGTAGATGGTATGGGCCGAGGCCTGGATAGCCATCAGTGGCTGGCGAATTTCGTGGGCCAGGCTGGCGGCGAGTTCACCCAATCCATTGACACGGTTCAGGTGAGCGAGTTGATCCAGATTCCTTTGTGCCTCAAGCCGGGCCCGGTTTCGTTCGGTGAGATCATGGGTGAAGCCGACGAACATGCGCCGGCCAGCCTCTTCGAATTTCGCGACCGACAGCAACAGGTCGATGAGTGTGCCATCGCGGCGGCGGCCGCATACCTCTCGACCAATGCCAATGATGCGGGCCTCTCCGGTCTTGAGGTAGTTTGCAAGGTATTGATCATGGTGGTCGTGGTCTCGCCCTGCCATCAGCATCCTTATGTTCTGGCCGATCACCTCGCCGGCTCCATAGCCGAATATCCGCTCCGCAGCCGGATTGAAGCTATGCACTGTGCCGGTTTCGTCAATGGTGATGATGCCATCCATGGCGGTGTTGATGATGGTTTCGGCGCGGCGGGTGGTACTGGTCAATTGCCGTTCCAGCGCCTGCTCACGACTGAGGTCCACCGACAGGATATAAAAACCGTTGATACGTCCGCTGTCGTCGTGGCTAGGAATATAGGTTCCGTGAATGAACCGGGGACCACCGCGGACATAGGGAACTTCGCCGTGGAATTCCGCACGCTCTCCGGCCAGGGCCTGATTGAAATGGGGTAGCAGGACTCGGAAGGCCTGGCGTCCAATGACATCCTTGAGATGCTTGCCGTACTGGGCTGCTGGATCTAGTCCGAACCAGTCTCGGTAGCCATGATTGGCGTATAGGATCTCGAAATCGGAGCTGATATGGGCCACCAGAACCGGTAATGCCTGCAGCAGCTGATCCAGATCGGTCTGATGTGGCTGGGAAGCGTCTTGCGCCATGGACGGCCCTCCGAATCCATGGGGAGCAACGGATACCCAGCATTCTAGATCAAAACAGGGAGTTTATCAGGAAAATATGATGGATGCCAGTCGGCCGGGGCGGGCAGCCCCGGCCGACTGTGTTGCTGCCGGCTCAGGCCATCGTCGGGTCGGCTCAGAAGGCCTGACGGAGTGGTTCCGGCCCATCCGGACGAACGTGGAAACGATCGTCCAGACCATCCAGGGTGGTGGTGATGCCGGTGTATTCCAGCTCGTCCATGGGCAGCATGGC
>PWMQ01000018.1 GCA_003558125.1 Natronospira sp. | reverse complement strand
TTTCATTGGCCTGTTTGAGGTCCTTCCAGCGGCCGAGCTGGGAGAAGACCTTTTCCTGGGCCTTTTCCCGCACCGAGCAGGTGTTGAGCAGGATGACGTCCGCCTCGCGGGGGTCCTGGGTCACGCTCATGCCATGGGCGTCGACGAGGACATCCACCATTTTGGCGGAGTCGTATTCGTTCATCTGGCAGCCGTGGGTTTGGACGAAGAGCTTGCCGGGCATGGGCGTTCACCGGGGGTGTTGCTGGGTTTGGAAGACTGGGGATTATATCAGGGGTTAGGGGTGAGGAGTTAGGGGTTAGGGGGTGGGATGGCCCTTGGCCGTAGGAGCGAATTTATTCGCGATTGGGGGGCTGACTCTGACGCCGGTTCGCGGATGAATCCGCTCCTACGGCTTGATACGTGCCCCTAACCCAAAAACAAAACCTTGGCCGGGCGCGGCGATCTGTCTCTTCATGGGTTAAAATTCGCCTGCAGTCACCAACACGGAACCCCTATCTGGAATGGCTAACGGTCTCTCCTTTCTGCTCTCCCCTCTCGCCATTGTGCTGGTCCTGCTGCTCGTGGGCGGCGGGCTGGTCGTGACGGGCTGGCGGAGCTGGGGTTTGGTGTTGGGGGCCTGTGGGGTTTTGATTCTGGGGCTGGCTTCCAATGAGCCCTTTGCGCGGGCCCTGCTGCTGCCGCTGGAGCGTCAGTACGAGCCGCTGGAGAGTCCGGAGGCGCTGGCCGATGTGGGTTGGGTGGTGGTGCTGGGTTCCTATGCCTCGGATGCCTCGGAGCGGCCTGCCACCACGCGTCTTTCCGGGGTTGCGGCGCTGCGTCTGATGGAGGGGATGCGGGTGCATCAGGCCATTGAGGACAGCCGTTTGCTGCTCTCGGGCGGGACTGCCTTTGCGGGTGCGCCCAGCGCCACGGTGATGAGCCGGGCCGCGCTTTCCCTGGGGGTGGATCCGGCGCGGATGGAGACCCAGCCGGGGCCCGGCAATACCCGCGAGGAGGCTCGGGCACTGGCCGAGAGGCTGGGAGGTGAGTCCTTTGTGCTGGTGACCTCGGCCTCGCATATGCCCCGGGCCATGGCTCTCGCCCGCAAGCAGGGCCTGGAGCCGATACCGGCACCCACGGTCTGGCGGACCCGGGGGGGCAGGCCGACGCGACTGCTACTGCCGACCGCCAATGCCCTGGCCATGACCGAGCGGGCCATCCACGAATATCTCGGCCTGGGCTGGGCCTGGCTGCGCGGCGAAATCTGAACCGCCGCCGGCTGACTAGCGGGCCAGTTCCGGTTGCCTGCCGAGGCCGAGTCGGACCCCCGGCCCGGGAAGACGCCAGTGGCGCCCGAGCTCGAAATCAAATTGGCTGGGATCGAAACAACGCCGCCCGGAGCCTGGGTAAGCGGTGAGCTCGCCAAGGTAGATCCGCCCCCCGACCAGATAGAGATCCACCCGCATGAAATCAAAGGGCTGGGCCAGACGCTCGGCCAGGGCCAGCATCTCCGGATAGCGCTCGGGGCACGGCAGGGGGTCGCTGCCGCGCCCGTCGCCGTCGACTTCCAGAAAGCGCCAGTCGCGGTCGAATTCCGAGCGGCAATGATTGCCGAAGCGGTCCTGATGGACCTGAATCAGGCGCGTGCGCCCGCCGAAGACCAGGAATTTGTAGTCCGGCGGGGGCTGACCGTTCTCGCCTTCCAGCCAGGCCTCGACCATGACCCTTGGCTTGAGCTGAGAGTAGGCCCATTCATGGTGGCGAATGCGGTGGGCGGGCTCGACCAGCCAGTGGGCGACGCGCTCGCGGACCTCGCCGATGTCACGGTCCAGGCCCTCGGGAAACAGCATCACGCGGCCGGAGGAATGGGTCGGCTTGATCACGCAGGGACGGGCAAGGTCGGCCTCCGTCATGGCCTCGGGCTTGTTGTAGAGGCCGTAGAGGGGAACCAGGTGCTCCTCGGCGCGCTCGCGTCCCAACTGCTCAATGGCGTAGCCTCTCAGCAACCACTTGTCGGTCACGCGGGCGAGCTGGGGATTGCGATCAAACAGCTTGCGCCAGACGATTTTCTCGTTGTAACTGCGCGGTCGGCGCAGGCGGGGCCAGTAACCCACGTCGCGCTTGAAGCGTCTTCGTTCCAGCGGATAGGCCAATAAACGGTCCAGAGCGGCTTCCAGCCGGTAGCCAAGCGATTTAAGCAGCATTCCCCTCTCCCTCGAATCCTTTCTTCTGAATCTTCCCCCCGGCAGCGGGTTGAGTTTGCACCTGTTGGACCAATTTTTCAAAGGCCGGATGGTTCTAAGCGGGGATGCGCCATTTGCTGCCAAGCTGGAAATCGAAGTCGGTGGGAGTGAAATGACCGCGGCCAGAGGCCGGATAGCAGGTGAGTTCACCGAAGTAGATGTGGCCGTCGATGTTGTAAAGATCCACGCGCATGAAATCGAAACCGGCGGCGGCGCGCTCGGCCAGATCGCGCATCGTGTCGAACCCCGACGGACGGGGCAGATCCGGGCCGCGGGGAAATTCGTACTCCAGGTCGAGATGCCGCCAGTCCCGGTCGAAGACGGACCGGCGGTGACCCTGGAAGCGGTCCAGGTCCACATGCACCATCTCCAACCGGCCGTGAAAGACGAAGAACTTGTAATCAGGGGGCGCCTGGCCACTGCCGTCATCCAGCAGTTCTTCCACCATGATGCGGGGCTGGAGACAGGTGTAGACCCACTCGTGGCGGCGAATGCCGTAATCGTATTCCCTCAACCACTGATTGCATTGGGCTTGAACAGCCTTGCTGCCGGGCTCATGGTCGTCACCCCGCAGGAACATCACCCGGCCCGACGAGTGGCTGGGCTTGATGACGCAGGGGCGAGTGAGCTGATCCAGTTGCAGTTCCTCCGCCCGCTCGCATACCTGCTGGAGGGGTACGAGGTGGGGCTCGGCCTGGTCGCGACCGAGAACCTCGCAGAGGTAGTCGCGGACCTCAACCTTGTCGGCAACACGGACGAAATCCGGATTGCGGTCAAAGAGTTTGCGCCAGACAATCTTCTCGTTGAAGCTTCGGGGCTGGCGGAGGTTTGGCGGGTAGCCATGCCGGCGACGGAAGCGGCGGCGCTCACGCGGAAAACCCAATGCACGGTCCAACCCCGCTATCCAGTGCTGACCCCTTTGGCTGAAAGACATACCTGCCCCTGCTTGTGTCGGTAGAATTATCTTTCTCTGGTCCGATTCTCCCGATCTTTCCTTGCAGGTAGAATGGCTCGAGAATCAGAGAGTATCGACGCTTTGCAGTCCGGGGAAAAGGGTAATCCACTGGCTCCGTGAACCAAGCCTCCTGCAGGGACAGTGAGGCCGGGCCTGCTACAGTCTGTGTTCGATGTCGAGAAACTGGCCGCTGGACGATAACAATGACGCCCGAAGAAGCTGCCCGAGAACCCTTCATGACCCTGATCCGGGAGTTGGTCCGGACCTATCAGGCCTTTGAGTCCTATGCCATTCCCGATATCCGCCGCCACGGCTTCAATCCGGCGGAGTTCGATGTGCTCATGACGCTGGGCAATACTCCCGGGATGACCCTGACTGAGCTGGGCGAGAGTACCTTGCTGTTCAAGACCACGTTGACCAGTGTGGTGGATCGCCTCCAGCGCAAGGGTCTGGTGCAGCGGGTTCCCTGCGAGGAGGACCGGCGGCGGACCTATGCCCGGCTGACCGAGAAGGGTGAGGCGACCTTTCGGGAGGTGTTTCCGGCGCATATTGTGCATCTGAAGGAGCGGATGGGGCAGATTCCAGTGCGCGAGCGGAACAGGCTGGTGAAGGCGCTTCGGGAAGTTCGGTCTTATCTTGATGGCTAGAGTCTGATCCCCCTCCGTCTCCCCCTTCCCGCCGCCGGCGGCGGCAAGGAGGAGGGCCCTTCGATGTGAGGCAGTCGCCTGAATCCATCCCCAATCCACTTACAAGGTCCTCCCCCTTGCGAGCTCCGCTCGGAAGGGGGAGACAGAGGGGGATCAAGCTCCCGATCGGGAATGAATTCGCTCCGGCGACGGATTGGCAGGGCCTTGTTTTGCTCGAAGCTCGCCGCTCGCTGCTCTCAAAACCTGACGCCGAACTGCATGGCGGCGCCGAAGGAGTCGCCGGCGTCGCCGCTGAGGGCGAGGTCGAAATGGCTGCGGCGGCTGGACAGGCCGATCCCCAGGGAGATGTTGCCCTCTTCCAGCACCCGCTCATAACGATACCCGCCCCGCAAGCTGAGCCAGCGCAGGGGACGATGCTCAACCCCCATGGCAAGGTATTGCTTGGCCGGGTCAAAGCCAATGGCCACGGTCTCATTGAGGTCCATGTCCACGGCCACCGTCCAGCGCGGATTCTGCCAGGCCAGGCCGCCGCGAAAGGTGGGCCTCAGGGGCACCTGATTGCCCAGCACGGTGCGGTAGTCGCGGGGAATCAGATTGCGCACCATCATGCCGGCGCTCCAGCCGTCGTCGAGTTCGTGGACCACACCCAGATCCACGTTGACATCGGCGTGAATGAGGCGCTGGTCATCAAGCTCGAAGTTCTCGGTGCGCGCCCTTTCCACATCCGTTTCCCAATCCAATGTATCAATCTGCAGGGACTTCAGGTTGACCCCCAGGTAGGTCCGGGGTTGCTGGGGAATTCGAGCCCCCACGCTGAGCCCGACTTCTCTGACCATGGCCCCGCGCAGGGCAAAATCGGAAGTCAGATCGTCCCCCACATCTGGCAGCTCGAGGTCGGGCGGTATGACTTCCTCGTCGATGATATCCATGAGCACTTCGATGAAGTCGATGACCTGTCTTACCTGGGAAATATCTTCCTGGCTGATGCGCAGTTCCATGCCGACAACGGCGTTCTGACGAATGCTGGCGCCGAAGCCGAAGCGTTCACCAGGGGCCCCCAGATTGAAGCCGGCGCTGGCGGCCAGGCGCAGGGGTTTGTCGGACAGACTCTGGTAGTCATCCAGGAGCTCATCGGCGGTGCGGAATACGGCACGCAGGTCCTGGCGGGTGACGCTTTGATCACTGATTCGAGCTTCCAGTTGATCCAGGGATTGTTTCAGACGGGACTGGTTGTCGTTTTCCTGGAAGCGGTCCAGGGAGTCGAGAAAGCCGTCCCGGTCAATCAGGCGAATGCCACCAAAGGCCCGGCTGAATGCGCGATCATCCCGCCGCCCTTCGATCTGGGGGTTGCCCGCCAGGCGCGCCGGGTTGAAGGCGGGGGCATTGTAGGGCCGGGTTGCGGCCACCCCGGCGCCACCCAGTGACATGGAGCGCGGGTCGAGGCTGGTGAAGGCATTGGCCAGGGCCTGGGTGGAGCTTAGGGCCAGGATTGTGGCCAAGAGGATGCCGAGGCGGATTGGGGGGTGGCGTTTTGGCATCGGGCCATTATTAGGAGAATGGGGAGCAAGGAGCAAGGAGCGGGTGGTATCCCGCCGTAGGAGCGAATTCATTCGCGATTGAGACTCCGACAGAGCCTGATCGCGGATAAATCCGCTCCTACGGTGGGGAGGTGTAGGGACGTTATTCCGGGGGCACGTAGCCTTCCGGTTTAGTGACCTTGTCATTGCTGAAGAAGAACTTTTCCATTTGCTCTTCCAGGAACTTGCGGGCCGAGGGCTCGATGGGGGAAAGGCGGTATTCGTTGATCAGCATGGTCTGGTGGTTGAGCCATTGCTGCCAGGCGGCCTTGGAGACGTTTTCATAGATGCGCTTGCCCAGGTCCCCGGGGTATGGCGGACGGTCGAGGCCTTCGGCTTCGGTTCCGAGGAGGACGCAGTTTACTTTTCGGGTCATGGGGGTTTCCGGGGTTGGGGTTTGTGGTTGGGGGAGATTTTATCAGTTTGGGATGGGGGTCTACGAGAGACGCCACCGTCCGTAGGAGCGAATTCATTCGCGATTGGGGCCGATACAACCGCTGAATCGCGAATGAATTCGCTCCTACGGATTGTTAATGCCGTCGTCGCAACTGGTCCAGGAGTTTCGACACGGGGGCGGCGAGGCCGACTTCGGGGGGATGGTCCAGGGGGAACCATTCGCTGTTGGTGTCGGCCACGGTCTCTGGCCGGGACGGGAGGTCGAGGCGGATGGGCTGGATTTCCAGTTCGAAGTGGCTGAAGCCGTGGCGAAGGCTGGCCCAGGTTTCGGTTGCCTCGGGCTCCAGGCCGAAGCGGGTGCGGCTCCAGGCGGCGGGGCTGTCTTCCACTTCGGGAAAGGCCCAGAGACCGCCCCAGATGCCGGCCGGTGGTCGGCGCTGGAGCAGGACCCGGCCCTCGGCAACGGGCATGAGCATGCGGGTCTTGCGCAGGGGGCGGGCCTTTTTGGGTTTCTTGCCGGGCCAGCGCTCGGGCTCGCCGCTGGCGTGGCCTCCACAGCCATCGGCCAGGGGGCAGTGCTCACAGTCGGGACGGCTTCGGGTACAGACGGTGGCACCCAGGTCCATCATCCCCTGGGTCCAGGCACGGGCATCGCGCTCGGGCAGGTGGGCTTCGGCCAGTTCCCAGAGGCGACGGGCCACGGCGGTGCGGCCTGGCCAGCCGTCAACCCGATGGTAGCGGGCCAGCACCCGTTTGACGTTGCCGTCGAGAATGGGATGGGACTGACCCAGGGCGAGGGAGAGAATGGCGCCGGCGGTGGAGCGGCCGATGCCGGGCAGGGCCTCGACGGCATCGATCGCTTCCGGGAAGCGCCCGCCATGTTCGTCGCGGATCACCACCGCGGCACTGTGAAGATTGCGGGCACGGGCGTAATAGCCAAGCCCGGACCACAGATGCAGGACGTCGTCCACCGGGGCGTCGGCCAGGGTGACCAGATCCGGGAAACGCTCCATGAAGCGCTGGAAATAGGGAATGACGGTGGTGACCTGGGTCTGCTGGAGCATGATCTCGGACACCCACACCCGGTAGGGCGTGGGTGTCCGCTGCCAGGGCAGATCATGTCGGCCGTGATGCCGGTGCCATTCGATGACCTTCTGGGCAATAACCTTCTCGACAATGGCCGGGCTGGCGACCGAATCGCTCATCGCTGGAAGCGGTCGCGCAGGCGGTCTTCCAGATCACGGGCACGTTCCCTGACTTCCTCGCCGGCCTGATCCCGAAGCAGGCTTTCTATGTCGAAACGCAACCTCGGTGCCAGCACGGTGCCGGTAACGCGGAAGTGCAGTTCCCGCCCGCGGACATCAAAGTCATCGGCACGCAGCTCGCTGGGTGGGTCTTCCAGAATGCGGGCGCGCAGATTGTAGTCGAGACTGAGGTCCACCAGGCTGAGTGAACCGCTGCCACGAATGGCGAAATTCTCCACCAGCATGCCGAAGTCGTCACTGATGAGTTCACCATCTTCAACCGTGCCACTGATCCCCAGGGCGGAGAACGGCGTCCGCCCACGGTCTTCCCGCACCTTGGCCGCTTCGCGGAAACGGACGGTGGCCTGGGAGACCTGGTAGGCGACATCCACACCTTCCAGGGCGCCCTCCTCGAAACGGAGTCGCATGTTGCCGTTCAGGGTCGGGCGCAGCTCGCCCACGGTATGGCCCTGGCCGGCAACCTCCATGGTGATATTGGCAAGACCGGTGATCTGCTCCATCTCGAACATGTCCTTGAGCAGATCGCCGATGCGCACTCCGGCCAACTCTTCGCTGAAGCGGATGGACGGCACTTCGCCGCTGGCGTCCACCACCAGCTCACCGGTCTGGGTACCGCCATAGAGATCGGCGCTGATAGGCGACAGGCGCAGCACATCGTCGCGGATGCTGACGCCGGCGCGCACGGAAGTCATGGCGATGCCGGCCATGCCGAGCTCGCCGATCCGAATACTGCCTTCGATGTCATGACCACGGATGGCATCGGCGGGAATCTCGATGGCATCCAGGTCCAGGGGCTCGCCCTCCTCCGGCGGCGGC
>PWMQ01000091.1 GCA_003558125.1 Natronospira sp. | reverse complement strand
CTGGGATTCGGCTAGGATCGCGGTATCCATTTGGATGGGCTCGACGAAGCTCTTGCTGTCCGTGGCGTCGAAGCCGGCCGTGGCGGTGTAGCCACCGGCTCGGCTTTGCAGTAGGAGCTGCTGGCCGGGACGAATCCGATCTTTTCTGACGGGCTCCCATCGTTCGGAAAGCGGATCCCATATCCAGGCCTTGCGTTTGCTCAAATAATCCTTGAGCTGGCCCAGGCCCACCGGGCAGAGTTCTTCCCGGGTTGGTGCCGGCTGTTCGCCGGGGTCGTCCTCGAAATCCCGCCAGAAGACCTGGGACTGGGCCTGGCCCGGGTCACGAATGTAGGCGGAGATGTCCACATCAAAGCCGCTCAGGTCCGGGTCCGTGTTGAACAAATCGATCAGATCCCGGCGGCGGATTACGCGGCGAATGCCTGTTGCGGCATCCACCGCTGGCAGGTCGCCGGGGCTGGCGGATTCGATGGCGGACAACTGCTCTCTAGCGGCCAGTAGATCCTCCATCTCGTAAGGCAGGGCCTCCTTGCTCTCTTCTTCGATGTCGATCCAGTAAATCGTCGCTTCTGGATGTTCTCCGCCCCGGTTGCAGCGGCCGAAGCGTTGGACCAGGGAAGACCAGGGGGCAAGTTCGGTGAATAGGACCCGGCTGGAGATGTCCACACCGGCCTCCACCGCCTGGGTGGCCACGATGATTCGCCCCTCCGCCGGAGTTTCCGCGCGGATGGCCGACTCGATCTCGTCCCTTTCCGGGGGCCTGAAGCGGGCGTGCAGGAGCAGCGGTGCTGTCTCCATTTGCTTGGCCAGGGCGGCATGGAGTGCCTGGGCGCGTTCAACCCGATTAAGGATTACCAATGTCTGGGAACCGGGCTGATGCTCTTCCAGGATTTCCTGTGCCAGCCCCTTGATATAGGCGGCGGCTTTCGATTTGCGGTTGTCCGCCGTCAGCCGTGTCCGGGCGGGCTGAAGTTTCTTTTTCGCTGTAAGACGCTGGGTGACCTGATCATGCCGGCGGTCCTCGTCGTTGAGCGATAGCCAGCCCAGCGTTTCCAGGTGTGGCCGAAAGTCCACGGTATCCAGCCAGTTGCGATGCAGGGTGGCAGAGGCCCACAGGCTGCGGGTGGACCGTTGGGTCCGCAGCGTGCGGCGAAAGGCTTCCAGCTGGGTGGAGGTGGGCAGGGCGGCGCCCATGAGCTGGATTTCGTCATACACCCACAGCGCATCGTTGTGGAGCAGTCCGAAATGCACAGGCCACTGGTAGCGACTCATGCCATAGCCGCGCATCAGAGCGCGGGACAGCAGCATGTCCTGTGTACCGATCAGAATGGATTCTTCCTCGGGGTAGGATGCCCAAGTGGCGGTCCGAAGCGAGGGTTCCCCACCCATCAACAGGTGTGTGGAGACCTTGCCATCACCCGGCTCGCCCAGCAGGTCGAGTGCGGCCAGCCACTCGCGGATATTTCGGTGGGTTTGTTCCACTAGTACACGCATGGGCAGACACCAGACGAGCCGCCGGGGCATGTCCGTTTCCCCCTTTTCACGCCGGCGGTACAGCCAGCCCAGCGTGACCGCCGCCGTTTTGCCCAGACCGGTGGGGATGTCCAGGACCTCCGGCCAGTCGTCCTCCGCTAAACGGCTCTGGTAAGGGTAGGGTGTGGGTAGTCCCGTTGCTTGCCGGAAGAAGGATTCGAAATCTTTCACGGCGTTCTCCGAAAGTCTGTTTTCAGTTCAGTGTATTTGCTCAGGTGTCTCACCGAATGACACAGCGGGTATGAGTCCGCGATTGGCGTTATCACCAGGTTTGTGGCTACAATTGAGAAATGTGGCCACAAAGAGAGCTGGGTGATGGATGTATCAATCCGTGAGCTGAAGAACCATTTGTCCGAGTACCTGCGGCGTGTCCAGGCCGGCGAGGAGATTACCGTGACCTCGCGGGGGCGCGCCGTGGCACGGCTGTCGGCGGTTATCGGCCGGGAGGGCCGGGCGGAAAGCGATGAGGCGCTGGCGGCTCGGGTGCGGGCGCTTCCGGGTGTCAGGGCGGCCCTTGGTAAGAGGGTGAAGCTCCCCGAAAGACCGCTGGATTGGCCCGGCGGCGGACCATCTCTTTCCGAGCTGATATTGGAGGATCGGGATTGATTCTCTATCTGGATACCTCCGCTCTGGTAAAGCTGTACGTTAAGGAGCCGCATTCCAATGAAGTGCGGTCCTTGGTTCAGAAGGCGTCTCTGGTGGCCACGCATGTTATTGCCTATCCCGAGGCACGAGCCGGATTTGCAAAGGCGTGGCGGATGGGGCGGATAAGTGACGATGTATTGACGCAGCTCGTGGTTTGGTTGGACGAAGGTTGGGGGGGCTTCGATGTCATCAGTGTCGATGAGCCACTGGCGCGTCGTGCGGGGGTGCTGGCCGATACCTTTGGCTTGCGAGGCTACGATAGTGTTCATCTGGCCGCTGCGGAGAAACTCGCGGCAGGGGCTGGCGACGGGCGTCTGTGTTTTGTGTGTTTTGATACGTCTCTGACGCGGGCTGCGGAAGGCCTTGGATTGAAGACTCCGTGGTGACGAAAGAGCGGGTTCGGGGTGTTTCATGCTGTGCCTCCCTTGGCCCTGCTCCATTTACCGCTCCCCGCCGAGTATCTGTCTGCCGCACTGACCAGTCTTTCACGTACCCGCTTGCGCAGTAATTCGGGGGCAAGTACTTCCACTTCCGCGCTCCAAGCCAGGATTTCCCGAATCAGCTCGGTGGGGTCGCCATAGGGAATCTGCAGCTCGTAGTGCCCATCCTTCCATTGCCCGATCTGGTCGGGGGTGCCAGCGCTGCTCGGCGGCCCAGCGGGCCGCTTCCGGCGTGAAGCGCAGCACCGCCCAATGGTCTGCGGGCCGGTGAAGATGCCGAAATTGGCTTCCAGTTGCCGGTCCAGGGTGGCCGGGTCGATATCCAGGGCCGGCGTCTTGTCGGGCCTCGGGTCGCGGATGCGGTCCAGGGAGAACAGGCGCAGGTCGTCGGCATCGTGGCAGTGAGCGGCCAGGTACCAGTTATTGCGGTAGTGGATGAGGCGCTGCGGGCTGACATGGCGCTGCCTCATTTCGTCCCGGCTGCGTGAGCGGTAATCGAAGTGAAGCCGTTTGCGGTGGAGCACGGCTTCGGCGGCCTGGCCGAAGGCTTCGGTTTCCAGATGGCGGTGGGCGATGGGGCGGACCTGGATGCGCTGGTCGAGGGTTTCGGAGTCGAGGCCACCCTGGCCGAGGAGCTGGCGGATGCGGGTCTTTAAGGGGCCGATGTAGGGTTTGAGCAGGCCGGGCTGGATGGATTCCAATGGCTGCTCGGTGGCCAGCAGGCCGTGGAGTTCGCTGGGATTGAGCCAGAGACCGGGTAGTTCGAAGCGGTTCATCAGCATCCATGCTTTTGGGGGCTACCTTGTCCAGCATAGACGATGGGCGTGGTGTTTCAAGGTGGGTGAGACAGCGCGGGTGTTACGGTTTTTTTCGGGTGAGGGTTACTCTGGCTTTATGCTGCGCTGGCCGCGCTTGTTCCGGTTCTGGGCAAGCCGTTCGGCCAATTCCCCCATTTCCTCAACGGCCCGCATCTTTTCGTACAGGCTCAGTTTGCGCCAGCGACGCAATTGTTCCCGCCGTGCACCTTCCCAGGTAGTCTTGCTCCAGTCGATCTCATCCTCAAGCCGCGACATGATCGTTACTCCTTATTGTCACGCTGCTCGTGAAGAATGCGTAGGTGTTCAACATCGTCCAGGTCTCGCGGGCGGCCTACTGCCTCCTTCATAGTGATCAATGTCTCCAGGGAGACCAAGGGAGCTTCGATTCCGGGTGTCAGCGTTTCCCGGAGTGCTCGATTGTATTCTTGTGAGAAATCAAAGGGATGTTCGACAAAGATATCGATGGGTGTTTCCGGGTGGGCATCACTGAACAGCTGGAAGACTTTCATGCCCTTGTCCCTTGCCCAGCTTTCGCGGGTTTCACGGTCGGCGAAATCTTCGGCCTTCACCGGGATGGTGGGGCGATAGCCCAGGTCTTCCAGTGCTTTTATGGCGGCAAGGATGTTGTCCGGGGCCAATTCGATGACCAGGTCCGCGTCCTTGGTATAGCGAAGATAGCCATGGGCATTTACCGCCAGGCCGCCGGCGACCAGGTAGCGGACTCCCGCCTCGTTGAGGGCGGCAATGATGGCTTCGAGGCTGTGAACGCGCATGGTCCAAGCATACAACAAAAAAGGCCGGTCACTGGGACCGGCCTTTTTGGT
This sequence comes from Natronospira sp., assembly GCA_003558125.1. Classification (GTDB taxonomy): domain Bacteria; phylum Pseudomonadota; class Gammaproteobacteria; order Natronospirales; family Natronospiraceae; genus Natronospira; species Natronospira elongata. Next base: position 64,625 of record PWMQ01000091.1, on the reverse strand, counting down.
CTAGCTGTGCGCGGGACTGGCTCAGGAAGCCATGTCCTTCAGGCGGGCATTGAGGCGGCTCTTGTGGCGAGCGGCCTTGTTCTTGCTGATGATGCCCCGGGTGGCCATGCGATCCAGATAGGGCACGGCAGCCTTGTAGGCTTGTTCGGCCTTGGCCTTGTCACCGGCTTCAATGGCCTTGATGATTTGCTTGATGCCGGTGCGCATGCGAGAACGCATGCTGGCATTGTGCTTGCGGCGCTCTTCGGCCTGACGGGCGCGCTTCTTTGCGGACTTGATGTTAGCCAAGACTAGCTCCTGATAATTCTGCTGACGCTCGGGGTTGTCGCGGCGCACGCGCGCGCGGTTTCGGTGACAGGGTCGCCGAAAGCCGCGTATCATGCGGAAAAACCGCGCGCCTGTCAAGGCCGGCAGGTGGCGTGAACGGTTCCCAGTGAACAGTGAACAGAGGGTGCCGGCCGGGGCCGAGTGCCATTGTCTGAACGAAGGGGTCAAGTTGCAGCGTTTGACTAGAAAAAACAATAACCTAGCCAGGTTTTCGGTAGCCCACTGCGCTGTGAGGTGGTCGCCGCGCCTGCCATTTGGCACGGCCCCCGCTGTTCACTGGGAACTGGGAACTGTTCACTCCAGGCCCGGCGAGGGCAGGGCATGAGTCTGCTGCGCTCCACCGGTCTGGTCGGCGGCATGACCCTGCTCTCCCGGGTACTGGGATTCGTCCGCGATGTGGTCTTTGCCCGCTTCTTCGGGGCCGGGCCGGTCATGGACGCCTTTTTCGTGGCCTTCAAGATCCCCAATTTCATGCGGCGGCTGTTTGCCGAGGGGGGATTTTCCCAGGCCTTTGTGCCGGTGATCGGCGAGTATCGCAGCCAGCGTGAACATGCCGAGGTGCAGGCGCTGGTGGACCGGGTGGCGGGTATCCTGGGGGCGGTACTGGTGCTGATTACCCTGATCGGGGTGGTGGCAGCGCCGGTATTGATTCTGATTTTCGCCCCCGGTTTCGACGGCGAGGACGGCCGCCGGGAGCTGGCCACGGCCATGCTGCGCTGGACCTTTCCCTATCTGCTGTTCATCTCCCTGGTGTCCCTGGCGGCCGGGATTCTTAATACCTACAACCGCTTCGGGGTGCCGGCCTTTACACCGGTCCTGCTTAACGTTTGCCTGATCGGGGCGGCGGTCTGGCTGGCCCCCTATTTCGACGAACCGGGCATGGCCCTGGCGGTCGGTGTGTTTGCGGCGGGGGTGGCTCAGTTACTGTTTCAGATTCCCTTTCTCAAGCATTTGCGCCTGCTGCCCCGGCCGCGCTGGGATCCGAAACATGAGGGTGTCAGGCGCATCATGCGCCTGATGGCGCCGGCCCTGTTTGGCTCCTCGGTGGCCCAGATCAATCTGGTGATCGACACCATCATCGCCTCCTTTCTGGTGGCCGGCAGTGTGAGTTGGCTGTATTACTCCGACCGCCTGATGGAGTTTCCGCTGGGGGTGTTCGGCATTGCCCTGGCCACGGTAATCCTTCCCGGCCTGTCGGCGCGATACGCGGAAAAAGACCCCAAGGCCTTTTCCGATACCCTCGACTGGGCCCTGCGTCTGGTCTGGCTGGTGGCGGTGCCGGCGGCGGTGGGGTTGTTCTGTCTGGCCGGCCCCATGCTCTCGACCCTGTTCCAGTATGGCGAATTTACGGCCCATGACACTCGCATGGCGGCCTGGAGCCTGATGGCCTATGCCTTCGGTCTGGTGGGCTTCACGCTGGTTAAGGTGCTGGCCCCCGGCTATTTCGCCCGCCAGGACACCAAGACACCGGTCAAGGCCGGGGTGGTGGCCATGGTCTCGAACATGGTGCTGAATCTCGCGTTCGTGCTGCCGATGGTGATGACCGGATTCGTCGCCCCGCACATGGGCCTTGCCCTGGCAACGGCGATCGCCGCCTTCATCAATGCCGGTCTCCTGTATATGGGGCTGCGCCGTCGCGGCGTATACCGGCCCGGGCCGGGCTGGGCCTCGTTGTTCTTCAAGGGGCTGGTGGCCAATGGGGTAATGGCCGCGGTGGTGCTGTGGCTTGCCGGCCCACTGGCGGATTGGCTGGATGCGGGCGTCTGGGAGCGGGTGGGGCTGCTGGCGGTCTGCATTGGCACCGGGGCCCTGGTTTATGGACTGGTACTCTTGCTGCTGGGGCTCCGGCGGCGGCATGTGATGGCCTGACGGCGGCCGATAGTTGATATAATGCCCCGTTTTGCATTACGGGAAGCCTGGACTTGCGGCTGATACGCGGACGGCAACATTTGAGCCACGCCCGTCGGGGCGGAGCGGTGACCATCGGCAATTTCGATGGCGTGCATCGCGGTCATCGGGCCATGCTGGAACGGGCGCGGGCTACCGAGCCTGCCGGTCCGCTGACGGTGATCAGTTTCGAACCGCGGCCGCTGGATTATTTCCTGGGTGAGCGGGCGCCAAGCCGGGTGGTCGGCTTCCGTGATCGCCATGAGCTGTTGGCCGAGGCCGGGGTGGATCAGTTGCTGCTTCTGCGCTTTGATGCCGCCCTGGCCGGAATGAGCCCCCGGGCCTTCGAACAGGATGTCCTGCAGCAGGGTCTGGCCCCGGCCTATCTCCTGATCGGGGATGATTTCCGCTATGGCCGGGACCGGGCCGGCGATGCAGACAGTCTGGCCGCGACGGCCGCGGATCAGGGTTTTCGCCTGGAGGTGATGCCCACGGTGGAAGGGCAGGGTGCCCGGGTGTCCAGTACCCGCATCCGCCGTCACCTGGAGCTGGGTGAGACCCGTCAGGCCGCGGCCTTGCTGGGTCAGTGGCCGCGAGTCACGGCGCGGGTGCGCCGGGGGCGGCAACTGGGGCGAACGCTGGGTTATCCCACCGCCAATCTCGCCGTCCACGAGCGGCTGGCGGCTCGGGACGGGGTTTACGCCGTGCAGGTCGAGGGGCTGGACAAGGCCGAACCCCTGCCGGCGGTGGCCAGTCTGGGGCGGCGACCCACGGTGGATGGTCGCAGGCGATTGCTGGAGGTTCATCTCTTCGATTGGCAAGGTGATCTCTACGGACGCCATCTGCGGGTCCGCCTGATTCGCCACTTGCGCGACGAGGAACGATTCGAGGATCTGTCGGCCCTGCGCCGCCAGATGGATGAGGACAGCCGGGCGGCGCGAGCCGTTTTGGCGGAAGAACAAGTGCCGGTGACATGACCGGCGAATTCACAGTTGATTGTTAGGGTGAAACGGTGACCGACTACAAGTCCACGCTCAATCTGCCCAAGACCGACTTCCCCATGCGCGGCAACCTGGCCAAGCGCGAGCCGGACATGCTGCGGGAATGGGAAGACAGTGGTCTCTATCAGAAGATTCGGGAGCGTTTTCGCGGGCGGCCCAAGTTCATCCTTCCGGATGGCCCGCCCTATGCCAACGGCGACATCCACATCGGTCATGCCGTCAATAAGATTCTCAAGGACATGGTGGTCAAGTCCCGCACCCTGGAGGGCTTTGACGCCCCGTATGTGCCGGGTTGGGACTGCCACGGCCTGCCCATTGAACTGAAGGTCGAGGCCAAGGTGGGCAAGGTCGGTGACAAGGTCGATGCCCGCGACTTTCGCCAGGCCTGCCGGGATTACGCTCATGAGCAGATCGACCGTCAACGCACGGATTTCAAGCGCCTGGGCGTGCTCGGTGACTGGGACCGGCCCTATCTGACCATGAACCCGCAGTACGAGGCCGACCAATTGCGGGCTTTCGGCAAGATGATTGAGCGCGGCCATCTCTACAAGGGCTACAAGCCGGTGCACTGGTGCATGGACTGCCGCTCGGCCATGGCCGAGGCCGAGGTCGAATACCAGGAGCACACCTCGCCGGCGGTGGATGTCCGCTTCCCGGTGACCGACAAGGCCGAGCTGGCCAAGCGTTTCGGCCTCGCGGCCGAGGCCGTCGATGCCCCGGCCTTCCTGCCCATCTGGACCACCACGCCCTGGACCATTCCGGCCAACCGGGCCGTGGCCCTGAGTCCGAAGCTGGAATATGGCCTCTATGCGGCCACCGGCCCCAATGGTCGCGAGATCACCGTGCTGCCGGTGGAAATGGTGGATACCGTGCTTGAGCGCTGGGGCTTTGGTGGTGCGGAGCGTCTGGCGGTCGCCGCCGGCAGTGAGCTGTTGCGCTTGTCCTTGCAACACCCCTATCTGGATCGCCAGGTGCCGGTGGTGCTTGGCGATCACGTCACCACCGAGTCCGGTACCGGGGCTGTGCACACCGCCCCCGGCCACGGCCAGGAAGACTATCTCATGGGCCTGGAGTACGACCTGCCCATGGACCATCAGGTCAATGAAAACGGCGTGTTCACCGACGAGGCCGAGCACATCGCCGGCGAGCATGTCTTCAAGGCCAACCCCAAGCTGGTGGCCCTGCTGGAAGAGCGCGGCATGCTGCTGCACCATGAAAAATACCAGCACAGCTACCCCCACTGCTGGCGGCACAAGACGCCGGTGATCTTCCGGGGGACACCCCAATGGTTCGTGAGCATGGATCGCGGCGGCATGCGTCAGGCGGCGCTGGATGAAATTGGCAAGGTGAAGTTCACTCCCGACTGGGGCGAAGGCCGTATCCGCGCCATGGTGGAAAACCGTCCCGATTGGTGTATTTCCCGTCAGCGTAGCTGGGGGGTTCCCATTGCCCTGTTCCTGCATCGGGAAACGGGTGAATTGCACCCCAAGACGCCGGAATTGCTGGAAGCGGTTGCCAAACGGGTCGAGAAGGAAAGCATTGATGCCTGGTTCGAGCTGGACCCGGCCGAGCTGTTGGGCGATGAAGCCGACAATTACGAAAAGGTCACCGACATTCTCGATGTCTGGTTTGATTCCGGCATGGTGCATTTCTGTGTACTGGACCGTCACGAGGATCTGCAGGTGCCGGCCGATCTTTTCCTGGAAGGCTCCGATCAGCACCGTGGCTGGTTCCAGTCCTCGCTTCTGACCTCCGTGGCCATCCGCGACACCGCCCCCTACAAGGGTGTGCTCACCCACGGTTTCACCGTGGATGAGAAGGGCCGCAAGATGTCCAAGTCCATGGGCAATGTGGTCGCCCCGCAAAAGGTCTTCAATCAGATGGGGGCCGATGTGCTGCGCCTGTGGGTGGCGGCCAGCGACTATCGCGGCGAGATCGCCGTCTCCGATCAGATTCTCAAGCGGGTGGCGGACAGCTATCGACGCATGCGCAATACCCTGCGTTTCCTGCTGGCCAACATGGCCGGTTTCGATCCGGCGAAGGACGCGGTGGAACCGTCGCAGATGCTGGCCCTGGACCGCTGGGCGGTGGCACGCGCTGCAGCCCTGCAGGAAGAAGTGCGTGGCGCCTACGATCGATACGAGTTCCACCATATCTATCAGCGCGTCCACAATTTCTGCGTCAACGATATGGGTGGCTTCTACCTGGACGTGATCAAGGATCGCCAGTACACCACCCAGGCCGACAGCCATGCACGGCGGTCCTGTCAGACGGCGCTGTATCATATCGCCGAGGCCATGGTGCGCTGGCTGGCGCCCATCCTCTCCTTCACCAGTGAGGAAATCTGGCGTCATCTGCCGGGTGAGCATCCGGACAGTGTCTTCCTGGAGACCTGGTATGAGCTTCCGACGGTGAAAGCCGAGGATGTGGACTGGGAAGCGGTCATTGCCGTCCGCGACGAGGTCAAGCGGGTCCTGGAACGCCTTCGTAATGAAGAGAAAATCGGTGCGTCCCTGGATGCCGAGGTGACCCTGTTCTGCGAGCGCTCGCTCAAGGACAAGCTCGATGTGCTGGGTGACGAGCTGCGTTTTGCGCTGATCACCAGTGACGCCCGCACCGCAGCCGCGGACGGTCGTCCTGATGCGGCCGAGGCAGGACAGGAAGCCAAGGGTCTCTGGATCCTGGCCGAGCGCAGCGAGCATGAAAAATGCGTGCGCTGCTGGCATCGTCGCGCCGATGTGGGTGACAACGCCGAGCACCCGGACATCTGCGGGCGTTGCGTCAGCAATGTCGAAGGCGACGGCGAAGTTCGTCGTTTCGCTTGAGGAAAATAACAAGGCAAGCGGAGAAGCCACCGAATTCAGCGGACTCATTGCACTGCGTCAATGAGTCTGCGCTTTTCGGCGGCTTCGGTGCTTGAAGGGTTTTGTCTTTAAGGCCGGGAGAGCTGGCATGCTGGGTGTGGAGATCAAGAAACCGAAGGGCAGCGGGGCGCTGATCTGGCTGGCACCGGCCGCCGTGATCGTCCTGCTGGACCAGATCACCAAGATCTGGGTGAGTCGCAGCATGGAGCTCTATGACTCCATTGCCGTCATGCCTTTTCTCAACATTCGTCTGCTTCACAATCCAGGCGCGGCCTTCAGTTTCCTGGCCGATGCCGGTGGCTGGCAACGCTGGTTCCTCACCATTCTGGCCAGCCTGGTTAGTCTGGGCATCATTGCCTGGCTTTGGTACCTGCCTCGTTATGGTGAACGCCGTCTGGCTTGTGGTCTCGCCTTCATCCTCGGCGGTGCAGTAGGCAACCTCATCGACCGCATTGCCTACGGCTATGTGGTGGACTTCATCGACTTCTATGTGGGGGACTGGCACTGGCCGGCCTTCAACGTTGCCGACGCCGCCATCACCATCGGTGCTGCCCTGGTCATCATCGACAGCTTCTGGCCACGGCGTCAGGGTTCCTAGGCGGCAAAAAGACGGAAAAGCGATCTCGCGCCAAGACGCCAAGACGCAAAGAAATTCAAAAGAATGCCTCGCGCAGAGGGCGCCAAGAACGCAAAGGAAAACCGTTTGTTTTTTAGTGTGCTGATCCCATTGCGGAACCAATGGTCCTTATCCGTGATCTTCGCCAAAGCCTCTCGCGGCGACAGCATCAACCCTTAGCGCTCTTAGCGATCTTTGCGCGAGGCCAAATCTTTTTCTTTTGAATTTCTCCGCGTCTTTGCGTCACTGCGCGAGGCATTCTTTTGAATTTTTTCCGTCTTGGCGCGGGACCCGTTTTGGGGTCTTTCGCTGAGCGCCGGATTTTCTCCCAGCGGCCCCCCTGCGGTACAATTGAGCCCTGATCGAAGCCCCCACCCCCTTGAGGTAAGCCATGGATATTCTGCTCTCCAATCCCCGTGGATTCTGCGCCGGCGTGGACCGGGCCATCGAGATTGTCGAGCGGGCCCTCGAGTTGTACGGCGCGCCTATCTATGTCCGCCACGAGGTGGTTCACAACCGCTACGTGGTCAATCGTCTGCGGGGCCTGGGGGCGGTATTCGTCGAGGAACTGGACGAGGTGCCGGATGACGCCATTGTCATTTTCAGCGCCCACGGGGTTTCCCGGGCCGTGGAAGAGGAGGCCGAGCGCCGTGGCCTGAAGGTTTTTGACGCCACCTGTCCGCTGGTTACCAAGGTCCATTTGGAGGTTCATCGCTACGCCCGCGAGGGCAGGGATGTGATCCTGATCGGTCATGCCGGCCATCCGGAGGTCGAGGGGACCATGGGGCGTTTTGATACCCAGTGGGGTGGGCAGATCCATCTGGTGGAAGTGCCGGAGGATGTGGCCGGGCTGGATGTGAAGGATCCGGAGAGCGTGGCCTTCGTCACCCAGACGACCCTTTCCATGGACGACACCGCCCGGGTGATCGAGGCGGTGCGTGCCCGTTTCCCGGCCGTGGCCAGTCCGCGCAAGGAAGACATCTGCTACGCCACCCAGAATCGCCAGGATGCCGTCCGGGGGTTGGCCAGCGAGGTGGAAGTGATGCTGGTGGTGGGTTCGCCCAACAGCTCCAACTCCAACCGTCTGCGCGAGATGGCCGAGCGGGAAGGGGCTCGGGCCTGGCTGGTGGATGGGCCCGGCGATCTGGACCGGAACTGGTTTGAGGGCGTGAACAAGGTGGGGGTCACCGCCGGCGCCTCGGCACCCGAGGTGCTGGTCCAGCAGGTGGTCCAGCAGCTTCGCGACTGGGGCGGTGAGACCGTCCAGGAAACCGAAGGCCGCGCCGAAACCGTCACCTTCTCCCTGCCACGCCTGCTGCGCACCCGACCGTCTGAGCAAGCTACTTAGGCTTTTTCGCCAGCTCTCTGGCGAGGAATACCTGGACCCCATTTCAGTCCCGGCCTAAGCGGCTTCGATCCGGTGGCTCCCGCAGGAGCCGGGGAGGCTTTTCCAAGAACGCCGTAGATACATCCCTGTAGGCTTTGGGGGCGACCGAAAGGCTGCGCTTTCCTGCTCCGCCTTCCGGTCCGGCCCGCACATCCTCGTGCGGGCGTTCGCCATGCTGCGATGGTCCACTGGACCATCGGTCTTGGCTCACCCTGTCGCCCACAATCCTGGAAAAGCCTCCCCGGCCCCTGCTACGCCACCTCACGCCGTGGCTCGCATTGTGTGGACTTGGCCTTATTGGGTAGGACAGGCAACTGAGCGCCGTCGTTAGCGCTCTTTAGCACTCAGGCGAAGGCATCCTCTGCGGGTCGCGGGTGCTGCGTGCGCGGCCGTTCACGTTGATGATGATCGCCCGGGCCGCCAGCGCCTCTCCCTCCCGGCAGACCAGAATGGAGCCATTGGTGCTGCGCCGCCCGTCCGTGCGCATGGTGAAGCGCTGGCGGTTGGCGCGCAGGCCCGGCACGCCCGCAGACTGCACACGCAGGATCTGATCCGGGTGGCTGAGACGGTTATTACCATGACTTTGCTGGTGGCGGTAGATCAGCCATCCCTCTGACCAGGCCTGTTGATCGGCCGCACAATGTCGTCCGTCCCGGCTTGGGCAGAGGCTGACCGGCACGCCCACGCGCAGGGATTCGCTGCGGGCGAATTGCAGGCTGCCGATCATCATATTGGTGCCGGTGGTGGCGCGGGTCTCCTGGACCCAGCGGTCAACCGCCGGGGTGGCAATCCCCATCAGCAGGCCGACCACCGCCAGGGCGATCAGCAGTTCCAGCAGCGTCAGGCCCCTTTCCCCCTTTTTCATGTTGATTAACCCTCCCTGATTGAATGACTCCCCCAGATTCATTGTTTTGCGGAGCTTATTCAGGCTCCGGTCGGAGGCTCAAGGCGGGGACAGACGGTGCCGGAATTTTCCGACAGGGATGTTCCAGAATGCTTTACGGGCAGGATTTCTTGGGAGGAAAAGAAAAGGCCGGGCGTGAGCCCGGCCTTTTCCGTGATCATTGCCGAATGGCGATGATCAGAGACCGCTGGCGTCGAGGAAATCCTCGTCGTGCGGGTTGCCGCTGGTGTTGGAGAAGCCGCTGCTGTCCTCGGCGCTGTTCAACAAGCCAGTGCGGATATTGTGGAAGGCACTGGCATCCGCGGACTGCGGGTTGGAGCGAAGCAGCAGGGCTGCGGCACCGGCCGCATGCGGGGCTGCCATGGAAGTGCCGCTCAGGCTCTCGGTCCCACCGCCCATGGCAGTGGACTCAATCGCGGCACCGGGTGCGGCAATGGCCACGGGTGCGGACTGATTGCTGGTCCAGTCGGCACTGTCGTCACCCCAGTTGGACCAGCTGGTCCAGTCGTCGCTGGAGTCGGTGGCGCTCACCGTAATCACGGCATCGTCATAGGCCGCCGGCACGGACCCGGCCGCATCGGCGCCCTCGTTGCCGGCAGCGACGACGAAGACCACGCCCACGTTGGTGGCGTTGCAGATGGCTTCATGCATGGCATCATCGCCGACGAAACCATTCTCGGTGCACTCACCGCTCTTGGAACCGCCACCGCCCAGGCTCATGTTGGCAATGGCGGGTTCACCGCTGGCCTGGACCTGCTCGGCTACCCAGTCGATGCCGTCGATGATGCCGGCAAAGCTGCCGCCACCGCCACTATCGAGCACCTTGACCGAGTGCAGGGTGACATCCGGGGCAACACCCACGACATCAATATCATTGTCGATGGCGCCCACGGTACCGGCGACATGCGTGCCGTGGCCCTGGTCATCATCCCAGTCGGTTTCGCAGGTCCGACGGCTGTTGGGCGGACCACTGCTTTGGTCCTGGCAGGGCTCGGAGGCAAAGCCATTGCCCAGATTGCCGGCCAGGTCGTCGTGACTCGCGTCAATGCCGGTGTCCAGTACATAGACGCTGATGCCGTCACCGGTGTTGTTGTTCTGGTCGGCACCGACGCGTTCAATGCCCCAGGGCAAGGTCTGATTGCCCTGATCGTCATCATCATCGTCGTCGTCACCACCGCCACCGCAGTGGGGGCAGTTGCCCTGGGCAATGGAAACCCGGCCGTTCATGGTGACACTGGAAACACGCGGGTGATTGCGCAGGGCGTCCAGGCGAGCCTCGGGTACGGAGGCGGCGAAGCCGGTCAGGGCTGCGCCATAGACGCGCTCGGCGCGAACACCGAACTCGGCGGCGAAGTTGGCGGCATCTGCCCGGTTGGCTGCAGCTTCGGCTGCGGGACCGCCGTCATTCAGACTGACAATGACATCCACATGTCGATTGTTGGCATTGGCGGTGGAAAGGCCCAGAACCAGAACGGCCCCGAGCAACAGAGAGGTATAACGCATAAGTGACACTCCAGTTGAGGTTTATTTTTGGTAAACCTTCGCGCCTGCAAGCAGAAACCCCCCCGGCTTCTGTGCACCGTCCTGTGGTTAACTGCCTGCGCTGTCCCTGGGTGTCGAAACGCAAAGCGACGTCCGCGGACGCCAGTCAATAGGTTTAGTCGATCTTGCTGTGGATGCAACCCGAATTCGTGAATCCGGCTCCTGGGCACTGGGGTGGAGTTCCGGAGAGCCTTTTATGACGGGCCTTCCAGGTGAAGTTACCGTTCGTCGGGGAATGACATAATCCGGGGGTCAGATTGTTGTTGCGGTGCAACGATCAGCGGGGGGGGGTAAAAACCGAATGGGAATTGCGCGGATTTTTAACTCAGGTCGTAGGCGGACCGCGATTGTCCGCCCGGGGTGAATACCGCTATAATCTCCGCCTTGCGCCGGAGTAGCTCAGTCGGTAGAGCAGCGCATTCGTAATGCGAAGGTCGTAGGTTCAATTCCTATCTCCGGCACCAGTTTTTCGATTTCGGGGCCGCTCAGCAATGAGCGGCCCCTTTTTCGTTGAGTCACTTTTCGCCACCGCTCTTTGATTTGATCCGGTTTTGGTGGGTGGCTGTGTGGGGTATTCTGGGGTTGTCTCAGGGAGATTTTTTGGGGGGAGTGAGCAATGATGAATACGGCTTCCGGCCTCAAGGTTGAGTTTCGTAACAAGGTTTCCATGTTTATCGGGGCCTTTTTCGTGGTGCTGGGCTCCGGTATCTATTGGGTCTTTTCCCAGGCTGCGGTGGATCTGGTCTGTGAGCGGGCCAGTGGGGAGTGTGTTTACCAGTCGGTGGGGCCCTTTTCCAGCACCCATGATGTCTTCGCACTGTCGGACCTGCGCGGTGCTGAAGTAAGGTCTCGGCGCAGTCGCAATAGCGACGGGGGGACAAGCACCAATTACTGGGCCGTGCTCGATACAGCCTCTGGGTCCCGGGATCTGTCGGCCTTTCGCAGTTCCTCCCGGACTGCCCACGAGCGCATGGCCCAAGAGGTCAATGCGTTTGTGAACAATCCGGACCAGCCGCGTCTGGAGTTGAGTCATGCCGCGGGTGGCATGCTGAGCCTGTTCATTCTGCTGTTTCCGGCCATCGGCCTGTACATGCTTCTGGGTGTGCGAAATGTGGCCGAGGTCGAGGCCCTGCCGGGTAGCGGCTGGCTGATGCTCCGCCGCCGCCGCTGGTGGCAGTCCTCCGGTCGGGAGGAACGTCTGCCCCTGGCCGAGGTCGATGAGGTGGACGTGGAGACCAGTTACTCCAGCTCCCGGGGCGGCCGAAGTCGGCCCACGCATCGGGCGGTGATTCGGATGAAGAATGGTGAGACCAAGCCGCTGTTCGGCTTTTCCACCAGTGGCAACGGGGCCTTTAAACGGGCCTCTCAGATTCGCGATCTGATTGAGCGAGCGAGGACCGAATGAATCGATATGGTTTGCGCCCGGGCCTGGCGATCATCGCATTGCTGTTGCCTGGGTTGATGGCCTGCCAGGCGGATGAGATATCGCCTCCCGCACAGCAGGGCGAGGCGGACGACAATGGTTTCTATCTACAGCCGGCCTGGACCGATTACCGCCAGCGAGCTGCAGACAGTCCCTTCCAGCCCGCTCGCAGCGAATGGGTCCATGTGGAGGCCCTGGAGGACACCAGCCAGTTGCCCGAGGAGGCCCTCTGCGGCGAGATTGAGGATGTCGTGGAGGCCTGGGCCCGGGGGCGCGGTCTGCTGGGGGCAGCCCAGGATGATCGCATCGATGTGGACATTCGCGCCCGGGCGCTGTCGGAGGACAGTCATGAGGGCCTGTTGCAGCGTTGGGGGTTCAAGGACGATTCCCTGGCCGGCATCGACCATCGCCTGCGGTTCGAGCGTGACAATGAATGCTGGCAATTGACCCGGGTCGAGGCCCGGCATTATTGCCGGCGCGGTATTGAGCGCGGCGCGCGGTGCCTCTGAAGCTCGCGCTTGCCGGCAGCATTCTGCTGGCCGTGCTGCTTCTGGCTTCCTGGCTGTTGCGTCCCGCTGTGCCGGACGGGCCGGCCCTGGATGGCAGCCAGCCCCGCCCGCCGCTTGCCAGCGAGGATCTGCAATGGCGGGATTGCCAATTCCGCCTGCCCGCCGGCGTCACTGCCCGTTGCAGCGATTACGATACCGGTGTCCGGACAGAGGGCGGCGAGCCGATTCAGCTGCCCCTTGTCGAGTTGCGCCGGGACGGTGAGCCTCCCTACGCCCCTCTGACCATTCATCTGCCGGGCGGGCCCGGTGCCCCCGGCGGGACGGATGCGGACAGTGCCTGGCTGTGGGCAGCCTGGATGCAGGCCCATCGTTTTCCGGGGCGGCTATTGATTTTCGACCCCCGCGGCACCGGCAATGCCCGGCCCGGCACCGCCTGCCCGGACCGGGCCGCGCTGGTGAGCGATATCATGGCCCGGCCACTGACGCCTGAGGAGGAGGCGGTGGCCAGTCGCGAGATGCTGGCGGCGTGCCGGAACAGGCTGCAGGCCGACGGTCTGGATCCGGCCGACTTCGCCGCCCGTCACATGCTTGGTGATGTGCCCGGCATGCTCGCGGCGGTCGGTGATCAGCAGGCTCGTCTGCTGGGCCTTTCCCATGGTTCGCGCATGGCGCTGGCCCTGTTGCGGCAACGGCCCGAGCGCTTCTCGGCTGCCGTACTGGATGGTGTCTTTCCCACCGACCGGGATCCCATCATTACATTGCCGACGGTTTATGCCGATGCCTGGGATCGTCTTTTGGATCGTTGCCAGGCAGAGCCGGATTGCCCCGGCCCGGCCTTGGCTGAGGCCCATGAACAGCTCCAGTCGCGACTTGACCGGGAACCCGAGCTGCTGTTGCTGGAGCTGAACGGACGCCCGCCACAGCCGCTCTGGCTCGACGGCAAGCGCTATGCCGATCTCGTCTTCGCGGCCCAGGTATTTGACGACAGCCTGGCAGCCCTGCCGGCGGCCATCGTGGCAGCTGCCGGCGACGATTTCAGGGATCTTGCCGGCCTGCTGAGCCAGGTCGTGGGGCCGGCCCTGGATCCGGACCGACGGGATGCAGTTTATTGGGCATCGATCTGCGAGGAATCGGCGGTTTCGGATCCGGCGCGCATGGATCAGGCAGTCCAGGCTCTTGGGCTTGAGGCGAGCTTTCCCGAGTCCATCTGGCGCCATCATCCCTGCGTCAATGGCTGGGATAGCGGTCAATTCGATGGCGAGGCCTTTCGCCAGCCTGTGCAGGCCGATCTGCCGGTGTTGCTGTTGGCCGGCGAGTTGGATCCTGTCACCCCCAAGGAGTGGGCGCGTCACCAGCAGTCACATCTGTCCCAGAGTCATTTGCTGCTTGCCGAGGGTCGGACTCATGGTCTGGTTTTCGATAACGATTGTATTGCCGATGCGGTCGTCGATTTTCTACGGGCACCAGGACGGGCGCGGCTGCCTGACCGTTGCGTGGGCCCGGAGCAGGTCTTCAGGAACCTCTAGCGCTTTCCTTCGTCAGCCCCTGAGTGGGTCCTTGCTATCAGGATCGACCGCTTCCCCGCACTGGAAATCCAGCCGCCTTGCCTCGGCTAGGCTGTCACGGATCAGCCCTTCGTAGTCGTCAAAGGCGTCCTTTTCCTCCCGGCTCAGGCGCCCATGTTCGGAGCGTGTCTTGGGTGACTGTTCAATCAGTGCGCAACAGTCCTTGTAGGGCTGGATGGCATTCTCAAAAGTGCCGATCCGTCGAGCGATATCGATTATCTCCTGCTTGTCCATACCTACCAGGGGGCGGAGGATGGGCAGGGTCACCGCCCGCGACTTGCTCACCATGTTCTCCAGCGTCTGGGAGGCCACCTGCCCCAGACTGTCGCCGTTGAGCAGAGCCAGTCCACCGGTCTCCTGGCAGAGGCTTTCCGCCACCCGAGCCATGAAGCGGCGAAACAGAATGACGCCATAGGGGCTGGGAGAGGCCAGCATGGCCAGATCGAAATGGGTATAGGGCACCAGATAGAGTCGAGAGCGGATGGTAAAACGACTCAGGTGACGGACCATGTCCACCACCTTGTTGCTGGCCGGGTCGTTCTGTTGTTGGTGGGTCGCGGTGAAATGGATGAAATCCTGGCTACAGCCGCGTTTGGCCATCATCCAGGCCGCGACCGGAGAGTCTATGCCTCCGCTCAGCATGGTCATCAGCCGACCACCGCTGCCTACCGGCAGCCCGCCCATCCCCGGCAGCCGCTCACAGAACAGGTAGCAGCCCTCGGGATAGATATTGAGCTGAAAATTGCGCTCCGGGCGGCGCAGGCTGACCTGATCCCAATCGGTCTCCTGGATGAGGCGTGCGCCCCACTCCTGTTCCAGGGCGTTGGAGCGGCCCGGGAAACGCTTGTCGGCCCGATTGACCGTGACCCGGAAGCGATCACCCGGGCGGTAACTCGCCCGGGCCATTTCCAGCAACCAGGATTCCAGTTGAGGGAGGTGCTCCGTGCTGGGGCGCGGGTCGCCCGGCAACCAGCGGCAGGGATGAATCCAGGCCAGGCCCGCTACCTCCTGCAGCGCCGTCAGCACCGCAGGCAACTGTTCCCGCCCCTGTTCAGGGACTTCCACGAACAGGCGCTTATGTCGCCAGCGGACCGTCCAGCCGGGGCCCGCGAACGCCAGACGAAGACGCAGATTGTCCTGCAGACGGCGCTTGAAGTCGTCCAGGTTGCGGCCCTTGAGGGCCAGTTCACCATAGGTCAGCAGAATTCGGTTTATCTTGTCCTGAAGAATGGCCACGACGTTGACGGATCCGGTTGCTTGGGTCGCCACGCAGCATGCGTGGAAAGCCGCCCATGATAACATTCCCTTCCACCCAAGCGCGCGAGCAGGCCGTGAGCGAAACCCCGTACCAGCATCCCGCCGGGTCGGTGGAAACCGAGCTGGAGATCAAGCGCAGCCGTTTCATCACCCGCCTCGGCCGGGCCGACAGTCGAGCAGCGGCGATGGCCTTTGTCGAGGATTGCCGCCGCCGCTATCCCGATGCCCGCCATGTCTGCTGGGCCTTTGTGGCCGGCAATCCCCTGGGCGGTGCGGAGATGGGCAGCCACGATGCGGGCGAGCCAGCCGGCACCGCCGGCCGTCCCATGTTGTCGGTGCTGGAACACAAGGGGCTGGGTGACACGGTAGTAGTGGTGATTCGGTATTTCGGTGGTATCAAGCTGGGCGCGGGAGGCCTGGTCAGAGCCTACGGGGCCGCAGTGCAACGGGCTTTGGACGCCACTGAACTGAGCTGGCGGGAGCCCAGCCGGGAGCTGCAGCTGGTCCTGGATTTCGAGCACGAAAGTCTGGTGCGCCGCCAGCTGCTGGCTCACGAGGCTCAGGCGCTTGAGGTGGACTACGGTGAGCGGGTGCACATCCGCGCCCAGTTACCCGCACGCTGCCTGTCAGCCCTGGATAATGAATTGACCCAGGCCAGCAGCGGCCGCATTGAAATCAAACTGGAGGACGAAAGCCGGCATGAATGAGACCCCCACAAGTGCGCCAGATTCTCTGCGACTGGCTTCCGGTGAGTACCGGCTGGTCGTAGCGCCAGCGCTGGCGGCAGCGGCGGAGACCGCTGCCGAGCGCGGTGATCCTCACCTTTTCAATGACATGGCCTCCATGCTGGCCCTGGTCTGGATGGTTGAAGGTCTGGTGGCGCGTTATCGGCACAGCGTGCCCCTCGATCAGCAAACCTCCGAGGACCGGGCCCTGGATGCGGCGCCCCTGGGGGCCTGTGCTCTGGTTTTTACGGAATCCGAGCTGGATGAGGCCAGTGTGGATGAGTGCCTGGGTGCCTTGCGCCGTGCAGCACAGATGCTGGAAGACGACGGTATCGCGAGGACAGGTGAGGAATACCTGGATCAAGCCTGGGAAGCCCTGCGCACCGAGGCCAATGAAGACGCAATTGCGCATTTGCGGGCTTGTGCGCGTCGTCTTGGCACTGCTGTCGATGAGTGGGAGGCATCCCGGGGCTAGACGCTGGCTCCCTGTGCTTAATTGGGATACACACCACACTCAATCCACTCGGTTTCTTCCCAGCGGCGTTTTTCGCAGCGGAAATCACCCCTTTCGCTCGACGGGCGGTGGAAGGGGTCACGAACGCCGGCGCCCATGGGCTCTGGCTCCAGTATCTCCAGGGCGCGCAACTGACGCCACTCCCGTTGATCCTGTAAGGATTGCCGGCAGCGGGTGTAGGCGGTAGAGGGGAATTCACGGCCTTGCTGGCGGCAGGTGGCATCATCCTGAATGGCCCGTTCGATTCTCGCCTGGCGATCCCTGGTTTGTCGATCTTGAATGAAGCCCGCGCAGGCGGTCGTGAAAGCCAGAAGGCAGGTCAAGCCAATCAGCGTGATGCCGCGTCGCTGTTCCATCTCCTACCTCCTGATTTGCCCAACGGGCCGTTTTTGGGCATGTTGTTTACCTGACGGCAGTCTACCGCATGGACCTGGTGGACCAATAGGGGATTTCCGAAACCGGTTTCCCTGCATGGTCACGGCAAAGGATGGGTTCTCGGGTTGGCAATAGGTGGGACCAGATGGAAGCCAAGAAGGTCACCGTAACTGACAGGGATGTTAATGCGCGGGTCCAATCGGAGATGGTCCGGCGCTTGTTCAGCTATTCCCTGCCGGTCCACGTGGTCAGCATTCCTGCGGCATTCCTGCTTGCGGCCCTGTTCCGGGAAGTGGTCGAGACCGGTGTGGCGATGGCGTGGGCAATCACCCTGTGTCTGGTGGAGTTCTGCCGTCTGGCCCTGGCCCTGGCCTTTTTTCATTATCGCGGCCATATCAACCGACCACGAACCTGGCTGATCGCCTTTGGCGTGGGCCTGGCAGTTGCCGCGCCGATCTGGGGGGTAGCCGGCGCCCTGTTTTTCCCGCTGGATGAGCCAGAGTTCCAGGTCATAATTGCCCTGTCCATGGTGGCTATCTCCGGTGTTGCATTGCCTCTTCTGGCTCCGGCTCTGTGGATGTTTCAGTTGGCCCTGGCATGTTTTCTCTTGCCTGTTTTCCTTCGATTGGTTTTTGTGGGCGAGCCCTTGAGCCAGATTACCGCCGGCCTGGTGGCATTGGCGGCGGTGGTTTTGGGGCTGGCGGCGCCGCGCATCAACAGAGATCAGGTTGAAGCGACTAGTGCGCGTTTTTCTTATGCATCGGTGGCCGAGTCCTTGCGTACCGAAGTGGAGGAGCGGCGACGGGTGGAGTCGGAGCTGCGGCGGCGTGAGACCACCAACCATCGCCGAAAACTCATTCTCATGGAATTGGCGCGTAACCCGGTTATTGCCGAGGGTGACCTGGAAGCCGCTATTGTCGGGGTGGCTCGCGGGGTGGCACGGGGACTGGCGGTGACAAGGGTCTCGGTCTGGGATCTGAATCTGGACCAGGAGCTGTTTCGGGCCAGAATGATTCTGGACGGGGACCAGGCCAGGCAGCAGCCTGATGAAAGCTTCGATATCCGAATCGATGCCGAAAGCCGACGGGAATTGGAGAAGACCAGGACACTAGTGCTCTCCGACGTCAACGCTGATCCGAGAGCCGCCCTGTATCGAGAAGACTATTTTCGACCCAATGGGGTCTATTCTGCCCTGGTGACCCCCTTCCGGCGTGGTGGCCGCATTCGCGGTTTTCTCATGGCCGAGTCCCGGATTCAACGCTTCTGGACGGAAGACGATGACAACTTCATCAGTTCCGCCGTTGACTTCATTTCCCTGGCACTTGCCGCTGCCGACCGACGACAGGCTCAGCATCGCCTGCGGGAAATGGCAACCCTGGATGGTCTGACCCGGCTGCCCAATCGAAATGCCTTCCACGAATTCTTCCAGCGGTCCCTGCAATCGGCAGCCAGGGAAGGGGAGAGGGTGGGACTGCTGTTTGTGGACCTGGATCGCTTCAAGGCCGTGAATGACTCTCTGGGGCACCATGCCGGCGATGTGGTGCTGCAGGAGATTGCCCAGCGTCTACTGGACAGTACCCGGGAGGGTGATTGGGTAGCCCGCCTGGCCGGTGATGAGTTCACGGTGATTGTCCACGGGGTGGAAAGCCTGGAGACCCTGCGTGGCATTGCCAACCGCATCCGCAAGGGCCTGGTGAGACCGGTCATGTTGGGCAATACCGAAGTGACCCTGACCTGCAGTATCGGTATCTCCCTCTTTCCCGATCATGCCGAGGAAGCCGAACGGCTGCTGCAGAATGCGGATGCGGCCATGTATGAAGCCAAGAAGCAGGGGCGAAACCGCTACGCCTTCTTCACTCCTGAGCTTCGGGAGCGAGCGGTGCGTCGCCTGTCAATGGACAATGAATTGCGGCGAGCCGTGGAGGAGCAGGATTTCTTACTCCATTATCAGCCTATCGTGCAATCGGAAACCGGCAGCCTCATGGGAGTTGAGGCCCTGGTTCGCTGGCAACGCCCTGATGGCACCATGGTGTCGCCGGGTGAATTCATTCCCTTGGCCGAGGAAACCGGTTTGATTGTGCCCATCGGGGAATGGGTGTTGGACCGGGCCTTGGCTCAGTTGGGTGAGTGGGATCAGCTTGAGGGTGAAGACCTCACCATGAGCGTCAATTTTTCCATGGTGCAATGTCGTCATGGTGGCCTGCCCGGCATGGTGGATCGCAGTCTGAGTCGCAATGGCATTGATGCAAACCGCCTGGTTGCGGAGGTGACCGAGAGTGATGTGCTGATTGGTCAACAACAGTATCAGGCAGTTTTTGATCGCCTGCGGGAGCATGGGGTGCGGGTGGCCATGGATGATTTCGGCACCGGTAGTTCTTCCCTGGGTCAGCTGAAACGCCTGCCGGTGGATATTCTCAAACTGGACCGCTCCTTCGTTCGGGACATTGCGAGCTCAAGTGAGGACGAGGCCATTACCGGTGCGGCCATCAGCATGGCCAGCGCCCTTGGTCTTAAGGTGATTGCCGAGGGTATCGAACAGTCGGTCCAACGAGACCTGTTGATCGAAGCGGGCTGTCGTCTGATGCAGGGCTTTTACTTTAGCCGCCCCTTAATGGCCGAGGATGTGGCTGATCTGATTCGAACGGGAGAGCGCTTGCCCCGGGATGATTCGTGAATCCCTGAATCAGCATTTCCTTGGGGTTTTTCCTGAATGTTTAACGATAAAAAAGGCCCCACCGCAAGGTGGGGCCTTTGTGCTTGCAGCATGGTGGCAATCAATTAGCCGGTGGCTTTGGCTGCCTCACCCTGGCGGGCCGAGCTGCCATGGGCCTCCGGTTCCCGCTCGGCCGGCAGCTCATCCACGGCAATCGCGGCGGCCATCGCCTTGGCGGCTTCGAGGATGATTGCGCCCTCCTGTTCGGAGATAACGTCCTCGGCCACGCCGCGCTTGACGGTATCTTCCAGATTGGCTGCCGACAGCCGCACGCCCAGGCCTTTCTGAAGACGGGCCTCCAGCGGTTCGGCGGTAATCATGCGATCCATGGCATATTCCACCCTGCCTACCGGGTCCTCGGGGTCCTTGCTGCTCCAGACGCCACGAGTCAGGCGGTCGCGTGCCGCGGAGGGGGTCAGCAGCAGGGAAGCCACCTCGTGACCGAGACGGTCACTGGGACGACGGAAACTGCGTCCGGTGGGCATGACTACCAGCTTCACCAGCCGACCCAGCAGCGGGGACGGGAAGTTGCGGAAGATCTCGTTCAGCCGGTCTTCGATGATGTACAGCGATTCCTGACAGGCCCAGTGGAGCATGGGCAGGTCCGAAGCAGGACGACCCTGGTCTTCGAACTGCTTGAGCATGCTCGAGCCCATGTAAAGGTGGCTGAGGACATCACCGAAGCGGGCGGAGAGTTTCTCCTTGCGCTTGAGTTCGCCGCCAAGCAACAGCAGCGTCACATCGGCGGAGAAGGCGAAGGCCGCACTCATGCGAGAGAACTGACGATAATAACGGCTGACCTCACCCGCTTCAGGCGTGCGGATGAACAGACCCCGGGTCAGGCCGGTGACGAAGGCACGAACCGCATTGCTGATGGTGAAGCCCACGTGGGAGAAGAGGGCGCGGTCAAACTTGCGCACCGCCTGCTCCTCATCTTCCATGCCCACACACTCCATCTCCTTGAGGAGATAGGGGTGGCAGCGGATGGCGCCCTGGCCAAAGATCATCAGGCTGCGGGTGAGGATATTGGCACCCTCCACCGTGATACTGATGGGAATGGACTGGTAGGTGCGGGCCAGGTAGTTGCCTGGGCCCATCATCACGCCCTTGCCACCGTGGATATCCATGGCGTCACCCACGACCTGGCGCATGCCCTCGGTGCAGTGGTACTTGAGAATGGCCGAGAGCACTGATGGTTTTTCACCCAGATCCAGGGCGCCGGCAGTCATGCGCCGCATGGCTTCCATGCGGTAGGTGTAGGCCCCGATACGGGCTAGACCTTCTTCAACACCCTCGAACTTGCCAATGGGGGTCTTGAACTGCTTGCGAACCCGGGCATAGGCGCCCGTCGCTCGGCTGGACAGCTTGCCGGCACCGGTGCCCAGGGCCGGGAGGGAGATGGCCCGGCCTACCGACAGGCAGTTCATGAGCATGCGCCAGCCCTCACCGATGTACTCCTGATCCCCGATCAGGTATTCCATAGGTATGAACACATCCTTGCCGCGGGTAGGTCCGTTCTGGAAGGAGGCATTGAGGGGGAAATGGCGGTCGCCAATCTCCACGCCCGGCGTGTCGGTGGGGATCAGGGCCAGGGTAATGCCCAGGCTCTTCTTGTCACCCAACAGTCCATCCGGGTCATAGGCCTTGAAGGCCACGCCCAGCAAGGTGGCCACCGGGGCCAGGGTGATATAGCGCTTATCCCAGTTGAGCCGGAAGCCCAGCACTTCCTTGCCGTTGTGCTCACCCTTGCAGACGATCCCGGTATCGGGGATGGCGCCCGCGTCGGAGCCGGCATGGGGGCCGGTCAGGGCGAAACAGGGGATTTCCTCGCCCTTGGCCAGCCGCGGCAGATAGTAGTCCTTCTGTTTGTCAGTACCGTAATGGAGCAAGAGCTCACCCGGCCCGAGGGAATTGGGCACCATCACGGTCACACCGGCGGAAGGACTGCGACTGGCAACCTTCATCACCACCGAGGAGTGGGCCAGGGCGGAGAAGCCGAGGCCACCGTATTCCTTGGGAATGATCATGCCGAAGAAACGGTTGTCGCGCAGGAAATCCCACACCGGTGCGGGCAGATCGTTGAGCTCATGAGTGATCTGCCAGTCATCGATCATCTTGCAAAGCTCTTCGGTGGGTCCGTCCACGAAGGCCTGTTCCTCGTCAGTCAGCTGCGGCGAGGGATAGCTCAGGAGCTTGTTCCAGTCCGGCTGGCCGGTAAACAGGTCAGCGTCCCACCAGGTGTTGCCCGCATCCAGGGCCACCCTCTCGGTCTGAGAAATAGGGGGCATGACCGAACGGAACCAGTTCAGCAGCCGGCTGCTGAACACTGCCCGCCGCAGGGGCAGGACGTTCAGGGGAATGGCCACAGCCAGGAAAACAATGGTGGCCACCAGCGGCAGGCTGCCGGAGATAAGCCAGTTGGCCCCGATCAGGGCGGCGAAGGCGCCGGTCCATACGGGGAGGCTCGCCCGGATATAGGCCAGGGAAAGGGCCAGGGCGATGGTGACGAGAAACCAGACAAGGCCGGACATGGTCGTCCTCCTGTTCGAGATGTCGAAATGAAGCTGTTGAGTGCCCGGAAGGGCAAAATTCAAACGCTTGTTTCACGGGCCGCTCAGCATACCATATTGGGCGGCGAGCGAAATCTGATTTGGGTCAAGCTGTGCCGGAATATCTCGCTGCCCCAGCGGCTCAGGGATCCAGCCGCATGGACAGGTCGATGGCGCGAATGTGCTTGGTGAGCGCGCCGACGGAAATGAAATCCACCCCGGTATCAGCGACTCCGCGCAGCGCCTCCTCAGTGAGCCCTCCGGAGGCTTCCAGCTTGGCGCGCCCGGCGTTGATTTTCACTGCCTCGCGCAGGCCGGGGAGGTCAAAATTGTCCAGCATCAGGATGTCGGCACCCGCTGTCAGGGCCGCATCCAGCTCGCTCAGGTCTTCCACTTCCACTTCCACCGCGACCCCGGGGTGGTGTCGCCTGGCTTCCGCCACTGCCGCACCAATCCCGCCGCAGGCAGCGATGTGGTTCTCCTTGATCAGGATACCGTCGAACAGGCCCACACGGTGGTTATGGCCACCACCGCAGCGTACGGCATATTTTTGCGCGGTGCGCAGGCCGGGGAGGGTCTTGCGGGTATCCAGAATACGGGTGTTGCTGCCAGCCACCAGGGCGACATAGCGGGCGGTTTCGGTGGCGGTGGCGGACAGAGTCTGGAGGAAATTGAGGGCAGTCCGTTCAGCGGTCAACAGACTTCGTGCCGGGCCGTAGAGACGGGCAAAGCGGGTATCCGCCGCCAACTGCTGGCCTTCCCGGGCAAGCCATTCCACCCTGATCTGGGGATCAATGCGGGAAAACACGGCCTCGGCCCAGGGCGTGCCGCAGAGAACCGCCGCCTCGCGGGTGAGAATGTAGCCCTGGGCCTGGCGGTCAGCCGGAATCAGAGCGGCAGTGAGATCGCCGTCGCCCAGATCCTCCTCAATGGCGCGGTCAACCTGTTTGTCCAGATCCTTGGGTAAGGGCAGCACAGCGGTCTCCTGGGAGAAATCGGGCGCGGAATTATACCGCCGATGGGCGTTCAGTGTCGGGCGGGTTGCCGGATCACCAGGGTGCCGTCGCGCTGCTCCATTTCCAGCGGGCCGAGAAAGCTCATGCCCAGCAGGACTTCATCCAGGTCCATATGGGGGTTGATGGTAGCGCGCACATCGTCCTGGCGGATGCCGCCCAGGCTGACACTCTCGAGCTGGGTGAGGTAGCTGTTCACCCGACCGCCGGCAGTGCGGGTGGGGATGGCGGCGCCACGTTCCAGTCCCAGCTTCCGGGCCAGGTGTCCGGGGACGGAAATGCCGGTGGCACCGGTATCGATGAGAAAGCGGACCGGCTCGCCGTTGATGTGACCACTGGCCAGATAATGACCCTGGGGATTTCGGTCGAGACGAATCTCCAGGCTGCCATCCTGCAGGGCCTGGGCGCTGACGGCCTGGTTGGGGTGCTGGCGTTGGTCCAGAATCCGCTCAAAGGCCAGGGTAAGCACGCCCAGGGCCAGCAACAGGCCCACCAGGAGCATGATGAATTCGGGGCGGCCACGGCCGGTTTGCAAGCGGATTGGCTTCATGGGGCCAGTATAGGGTGCCCGGGTTGGTGCGACAAAGAAGATCTGGTGAAGGGGGGGGATTTTGGTCGTGTTGGTGGGTGGCTTAGGTTTTGTCGAGAGCCCTTCGATGACGGATAGCCAAAAAAACGGCCCGCCGAAGCGGGCCGTTGCGCTTGATGGTCGGGGGTGCTCCGTTCAGAGGGCGAGCACCGAGACGCCACCCCTGGCGGCGACCATGAACATGAGCATGGGAATGGACAGGACCACATTGGTGCGCGAGGCCATCTTGGCGATCTGCTTGGCCTTGGTCTTTTCCTCGTCACTGGCCTCGACAATACCCAGAACCTTCTTCTGGTTCGGCCAGATCAGTGCCCAGACATTGATCAGCATGATGGTCCCGAGCCAGACGCCGATGCCCATGGGCAGGCCGTAGGCGGCGTCGAACCCGCCAGCAAAGCCCAGGGTGAAGACATTGGCGAACTGCTGGATGATGGCGAGATAGATGGCGCCGGACACCCAGGTAGCGACGGCGGCCCAGCGGAACCAGAGCAGTGCCGTGGGGGCCACGAAGCGGTTGATGGGGGCTGCCTCACTGCCGGCCTGGGCCACCGCCGGAATCTGGACGAAGTTGAAATAGTAGAGCAGGCCAATCCAGACAATGCCGGCAATGACGTGAATCCAGCGCCAGAACTCGGCGTGATTGAAGTCAAACCAGCTACCGGTGGCGGTGAGGTTGACCACCACGCCCAGAATCACCGCGAGCACAAAGCCCAGGATCCAGACACCCTTGATGGAATTGAGTGGATTCATTCTTGTGTACCTCTCGTTGGTTTCGAGACTTGACAGATGGTGGATAATGGAAACGCGTTCCAGGAGAGCGCTGGAACGTACCCCCTAAACCCTAGGACAGAACCGGTGGATTACAAGGCCTGCCCGGATTGCGGGCGCGGCCGGCCGGTATTATCCCAATGAGCCACACTAAGGAGGCCCGAGTGAGTCACGAGTTGATGCAGCTGCCCTATGCCATGGATGCCCTGGAGCCCCATATCAGCCGGGAAACCCTGGAATATCACTACGGCAAGCACCACCAGACCTACGTCAATACCCTCAATGGCCTGGTGGAGGGCACGCCCGATGCCGAGCTGAGTCTGGAAGACTTGGTGAAAAAGGCCAGCGGCAAACTGTTCAACCAGGCCGCCCAGGTCTGGAACCACAACTTCTACTGGCAGTCTCTCAGCCCCAATGGCGGCGGTGAGCCGGACGGTGAGCTGAAAGCCGCCATCGAGAAGCGCTGGGGCTCGGTGGATGCCTTCCGCAAGGAGTTCACCGAACAGACCGTGGCCAATTTTGCCTCCGGTTGGGGCTGGCTGGTGAAGAAAGCCGATGGCAGCCTGGATATCGTGCAGACGGATGATGCTGAAACTCCGCTGAGCGATGACAGTCTCACGCCGCTGCTCACCTGCGATATCTGGGAGCATGCCTATTACATCGACTATCGCAACGCCCGCCCCAAGTACATGGAGGCGTTCTGGAAGCTGGTGAACTGGGAGTTCGCCGCGGCCAATCTGGCCAAATAATGTACAATGCGAGGCCCGCGCAGCCCGCGCGGGCCTTCATTTGAGTGACCGAGACATCAGCCATGAGCAAGGCAGTCGTACGCCAGTACCTCAAATCCCCGGCCGACCACGAGCCTGACCGGCAGTCGCCGCGCGCCATGCCGGCCAGTCCCGAACCGCCGGAATCCCCCTGTGTGGGTGTCTGCACAATGGATGACGAGGGCTATTGCATGGGCTGCTTTCGCTCACTGACGGAAATTGCTCAATGGAGTCAGTTGAGTCCCGAAGAGCAGTGGGAAGTGGTGCGCCAGTTGCCCGAGAGGGACCCTGCCGGCTAGACAATCCATGGCCTCATCCTTGGCCGTTTGTTTCCCGCCCCCCGGCCAAGTACCCTTGAGGTCCATTCATCGGATGGGGGGTCAGCTTGGATCCGGTTCGACTGTCCGTTTTCATCAATCGCATCAACAGCATTTGTGAGCAGATGGGCGCAGTGCTGCGCCGGGCCGCCTTTTCCCCGAATATCCGTGACCGGCTGGATTTTTCCTGTGCCCTTTTTGATGCCCGTGGTGAACTCTGCGCCCAGGCGGCCCATATTCCCGTCCATCTGGGCAGCATGGCCCATGCCATGCGAGATGTGGTGGATGTCCGCGACTGGGCGGCAGGTGACATCCTCGCCCTCAATGACCCCTATCTCGGCGGAACCCATCTGCCGGATGTAACCGTGATCATGCCGGTTTTCGAGGCGGGGCGGCTGCTCGGCTTTGTCGCCCACCGCGCCCACCACTCCGACATTGGTTCCAGCAGCCCCGGTTCCCTGCCGCTGTCCCGGGACCTGGATGACGAGGGCGTCATCATTCCGCCGACCTTGATTGGTCGCCATGGTGATCTGGATCAGACGGTGATGGCTACCCTGACAGGGCGAATGAACAACCCCGCCCTGGTGGCGGGCGATTTTGCTGCCCAGGTCGCCTCGGTTCGCGCCGGGGTCGAACAACTCCGATTGCTGGCGGCCGATCATCAGGGGGCGCAATGGGATCAGGCCCTTGCCGCCATAAACGATTATGCCGAACGCATGGCCAGGACCACCCTGTCTCGCATCCCTTCGGGTCGGTATTGTTTTACCGATTACATGGATGATGATGGCTTTGGTGCCGAGGATATTCCCATCCGGGTATGCCTGAAGGTGGAGCGGGGCGATGTGACGGTGGACTTTGATGGCACTGCCGATCAGGTGGCGGGAAACATCAACTGTCCTCTGTCGGTGACCGCGGCTGCGGTACTGTACGTCTTCCGTTGTCTGATGCCGGCGGAGATGCCGGCCTCGGCAGGCGCCTTTCGAGGTGTCAGCATCCAGGCGCCGGTCGGCAGCCTGGTCAATGCCCGTCCCCCCGCAGCAGTGGCGGCGGGCAATGTGGAAACCAGCAGCCGCGTGGTGGATACACTCATTGGCGCACTGGCTCAGGCCATACCGGATGAAATGCCCGCGGCCAGTCAGGGCAGCATGAACAACCTTGCCATGGGGTCGCTCAGCGGTCGGCGATGGGATTACTACGAGACCCTGGGCGGTGGCGGCGGGGCCCATCGGGCCGGGCCGGGCCTGGATGGGGTGCATACCCATATGACCAACACCCTCAATACCCCGGTGGAGGTAGTGGAAATGAACTGGCCACTGCGGGTTCTGCGCTATGCCTACCGGCCGGATTCCGGTGGGCGGGGCCGCCATCGGGGCGGTTGGGGCCTGGCCCGTGAGTATCAGTTTCTCGACAAGGCAGAGGTCAGCATCATCAGCGAACGTCGACGCCGTGGTCCCTGGGGCCTCGCCGGCGGGCGCGAGGGCCAGGCCGGGCGTAATCATCTCAATGGCCGGGCATTACCGGGCAAGGCGAGTTTTTCCGTCGTCGACGGTGATCGACTGTTGCTGGAGACACCGGGCGGGGGCGCTTGGGGGGACCCCGGTCCGGCATGATAAAATGCCCCATTAGATCCCCCGCAACCATTGGGACGCCGACCATGAATCCTTGGAAATCGCTGTTGCCTGCCATGCTCCTGGGAATGCTAATGGCCCTGTCCGCTTGCGCCATGATGGGCCCGGGAGAGGTGGATCCGGATGACGACCGCTCCATCCAGCGGGCCGTGCAGTCGGAAATCCGTAATGCCCCGGTCCGTGGCGCAGGGACCG
Organism: Natronospira sp.; assembly: GCA_003558125.1. Classification (GTDB taxonomy): domain Bacteria; phylum Pseudomonadota; class Gammaproteobacteria; order Natronospirales; family Natronospiraceae; genus Natronospira; species Natronospira elongata. Next base: position 37,190 of record PWMQ01000091.1, on the reverse strand, counting down.
TGCGAGTCGCGGTGGAAGAGGGTGTGGTCACCCTGACCGGTTCCGTGCCCGAGCCGCAAGCCATTGGCGATATTGTGATGCGTGTCGAGGGCGTGCCCGGTGTGCGCCGTGTCATCACCGATGTGGATTTTGACGGCAGTGACGAGCGCCGGGATATGGAGCCCGTCAACGGCGGCTGACGAAACGCCCAACCATTTTCATTCATGCAGGACTTGCCATTATGACTATTGAAGACAAGATCAAGGAACAGCTGGACAGCAACGACATCCTTCTCTACATGAAGGGAACGCCGGACTTTCCCCAGTGTGGGTTTTCCGCCCAGACCGCGCAGGTACTCAAGCAGGTCGGTGTGCCTTTTTCCTATTTCAACATCCTGGAGGATCAGGAACTTCGGGAGCGTCTGAAGGAGTATTCCAACTGGCCTACCTACCCTCAGCTCTACATCAAGGGTGAGCTGATCGGTGGTTGCGACATCATCATGGAGATGTTCCAGTCCGGCGAGCTAGAGAAGGAACTCAAGGCAGTCGCCAGCGACTAAGCCCTTGTGTAAAGGGCATTGAAAAAGGCCGCAGCCCGAGTGCTGCGGCCTTTTTTATTCCCTGTTGCCGATGGCTTCCTGATAGACGGGCTTGAGGCGATTGATGATGTCGCAGAATAGTTCCGCGGTCTGCTCCGCGTCATAGGCGGCCGAATGGGCGGCCTTGTCATCCCATCGTAGCCCCGCTGCCTTGGCTGCCCGGTGGAGTACGGTCTGGCCGAAGGCAGCGCCGCCCAGAGTGGCGGTATCGAAGCTTGAGAAGGGATGGAAGGGGTTCCGTTTGATGCCACAACGTTCCACTGCGGCATTGAGGAACTGGAGGTCGAACCAGCTGTTGTGGCCAACCAGTATTGCTCGGGTACAGCCAGTGTTGCGGACTTCCGCGCGGATCGGCTTGAAAAGCCGGCCCAGGGCGTCCGCTTCCTTCATTGACGGGCGCAGGGGATGATCCGGGTCGATGCCCGTGACTTCCAGTGCCGCCGCCTCGATGTTGGCGCCCTCGAAAGGCGCAACATGAAAACGATAGGTCTCACCGCGATAGAGCTCGCCGCGATCATCCATGTGCACCAGTACGGCAGCAATTTCCAGCAGGGCATCGGTGGCCGGGTTGAAACCACCTGTCTCCACATCCACCACTACCGGTAGAAAACTCCGGAAGCGGTCAACAATCCGGGGATCCTGGTTCTGGTAGTCCTTCTCGCAATCCTCTTTCATGCCTGCTCCAGCTCTGCGGTCCAGGCGACTGTTTCGCCGGCCCGAAATGGTACGACCACATCCGGCCCCATGGGCAGGTCAGCCGGGACTTGCCGAGGCTGCCGTGAAAGCCTGACCTTGCCCTGGTTTCGTGGCAGGCCATAGAAGTCAGCCCCGAAATGGCTGGCAAACCCTTCCAGTCTGTCCAGGCGTCCCACGGCCTCAAAGGCCTCTGCATAGAGCTCCAGGGCGGTGTGAGCCGAGTAAATGCCGGCGCAGCCGCAGGCCGATTCCTTGGCGCCACGGGGGTGGGGGGCGCTGTCCGTGCCGAGGAAGAATGAGGGTGAGCCGCTGGTGGCCGCTTCCAGTAGGGCATGACGGTCTTCCTCCCGCTTCAGGACGGGGAGGCAGAAATGGTGGGGGCGCAGGCCACCGCGAAACAGGGCGTTGCGATTTTCCAAAAGGTGCTGGGGAGTGATGGTGGCCGCCACCCGTGCCGGCGCCTGGTGCACGAAGTCCACTGCTTCCCGAGTGGTGATGTGTTCGAAGACCACCCGCAATGGAGCATGGTCCTCCACCACCTGCATGAGTACTTCGTCGATGAAGCGCTTCTCCCGGTCGAAGAAGTCCACTTCCGGCCGGGTTACCTCGCCATGAACCAGCAGGGGAATGTCATGTTCCGCCATGGCCTCCAGGGCGCCTCGGACATTGCGGATGTCGGTGACGCCCGAGGCCGAGTTGGTGGTGGCGCCCGCCGGATAGAGTTTGAAGGCGTGGATGTCATCATGCTCGGCGGCGGCCTTGATGGTGTCTTCGTCCGTATTGTCCGTCAGGTACAGGGTCATGAGCGGCCGAAAGTCACTACCTTCAGGGATCGCAGCCTGAATGCGGTCCCGGTAGGCTTCCGCCTCAGCGACGGTGGTCACCGGGGGGTTCAGATTGGGCATGATGATGGCGCGGGCAAAGATGCGGGCCGTCTCCGGGACCACGGCCTGCATGGCGGCCCCATCGCGCACATGCAAATGCCAGTCATCGGGGCGAGAGATTACGAAGGTGTCCATGAGCTTCCTGATTTGCATCGGATACGGCGGCCATTGTACCAGCCCCCGTTCCGACTACTTTTCTCCGATCAGGGAGTTGTCCAGGAAACTGAGCCATTCCACGCCGAAACGGACACCAAAACCGGTCACATCGCCGGGGACGTGGGCCAGGCCGCCCTCCCGTTTGCCGGCGGAGAGGTCTATATGTACCCAGCCGATATCCTCAGCGACGAAACGGCCAAGAAAGCGGGCCGCATAGAGGTGATCGGCCTCGGCCGGGGGGCGACACTGGATGACGTCGGCCACGGACGATTCCAGATCTTCGTCGTAATCCGCTTCCCAGGGCAGCGGCCAGACCCGCTCACCGCTACGCTCCCCGGCGCGAATCAGGGCTTCGACCCAGTCGCGGCGGTTGCTCATGGCACCGCTCATGCGTTGCCCGAGGGCGGCTACACAGCTGCCGGTGAGGGTGGCGTAATCCAGGATTGCCCTGGGTTGCTGGCGACTGGCCAGGGCCAATGTATCGGCCAGCACCATGCGGCCCTCGGCATCGGTGTTGACGATCTCGATGGTGGTCCCGTCAAGGGCGGTGACCACGTCATTCGGTCGCGTGGCACGGGACCCAATGTGGTTTTCCGCCAGGGCGAGCCAGCAGTCCACGGCATGGGGGAATTTCAGGCGGCTAAGGGCAAGCAGGGTGCCCAGCGCTACCGCACTGCCCTGCATGTCACCATGCATGCCGTACATGCCGCTGGCATTTTTCAGGTTTGTGCCGCCGGTATCGAAACAGATTCCCTTGCCCACCAGGGCCAGAGGTGCGCTGGTCCCGCCAGCCGGGCGGTAGCTGAGGCGGAGGATGCCGGCGTCCCGGTTTGGACTGGCGGCGGTGACCGAGAGAAAGGCACCGGCGCCCAAACGGTCCAGCTCCTGCTCATCGTAAAAGTGGCTGTCCCAACCTTCCTGGCGCGCCAGGCTTTCGGCCAGTTCCCGATATTGACCGGGAGAGAGGTGATTGCCCGGTAGCTGGGTCAGCCATCGGGCCAGCTGATTGCCTTCCGCCGTGGCCTCTGCCCGACTGATGTCGGGCGCCCGGTGGGGACCAAACAGGTCAAGGCTCTCCACGCTAAGCGCTTCCAGGGTAGTGCGGCCGCTGCGGGGCGGCTGGTAGAGGGCAGCGTAGAGGCCCGCAATGATGGCTTCGGTCATCCTCTCGCCCTGGTGGATGTCGGCGGCAAGATCAATCACCGCCAGTTTCCGGGGCCGGTCCGAGAGCAGCAATTCCAGGGTCTTGCGGGCCAATGACAGGGCCTGGAAGGCATTCAGCCCCTTGTCCACGCGCAGCCGGGCGATGCGGCAGCCGCCGCGGCTGCCAACGGCGGGATTGCTGCTCTCTGGATGCTGTTGGAAACAGTCCGCCTCTATCCCGCCGAGCCAGGCGGGTTGCCGCGTTTGAATGCCGGCCGTCTCCTCCGCCCCGTCAATGATCAGGATCATGGCATCGAATTGCTGCTCCGGGCTTTCATCCGGGAGCCTTGTGTCCTGTTTTATCTGGATTTTCGGCAAATCGGGCAGTTTCAGGGGCATGGTGTTGTCCTTGACCTTGGCAGTGCAAAAAACGATCATACTCGCTGTTTGAACGGTGGGTGGCGGCGGTCAGCCCAATGTGTCGCGTGGCCGTCGATGCGCCCGACCTTCCTCGGCCCGGGGCATGTCGGCGCCGCAATCCACGCCCGCCCCACCGGGCCCAGCCTTCCTTCGCGTCTTCGTCACGCTGTTCAAACGGCTTCGGCGAAGGCTGCAACCCGGCATCCTACGACAGATGCCGGAAAGATGAATAAAAATTCCTGCTGATTAAGGATTCAACATGGCGGACAACGAACGCTTCAAAGATGTGGACCCGGACGAGACCCGGGAGTGGATCGAGTCCCTGGAATCCGCCCTGGCCGTGCACGGCCCGGAGCGTGCCCACTTCCTCCTGGAACAACTGATCGATCACGCCCGGCGCTCTGGTGCCTATTTGCCCTATCGGCCCAACACGGCCTATCTCAATACCATTTCAACCGCTCGCGAACCGGGTTATCCAGGCGACCGGGAGCTGGAGAAGCGTATCGAGGCCATGATCCGCTGGAATGCCATGGCCATGGTCGTGCACGCCAACCGCAAGGGCACCGAACTGGGCGGTCATATTGCCAGTTACGCCTCCTCGGCCATTCTCTATGAAGTCGGTTTCAATCACTTCTGGCGCGCCCCCAGCGATGACCATCCTGGTGACAAGGTCTATATCCAGGGCCATTCCTCTCCCGGTATCTATGCTCGGAGCTACCTGGAAGGCCGCCTGAGTGAGGAGCAGTTGCTGCATTTCCGAGAAGATGTGGATGGCAAGGGGATTACGTCCTACCCCCATCCCTGGTTGATGCCCGATTACTGGCAATTCCCCACCGTTTCGATGGGGCTGGGCCCCATCATGGGCATCTATCATGCCCGCTATATGCGCTACCTGGAGCATCGCGGTCTGATCGATCCCAAGGACGCCAAGGTCTGGTGTTTCCTGGGTGATGGGGAGATGGACGAGCCGGAATCCCTGGGTGCCATCAGCCTGGCTGCCCGGGAAGGCCTGGATAACCTGATCTTCGTGGTCAACTGCAACCTGCAGCGCCTGGATGGCCCGGTGCGGGGCAACGGCAAGATCATCCAGGAGCTGGAAGCCGATTTCCTCGGCTCCGGCTGGAATGTGATCAAGTTGATCTGGGGTAACCGTTGGGATCCGCTGCTGGAAAAGGACACCAAGGGTCTGCTGCGTCGTCGCATGGAAGAAGCCGTGGATGGCGAGTACCAGAACTTCAAGGCCAAGGGCGGCGCCTACACGCGGGAATATTTCTTCGGCAAGTATCCCGAGCTCAAGGAAATGGTCGCCAACATGTCCGACGAGGAGATCTGGCGCCTCAACCGAGGTGGCCATGATGCCCGCAAGGTCTACGCGGCCTACCACCATGCGGTGAATCACAAGGGGCAGCCCACCGTCATTCTGGCAAAGACCGTCAAGGGCTTCGGCATGGGCAAGGCTGCCGAGGCGAAGAACATTGCTCACCAGCAGAAGAAGCTGGGCGAGGAAGACCTCAAGTACTATCGGGATCGGCTCAACCTGCCCATATCGGATGAGAAGATCAATGACGTGCCGATCTATCGTCCCAAGGAAGACAGTCCCGAAATCAAGTACATGAAGTCCCGGCGCGAGAAGCTGGGTGGGTACCTGCCGGCCCGGGAAGATAAATCACCGAAGCTGGAAATCCCGGCCATTGATATCTTCAAGCAGCACCTCAATGGCACGGATCGGGAAATCTCCACCACCATGGCCTTTGTGCGGATGCTGACCGCGCTCACCAAGGACAAGCAGATCGGTAAGTACATTGTGCCGATCATTCCGGATGAGGCCCGCACCTTCGGCATGGACGGGCTGTTCCGTCAGTTGGGGATCTACAGTTCCGTGGGCCAGCTCTACAAGCCCCAGGATGCCGACCAGCTGATGTTCTACAAGGAAGACAAGAAAGGTCAGATTCTGCAAGAAGGCATTACCGAGGCGGGTGCCATGTCCTCATGGGTGGCGGCGGCCACGGCCCCGGCCAACTGGGGTGTGCCCACCATTCCCTTCTACAGCTACTACTCCATGTTCGGCTTCCAGCGCATCGGTGATTTCGCCTGGGCCGCCGGTGACATGCAGGCCCGCGGCTTCCTCATGGGCGGCACCGCCGGTCGAACCACCCTGAATGGGGAAGGGTTGCAGCACCAGGATGGCCACAGCCATATCCTGAGTTCCACTATCCCCAATTGTGTGGCCTATGATCCGGCTTTTGCCTACGAAATGGCGGTCGTGGTGCACGATGGCCTCAAGCGCATGTACGAAGACAAGGAAAATGTCTTCTACTACATCACCATGATGAACGAGAACTACACCCACCCGGCCATGCCGGAAGGCGCCGAAGAGGGCATCCGCAAGGGCTTGTATCTCTTCCGTCAGGGTGACAAGCGCAAGAAAAAGCGGGTGCAGCTGCTAGGTTCCGGCACCATCTTCCGCGAAGTCATTGCGGCGGCCGAGTTGCTGGAGAAGGACTTTGGCGTCAGCGCCGACATCTGGAGCGCCACCAGCTTCACCGAGCTGCGTCGGGACGGCATGGATGTGGATCGCTGGAATCGCCTGCATCCGGATGCCAAAAAGCCGCGCCGTAGCTGGGTGGAAAAACAGATGGAAGGCTTCGATGGCCCGGCCGTGGCGGCCACGGATTACATTCGCGCCTTCCCGGATCAGATTCGCCCCTGGATGGATCGCCATTATCTGACCCTGGGCACCGATGGCTACGGCCGCAGCGACAGCCGCGACAATCTGCGTCGTTTCTTCGAAGTGAACCGCTATCACATCGCCGTGACCGCATTGAAGGCGCTGGCCGATGAGGGCGGGTTCGACAAGAAGAAAGTGGCCGAAGCCATCAAGAAATACGGCATCGATCCGGATGCGCCGAATCCCGTCACCGTGTGACGGAGAGCTCCGAGCCACGAGTAACGAGCTTCGAGCAGCCGGCTCGTCGATCGTTGCTAGTGGCTCGTAGCCCGGTACTCGAAGCCAGTACAAGAGAAACCTGAACAAAACCTGAAGAAGGCAACCCCATGGCGGACAAAATCCAAGTCAAGGTCCCGGATATCGGTGATTTCGATGAAGTGGAAGTCATTGATGTGCTGGTGGCAGAGGGGGACAGCGTCGAGGCTGAGGATGGCCTGATTACCCTGGAAACGGACAAGGCAGCGATGGATGTGCCGGCGCCCCAGGCGGGCAAGGTGCTTAGCCTCAAGGTGGCCAGTGGAGACAAGGTCTCTGAGGGCACGGTAATTGCCGAGCTTGAGGCAGTGGAAGGTTCAGAATCGGCTCAGGACAAGGGTTCTGATGAGCCATCTGGATCCGATGATTCTGATACCGATGAGGATCAGTCCCAGCCTGCCAGCGATGCGACGGAAGAGGCGACGCCGGCCGGCGAAAAGCAGGAAGTGGAGGTCACGGTCCCTGATATCGGTGACTTCGATGAAGTGGAATTGATTGATGTTCTGGTGGCTGAAGGGGACGAAGTCGAAGAAGAGCAGGGCATCGTTACCCTGGAAACGGACAAGGCGGCCATGGATGTGCCTGCGCCCCATGCCGGCACTATCAAGTCATTGAAGGTCAAGGCCGGAGACAAAGTGTCTCAGGGCAGTGTGGTTGCCGTGATGGAAGCGGTGGTGGGTGGTGTTGAGCCTGAACATTCCGCCTCCGAAAGTGAGCCGAAAAAGGCAGACAAGCCTGAATCTCCGAAGCCCGGTCAAGACAAGAAAAGCGAGCCCACCGGTGATGCAGGCGGTGGTACGGATAAGGGGCTGGATAGAGGCTCCCTCCAGGCCATTGACGAATCCGGCTTCGCCAAGGCCCATGCCAGCCCCTCGGTACGCAAGTTCGCCCGGGAACTGGGTGCGGATCTGGTCAAGATTCACGGCTCCGGCTATAAGGGCCGGATCACCCATGATGATGTGAAAAAGTGGGTCAAATCTCAGCTTCGTGGTGCCGGTGGCGGTGCTGGTTTGCCCCAGGTGCCGGATATTGATCATTCCAAGTTTGGTGATGTGGAGCGGGTGCCGCTGGGCCGAATCAAGAAGATCTCCGGTCCCCGTCTCCAGGCCAGCTGGGTCAATGCGCCTCATGTGACGCAGCATGATGAGGCTGACATCACCAAGATGGATGCGGTACGCAAGGCCCTGAAGTCTGACGCCGAAGCCATGGGCACCAAGATGACGCCCCTGGCCTTCATCATGAAAGCCTGTGTGCATGCCTTGCGGGAATTCCCGGATTTCAACAGCTCCCTGGATCCGGATGGCGAGCACCTGGTGATGAAGAAATACTTCCACCTGGGTTTTGCCGCCGACACGCCCAACGGTCTGGTGGTGCCCGTCATTCGCGACGTGGATGATAAGTCCGTCTTTGATGTGGCCCGTGAACTGGGCGAGCTGGCCGAGAAGGCCCGCAATGGCAAGCTTCAGCAGAAGCATATGCAAGGCGCCTGTTTCACGGTCTCCAGTCTGGGCGGTATCGGTGGCACGGCCTTCACCCCCATTGTCAACGCCCCGGAGGTGGCTATCCTCGGCGTCTCCAAGGCCGAGATGAAGCCGGTATGGAACGGCCAGGATTTCGAGCCAAGGCTCACGCTGCCTCTGTCCCTGTCCTATGACCACCGAGTCATCGACGGCGCCGCCGCCGCCCGCTTCACCCGCTACCTGGCGGATGTGCTGGGCGAATGCAGGAATCTCGTTATGTGAGCAGCGAGCACGAGCAACGAGCCAAGAGCAATCGGCTCGCCGCTCGCTGCTCGTAGCTCGCCGCCCGGCGATCGAAGTCCGTACAACAGAAACTTGAAGAGAACCCGAAGAAGGCAAACTCATGGCGGATAACATCCAAGTCAAAGTCCCAGACATCGGCGATTTCGATGAAGTGGAAGTCATTGATGTGCTGGTGGCGGAAGGCGACAGCGTGGAGGCGGAAGACGGGCTGATTACGCTGGAGACGGACAAGGCGGCCATGGATGTTCCTGCGCCTCAGGCGGGCCGGATCATCAGCCTGAAGGTGAGTACCGGCGACAAGGTTGCCGAGGGCTCGGTGATTGCCGAGCTGGAAGCCGAGGAAGAAGACACCAAGAGTGATGCCGGAACGGCTGCCCAGGAGAAAGCGGAAAGCCGGGCGTCCGGGTCCGAGAAAAAATCTGAAAAGGCCGAGAAACCGGCGCCGGCAACGGCCCAATATTCCGGCGATGCCGACAAGCATTGCGATCTACTGGTGATCGGCTCCGGGCCAGGCGGCTATACCGCCGCCTTCCGTGCAGCCGATCTGGGTCTGAAAGTCATTCTGGTTGAGCGTTATGAGTCCATTGGCGGTGTCTGTCTTAATGTGGGCTGTATTCCCTCCAAGGCCTTGTTGCACGCGGGCAAGGTCATCGACGAAGCGGGCGCCATGGCCAATCATGGGGTGGATTTCGGCAAGCCGAAGATTGACCGGGACAAGCTACGGGAATGGAAGAACCAGGTAATTGGAAAGCTCACGGGCGGTCTGGCGGGGCTTGCGAAAAAGCGTAATGTGGAAACGGTCACCGGCCTGGGTCGTTTTGCCGATGATCGCCACCTCGTGGTGGATAAGGACGGAAAGGAAACTGTCATTCATTTCGACAAGGCCATCATTGCCGTTGGATCTCAGCCGGTGAAGTTGCCCTTCATCCCGCACGATGATCCGCGAGTCATGGATTCCACCGATGCCCTGGAGCTGGAAGAGCTGCCCAAGAAGATGCTGGTGGTGGGCGGCGGCATCATTGGTCTTGAAATGGCCAATGTCTATTCTGCTCTGGGGGTGGTGATCGATGTGGTCGAGCTCACTGACCAGCTTATGCCGGGGGCCGACAAGGACATCGTCAAGCCCTATGAAAAGTATGTCTCCAAGCGCTACGCGCGCATCATGACCGGCACCAAGGCCAGCAAGTTCGAAGCTCACAAGAAGGGCATCAAGGTGACCTTTGAAGGCAAGGACGTTCCCGGGCCTACCTATTACGGGCGGGTTCTGGTAGCTGTGGGCCGTGCTCCCAATGGCGGCAAGATCGATGCCGAGAAGGCCGGTGTGCAGGTGGATGATCGTGGCTTCATTGCCGTGGATCGTCAGATGCGAACCAATGTGGACCACATCTTTGCCATCGGCGATGTGGTAGGACAGCCCATGCTGGCCCACAAGGCCACCCATGAGGGCAAGGTGGCGGCCGAAGTGGCGGCGGGGGAAAAATCCTATTTTGACGCTCGCGTCATCCCCTCTGTCGCCTATACCGATCCGGAAGTGGCCTGGGTTGGCCTGACGGAACAGCAGGCGAAGTCGGAGGGGATCGATTACGAAGTCGGCAGTTTTCCCTGGGCCGCCAGCGGCCGAGCGCTGTCATTGGGGCGCGATGAGGGGCTGACCAAGCTCTTGTTTGATCCCAGGACGGACAAGATCTTGGGGGGTGCCGCAGTGGGCCCCAACGCGGGCGAGTTGGTAGCAGAGATGGCGCTGGCCATAGAGATGGGGGCGGATGCCGCCGACATCGGACTCACCGTTCATCCTCACCCAACCCTGAGTGAAACCGTGGCATTCAGCGCCGAGGCCTTCGAGGGCAATCTGACCGATCTGTACGTGCCAAAGCGGAAAGCCAAGCGCGAATGAATTAATCAGAGGTTCCCTAAGACACGCTCCGCCCCTGAGTCAGGCAGCCAGAAGTCGATGCGTGATGTGGGCCAGCAGCTCTCCCTGTTTCGGGTGTGCGGGGAGTGGCCGTTCAATTCGATGGCGGCAGCCTGGCATGGACAGATCGGTCAATGCCATGCTCTCCGGCGCCTGGCCTGCAGCCTTTTCGTGGATGACCACGGTTGGGCGGAGTCGGGTCTGCGGCTGGCTCATGATTACCACGGCCTTGTCCCCGCTGGTTAGCAATACCTGGGTGCCTGGTGGGTAAACGCCCAGAGCACGACGCAGGCCTTCCATGCATTCCCGGCCCCAGCGATCGGCTTGAATACGGTTAAGCCGTACCGCCGCTTCATGACCCGATAGGGCAGGTCTGCGGGGCCAGTCAGCGGTCATCGCATCGTAAGCATTGGCCAGACCAAGTATGCGGGTCTCCAGTGACAGCTCACGGGTGCCGCGGAGCTGTCTGGGAAAGCCGTCGCCATTCAGGTGTTCCTGGTGGCGGTGGACCATCTCAATGACCATTTCGGACAGTCCGCAGCGTTTGAGTCGTTCAGCGCCCCTTACCGGCATGGCGTGAATCTGTTCCCAATCGTCCATCCGCAATTGCAATGGCTCAAAGACGATTCGGTCGGGCAGGCCGAGTTTGCCCACGTCATGCAGAAGCGCCGCCATGCCCAGGGCTGTACGGTTTTCCATGGACAGGTTCAATTGCTCGGCCATGAGCAGCGACAGGGTGCAGACGTTGAGCGAGTGCGATATCAGCCGTTGGTCCGGCTCATACAGGGCATTCAGCCACAGCATGGCATCCGGATGATTGATCAGTTCCCGGTTGAGGTTGTTGAGGCTTTCACCCAGCGTCTCCACCGAGGCGGCCGTGTCCTCACTGAGTTGCTCAAAGACGGGTCGCAGGATGGCTTTGGCCTGTTGTCTTCGTTGTTGGCAGCGGCTCAAGCCGGCACCGAAGCCCGGGGGTTGTTGTGAGGTGGTCGATACTGGCTTGCTGGCTGCGGGAATGGGCACCCGGCTGCGGGCCGCGTCCACCCAGACATAGCGGCAATAATCTCTAAGGATGCCAAGTTCCTGCTCGTCGCGGAGTTCGAAACCCTGAAACAGGAAGGGGGTTTCCGTCCACGGCCGGTCAAGCTGGCTTATGTATAATCCAGGGACCAGATCGTGAACGGCCACCCGGACTTGTCCCGCGCTCGGCATGAGAGTCCCCTCGCCAATTTTATCCTCCCGGAATGGGTTGGCGGGCTCAATTCTACCCGGAATGCTGCTTGAATACTCTTACTTGAGACTAGCAGGCTGCTCGGGTATTGCCGTCGTCGAGTGACGGGCGGGCCAGATTGGCGACGGACGGGGGGATTCCGGTGCCGGGCGGTGACTTCCGGTAGAATAAGACGCCCATTTTTCAGGAATTCTGAGAGATCCATGAAGCAGCAGCAGGCCGCCTCCGGCAGGGGAACCGTCAGCCATTCCAGTGAGTGCGACATGCCGACCGCCCATGGTTGTTTTCGTATGCATGTCTTTGCCGAAGCGGGGAGTGGCCGTGAGCATGTGGCCTTGGTAATGGGGGATCTGGGCGGCGAGCCGGCACCGCTCTGCCGGGTTCATTCGGAGTGCCTGACCGGTGAGGTGTTGGGCAGCCTGCGCTGTGATTGCGGCAGCCAGCTTGATGATGCCCTGGCCCGCATCGCCGCCCTGGGCCGCGGGATTCTGATTTATCTTCGCCAGGAGGGGCGTGGCATCGGCCTGACCGAGAAAATCCGGGCCTATGCCCTCCAGGACCAGGGTCTGGACACGGTGGAAGCGAACGAGCGCCTCGGTTTTGATGCCGATCTGCGCAATTATCGTCCCGCCGTTGATATTCTGGCCTGGTTTGGGCTTCCGCAGGTCCGGTTGATGACCAATAATCCGAGCAAACTCTCGGCGCTTCGTGCGGAGGGCGTGGAGGTGGTGAACCGTGAGCCCATCATTGCCGATCCCACTGCTCATAACGAAGCCTACCTGCGCACCAAGCGAGACCGCATGGGCCACCTGTTTGACCCCCTGGACGGCGGCGAAGACTGAGGTCATAATGGTTCAAACATTCGTTTGAATCAGGAGGCAGTATGACCGGGCTTCGCCAGTCACCGGAGGAACTGGCCAATGTGGCAACCCATGGCCTGGGCGTATTGGTAAGCCTGGTGGCCGGCACGGTGCTGATTACCCTGGCCGCGATTTACACAGGGCCGCTGGAAGTGGTGACTGCGTCGGTTTTCGTCACTGCCCTGGTCCTGCTGTATCTGGCTTCCACTCTCTATCATGCCGCCAGCCGTCCGGCACTGCGTCGCCGCCTCAAGGTTTTGGATCACTGCGCCATCTTCCTTCTGATCGCCGGTACCTATACGCCGTTCACCCTGGTGGGGCTGAACGGCGGCTGGGGGTGGAGTCTATTCGCTGTTATCTGGGGGTTGGCGGCGTTCGGCATCGTGCTCAAACTGTTTTTCACCGGACGCTACCGACTGTTATCCACGGCCACCTACGTCACCATGGGCTGGCTGGCAATGGTGGCTTTCGTGCCCATGACCCGGGAACTGCCGCCGGCGGCGCTCAGCTGGCTGATCATAGGTGGCGTCACCTACACCGCCGGCACGGTTTTCTATCACAATGAAAGAGTGCCTTACTCCCACGCCATTTGGCACCTTTTCGTTCTGGGCGGGAGTATCTGCCATTTCACTGCTGTCAGTTTCCAGCTGTTTGGGTAGGCTTACGGAAGGGCAGTGATTGAGCGCCTAGTAGATGTTGGGAGAGCGCCGCTCCAGCAATAGGGTGTCTCGCCAGATGCCGTTCATGCGGGCGATATTCTCCCGTCGGCCTACGAGCCGAAAATCCCGGGATTGAAACAGGCCAAGACTTGCCTGATTTTCCGGGAACACGATTGCCTGCAGGGTCCAAAGAGACCTGGCTTCGGCATAGTCGATAAGGGCATCCAGCAAGCGTTGGCCCAGGCCTTGGCCACGGCAGCTTTCCGCGACATACAACTGCACTTCCGCCACCCCCTGATAGCACCGTCGTTGGCTGGTTGGGGCCAGTGCAGCCCAGGCAGTCACACCCTTTGTGCTCTCATGAACCAGGATCGAATCCGGATGCTTGTAGGATCGCCACTCGGACCAGTCCCTGGGAATACTGTTTTCCGTTTCGAAGCTGGCCTGGCCGGTCGCTACACCTTGCAGGAAAATGGACCGCATAAGCGGCCAATCGCTTTCCTTCGCCGCTCGTATCCCCCCTGCTGAATTTCCATCCCGCGCATTCATGAGGCTGCAGCCCGTGGGGTCAGTTGTTCCAGGGCCTCCTGCGGGCTGTGAGCGACCACCAGCATGTCGCGATGCTCGGGGTCCATGAACCCTTGTCGGCAGGCATGGTCCATCCAGCTGCGGATCCCGGTGAAATCCTCGAAGGGGTCGAGCAGGATAATGGGCTCATCAATCAAGCCCAACTGGCGCCAGGTGAGCACCTCGAACAGCTCATCCAGCGTACCGAGGCCGCCGGCTAGGGCAATGAATGCGTCTGATAGCTCGATCATCCGTTGCTTGCGGCTGAGCATGTCAGACACAACTTCCAGTCGCGTGATGTTGCGGTGGCCAACTTCGCGACTCTCCAGAGACTCGGGGATGACGCCGAGCACTTTGCCCCCGGCTGCCATTGCGGCGTCGGCCATGACGCCCATCAGGCCCACACGACCGCCACCATAAACCAGGCCATGGCCTTGCTCTGCCAGCGCCGCGCCCAGATTGTGAGCGAGGCGGGTGTAGTCAGGATTCCGGCCATGCCGCGATCCGCAGAAGACGCAAACATTGCTCAATTGCTGCACTCCATCGGCTTTTTACACTGATCCGCAGTGTAACCGACTGCAGGCCGTTGGAAGAATTCAGCCTTGGCCAGCACCGAGTTGCCGGCATGAAAAGTCTGCGCCCTTGTACGCAGCGGGTCTTGGGCAATATGACCATTTTCCATGCCTGTTTCCGACGAATGGCCAGCTGAATTGGATGGCCGTTGGGTCAACGGGCTGTTGTCTCAGGTCTTCTTGCTGATAGACTTTTTAGGGCGTCCCAAGGGACGGTTGGGGAAGCCGGCGGCATCATAGCGCTCGGGCCAGATCTGCTGTGGCTTGAGTCCGATAGCCTCGGCAATTGCTCTTTCCATGCGTGGGTAAGGTTTTCGCAAGGCCAGGATCGCTGCATCACGGCTTACGCCATGCCGCCGGGCCACGTCGGCAAGCGAGGAGCCGCGCAAACGAAGCTGGTATTTGATCCATTCCCGTCGCTGCCGCGGCTCGCTGGGGATATCTGGGGCGTGGCTTTTGGTCATTGGCGGTTACGTAGCAGAGTACTGCTCCAGTAGAGCGCAACATCTTGCCAAGACTGGGCGGCAATTACCAGTTTCGACAGTGAAAGATGAGGAATGTCCCATTCGGCCATCCGCCGGGCGGGCAAATAAGCAGGGCAGCTCGGAGTCAATGGATATGCTCAAACAACGATTAAGGCGATGTGCGGAATTGGCGGGTAATGGTGCCTGCCTGGCCCGCGAGACGGGGATTCCCCGGCGTACTCTGGAGACCTACCTGTCCGGTAATGCCGAGCCCAAGGCATCCCGCCTGGCCAGTATTGCCCGCGCCGCCGGGGTGTCTGCGCATTGGTTGTTGACTGGTGAAGGCCCGGAACGGGAAGGGGATCTTGGGCCGGCGGTGGATTTTGTAGCCCTGGAGCAACCTGCCGTGGCTGATCCGGCGGAGTCCAATCAGGATCTCCAGGGCGGACGGAGCGAGCCGCTATGGATTGCATTTCAGCCGGATTGGCTGCGTGAGCGTGGCTGGAACGAGAAGCACTTGCGCTTGCTTGAGAGCCGTAGCGACTGCATGACCCCGACCGTGCAGGATGGGGCACTCCTGTTGGTGGATGCTTCTCACGATGAGTTGAGTGAAGACGGTCTCTACGTACTCGAGGTGGATGGCGCCCTGCTTGTCAGGCGCATCCAGCTTGATGTTGAGGGTGGTGTCCTCGCCACCAATGACAATCCCGCCTACCGGGAACAGTATTTGCGCCAGGAACGCAAATCGGACCTGTCCGTTTTCGGCAAAGTTGTCTGGGTGGGTAATCCCCTCGACTGAGCCTTCCCGTCCCCCTTTGTAATCCAGGCACCCCCTTGCTTCGGTCATTCGCTGCCGGTATACGCCCGTGGTTGACGATGATCGATCCATAATAAGTTAAAAAGTGATATAAAATCGATACAGAAAATTCCCAGGCAGCGTAACGCTTTGTCAAAAAAGCCTTAAATGTTGTTGACTTCATGTACAAAGCATGTACATTTGGGGCGTGGGCACGTGGGTGTCTACGCACGCCAAACGAACATGGGTACCAACGTGGGGCGGCTGCGCTTCGCTTCCAGGAGGTCAAATCATGAAGAAACGGCAGTTTTTGCTTAGTTTGTTGCTGGCTGCGTTTTTTGCGCTTGCCGGCTGCTTCAGCTCCAGCAGTTCCAGCGATGATGACGACGATGCTGGCAATGGTAATGGCGATGCCGGTGAGGTTGCCGAGCTTCGCGCCTACCACGCCTCGCCCGATGCGGGGCCGGTGGACATCTACGTAGGTGGTGAGCTGGTGCTGGAAGAGGTTGGCTTTCCCCTGGCGAGCCCTTACCTGGAGGTGCCGGCCGATGAGCTCACCGTTCAGGTGGTCCCTGCGGGCGGCGAGCTGGAAGATGCTGTTATCGATCAGGCAGTGACACCCTCGGCTGACGGTCGATACAGCTTTATCGTCTGGGGTTCGGTTGAAGCCGGCAATCTGGACGTGGCCATCATCAGCGATCTCAATGATGGTGTGGCTGATGGCTTCGTGAAGCTGCGACCGGCTCACCTGGCTGTCGGCGCGCCCGCGGTGGATCTCTATCTGACGACCGTGGATGCCGATCTGGACGATGCCGAGCCGGCGGCGACCGATCTGGCTTTCGGCGATATTGCCGACGAGTTTCTCGAAGTGGCTGCCGAGACCAGTCGTATTCGGGTTACGGTCAGCGGGACAACCGACGTGGTCTATGACTATGTGGCTGAGCTCGGCGATTTCCCGGGCGTCTCCATGCTGGCCGCCGCGGTGAACACCGATCAGGGCTTTTCCCCGATTCTCATCGGTGCTGCCACTGATGTGGGTGCCGCCCCCTTCCTGCCGCTCATTGATCAGCAATCGGAGGTGCGCGTTGCCCATGGTAGCCCGGATGCCGGTCCGGTGGATGTGGAAGTAAGCACGGATGAGGGTGATTCCTGGATTCCCCTGGTTGAGGGCTTGTCCTACTTCGAACACACCGGCTATGTCCGCGTGCTGGGCGAGCTGGATTATCTCGCCAGAGTGCTGGATGCAGACGGCAATGTTGTCGGTGAGCTTGATCTGTCCCCTGAGCCGGGCAATGCCTATTCCGTCTTTGCCCTGGGTGAAGCGGGTGCTGGAAGTCTGACCTTCCTGCCTACCCTGGACCGTTCCGGGCCGGTGTCCGGAGATGATTTCGCCATCCGCGCCGTCCACGTCATTATTCCCGGGCCCACGGTGGATGTGGAGGCCGACGGTGGAGCGCTGATCGAGGAATTGTCGGAAGGCGAGGCCAGTGATTTCGCCGAAGCCGCGGCCGGCACCTATTCGGTGGCTGTGGTTACCTCGGACGGTGGCGATCCTGTTATCGGCCCGCTTGATCTCGAGTTCGATGCAGGCAGTGTGTATACCGTGGTTGCGCTGCCGGAAAGCGAGGAGGGCGACGAAGAGCCGACGCCGTGGCTGATTGTTGACCGCGAAGCAGATTGATTTGATCTGATTGTGGAGGAATCCAGGGCCCGGCCGTGAAGGTCGGGCCCTTTTTTGCTGTGATTGCCGGTCGTCCCCCATGGCGCGCCACCCGTCAATCCGGCTTTTCATTTACCGCATTCAGCGCCATACTTTGGGTGGATCGGCAGGGGCGATAAACACTCTCCATTGTCGATACGGGGGATTTTCTCAAGTTTTAGTCAGGGGGAGCCCATGTCTAGATCACGCACTGCCCTGGTCGCTGGTATCGCCGTTTTTTCTCTGCCGGCGATCCTGATCGCCGATCCCTTCCTGCCGGCGGAGCCGCGGGCCTTGGGGATGGGGGGGGCCGCCGTGGCCACTGCCGATGGGCCGAATTCAGTGATGTATAACGCCGCTCTGGCAGCACCCTCCATGCGCCGTTACCGGACCGGGCTGACTTTTCCCTCCTTCGGGGTCTCCCTGGCGGATCAGGAGGAATTCATTGATGCCTTCGATGAGTTCGATGACTCCAATGTCATTGATCGGGCTGAAATCGATATCAGGGCCTTCAATGACACCTTCAGCCTGATCCAGCAGCGAATCGATAACGAGGAATATGACAGCAACGAAGCCCTGGAGCAGGACATCAGTCTTTTGTCCGCCGACCTCAATACCCTGGATGGCACCCGCGAGGAATTAAAGCAGCGTATCGAGGCCATGTCCGATAAGCCGATTACCTTTGAAGCCAGGGCCTCCGGTGCTTTCGGTACCCGCCTGGGTGCCTGGGGAACGGGCCTCCATTACCAGGTGCGGGGTCTGGGGGGCGGTCTCTTCCTGCTTGATGAGCAGGATTTCGGCTTGATCGATGGCAGTTTCGGGCTTGCGGCGAATGTGGTCTCCTGTCTGGAGGAGGCCGCTTCCGGCGATGAGCCGGACCAGGATCGTCTGGAAGAATGTCGTGATGCGGACCTGCCCGACGAGGACACTACCGACGATTTCGTTTCCGAGTTCCAGTTCCAGGGTGCGGTAATGCAGGAGCTTGGTTTCACCCTGGCGCGGGACTTTCATGTCGGTGGCCGTACTCTGGCGGTCGGTGTAACCCCCAAGCTGGTGGACGTTGATACCTTCGATTACATCGTCACGGTCCAGGACGAAGACGATGTGGATTTTGATGACCGGCGAGACAGTCATAGCAACATGAATGTGGATATTGGTGTTGCCATGGCTATCCGGGACGACATGCGGGTCGGTGCCAGCCTTCGTAATCTCTTCCCTCAATCCTATGGGACCGTGGAGGGCCGTGACATCGATCTGGATCCACAGCTTCGAGTGGGATTCAGCTGGGATCGCCGCATGTTTACATTGGCCGCTGATCTGGATATTACCGAGAACAAGCCTCTGGGCTTTGGGCCGGATACCCGCTTCCTGTCCTTCGGCGGTGAGTTGCGGCCTCTCTCCTGGATCCAGCTGCGTGCCGGCTACCGGATCAATCTCGCCTCTGACAGTTTGATCGAAGACGTGGCCTCTGTTGGTGTCGGTCTTTCCCCCGGCCCCATACACGTGGACATCGGCGCAGCCGGGAACAGCAATGAAGTCAGCGGCTATTTTCAGTTCGGTTTCCGCTTCGGCAGTTGATGCAGGTGACAGACCGCGGTGAGCCATCTGCCGGTGTCGGCATCCTCGTCTTTGACGGGGTAGAGGTGCTGGATTTTGCCGGGCCCTTCGAGGTTTTCTCCGTCACCCGGCGGTCGGGTGAGAGTCGCCTTGACGGGCAGTCACCCATGCCACCCAGGCTGCTCTCGTCGGGCCGCCGCGAAATCACGGCTACCGGGGGCCTGCGCGTGACTGCCGACGCTTCGCTGGAGGACGCGGCGGGCCTGGACGCATTGGTGATTCCAGGCGGATACGGCGTCCGCGCTCTGATGGCCGACGAGGCCTTCCTTGCCCGTCTTCTGCAGTTGTCCCGCGATGTCGAGCTGGTGATGTCGGTCTGCACTGGTGCCGGCGTCCTGGCCCGCGCGGGCCTGCTTCGCCAACGGCGGGTCACCACTCACCACGCCTACCTGGAGTGGTTGGCCGAGCTGGCGCCGGACTGTGAGGTGGTCGGGGATTGTCGAGTGGTGGACGAGGGGGATCTGGTAACCGCCGGTGGTATTTCAGCCGGCATCGATGCGGCTCTGCACCTGGTCGAGCGTTGGCAGGGGCGCGCTGTCGCGGATGAGACCGCGGCTTACATGGAATATCGGCGTCAGCCCGTCGGGCCCGGTGCCGCTTGAGTTGGCATGGCTGAAAAAGAAAGCCGCTGCCGGCTGCGGCCGGTAGCGGCTTGTCGATTGCGCACCGTGTTTGGGCTCAGCGCTCCAGCATCTCCAGCTTGCCTGACTTGCCGTCCCAGTCGTCGGCGTCTTCCGGCGGATCCTTCTTTTCGGTCAGCACCGGCCAGTCCTGTGATAATTCTTCATTGAGCTCAAGGAAATGCTCCTGCCCCTCCGGCAGGTCATCTTCCGAAAAGATCGCTTCTGCCGGACATTCCGGTTCGCACAGCGTGCAGTCGATGCATTCTTCCGGATCAATGACCAGCATATTGGGGCCTTCGTGGAAGCAGTCCACGGGGCATACTTCGACGCAGTCGGTGTACTTGCACTTGATGCAGTTTTCGGTGACGACGTAGGTCATGAGGTCTGGCTCCCCTGACTGGGTGATTGCTGTTCTGAGTAAAAGCCTATTGTGCCACAGCTGACAAGGGTCTAGCTGCCCGGACGACGGACATCCTGGATGTGAAAACCCTCAGTGCCCCGGTCCAGGTCCTGGTAGTAGCGTTCCAGGCAGAAGCGAACGCTCGGGAAGGCGAGTTCCTCCCAGGGGATATCCTCACGTCGGAACAAGGCCACTTCCAGGCTCTCGCTGCCGGCAGCATAACGCTCATTCACCAGCCGTGCCCGGTACATCAGATGGACCTGGTTTACATGCACCACATGGGTCATTGAGACGGCGCTGCCGATCTCCACTTCGGCGCAGGCTTCCTCGCGGGTTTCCCGGGCCGCGCCCTCGCGGGTGGTTTCGTCGTTCTCCAGAAAGCCCGCCGGCACGGTCCAGTAGCCCAGCCGCGGTTCGATGGCTCGCCGGCAGAGCAGGATGCGGTCGCCCCAGGTCGGCACGCAGCCCACCACCAGCAGGGGGTTGCGGTAATGGATGGTACCGCACTGCTCACAGACATAACGGGGCAGGCTATCCCCTTCGGGGACTTGTACGCTAATGGGCTGGGCGCACTCGGAGCAGAAATTCATGGAGTCATCACTGGCTTGGCGGTTGGCGACGGCATTGGATGGGCGGGAGAAAATGGTGCCCGGGGTCGGACTCGAACCGACACGGCCTCGCGGCCGGGGGATTTTGAATCCCCTGCGTCTACCAATTTCGCCACCCGGGCGGGTGAGCGCGAAAGATACCATGAATCCCCGGTGATCCGCAGCCCCCGACTGCGGATCGGGCCGTATACACGGCTCGCCCGGGGGTGAGCTGGCCTTCCCTTACGCCCGGCGGGGGTGGGTGGTAATATCCGCCCGCCATGAAGAAGCGTACTGACTATCATTTCGAGCTTCCCGAAGCGCTGATCGCCCAGACACCGCTGGCGGAGCGGTCGGCCAGCCGTCTGTTGTGCCTGGATGGTGCCACCGGCCGGCTTGCTGACCGGCAATTCCGTCAATTGCCCCAGCTCCTGGAGCCCGGTGATCTGCTGGTCTTCAATGACACGCGGGTGGTACCCGCACGCCTTCACGGCCGAAAGGAAACGGGTGGTCGCGTGGAAGTGATGGTGGAGCGGGTGATTGGTCCGCGTCACTGTCTGGCCCATGTGCGTGCCAGCAAGACGCCTGGGCCGGGTACGCGCATCCAGGTGGGGGATACGCATTGGCTGACGGTGGTCGGGCGTGAGGAGGGTCTGTTCGAGCTGAGTCTGGCCGCAGGCAGCCTCACCGAGCTGATGGATGCCCAGGGGCATATGCCGCTTCCACCCTATATTCGCCGCGAGGACGGCGCCGATGACCGGACTCGCTACCAGACCGTGTATGCCCGCGAACCCGGGGCGGTGGCCGCGCCCACTGCCGGTCTCCATTTCGATGATGCGGTAATGAGCGCCCTGGCCGAACGGGGTATCGCTCAGGCGCGCGTCACTCTGCATGTGGGCGCCGGCACTTTCCAGCCAGTGAGGGTCGATGACCTGGATCAGCATCGCATGCACAGCGAGTGGCTGCGGGTGGATGCGGACTGTTGTCGCCAGATCGCCGAGACCCGGGCCCGTGGCGGACGGGTTGTCGCCGTGGGCACCACCGCCGTGCGCTCCCTGGAGACTGCGGCCGCAGGTGGGGAGCTGGAGCCCTTTGAGGGCGAGACGCGGCTGTTCATCCGTCCCGGTTATCGCTTTCGGGTGGTGGATCGACTGATTACCAATTTTCACCTGCCGGAGTCGACCCTCCTGATGCTGGTCTGCGCCTTTGCCGGTTACGAGCAGACCCTGGCGGCCTATCGCCACGCGGTTGAGCAGGCGTATCGTTTTTTTAGCTATGGCGATGCGATGTTGATTGATCCTGCTCCGGGGGCCCGGCAGACAAGGAGAGAGGCGTGAAATTCGAACTATTCAGCCGTGAGGGCAGGGCGCGGGCCGGCCGCCTGCGATTTGAGCGGGGCGAGATCGACACCCCGGCATTCATGCCGGTGGGGACCTATGGCACCGTCAAGGCCATGCTGCCCGAGGAGCTCCGGGATCTCGGTGCCCAGATCATTCTGGGTAATACCTTTCACCTGATGCTGCGCCCCGGGACCGAGATCATCAGCCGACACGGGGATCTGCATGACTTCATGAACTGGCAGGGGCCGATTCTCACCGATTCCGGGGGCTTTCAGGTCTTCAGCCTGGCCGAGCGACGCAAGATTACCGAGGCCGGGGTGGAGTTCGCCTCGCCCGTGGACGGGGCGCGGGTTTTCCTGGGCCCGGAAGAATCCATGCAGGTGCAGCGGGAGTTGGGCTCGGACATCGTCATGATCTTTGACGAGTGCACGCCTTATCCCGCCAGTGAGGAACAGGCCCGGGAGTCCATGGAGCTGTCGCTGCGCTGGGCCCGGCGCTCCAGGACCGCCCACGGCGACAACCCCGCCGCCCTCTTCGGTATCGTGCAGGGCGGCATGTATCCGGATTTGCGGGCCCGTTCCCTGGAAGGTCTGCTGGAGATCGGCTTTGACGGCTACGCCGTCGGCGGACTGTCGGTGGGGGAGACCAAGGAGGAACGGGACCGGGTGCTGGATGCCCTGGACCCGCTGTTGCCGGCGGACCGGCCCCGCTATCTCATGGGTGTGGGCACCCCCGAAGACCTGGTGGAGTGCGTGCGTCGGGGTATCGACATGTTTGACTGCGTCATGCCGACCCGCAATGCCCGTACCGGTTTCCTGTTCACCCACGAGGGCATCGTCAAGATTCGCAATGCCCGTCATCGGGATGATATCGGGCCGCTGGATCCGGAATGCGGCTGCTATACCTGCCGCCATTACAGCCGGGCCTACCTCCGCCACCTGGATAAATGCGGTGAGGTGCTCTCCGCCCGGCTCAATACCATCCACAATCTGCACTACTACCAGAAACTGATGCAGGGAATGCGGGAAGCGATCAAGTCTGGTACCTTTGGGGATTTTGTCGCGGACTTCTACGAGAAGCGGGGGAAAACCGTGCCGCCGTTGCGGGAGAATCCCGTCTGACTGGCGAAAAATTCCCTAATTTTCAAGTGACTTAATCGAGGATTCAAACATGGATTTCTTCATTGCCAGTGCCTATGCCCAAGAGGCGGGCGCCGCCGAGGGCAACCCCTGGGTCAGCCTGATGTTCATGGGCCTGATCATTGTGCTCTTCTATTTTCTGCTAATCCGTCCCCAGACCAAGCGCCAGAAGGAACACCGCCAGATGGTGGACGGTCTCAAGGAAGGCGATGAGGTGGTGACCCAGGGCGGCATCCTCGGCAAGATCGAGAAGGTCGACGACCAGTTTGTGACCCTCAATGTGGGTGGCGGCCAGAAGCTGTATATCCAGCGCCACGCCGTGGGCTCACTGGTGCCCAACGGGACTTTTGAAGACAAGTAATGCGGCCTCGGTCGCCGATGCGGACAGCAAGCCATGATCAATAAATTTCCCGCCTGGAAAAATCTGCTCGTCGTCGTCGTGCTGGCGGTGGGCTGCGCCCTGGCCATGCCCAATCTGTTTGGCGAGGATCCCTCGGTTCAGGTTTCCGGCACCGACCGGGCCGAACTCAACGAGCAGGCCGTAGAGCGCATCCTCTCCATCCTGGAAGAATACGATGAGCCCATGCCTCATCGCTATGGCATGGAGGAAGGCCAGCTTGTGCTGCGCTTTGCCAACAGCGATGAGCAGGATCGGGTTCAGCTCAGACTTCGTGCCGAGCTGGGCCGGGATTTCGTCGTCGCGGTTCATCAGGCGCCGGCCATGCCGGACTGGATGCGGGAGCTGGGGTTCAAGACGCTGAACCTGGGCCTGGATTTGCGTGGTGGTGTGCACTTCCTCTTGCAGGTGGACATGGACGCAGTCCGTGAGCAGGAGGTGGAACGTGTGGACGGCAATGTCCGCAACCTGCTTCGAGATGCCCGTCTGCGCTTCACGGGCACGGAGCACGAGGATCAGGGCGTCGTGGTGCGGCTGCGGGACGCCGGGGAACGTGAGTCGGCCATCCGCCGCATCCGCAGTGAATTCCCCGAGCTGGAAGTCACGGCAATGGATGCGGAAGACGCCATCCGCGTCCGCATCAGTGACGATGAGTTGGAAGAGGCCAAGCGAAACGCCCTGGAGCAGAACCGGACCACCCTGAGAAATCGTGTGGACGAACTGGGTGTGGCGGAGCCCCTGGTGCAGCGCCAGAACCCGGATCGCATCGTGGTTCAATTGCCGGGTGTCCAGGACACCACCCGAGCCAAGGACATCCTGGGGGCCACGGCCCAGCTGGAATTCCGTCTGGTGGACGAGGACAACGATCCCTATCTTGCCCAGGAAACCGGGCGTGTGCCGGTGGGCTCGCGGTTGTATCAGCATCGCGATGGCTTCCCCGTATTGGCCAAGCGCGATGTCATCGCCACGGGTGATCAGCTGACCGGCGCCAGTTCCGGCTTCGACACGGAAACGGGTGCGCCCCAGGTCAATGTGACCCTTGATTCCCAGGGTGGTCGCCGCATGACGGATGTGACCCGCCAGAACGTGGGGCGTGGCATGGCGGTGGTCTTCCGGGAGCGAGTCACCGAGACCCGCATCGAGAACGGCGAGGAAGTCCGCGAAAGCACCGAGGTGGAAGAGATCATCAGTATCGCCACCATCCAGACCACCCTGGGCAGCCGCTTCCGCATCACCAATCTGGAAAGCAGCGAGATGGCCCGCAATCTGGCACTGTTGCTCCGGGCCGGTGCCCTCGCTGCACCGGTGGATATCATCGAGGAGCGCACCGTGGGCGCCAGCCTCGGGGCCGATAACATCCAGGCCGGGATCATGGCCATCAGCTTCGGTTTCCTGCTGGTGGTTCTGTTCATGCTGATCTACTACAAGGTCTTCGGTCTGGTGGCCAACCTCGCCCTGTTCTTCAACCTGGTCATGGTGGTGGGGCTGCTATCTGCCTTGCAGGCCACCCTGACCCTGCCGGGCATCGCCGGGATCGTGCTGACCGTGGGCATGGCGGTGGACGCCAATGTGCTGATCTTCGAGCGAATACGAGAGGAGATCAAAGCGGGTAATACACCCCAGGCGGCGATCCACGCCGGTTACGAGAAGGCCTTCTCGACCATTGCCGATGCCAACATCACCACCCTGATTGCGGCGGTGGTCTTGTTCAGCTTCGGCACCGGCCCCATTGCAGGTTTCGCCGTGACACTGTCGCTGGGCATCATCTGCTCCATGTTCACTGCCATTCTGGGCACCCGCGCCGTGATCAATCTGATTTACGGCGGCCGGAAAGTGCAGTCGCTCGCCATTTAGAGGTCAGTCATGGATATCATCAAGAAAGACACAAAGATCGATTTCGTTGGCCGTGGCAAGCGCATACCCGCATTGGTGCTCTCGGCTGTGCTGATCCTGCTGTCCATTGGGGCGCTGGCCACCAAGGGGCTGAATTTCGGCATCGATTTCACCGGCGGCTTCGTCGTTGAGGTGGGTTATCCCGAGGCCAAGGACGTTGCCACTGTTCGGGAAACCCTGGTGGCTGCCGGCTACGAGGAAGTCGTGGTCACCACCTTCGGTACCGAACGGGAGATCCTCATTCGTCTGGGACCGGAAGCCGGGGGCGTGGATGATCCGCAGGCCGATGATGCCGTGGAGGCTCAGGCCATGGTCAGTGATCATGTCCTTTCGGTGCTGCGGGATCAGAACCCGGAAGTGGATATGCGCCGGGTGGAGTTCGTTGGGCCTCAGGTGGGTGCCGAGCTGGTGGAGCAGGGTGCGCTGGCGGTACTGTTTGCCCTCATTGGCATCCTGATCTATGTCGCCTTCCGCTTCCAGTACAAGATGGCGCCGGGCGCCATTGCCTGTCTGGTTCATGATGTCATTATCGTGCTCGGCATCTTTTCCGTGACCCAGATCCAGTTTGATCTCAGCGTGCTGGCGGCCATCCTGGCGGTGATTGGCTACTCGCTCAATGACACCATCGTGCTCTTCGACCGCGTGCGAGAGAACTTCCCCAAGATGCGCAAGGCCGATGCGGTTGATGTGGTCAACCGTTCCGTCAACCAAATGCTCTCACGGACCGTGGTGACCAGTGGTACCACCCTGCTGGTATTGCTCTCACTGCTCAATTTCGGCGGCGAAGTGATCTATGGCTTTGCCCTGGCCCTGACTGTCGGCGTGATCGTGGGTACTTACTCATCCATTTACATCGCCGGTACGACCCTGATTGTCACCAATCTCAATCGCGAGGATCTCCTGCCGCCCAAGAAGGAAGGCGAGGATCACGAGAACACGGAAAGCGTGCCCTTCCAGCCGTGAAGACAAGTACCGAGTACTGAGTTCTGAGTACGAAGTGCAAAGAAAAAAAGCCCGGTTCCGCCAGGAACCGGGCTTTTTTCACTCAGCACTCAGCACTCAGCACTACTTTTTCATCTCCGCCGGCAGATGCGGTTGAATCAAGCGGCCGAGGGCGGCAAAGACCTTGGGATTGCCGGCGAGGATGTGGCCGGTCTTGAGGTAATCCGTACCGCCGGAGAGGGTGCCGACAATGCCACCCGCCTCGCGGATGAGCAGGGCGCCGGCGGCCATGTCCCAGGGCTTCAGGCCCATTTCCCAGAAGCCGTCGATGCGCCCGGCTGCAAGCCAGGCCAGGTCGATGGCGGCGGCCCCGGGCCGGCGGATGCCCGCGGTTTTCTCGACCACGGCGCGGAACATGGCCATGTACTCGTCCAGATAGCGGTGGTCGGTGAAGGGGAATCCGGTGCCGATCAGGGCGCCGTTCAGATCCTTGCGCCCGGAGACACGAATCCGCCGGTCATCCAGGAAGGCCCCCGAGCCGCGGCTGGCGGTGAACAGTTCCTGTCGGATGGGATCGTAGATGACCCCGTGCTCCAGCCGACCCTTGTACTGGTGAGCAATGGAGACAGCAAAAACCGGCAGTCCGTGGAGGTAGTTGGTGGTCCCGTCCAGGGGATCGATGATCCAGACATGGTCCGAATCACCTTCCTGGCCTCGCTCTTCGGCGAGAAAGGCATGGTCCCGATGGTGACGGCGGATGCTGTTGATGATGATCTCTTCCGCCTCATGGTCCACTTCGCTGACGAAGTCATTGCGCTTCTTGCTGGCCACGTTCAGGGAATCCCGGTCCGCCATCCGGCGGATGATCTGGTCGCCAGCGCTGCGAGCGGCACGGACGGCAATATTCAGAAACGGGTGCATGGGCTCCCGGCCTCCATCTTGGACTTGTTGATACCCCAGATCGGACGGCTTGCTGGGGTCAGGAAGCCGGGTAGGATACCATAGGCCGCGCCGCCATCCCGGTATTCCCGTCGCTGAGAGGAAAAGACGCTTGCAATTGAATACGCGCATCGTACTGGTGGGAACCACGCATCCCGGCAATATCGGTTCGGCCGCCCGGGCCATGAAAACCATGGGCCTGCACGATCTGGTGCTGGTCTCGCCCCGCCATCCCCCGGATGATGAGGCCCGCGCCCGGGCCTCCGGTGCCGACGATGTGCTTGCCGGGGCCCGCATAGTGGACAGCCTGGACGAGGCCATTGCCGATTGCGAGCTTGTCGTGGGCGCAAGTGCCCGCACCCGGCGCCTCGGCGCGGAGCCGGTGGGGCCTCGGGAGGCGGTGAATCAGGTCATGGCCCTGCCCGACGGGGCCAGGGCCGCGCTGCTGTTTGGCCGTGAGCGGACCGGACTGACCAATGAGGAGCTGGACCGCTGCCATCGCCTGCTGCATATCCCGGCCAATCCGGACTACAGTTCACTGAATATTGCCGCGGCGGTTCAGGTGATGTGCTACGAATTGCGCATGGCTGCCATTGACGGCGCCTTGCCGGAAACGGGCGGTCGCAATCAGCCCTACGCCACGGCCGGGGAGCTGGAGCAGCTCTACGACCACTTCGAGCAGGTCTTGCTGGAGATTGGCTTTCTGGACCCGAACAATCCCCGTCAGTTGATGCGCCGCATCCGCCGCTTCTTTGCCCGCGCCACGCCTGACCGCAACGAGGTCAATATTTTCCGCGGCATCCTCAGCGCCGTCGAAGGCCGCGGCTCCGCGCCTCGTCGGCGGCGGGATCGGGAGTAGGCTTTTGGGAGTTGGTGTTTGTTCGGGTTGCTTCGGCGGCTGGCTTCGATTGGGTTAGTGCCCTTCGATGTCGGTGACGGGTGGCGTTCCGGCCTAGGTGGCGACAGGCCTTTCCAAGAACGCCGTTAATACATCCATGTAGGCTCTGGGTTCGCCCGGAAGGCTGCGCATTCCTGCTCCGCCTCCCGGTCCAGTCCGCACATCCCTTTGCGGGCGTTCGGCAAGCTGCGATGGTCCACCGGACCATCGGTCTTGCCTCACCCTGGCTCACACAGTTTTGGAAAGGCCTGTCGCCACCTAGGCCTACCGTTGGTTGAGGTCACCTCGGCCGTGCTCGCTGAGGATGCTTTCAAAGGGATGAGCTGATTGCCTTCGATTTGGCCGCTGAAATCGCGGATATATTCGCGATCAAAAGCCTCCGGATGGCACCAAGGCATAAGACTGAACCAATCCCTCCGCTAGCACGGCCCAGGTGATCACCACCCAAGGTAGGCTCCGGACCGGGTGGGTTTGCTCATGTCTGAACTCTTCACGCCGTCTCGAAATAACGCCGAACGTAGGTTTCGAAATCCACGTCATCCTCGGCTTCTCGCCGGGCCTGAGCCGCCAGGGACTCTTCCGCCAAGCGTGTCAGCTCCGCCTCCCGTTCGCGGCTCAAGGGCTGTGCCAGGTGATGTTCCATGGCCTGGCGGCTGAGACGGTGGGCATAGTCGAAAAAGCCCTCCCCATGTTCACGCATCTCCCGCAGCATCCTCGCTGACGGGGTCAGATCGGGGTTGGCCAGCTTGTCTTGCTGGGCCTTGAGCGCCGCCTGGTATCGGCCCTGTCCGTGATTGGCATCCAGCAGCTCACAGACCCCGATCATGCCGTCCAGAATCTCCCGGGTCCATTCGCTCAGGCGCACCGCTCGACCATCCCGGAGCAGCTCCAGCCCCGGTTGGCGACCCCGGCAGGCCACTCGCTGCTGGTTGACGTCGATCTCTCGTTCTTCTTCCTCGCTCAGCGGTGGGCTCTCCTGCAGTAGGCAATAGATCAGAAAGGCCTCCACGAAACGGAGCTGGCTCTCGTCTACTCCCAAAGTGTCGAAGGCACTCACGTCCAGGGCACGGACCTCGATATATTCCACCCCTCGTTCACGCAAGGCCGTCACCGGCCGTTCCCCGGGCCGGGCATTCTGCTTGGGCCGGATGAAGGAGTAGTATTCGTTCTCGATCTGCAGCAGGTTGCAATTGAGCTGCCGCCATTGCCCATTGTCCTTGGTGCCGACCCGCTCGTATTCCGGGTCCGGGGTTCGTGTGGCCCGCTCAAGCGAGCGGGTGTAGCTCTCCAGGTCGCTGTAGGGAATGCCCAGTCCGGCCTGGTTCTTGTTCTTGTAACCGATGTCGCTCATCCGCAGCGCGGTGCCCCAGGGTTCGAACAGGGTGTGGTCGTCGAACTCCTCGAAGTGACTGCTGCGGCCTTGCAGGAAAGACTTGCACACCGCCGGTGAGGCACCGAACAGGAAGGGGATCAGCCAGCCGGAGCGCTGGAAGTTGCGGATCAGACCGAAATAATAGATGTCACGATGGTTCCGCAAGACCCCGGCATCATCGGAGTTG
This sequence comes from Natronospira sp., assembly GCA_003558125.1. GTDB lineage: Bacteria > Pseudomonadota > Gammaproteobacteria > Natronospirales > Natronospiraceae > Natronospira > Natronospira elongata. Next base: position 7,474 of record PWMQ01000091.1, on the reverse strand, counting down.
GCAAAAAGCTGCCAGAATCGCTGTGGCAGAGAGAAGTTGTAGTGCACGCCCGAGATCACCTGCATCGCCCGCCCGTAGCGATAGGCCAGACCCCGCCGATAGACATGGCGCATCCATCCACCGTTCGAACGGCCGTACTCGGCAATGGGGATGCCCTCATCACCGCCGATGGCGCAGGGCATGCTGGTGGCCCACAGCATCTCTTCCTGGCGGGCCAGGACGCGGGCGGTGAAGCTGTGCAAATCCTGAAGATGGGCCAGGGTTTCGCTGACATCCGCAAACGGGGGCGTGACGAATTCCAGCAGAGCCTCGCTGTAGTCCGTGGTAATGTAGGGGTGGGTAAGCGCGGCACCCAGGGAATTCGGGTGGGGAGACAGCGCGATCCGGCCCTCGCCGGTGACACGGAGGCTTTCCTTTTCTATCCCGTGACGGCCATTTCGCAGGCAGCTGATGCAGCCTTGTTTTCGCAGGCGGGACAGGCGTTTCTCGACGCGATCAGGCACCACGGTCTCCTCGGTAGCGGGCTTAGGGGCCTGCAATGATCGGGCGCGCGAAACGGGCCGTCAAGCGCCGACGGACGGCGACCGTGGGAGTGTTGACCCACTTGTCGGGATTTTCGTCCCGCCCGTTGAGGCAGGTGCTGAAAACCGCTGGCCATTGAATAGAGTAGGTCTCATGAAACAAAACGGCTTTACATTGCTGGAACTGATTATCACCGTGGCAGTGGCGGCGACCGTGATTGCCCTGGCGACGCCCAGCTTTATCGCCATGGTCCAGAATAATCGCGTCACAGCGCAGGTCAACGACTTCGTTACCGCCGTGACCATGGCCCGTTCCGAGGCCATTCGCCGCGGTGGGCTTGTGACCCTCTGCCGCAGTACCGACGAAGATACCTGTGCAGGCAGTGGCAATGACTGGGCCAGCGGCTGGATCCTGATCGAAGGCGAGCCAGGCGATTATGGCAATGTGTTGCGGGTCTGGTCGGCGCCGACCGGTGAGCCCAACATGATCGAAGATGACGGGAAGAGCCTTGTAACCTTTCTCGGTAATGGCGCGGTCACTGATAGCCTGAATATCGAGAATCGGATCCCAAATTGTACGGGGGACCAGGTCAGGCAAATCCGGCTCAATCGCACCGGCCGGACCAGCGTTACGCGCGAGGAGTGCAATCCATGAATCTTTGCGTCGCATTCCGTGATCGAGTCTCCTCTCGCAAGGAAGAAGGCTTCAGCATGCTGGAGATTCTCATCTCCCTGCTGATATTGAGTATCGGCCTGTTGGGTTTGGCAAGCCTGCAGGTAGTCGGTCTGCAGAACAACCACAGCGCCTACCTGCGTTCCCAGGCCACGATCTTGAGCTACGAGATTGTCGATTCCATGCGAGCGAATCGTCAGGCAGCTCTTGAGGGTGCCTACAATATCGACAGCTATGGCGATCCGCCGGGCGGGCATTCCAATCAGGCGGTGGAGATGGATCTGCAGGATTGGTGGACCAATCTCCGCAATGCCTTGCCGGATGGGCAGGCCCGGGTCAGGGTGGATGGCCAGGGCAATGTGATCGTCCGGGTTCGCTGGTTGGATGAACGCCGGCCGGAGGATGTAGATGGCGAGCAGGACTGGACAGCGGAAGATCAGAGGCGGGAATTCCGTTATGCGACGCAACTCTAGAGCAATCAAACCGCGCACCTTGCGTAGCCAAGCCGGCCTGACCCTGGTTGAGCTGATGATCGCGGTGGCTATCGGCACCATATTGATGATTGGCGTGATCCAGCTGTTCTCGGGCATGCGGGGTGCCTATACCCTCAACGAGAGTATGTCTCGCGTTCAGGAAAGTGGCCGCTTCGCAATCGATTATATGACGAGTGATCTGCGGATGGCCGGCCACATGGGGTGCATGTCGAATCCCGAACGCATCGATTTTTATTCGCATATCGATGGCGAAGACGATTTTTTCACCCGGTTCATGCAGGGAATCGAAGGTTTTGAGGCAGTGGGGACCGGGCCGGGAGACAATCTCCCGATTACGGCCCTGACGCCCGAGACGCCAAACGATGGTGATCAGTGGTCTCCAGCCTTGCCCTCCGTCCTGGCGGGTCAGGTCGTTGAAGGAAGCGACGTGCTCGTTGTCCGCTATATGTCGAACGATGGCGTAGATCTCGTCCCTCCCGTTACCAATGGTTCTCAATGGCATACGGATGGTGGTGGAGTTTTTCCCAAGGGGACCATGCTATTGACGACCGATTGTGCGGGTCGGGCTTTTCTCTTCCGCCGCAATAACAATTGTGGCAGCTGTGATAGTGGTGGGAACTCCAATATCCAGCCCGGTGGTTCTATCCCTGGTCGGTTCCGGAATATGGGCGAAGAGGGTGAGGTGGCACGAGCAATGCAAGCTGCCTACTTCATTGGCGTCCCTGCAAGCACCGGTGTACCAACCTTAATGCGTCAGGTCTTTGCCGACGAATTGGATGATGATGACGATGCTGACGACGATGAGCTTGGCGTGCGGGCGGTAGAGCTAGTGCCGGGAGTTGAAAGCATGCAGGTGTTGTACGGCATCGATACCACCGGGACGCGTGATGCCAGTGGTAGTTTCAATGTCAATCGTTATGTTACCGCGGATGAGGTAACGGATTGGGGTAGTGTGCGGGCGGTTCGCATCAGCTTGCTGGTTCGCTCTGAGGAAAATCTTCGTGAGATTGACGAGCCGATTCGGGATTTCTCGCTTCAGCGCACCAATGTGAATGTGGATATTCAGGATGAGTTCGACCGCAGGAATCGGCGCACCTTTAGTACAACGATTCGGCTGAGGAATCGCTAATGGATTGGCAGAGAGCACAATCTGTCCCCGACGGGCTACCGGTTCGCCAGCGTGGCGCAGTGCTGTTGTTCAGCTTGATCGTGTTGCTTCTGCTTACGGTCCTGGGGGTCACTGCAATGCAAACGACCACCCTGCAAGAACGCATGGCGGGTGGGCAACGGGATCGTCACCTGGCGGTCCAGGGTGCCGAAGCAGCGATTCGCGAGGCGGAGAACTTTCTTTCGGAGTCAGCGACCCTTCCGCCATTTGACAGTTTGAATTGGCTCTATCATCACGCTGATTCACCAGCACCGCACTGGCGGGACTTCAATTGGGCTGGTGGAGTGAGGCCCTATGCCGGGGGCGATATGGACGGCCTGTTGGCCGAAGCGCCCGCTTTTTACATCGAGCGTCTGCCGCCTGTTGCGGACCCCAGCGGGTCATTGGCAGCAGACGAATCGCTCGAGGATACTCAGTATTATAGGATCGTCGCCCGTTCGACGGGCGCCAGCGGGCAATCGGAAGTCATTCTTCAGGTGGTTTATCGTCGATAGTGCCACCAAAGATTCTCTTGGCCGATACGGCGAGGGCATCAGATATGCAACAACCAGGCTTGCGGGTCGGTTGGCTGCAGGATACCGGGAGCAGGACCATGAAGAAAAATCCATCTAGAATGATGAAGCGTCTTACCGCAGTTATCTCAGCGGTGCTGTTTTCCCTGTTGACCGTTCCGCTGGTAACGGCGGATATCGCACGGGTTCCACTTTTTGTTACCGAAGGTGGACTGCCCCCCAATATCCTCTTTATTCCTGATACTTCCGAAAGTATGCAGGAAGGTCTCAGCGCCGGGCGTGTGGCTCTGGACTGGGATAACTGCAATCCTGGGGAGGATCTGGATCCGGATGAGTGTCCCGCAGGTGCCCGCTACGAAAACAGCAAGGCCAGTATAGTCAAGAGAGTGACCCAGTCCGTAGTAGATGATTACGGTAGAACCGGGCAAATCAGAATGGGCTTGCTTTCCTATCAGCAGTATCCGCCCAGTACTGATCGTGATGACGTGTTTGATGACAATAATCCCAGAACCGTTCAATGGCGGTTGACACACCGACCGGCAGACCTGCGTTATGCGGAGGAGAAATGTCCTTCGTTCTACCGTCCCTACGAGCCTGACCCAGACTGTCCGCTGGCAACTGCCTGGGATTCGGATTTGCCCTGGTACTCGGAAAATAAACGCTTCCGGGAGGAACATCCGACACTGGACGACGTTTGGGTCTTCTATAATGTGGCCGTTCCCGGTTATTACCGGAATACTGGTGATACTCATCCCCCGACCACTGACCGTAATACCTTCGCCCATGAGGAGCGCGATCACGAGACCCACAGCTACCGCATATATCAGGATATGAGTAAGTCCAATCCCGGCCAGGGCAATGCGGAACAGGACGATGATAGTGGTCTCTGGTTCTTTAACCGAGAAGGTGCGTGGTGGTGGATTACACTGACCGACAGTATGCGTCAGAGGGGCGTTGACAGTTGGGGCGACCGTGTCGGATTCTTCTCACTGAATCAACCGGAGTGGCGCGCCAACGCTTCTCCGGGCCTGGGTTATCTTCATGTTCCCATTGGTGGCAGGGATGAGGACGGCAATGTCGATGATGATCACTGGGCACTGATTGAAAATAAACTTAAGCCCCAGCGCCATGACTGGGGGCCGGGTGACGGCAATATCATGATTGATGAGACCTGGCCTCTCATTTCTTCAGGGTTGACCCCCCTGGAAGGAACGATTCTGACAGCTCGCGATTACTTTCTTGGAGAAAACGATTATTTCGGCCCTGATCAGGGTCGGCAAGGCAATATGTCCGTTCCAGAGAGCTGTGATGCCAATGCAGCGATCTGGGTGACTGACGGACTGCCTTCAGTTGACAAGGATGGCGATGCCCTGGGTGAAGATCCAGTGGAAGCCATGCGTAGTGCGCGTGAGGCCCTTGAAAAGTTTTCTGTGGATACCGGTGTAAGGACTTTTATCGTGGGGTTTGCCATGCCGCCGGGTGTCGCAGAGCTTTTTGAGGATGAAGACGATTTCGAGACGGATAATCCACTTGATTTTCTGGCAGAGGCTGGTGGTACCGGAACCGCATTTGATGCCCAGGATGAGGATGATCTGGACGAAATCATGGACGCAATTTTCGAGCAGATTGTCCGTGATGCTCGTTCAAGTGCGGCATCCATTGCAACTAATTCAACCCGCCTGGATACCGATACCCTGGCATTCCTGGCCAGTTTTGACACGACAGACTGGGCTGGTGAGCTTCGGGCCTATCGTATTACCGACGAGGCCACTTTGGGAGACCTGCATTGGGACGCCGAAGAAATGCTCCCGGGGCCCTTTCAAAGGCACATCATCACCTGGGACCCTGAATCAGAGAATACGCGACGATTTCGGTGGGATGTGGCCGATGGATTGACAGATGATCAAAAGGAATTGCTGAACGTCAACCCGGACACGGGTGATGTGGACGGCTTGGGCATGGAGCGGCTTTGGTGGCTCCGTGGTGATCAAAGCGACGAAGGCGCTGGTGAGGGTGAGCTCCGGCAGCGGGAGCGGTTGCTAGGGGATATCGTCAATTCGGATCCACTTTTCGTGCATGCCCAGGATTTCGGTTACCGGAACGACGAAGATTTTGATGGTGGTGGCAGCTACAGCCAGCATGTTCATGACATGCGCGAGAACCGCCCCATGCTTTATGTGGCGGCCAATGACGGCAAGCTACATGGGTTTGACGCTGAAACCGGGGAGGAGGTTTTCTCCTATGTTCCGGATGCAATCATGCACAAGTTGAATCGCCTCACATCCCAGGATTATCAGCGCGAGTACTTTTTCGACGGCTCACCCAGGGTGAATGATGTCTGGGATGGTAGTAACTGGCGGCGGATTCTTGTGGGCTCCTTTGGTGCTAGTGAGCGCGGGGTTTATGCGCTGGATATCTCTAACCCGGAGGATCCGGAAGTGCTGTGGGAGCGTGTTGGCGGCCCTACAACGGGTCCGAATGCTGTGGACCATGCCCACGAAGACATCGGCTATGTCCTTGGTCAGCCCTCTGTCGGTAAAACGGCCAGTGGTGACTGGGTGGTGATGGTGCCCTCGGGTTACCAGAGTGAGAATGATCGTGCTGCCCTGGTCTTCCTGGATCCCCTGAACGGTGAGGAAGTGGATGACCCCTTTCTGCCTGATGATGACGATAATCCGGCGGGTAACGGCATGGCTACGCCGATCCCGGTGGACATCGAGGGTGATCGCTTGATCGATAGAATCTATATGGGCGATCTCCAGGGTCAGCTATGGCGTGTGGATGTGAGTGGCAACAACTGGCGTGCGCCAGGTGGCTTGCGTTCCGGTAATACGCCAGTCCCGCTCTTCACCGCGGAAGGGCCCAATGGCGAGGTACAGCCCATCACCGTTCGGCCACAGGTGGCGCGCTCGCCGGATGGGGATGTCTTCGTCTTCTTTGGGACAGGAAAGTACTTTGAGAATGATGATAACCTTGTTGTCAGTAATCCCGATGTCCAGTCCTTTTACGGTATCAGGGACCAGGAGTCGGAAATTGAGCGGGATGATCTGCTGGAGCAGGAAATTATCGATGAGCTTGAGGATTTCGATTTCGAGCTTCGAGTCACGACCGATCACGAGCTGACAACGGAAGATGGTTGGTATCTGGATTTGATTTCTCCTCTTTCACATCGTGGCCGAGAGGGTGAGCGAGTAATCTTCAACCCGATTTTCCGAAATGGCCGTATCATCTTCCCAACCATGATCCCGAGTGAGGACCCCTGTGCCGCCGGCGGTGACGGTTGGCTCATGGAGATGGAAGCCTTCAGTGGTTCACGCCTGGATTTCTCGCCCTTCGATCTGGCCGGAGACGGTGAGTTTGGTGAGGAAAGCTATGTCGAAACCACAATCGACGGCGAAACCGTCAAGGTGCCGGTGAGTGGCATTCGCTCCAGAGTCGGTATTCCCACGACACCGGCAATTATTTCTTCAGGACCGGGCATCGAAGGCAAGATGATGATGGGGTCCGAGGCGGAAATGGAAGAGCTGCCCATGGAGAAAGGGGATGATTCATTGGGCCGGCAGAGCTGGCGTCAGAATAGATAAGGACGGAAAGGATGAGCATGAATAGGCAGCGTCAAGCTGGGTTCACACTGATTGAAGTCATGATTGTGGTTGCCATACTTGGCATCATTTCTGCTCTCGCCTATAACAGCTATCAGCGTCATGTGGTGACCACCTATCGGGCAGATGCGCAGCGCAGTCTAGCGGAGATAGCCCAACGGCTGGAGCGCTGCTTTACCCAGCGCAATGATTACAGGGAGTGCGTGGATGATGGTGGCGGTACCACCTGGGATTCGCAGGATGGGCATTATGAAATCTTCATCGGCGATCTCGAGAGAACCACCTTTACGCTGACAGCCCGTCCGCAAGGCGTTCAGGCGGAGCGTGACGGTGATCGCTGCAGCACGCTGACACTGACACATACTGGTCGGCGAGACTCTACCGGATCGGAAGAGCGTGACGATTGCTGGGGGCTCTAGTCCCACGTCTCTGCTATAGATCGAAGGGGAACAGGCCCTGCCGAGGCGACTTGGCAGGGCTTGTTCGTTTTCAGTGGGAGTAAGG
>PWMQ01000032.1 GCA_003558125.1 Natronospira sp. | reverse complement strand
GAGGAGGATAAGGCGGCCGCCTTGTTCCGTCGCTATCCCCTGTACCGCTCGGAGGAGGCAAGTGCCGACCTGGTCCTGGTCGTGCAGGGGGATGTGGCCAGTGTGTTCGTGGACAGCGAGGTATTGGCCGATCCGGCATTGTCCGCGCGCGTTTCAGCTCAGCAGGCCCCGACCGAATCCCTGGCCGACAGCGGCGCGCTGGAAGCCATCATGGATCGCCACGGACTGATGCCGACCGGCCTGGGTTTTGTGGACAGTCGGGCCCTGGTGGGCCTGCTTGGCGCGACCGGGCCGGGCAGTCTGGAGGCCTTGCGGGCCGCTGTTCGGGATGAGGAGACACCGCAGGATCAGCAGGCACTGCGGAGTGAGGCCTGCCAGACCGAGCTGCTGGCCATTGCCGAGAACTGGCCGGGCCTGCGCTTCGGTTTTGCTCAGCTGCCCACGGCGGAGGATCGGCGTCTTGCCATGGAGGTGCTGGTGGATAGCCGTGATCAGCGCACCATGCGCAGCCTCCGGCGCCTGCACGGCCATATCCCGGCGACGCTGATGCGGGGCGAGGCGGAGGTGATTGCCGCCACGGCCCTGGGTGTGAACACCGACGCCCTGCCACGGGTGGCACTGGATTTGTGGCGGCGTTTTACCCGGGCCGACTTTGACTGTGCGCCTTTAGAGACGCTGCAGGCACGGGTGGGCCAGACCAGTCCGGCCCTGCTTGGTCCCGCGCTTTCCTTTGCTGATGGGCTGATGGGCATGAGCCTGAGTGTTCTGGACATGGACGCCGATGACATGCCCGACAGCATGGATGTGCTGGCGACCATCTCGGCCGACGATCCCCAGGGGCTGTTGACCCAGTTCGGGGTGCTGTTTCCCCGCTTTGCGGAGCTGGATGTGCCCAGCGACGGTCGTGGTGTGGGCTTTCAGCCCCCGCCTCCCTTTGATGTCTTGCGGCGTGAGTTGACTCTGGCCCAGCACGGGCGTCATTTCACGATTCACAGTGGCGAGCGCGCCGCGGAGATGGCCGCGGCGATGGGGGATGATGAGCTTGAGGGGCGTGCCCTGCTGCTCATGTTGATCAATCCGGATCTTCATGCCGAGCGGGTGGGGGATGCGGTGAGCCTGGAAGCCATGGTGGGCGAGTCCCTGCCTGCCTGGTTGCCGGCCGAAGGCTGGCGTCTGCGCCAGACGCTGGATTTCACCGAGCGGGGCATTCGCCAGCGCTGGCAACTGGAAGCAGTGGATTGATTGTCTGGCGGCGGGGCTGAGGGGGGCTCCGTCCGGGGGATGGCAGCGGTTGGCCATGGGCGACAAGATTGATTCAAATCAGATGCTTTGAGGGAGGCAGTAATGTCGGAAGAAATGATCATCAAGCTGATTGTCGGTGGGGCCGTATTGCTCCTGGCCATCGCGTTATTGCCCAAATTGCTGGCCCGCCTGAAAGGAAGATTGCAGATCAAGCTGGATCGCAGTGCCGTTGCCTGTGGCGAGACCCTGAGCGGGCATTGCGAGGTCAAGGCCCGGCGCGAGATCGACGGCCGCGCACTGAATGTGGCCCTGGTGGGCGAGGAGATTGAGGAAGTGCGTCGGCATGGGAGCAATGGCCGCAGCCGTCGGCGTCGTTATCGCAACGAGATCTATCGTGACCAGGTACCGGTGAGTGGGGCACTGCATCTGTCTCCGGGTGATGTGGAGCGATTCGATTTCGAGCTGCCGGTGCCGGAATCGGTCCCCGGTCATGGCGGCAAGGCCCCGGAAGGCGCGCTGGCGCAGGGGCTGATGCTGGGGGCCCAGTTGCTGGGTGGACGCCGCCGCTACTATCGCTGGCGCGTGGAGGCCCGACTGGAGGCCAGTGGTCTGGACCTTCGTGCCAGGCAGAAAATTTCCCTGCGCTGAGCAGAACCTGCGCAGGCAGGGGTGAACGGGGGGTGTCATGTCCGGGCTTGCCCGCTTGATCAATGATCTGGGATTGGACGCCGATCTGGAGGCCCGTTTCCAGCGGGAACCACGGGAAGTCATCCAGGATTACGGTCTGAGTCGAGAGGAAGAAGAAGCGCTGGTCTTCGGTTGGCCGGCGGATGAGTCTGCCGGCCAAATGAATCGCGCCCATGTGCTGGTGGTGGAGGATGAGCCGGTCAACCGGGACTTGATGGTTGAATTCCTGGAGATGGAGGGTTTTTCCGTTGACGCCGCCGGGGATGGGGAGGAGGCGCTTCGTTACTGTCGGGACCAGGCCCCCGACATTGTTCTCATGGATATCAACCTGCCCATCCTCTCCGGCCTGGAAGCCACCCGTGAGCTCCGGGACTGGCCATCCATGACGGCAGTGCCGGTGATTGCCGTCTCCGCCCAATCCGAACCCCCTCACAGACAAGCAGCCGAAGCCGCCGGCTGCACGGTTTTCGAGCCCAAACCGGTCAACTTTCCCCGTCTGCTACGCTTGATGCAATGTCTGCTATTGGCCCGACGGGTTTGACTGACCCACTTTAAACGGGTAGCTGGTCCCAAGCGCCATCACGCTTCTTGCTGATGCTCAGAAATGTAATATGCTGGCAAGCAGAGGTGACGGAAGGGACCAATTAATGATGTCCTTGTCGTGATTATTGTCATTATCAGGAAGAAAGGAGTACTTCCATGTCCAAGCTTGCCGATTTGATTCACCGTTTGGGCGAAGATGCCGAGCTGGAAAGCCGCTACGAGAAGGATCCGGAGGCGGTCATGGCGGAATTCGAATTGAGTGAGGAAGAAAAAAAGGCCCTGGCTGCGGGGGACCTGGATGAAATCCGCCGCCTGACCGGTTTGAGCAATATCGAGAAGACCAGTCGGGCCATTATTCGATCCTACGACTGAACTGTCGTCGAGCTGCACTTGCTCATGTGCGGGGGGTCCGGGCCCGACAAGCTCCATTTCCTGAATGGCGCTACTCGACGGCGGCTATGGTCAGCCGCTGTATTGTTGCTGTTCCTGCTGGTGGTTTCAGCGGCTCATGCTGAAGACACGGAACGGCTACAGGAGAACGTCGAGCGACTTGAACGCCTGAACATTCAACTCTCCTGGCGCGAGTCCCAGGCCAGCATTGAGGACTTTCGGCGCGAAAACCCTGTATTGCCTCCCCCTCTTGAAACTCGTTTGCGCCTTCTTGAGCTGCGGAACCGCGGCCTATCCGGAGATGAAGCTGGCGCCTTGGCCGAGATGGAGAACCTTCCGGTGGCCGAGCTGCCAGACGAAATCCGCTTGCGTGCCGAGGTGTTACGTTTGAATCTGGCAACCAATGCCACGGACTACCAGACCGCTTTTGAAGCCTTGATTCAGGGGCGCGAGTTACTTGAGAGGGTTGATTCTCCTGAGTTGTCTGCCGCCTTCCTCGGACGTGCCGCAGTGCTATTGGGGCAGGCCGGCCAGCATGAGGAGGCACTTGAGTTATCCCGGGAAGCTTTGGCCGAGGCACATCGGACCCTGGATCCTCGGGAGGTTTGCGCCGAACTATTGCAGCAGGGCCTGATTGTGCGGCGGATGGGGGCCATGGCCAGTCTGGCATCGGTAGTGGAGGAAGGTCTGCCTGCGTGTGAGAGGGCCGGTGATCCGGTGCTGTTGGCTGTGAAGCAGCGACTGGAGGGAGAGGCCCGCTTGTTTCAGGGAAATGTCGATGAGGCTGTCGAGTTGCTCGAGGAAGCGCTGGAAGCCGTGAATACTGCCGGTTATGCGGTCGGCGCCCTGGAAGGACGCCTTGCTCTGGCAGCTGCCCTGATTGGGCAAGGCAGTTACACCCGGGCTGGTGAAGTACTGGATGGTCTTGCGCCTGAACTGGCCGAAGCCGGCCGGTGGTGGTCAGCGATCCAGGCGCATCAACTACAGGCTCAGTTGTTTGAGCTAGACGGCGCTTACGATTTGGCGCTGGAGCAGGAAAGGGCCGTAGTGGATCTGGAAGATCGCAAGCGGGAGGAGGAGCAGGCGGCCCGAAGTGCGCGGATGCAGGCACAGTTTCTGGATGACCGCAGGACCAGGCAGATGGAGCTGTTGGCCCAGAGTCGGCGGGAGGAGGGTCTAAGGCGCAATGTGGCCATCGGTGGAACATTTTTCCTGTTGTTACTGGGCGGGGTGGTTTACAACCGATTCCGCCTCGGTCGGGATGCGGCCCGCCAGATTCAGCGACAGAACGAGCAGTTGGGGATGCTTGCCACCCTGATGCGTTCCGCCAATCGCTATCGGCGAACCCGGGAGATATTGCAAGAGCTGATGGCTCGCCTGGTCAGGCTGACGCCGGCGCTGACCGGGGCCCAGGCTCTGGTCCTGGATCTGGAGAGCAGTCGTCTGCTCTCCCTGGCCGCCAACGGCGGTCCCAGCCTGCTTGGTCCGGGTGGCTACCAAGAGGAGGCTGTGCAGACATTGCTCAGCCAGCGGGGACGAGAATTATCGGAAGGCCTCTATCACCTTGAGCCCGGGCACATCGAAACCCTGAGCGGTGAAGCCTCGTCGGGCAGTCAGCAATCCAGTGGGCTGATCGGGATGACGCTGCCGGTAGAGAACCGTCTCCAGGCCGTGCTTTTTTTCGCATTGCGTTCCGATGACAGGGCACGGCAGTCCGAGCTGATCGCGGTGTTGAGTCGGGTGCGTGAGCACGCCCGTGCCATGCTCTCCAGCGCCCGGCAACTGGAGGACATTGAGCGCGAGTACGGGCGGTGCAAGGAGGCCGTAGAGGAGCTTTCCCGTACCGAGCGTCAATTGAAAGCCGCGGTGCAACAGGCCCGGGAGGCCGGGGAGGCGCGGATGCACTTCATTGCCCGCATCTCCCATGAATTGCGCACGCCCTTGCACGCCATTCTCGGCTTCAGCCAGAAACTGGAACGTCGTCTTGCCAGGCAGGCCGACGACGACGAGGTGCCGGCGCCGGTGCCCCGCAATCTGGCAGTGGTTCAGCAGGCTGGCACCGAATTGGTCACGCTGGTGGATAATCTGCTTGATGCCTCGCGCATGGAGGCCGGGCAGATGAGTCGCAGTGACGAGCCCATCCGCCTTCGGCCTTTTCTGCAGGAATGCCTGGCGCTTGTTAATTCCTCGCTGCAGGCCAATGGAAACGAAGCCGTGCTGGCGCTGGAGGAGGCACCCGAGTTGATCGAATCGGACCCGGCTCGGCTGAGGCAGATATTGCTGAATCTGTTGTCCAATGCGGCGAAGTTTACCCACCGTGGCCGGGTCGAATTGAGTGCCTTCATGGATGGGGACGGGCGGCCCCGAATTCGGGTCACTGATTCCGGCAGCGGGCTGGACCCGGAGACCCGGCGACGCCTGTCACGCCTGTTCCGGGACAAGCGCTCGGATCTGGAGCGGTTCTATGAGGACAAGGGCCTGGGCCTGGTGGTGACTCGGGGCTTGTGCGATTTGCTGGATATCCAGCTGGAATTGAAAAGTGAGCCGGGCCGGGGGACGAGTGTCAGCCTCCTTCTGCCGGAAGCCAGCGTTGCCGCCCACGCCCCGGCGCTGGCTGCGCGGACGGATCAGGGACAGGGGGCCGCCGAGGCGCCGGCATCGGTGCTGGTGGTGGAGGACAACCGGGTGAACCGGGAGCTGATGGTGGATTTCGTCCGCAGCGAGGGTTGTCGGGCCCTGGTGGCGGCGGACGGGGAAACTGGCCTGAGTCGTCTCAGGTCTCATCCGTCGGACCTGGTCCTGCTGGATGTGGACCTTCCCGGGATGTCCGGTATTGATCTGCTCCGGTGGATGCGGGGCGATCCGGCCTTGCGGGACATTCCCGTTATCGTGGTGACGGCGGTGGATTCGGAACACTATCGGGAGCAGGCCGAGGCCCTGGGCTGTGTCAGCTACGAACTCAAACCCTTGGATTTTCGTCGTTTGGCCGGCCTCATCCGTGATCAACTACCGGGGGAAGCGTGAGCTGCGGTGAACTGGTGGTGGTGGGGAGCGGCATTCAGTCGGGTCGGCACCTCAGCCGGCGGGTGATCTCCGAGCTAGACCGGGCAGACGATGTACTGGCCATGACCGATTCCTGGGCCTGGTCCTGGTTGCGCAGGCAGCGCCCAGACGCCCGTTCCCTGTCTCACTTCTACGCTGAGGGCAAGGATCGACGTCAGACTTACCGGGAAATGACTCGAGAGATTCTGGCACCGTTGATGTCGGGACGTCGGGTCTGCGCCGTCTTCTATGGGCATCCGGGGGTCTTTGCCGATGTGCCGCACGCCGCGATCCGTGCGGCAAGGGCGGCTGGTCACCGGGCGCGGATGGAGCCCGGCGTGTCCGCCGAGGCCTGTCTCTACGCTGACCTGGGCCTGGACCCCGGCCGCCGTGGTGTGCAGTCCTTCGAAGCGACACAGTTTCTTGTCTTCGAGCGTGAGCTGGACCCTGCGGCCCTGTTGATTCTTTGGCAGGTGGCCCTGGCCGGTGACCTGAGCTGCACCCGGACCGGTGCGGATCCTGCCCGCCTTCGGGTATTGAAAGACAAGCTCCTGCGCTGGTACGCGCCGGACACGGAGGCCATACTCTATGAGGCAGCCCGCCTGTCTCTCGAAACCTATCGGGCGGAACGGCTCTCCTTAAGGGCATTACCCGAGGCCGCGTACAGGGACTACACCACCCTGGTGATTCCTCCACAGCGGACTCTGATCCCGGACCACCAGGCCTTGACCGCCCTCGGTTATCCGCCAGATACACTGGATTCACTCAGCTAGTCTGGCAATGTCAGTTCCAGCTCCAGGCGCTCGCCGTTGCGATCCAGTGCCAGTAGCAGCGGGGCGGTGCCGGCGTGCTGGCGCAGGGTGCGTTGCAGGACTCGGGTTGCCGGGGCCTGGCCGTCCAAGGGGCGGTTGTTGACGGCGGTAATCACATCACCCGCCTTGATGTCCGCCAGGGCTGCCGGACTGTCCGGATAGACCTGCTCCACGCGCACGCCGGGTGGTTGCTCGTTTTCGCTGCCGCGAACGCCCAGTTGCGGGCCGCGCACCGCGCGCATGGCGGCCTGGATGCTCTCCCGGGTCTCATCGTCTTCCAGCATGGCCGTGATCTCGGCCAATCGACGCAATAGGTCGACCAGCTCCTGGTGAACGGCCTCATTCAGTTCGGCCTGGCTCTGGTCCGGGGCTTTCCTGGCCGGCTCATTACCGGCAACCGCCGGGCTGAAGCCAAGGCACAGTGCCAGGCCAATGGCGGGTAGTAACGGTCTGGTGGGCATGCCCGAGCTCCTCAGTGCCGATCTCTGATTTCTAGCACATTGGACACTCAGGGCGGGAAAACGGTCGTGGAATCGTCGGTGGTGGCTGCTCGGGAAGGACGTTAAAGAAACGGGGCACAGGCGGATGAACCGCCTGCCCCCGCGTCCAGCTAGGGAGTGTGACTCCGCACGGGCTAACGTGTCTGGAGTCAGTTTCAATACTAGACAATCAAACCACCGTTTTCCAGTTATTCGTACGAAAAAAGTCGTTGTTTGTTTCTGGAATGGGCCAAACCAGAAAAAAGAAGGCCCGCTGACGGGCAGCGGGCCTTCCACGCCCCTTGCGGGGCCTTCTGCGATACCGGAATCGCCTATCAGTAGCTGCCGCGGAGGGTCAGCTGATAGTTGCGGCCCAGCACCTCGGGGAGACCGAAGTGGCCGGAAGCTCGCTCGATCCGGTTGGGCTCGCGGTCGAACACGTTGTTGACGGTGAGCTGCAACACCGTGTTCTGCGGGGCCCAGTCAGCGAAACGGCTGACATTGTAGGACACCGAGGCGTTGTGGATATGACGGGAACGGGTCCGATAGACCGCAGCGCCGTCGTCATCCTGGAACAGAATGTCCTGAGCCGGGTCGATGCGCGGACGACGCATCCAGTCGGTCCGCCAGAACACGCGCCAGTCACCGCGGGTCCATGTGGTATCGACAATCGCCCGGTTGCGCGGCTGGCTGAAGCCACCCACCTGCTCCGGTGCCTCGTCACCGGCCACCGAAGTGGTGCGGTCACGGGTCTGGGTGAAGCGCATGTTCAGACCCAGGGTACCCATGTCACGTGCACCCATGCCTTCGGAGAACATGCCCATGAAGTCGGCGATGTCGAAGCGATACTGGGCGCCGACATGCACCTGGCTGAGGCGGAACTCCTGGGCATTGGTCTGACCGGTCAGGAAGTC
>PWMQ01000103.1 GCA_003558125.1 Natronospira sp. | reverse complement strand
GTCTGAGCGCCAAGGGGTTCGTTGATAGCCCGGACAACTTGTTGCTTGAGCACACCAGTCACGCAAGGATGAAAAAGGGATAGCATGATCGGACTCAAAGATGATCTCCGCCACACCTGGCGGGTGTATCGCGGTACCCCCTTTCAATCGGCCCTCGCCATTCTCACCCTGGGCGTGGCCATTGCCTTTGCCACCGCCTTTTTCAGTCTCTACAGCGATCTCAGCTTTCGCAGCCTGCCCGGGGGGGAGGACGCCCGTTCCCTCGGCATGCTGGGCCTGAGCGAGGGTGGCAGCTTCGACAGCCTGCCCAACGGCATGTACGGGCCCCTGGCCGAGCAAACCACCTCCCTGCGGGCGCTGGAAGCCTTTCTGCCCATGCAGTTTGAGCCGGAGGAGCCGGAAACCCCCGAACCGCTGGTGGGAGCCGGGGTGACGGCCGATTATTTCACCGAGCTGGGCATCGGGATCGCCCACGGCCGACCTCTGGATGAATCCGATCGTGATGCCCGCGTTGTGGTCTTGTCGCATGAGGCCGCCGAGAAGCTCTTCGATGATGCCGCCGCGGCGGTGAATCAGGAAATCATGGCTCATGACATGAGCCTGCAGGTGGTTGGGGTGACCGAGCCCGGCTTTGAAGGCCTGGTCCGTGGCACGATCCGTGACATCTGGCTGCCCCGGGAAGTGATGCTCAATGACATCTGGGGCGTGCCGGAGGAATTCCACCATCAGGTCCCTGCCCAGATGATTGCGCGCCTCGCCGATGGCGTCTCCCCAGCCGCGGCCGAGGTGGAGCTGAACCAGATTGCCGATGGCTTCGATGACGAGCTCAGGGCCATGCTGCGCAGCCAGAGCATCCGTCTGGTCCCGCAGATGTCCAACAGCCCCGATGAGTACCGGGCCACCCAGCAACAGCTGCAGTTGATGGCCGGCGCCGCCATCCTGGTCGCCCTGATCGCGGCCGGTAATCTGGGCCTCTTTCTGCTTGCCCGGGCCCCGGCCCGTCAGCGGGAAATGGCCCTTCGCCTGACCGTCGGCGCCCGCCCGGCCCGTCTGGTGCGCCAGTTGATGACCGAGGCCTTTGCGCTAGTGCTGGTGGGGACCGGTCTGGGGCTGCTGCTCGCCCTCTGGCTGGGGGTCTTTCTCCAGGACCTGCCGCTGTTCGATGGCGGTCAGTTCCTGGACCAGGGTCTGGACTGGCGTATCCCCCTGTTTGCCGCCGGTCTTGCCACCGTGCTTGCGCTTGTGGTCGGCACAGCCCCGGCCCTGGGACTGGCCAGGCAGTCATTGGCTGCCCACAGCCGAGGCGCGGGTCGCAGCCTCGGGGCTCGGCATGTGATTGCCACCGTTCAGGTGGTGTTGGCGCTGGTGATTGTCGCCGGCGGTCTCTATGCCCAGCACAGTCTGCGTGCCGCCCTGTCCATGGACCCGGGTTACGACATGGCCGGCATCAGTCAGGCCAATCCGGTGCCCGCCGGCAGCATGGCCAGTTTCCGTGCCACCGACGAAGCCATCCGGGACTTTCGCCAGGGCATCCGTGAACGACTCAATGGCGTCGATGGCATTCGTAATCTGGGCTTCGCCGGCCGCATGCCCGGCAGCGATCATCTGATGTTTCAAACCATCCGGGCGGCCGATGATGCCGAGATCGAAGCCCCGGGTATTGCCGTGGGTTGGGATCCCGATGCAATGGACATCCTGGGTTTGCGCCTTCTGCACGGCCAACTGCCGGAGGAGCCGGACCGGGAGCTGGCCGTGGTCAACCGTCACCTGGCCGAGCAGTTCTGGGGCCGCACCGATGTGGTGGGTGAGTTTGTCGAGCAGACCACCGGTGGCTTTGGCGGCAGCAGTGAAGCCGAGCCCATGGAGATTGTCGCCGTGGTGGAAGACATTCACTTCGGCCATCCCCGGGACCCCATGCGGCCCACCGTCCTGCTTGCCGACGGTGGCATGGCCTATTTCGCCGCCCTGCTCATTGATGGCGAGGTCAATCGCGAGCAACTGGACGCGGCCATCGGCGAGTTCCTGCTGAATCACGAGATTCCCCTGGAAATCGAACGGGTCCAGTCCCTGGAAGACGCCTTCACCGATCGCTTCGCCCAGGACCGCTCCCGGGTGTGGATGACCGGCCTTGGTGCGGTCATCGTGCTGATCATGGCGGTGCTCGGCTTCTACGGTACCCTGCGCTTCCTGATGCAGGGCCATCGCTTCGAGTTCGCCCTGCGTTCGGCCGTTGGTGCCGGCCCGGGCAGTCTCTACAAGGATGCCATGCGCCATGGCCTGACCCTGGCCGCGCCGGGTCTGCTGATTGGGCTGCCCATTGCGGTGCTGGCGGTGGTTTCCCTGAGCGACTATCTGGGTGCGATGGACGCACGTGTCTGGCCGGCAGCACTGATGGCGGCGGTCCTGTTGACCGCGGCCCTGGTCCTGGCCATTCACCCCATCGCCCGACAGGCCGCCGGCCAGGATCCGGCACCGGCCCTGCGGGGTGAATAACGGCAGGAACAAATGGCGGAAAGTGAAGGCCTGGCCTATGCTTGACTCAATCCAGGCATAGGCCGGGAAAGCATACTGATTCGGCAGATGAGGACCACACCATGAGCCTGTCCGTCATTGCATTGATCGGCATTATCGCCTGGACCTTCCTGCTGATCTTCATCAACGAGATCATGCGCTCCTGGCTGGTCTTGAGCGGGCGCAAGGATCCCGGTACCTTCCAGCCGGACGGCAGCGATGTCTCGCCCTTCGCCCACCGCCTGGCCCGCGCCCATGCCAATTGCTACGAAAGCTTCCCCCTGATCGGCGGTGTCCTCCTGCTGGCCATCGCCACCGGCCATACCGCCATCACCGATCCCCTGGCCCTCTGGCTGCTGGCTGCCCGCATCATCCAGTCCGGCATTCACCTGGCTTCCATCGCCGGCCCGGCCGTCACCGCCCGTTTTGTCTTCTACTTCATCCAGCTACTTATCGTCGGCTGGTGGCTGATCGGCTTCGCTTGCGAATATCTCCTCTAGCCGCCCAGCCATTGGGATTACCTCGGTGATGCCTCAGGCTGTGTCTTGTCCTGGCATTGTCCGAAGGGGGCACAATGGATCCGGTCATGCGCTTGCTTGCCACCTTCTTCTTCCTGTTTCTGATCGGCGGCGGGGTCACCGTCCTGTACTGGAACTGGCTTCTGTCCCAGTTCTTTCAGAAACTCAAGACCGAAATGCCCGAGACCTTCCAGGCAATGGGCCGGCCGGGCATTGTCACGGTGGAGTCGCCCACCCAGATGTGGGCGCAATTACGCTTCATCCTCAAACGGGAATACCAAGCCGACGGCAGCTTCACCCTGACTCAACTGGGTGACCGACTTTATCGTCTCTTCTGGATCTTCCTGATGGTCATCGGCCTGATGATTTTCAGCTTCCTGTTGCTGGTCCTCTATAGTTTCCTGCTGGAGATGCAGGGTTAGAGCTCTCAGGCGCCCGGCATTACAATACGGTCTCACCATCAGCGGATCATGCCGCAGCGCATTCGGAGCGTGGCCGCAAAAAGTGTATTCAGAGAGATAAAGGGGCTCGGCCTGGATGGGAATCAAATGGGGGAGGGGGATTGTTGCCGGCGCCAATACGGCGAGCGCCCCTGCGCACATCAAACGTATACTCCTGATCAGCCTGCTGCGGCTGCCCATCATCGCCATGGGCCAGATTCCGCCCGATGACTGCGCTGATCCGGACAGTCAGGCCAGCACGCCCTCTCGGGCCTTCATGCCCATCGACGATGGCTCGGTCGTGCGTCACCGGCCGACCGGCCTGGAATGGCAACGCTGTGCCATTGGCCAGCAATGGCATGACGGCGCCTGTCTGGGGGAGGCCGAGCGATTGAGCTGGGAAGCCGCCGGGGAGGTTGCGCAGGCAAAGGGCGATGGCTGGCGCCTGCCCCTGCCCTGGGAGCTGCAATCCATTGTCGAATACTGCCGTGTGGGCCCCGCCATCAACCGTCAGGTATTCCCTGACCAACCCCTGGCACCTGCCAACGTCTGGTCCGGCATGCCCTATGCCGGCGCCGCCGGATACGCCTGGAGTGTCCGCTTCTCCACCGGCGAAGGCAGTTGGGGTCTCAAGCATCGCGGCAGTCGTGTCAGGCTGGTAAGGGACAGCCAGGCCGAACGCCAGCGCCAGTCCCTCATCCAGACCTGGAAAGCCACCGCCCAGACCCCGCCGGGACAATTACTCTCCGCAACCCTGCAGTGGAAGCTCCCCAATGAACTCCTCACTGCCCGCAATGCCCTGGAAAGGATCGCGCAAGTCGGCTTCGCCTCCGCCTGTTTTCATGAAGACACCCCACGGCGAACCCCGAGCAGTGCCTTCGATATCAGCGACGACGGCAAGACCGTCCTCCATCGACCAAGCAGCCTGGAATGGCAACGCTGCCCCCTGGGCCAGAACTGGGCGGGTGACAATTGTGAGGGCGAGGCCAAGCGAGTCGATTGGCAGAGCGCACAGGAAATCGCCGAGCAACAGGCACACGGCTGGCGCCTGCCCACAATCGGCGAACTGGTCACCATCGCCGAAACCTGTCGCAGCGGACCGGCCATCAACCAGCAAATATTCCCGGGTATCACTGAAGGCCGATCCGCCTTCTGGTCCGTCACCCCCTATGCCGGCTCAGACACCTACGCCTGGGATGCCGATTTCGCCGATGGCAGCTTCGGCTGGACAAGAAGAACAATCCCGCTCGGTATTCGATTGGTCCGGGCACAGCCCTGATCCCTCGGGCTCACGCATGCCATATCGGGCACTGTACGATTGGCTCAGCAAGGCACCATAATGAGTTCCAAGGTTGAAGCAGAGGTTATGGCATGAGCCAGAAGGAAACAGGCTTGCGCATTGAAGCGCTAGACAACCCGGCCTGTTATCCCCACCCCGTCGACTCGGTGGAGCGTATCGAGACCCACGGCAACTGGATCCTGTTGGCTGGTGAGTACGCCTACAAGATCAAAAAGCCCGTGGACCTGGGTTTCATGGACTTCACCAGCCTGGAAAAGCGCCGCTTCTACTGCGAGGAGGAAATCCGTCTCAACCGCCGCCTGGCTCCGGCCCTTTACCACCGCGTGGTCAATATCAGCGGTACAGCCGAGGCGCCGCGCATCGACGGCGACGGCGAGCCTTTCGAGTATGCCGTGCTGATGAGTCGCTTCGATCATGGCCAGCGCCTGGACCACCGCCTGGCACGCGGTGAGCTCATCCCGGAATCGCTGGATGAGCTCGCCCGCGACATCGCCGTCTTTCACGCCGACGCCCCGGCTGCCACGCCCGACGGCGACACCGAGCCGCAATATGGTGACCCCGCCGCCCTCCAGGCCATGGCCGCCGATAACTTCCGCGACTGCTGCCGCCTGCTGCCCGAGACCGACCACCCCCGCCTGCAAAGCGTCGAAGCCCTGAGCGAGGCCCGCTTCAAGGCCCTGGCCGAGCAGCTCGAAAGCCGTCGCCGCGAGGGCCGGGTGCGTGAATGCCATGGTGACCTGCACCTGGGGAACCTGGTGTTCCACCAGAACCGCATCCAGGCCTTTGACTGCATCGAATTCAACCCGGACTTTCGCTGGATCGACACCGCCAACGAAGTCGCCTTTCTCAGCATGGACCTCAAATACCGTGGCCGTCCGGACCTGGTCAGCCGCTGGCTCAACGCCTATCTCGAAGCCTCCGGCGACCACCAGGCCATCCCCCTGCTGGGCTTTTATGAAGCCTACCGCGCCATGATCCGCGCCAAGGTCAACCTTATCCGTGCCAGTCAGCACCCCGACAGCGAAGCCGCCGACACGGAACGACAAGCCGCCCGCGACTATATCGAGCTCGCCCGGGCCAGCCTCAAGCCCGGCCAGGGCCGCATCCTCATTACCATGGGCCTGTCCGCCAGCGGCAAGAGCCATATCGCCCAGCAACTCATCCAGGCCCTGCCGGCCCTGCGACTGCGCTCGGACGTGGAGCGCAAGCGCCTCTTCGGCCTCGACCCGCTCCAAGCCAGTGGCGCCGAAGTCGACGCCGGCATCTACACCCCCGAAGCCAGCCGCCAGACCTACCAGCGCCTGGCCGACCTGGCCCTGCTCATCGCCCGCGCCGGCTACACCGTCATCGTCGATGCCACCTTCCTCCAACGCCCGGGCAGAGACCACTTCCGCCAACTCGCCAGCGACAATAATCTAGGCTTCGCCATCCTCCACACCCACGCGCCCATCGATGTCCTGGAAACCCGAATTAAAAAGCGCCAAGCCACCGGCAAAGACCCCTCCGAAGCCAACATTGAAGTGCTGCACGTCCAACACCAGCGCATGGACCCCATCACTGAGACCGAAGCCCCCTACGCCCTCGATATTGACACCACCCAAGCCCTGAGCCCGGCAGCCCTTGCCAAACGGGTCCGCGATTTAGAACAGGGCTAGATCGGGCCCGAAAATAACCTGGGTTCTGGCAAGTCCAGCAGCCCTGGTTTAATCTCCAGCTCAATACCAGAAGCGGCGGACGCCGAGTAGGCGGACCTGCGAAGCGGACAAATGATTCAGGGGGAATCAATGACACCAGAGCAAAAGGAAGCGGCCCCCGAAGCCTTACTCGCGCCCAAGCGTCAAGAGCTTGAGCAAGCGCAGGCCAGGTTCAGGAAGGAACGGCGTCAACGCCGTAGCCAGCGCCGAAACGGCGTACTGGCGTTGCTGGACTTTTCACTCGGGGCTGCCGTTAGCTACGCTCTGACACAAGAACTCCATCCGGGCGCACTAATCGCCTTGGCCACGGGGTATGTTCTGGCCGAACTGTACCGGCGATTCTGGCTTCGCCGGGCTTAGCTGCCCAGTCCCAGACACTACCGCTCGCCAACGGCACCGCAGAGGCTGACCCAGTCACCTGATTACCCTGGAGTGCCGGAACCATTCGGCAAACGGAAGGAGATGCAAGTCATGCTGAGTAGATCAGGTCAGGCCAGGCCATGGCGTGTCGGTCTTTCGCTTTTACTGACCGTGTTATTTGGGGTCTTCCCTTCACCTTCTGTGGTTGCATCAGAGGGGCGAATGGACGATTTGCTAACCGACCAGCGCAACTATTACTCGAAAGATAGATTGCTCCGCCTTGGGGTGGTTTTTGGTGTCGGTGGGATAGCCGCAAATACATCATTCGATGAAAGGTTTCAGAGGCACTACCAAGACCGAATTAGAAATGCCCACACAGATGAGTTTTCAGAGATGGCGCTGTTGTTTGCCGAAGGGAAGTATCTCATACCGGTTACTCTGTCCCTGGCAAGTTTATCTCTAATTGATGAAGATTCTTCGCTTGGCGAATTTGGCGGCAATACAATAAGGTCGTATCTTGTAGGCGCTGTGCCCGTGTTTGCAATGCAACGAGTCACCGGTGCAAGCAGACCGGGGGAAAGCGATCGCGGGTCTAAATGGCAGCCATTGGCCGACGATAACGGTGTCAGTGGCCATGCCTTTGCCGGAGCCGTTCCGTTTCTTGTGGCGGCCAGAACCGTTGAAAATCCCTTCGCCAAATATGCATTGTATGCCGCATCGCTAGCCGTTCCCTTCGCAAGGGTAAATGATAAAGACCACTATGTCTCTCAAGCTGCATTGGGGTGGTATATGGCTTTTGAAGCAACCGGCGCCGTGCTGGAAACCGAAAGGAATAAGCGCATTGGAGTTGCCCCTATGGTTGGCGGAGACTACTACGGTATAGCGGTCTTTGGATCGTGGTAGCGATGTTTCAACTGTATGCCGATTGCCTAAACGTGGACTCTGTAGTTCCTCGGTCTCAGGGGATCCTTCTCAAATCGAGGGGGTGCGGGTATGGCAGCTCGCTGAAGTCTATTCCCTCCACTGGAAAATCAAGGCAGACCCAAGGGGAGGCCCCATGACGGAAAGACATATCGTGCAAAGGAAACGCAACCGCGGGCAGTACGACTTTGAAGCACTCTGCGCGGTCCTCGATGACACCATCGTCTGTCATGTGGGATTCGTCCAGGATGGCGAGCCTGTGGTCATTCCCATGCTCTACGCCCGCGACGGCCGGGATCTTCTCCTGCACGGCTCGGTCGCCTCCCCCCTGTGTCAGGGTAGTTGTCGCCTCTTCTGAATCGTTGATCGTAGCAGACAGGGGGCGGAAAGAGACGAGGAATGCCCCGGTATTCTCAAGAGCGTAGAGCGGCGGTG
>PWMQ01000067.1 GCA_003558125.1 Natronospira sp. | reverse complement strand
CGCCAACAGCAGGGCCACCAGCAGCAGACTTGCGATACGCATGGTCATGGACAATCCGTTCACTTAGGGAACCTCTGATTAATTCATTCGCGCCCGCAGCCAACGGGATTTTTTCTCTCGCGAGGCGCGACGAGCGTAGTGTAGCCGCTGTGCTACATGAGCGAGGAGCAACGAAGACGAGAAGGAAAATCCCGTTGGCTGCGGGTGCGAATGAATTAATCAGAGGTTCCCTAAGTGAACGGATTGTCCATGACCATGCGTATCGCAAGTCTGCTGCTGGTGGCCCTGCTGTTGGCGGGCTGCGGCCAGAAGGGGCCGCTGTTCCTGCCCGAGCCCGAGGAAGAAGAAAGCCAGAACGAGAGCGAGAACAACGACGAGCAGGAGAACGGGCAATGAAACAGCCGGATCTGGTACTGGTGGATGGTTCCTCCTATCTCTATCGGGCCTTTCATGCCCTGCCGCCGCTGACCACCTCCGACGGCCGCCCCACCGGTGCGGTCTATGGTGTGGGAAATATGCTCCGGCGCCTGCGCAAGGACTATGGCGACGCCCATATCGCGGTGGTCTTCGACGCCCCGGGCAAGACCTTCCGGGATGAGCTTTTTGAAGACTACAAGGCCCACCGGCCGCCCATGCCCGATGATCTGCGCGCCCAGATCGACCCTCTGCTGACCATGGTCGAGGCCCTGGGCCTGCCGCTGCTGCGCGAGTCGGGGGTGGAGGCGGATGACGTCATCGGCACCCTGGCCCGGGAAGCGGCCGAACGGGGGGAACAGGTACTGATCTCCACCGGTGACAAGGACATGGCCCAGCTGGTGACCGAACGCATCACCCTGGTCAACACCATGACCGGGAAATACCTGGACCCGGCCGGGGTGGAAGAGAAGTTCGGCATCCCGCCCGAGCGCATCATCGATTACCTGGCCCTGGTGGGGGACAAGTCCGACAACATCCCCGGGGTACCCAAGGTGGGGCCGAAGACGGCGGTGAAATGGCTGCAGGCGTACGGTGACCTGGACCAACTCATGGAAAGGGCCGATGAGATCAAGGGCAAGGTGGGCGAAAGCCTGCGCGAGAACATTGAACAGCTGAAACTCTCCCGGGAACTGGCCACCATCCGGGTCGATCTTGAACTTGGCGTCAAGGAATCGGAACTCAAGCTGGGCGAGGCCGATGTCGCCACCCTGCGCGAGCTTTACCGCAGTCATGAATTCAATTCCTGGCTGCGGGAGCTGGACGAGAACAACGGCAATGCCGGCACCGGCGCCCAGGCCGAGGACAACAGCCAGGGGGACTATCAGGTCCTGCTGGATGAAAAGGACCTGGACGAGTGGATCAAGCGCCTGAAGCAGGCCGAACTGGTGGCGGTGGATACCGAAACCACCAGCATCCACTACCGCCAGGCCGAGCTGGTGGGCCTGTCCTTCGCGGTCAAGGCCGGCGAGGCCGCCTATCTGCCCCTGGGCCATCACTACGACGGGGCGCCGAAGCAGATCGACCGCCAGCGCGCCCTGGACAAGCTCAAGCCCCTACTGGAAGACGAGAAACTGCCCAAGGTCGGCCATCACATCAAGTACGACATGCATGTACTCTCGGCCGCCGGCATCCGGCTGGCCGGGATACACGATGACAGCATGCTCGCCTCCTATGTGCTCGACTCCACCGCCACCCGCCATGACATGGACTCGGTGGCGCAGAAATATCTCGACATCACGCCCATCAGCTATGAGTCCGTTGCCGGCAAGGGCGCAAAGCAGAAGACCTTCGACCAGATCGAGCTCGACACCGCCGGGCCCTATGCCGCCGAGGACGCCGACATCACCCTGCGTCTGCACCAGGCCCTGTGGCCGAAGCTGCAGGCGATCAAGCCGCTCGCGGGCATCTACCGTGATCTCGAGATCCCGCTGATCCCCGTCCTGCAGCGCATGGAGGCGCGCGGCGTGATGGTGGATGCCGACAAGCTGCGCGAGCAGAGCGCCGAACTCAAGGACAGCATGGATGCCCTTGAACGCCAGGCCCATGATGCGGCCGGGCAGAGCTTCAACCTGGGCTCGCCCAAGCAGCTGCAGAAGATCCTGTTCGAGGATCTGGGCCTGCCGGTGGTGCGCAAGACCCCCAAGGGCCAGCCCTCCACCGCCGAGGACGTGCTCGAGGAACTGGCGATCAGCCATGAGCTGCCGCGCATGATCCTCGAGCACCGCGGCCTGTCCAAGCTGCGCTCCACCTACACCGACAAGCTGCCGGAGATGATCGACCCCAACAGCGGACGGGTACATACCTCCTATCACCAGGCGGTGGCCGCCACCGGACGGCTGTCCTCCTCCGACCCCAACCTGCAGAACATCCCCATCCGCCGCGCCGAGGGCCGGCGCATCCGCAAGGCCTTCATCGCCCCCGAGGGCTATCGACTGGTGGCCGCCGACTACAGCCAGATCGAGCTGCGCATCATGGCCCATCTGTCCGGCGACGAGGGCCTGCTCAAGGCCTTCGAGCAGGATCTGGACATCCACGCCGCCACCGCCGCCGAGGTCTTCGGT
Organism: Natronospira sp.; assembly: GCA_003558125.1. GTDB lineage: Bacteria > Pseudomonadota > Gammaproteobacteria > Natronospirales > Natronospiraceae > Natronospira > Natronospira elongata. Next base: position 24,876 of record PWMQ01000067.1, on the reverse strand, counting down.
GGCCGACCGGAAGAGGTGGAGCCGGACCAGCGCCGGGCCGCCAAGGCGATCAACTTCGGCCTGATCTACGGCATGTCCGCCTGGGGCCTGGCGCGCCAACTGGGGATCGAGCGCCAGAGCGCCCAGGAATACGTGGACCGCTACTTCCAGCGCTATCCCGGCGTGGCCGACTACATGGACCGGACCCGAAAACAGGCCCGCGAGCAGGGCTATGTGGAGACCGTCTTCGGTCGCCGCCTGTATCTGCCCGAGATCAACTCCCGCAACGGCCAGCGCCGCCAGTACGCTGAACGCACCGCGATCAACGCGCCCATGCAGGGCACCGCCGCCGACATCATCAAGCGCGCCATGCTGGATGTGGCCGAGTGGCTGAGCACCGAATGGCCCGGGGTCTGGATGATCATGCAGGTCCACGACGAACTGGTCTTCGAGGTACCCGAGGCCGCTGTGGACCGTTTTCGCCAGGCGGTGGCCGAACGGATGGCAAGGGCCGGAGCAGGCAAGCTGTCCGTGCCCCTGAAGGTGGACGCCGAGGACGGGATCGACTGGGAGGAGGCCCATTGATCGCTGCGGGCAATCGGCGTGATTGAAAAAATTTTTTTCGTACGACTTGGAACTTTCCCCGTTTGGCCGCATCATAGTCAGTGAGCGTCGCAAGGCGCTCGCCCACTCCCCTCCCTGAGTGGGAGACGTTCGGTCACCCCAAGCCGGACGTCGCCTGGCCCGGTGTTTTTCCCCCTTTTGACACCGGGCCCCTTTTTGCCCCGGTCCCCCCAGACCGGGGCATTTTTTTTTGGGCCCCGAGGGTGAAGGGTGACCGCTCACCATCGGTCAGTCAGGGGGCATTCGAAACCACCTTGCCATTCCACGCGTGCAGGAGGCCCTGATCAGCCATCCGGATTCACCCTCCACCCTCGGGGCTTGCGCCGCTCAGGCGGGACCGCTCGGTTTCCTCCAGGCACTCGAACTCCCACCTGACCGGCGGAACTTGGCCCCTCTCGGACCAACCAGGCCAGAAAATCCTTTTGTTGTGGCCCCGGCACCGACAAAGCCGATCGAAGCCCCCCCCTGTGGGAGCGGATTCATCCGCGACGAAACCTGCCGGAGGCAGGTTTCGCATGTGGCCAAATCAACCCCCTGTCTTCAAAAGAAGGGTAGAGAGATATCGCGGATAAATCCGCTCCTACAGAAGGGGGCTCCAACCACAACAACTTATAGGGTTTTCCTTGGCGCCTTTGCGCCTTTGCGTGAAACCCGCCCTTGAACTTCTCCGCGCCCTTGGCGCCCTCTGCGCGAGGCCACCTTTTACTAACCCGGGCTAGCCCTCAACCCAGCCCAGCCAGCCGGCAATCACCGCCCGGGCCTCGTCCACGCCCTGGCCGCTTTCGGCCGAGAACAGCTGTACCCCGGCGGCGTCGCCCACGGCGTTGCGGACCAGTTGACGCTGCTTGCCCTGCTGGCCGCGTTTGAGCTTGTCCGCCTTGGTGAGCAGGATGTGCACCGGGCAGTCGATGGCCGCGGCGAATTCCAGCATCTGCTCATCGAAGGGCTTCATGGGGTGGCGGATGTCCATGATGTGGATGATCCCGACCAGGTTGGGGCGCGCCTGGAGGTAGCTCTCGATCAGTCGGGCCCATTTTTCCTTCACCGCCGGTGGCACCTTGGCATAGCCGTAGCCGGGCAGGTCCACCAGCCGGCTGCCGCCGTCCAGTTCGAAGAAATTGATCAGTTGCGTGCGCCCCGGGGTCTTGCTTGTCCGGGCCAGATTGCGCTGGCCGGTGAGGCGGTTCAGGGCGCTGGACTTGCCGGCATTGGAGCGGCCGACAAAGGCCACTTCCGGAAGCTCATCGGCCGGAAACTGGCCCTTCCTGGCGGCGCTGAGGACAAACTGGGCCGACTGCATCAGCCCGCTGATGGATTTTGCTGCCTGCTCACTCATTGACTGGCTCTCGTGGTGATTCCGGTCGGGACGAAAACTTGTGTACAATACCCGACTTTGCGATTTCCAGTTTGTCTAGCCCGGCACCGGCCGGGCGGAATTCAGGAGCCCTGAGAACGATGAGGACACTGCAGCTTCTCGCCGGCATGGCCGCCCTTGCCCTCGGCCTGAGCGTCAATGCCGACCCCCTGGTGGACGGCGACCCGGAGGCGGGTGAGGCCAAGAGCACGGCTTGCGCCGCCTGTCACGGCCCCGACGGCAACAGCACCAACCCGGAATGGCCGAAGCTGGCCGGCCAGCATGCCCGCTACACCCTGAAGCAGCTCCGCGCCTACAAAGACGGCACGCGCAGCGATGCGGTGATGGCGGGTCAGGTCCAGGGCCTGGATGACCAGGACATGAAGGATCTGGCGGTCTTCTACGCCATCCAGACCCCCCAGCCCGGCAGTGCCGACCAGGAGCTGGCTGAAGAGGGCAAGCGGCTTTATCGCGGCGGCAACCTGGAAACCGGCGTCACCGCCTGCATCGCCTGTCACGGGCCCAGCGGCGAAGGCATCCCGACGGCCGACTATCCCATGCTCTCGGGTCAGCACGCCGAGTACACCATCACGGAACTCAAGAAGTACCGCGATGGCGAACGGACCACTGACCGCGCGGCAATGATGCGCGATATCGCCGCCCGCATGACCGACGAGGAAATCCGCGCGGTCGCCGAGTACATCCAGGGCCTCTACTGATAAGGGCTCGACTGAGCCACCAGATCTCGGCAAGCCCGCGGCAGGCATTGAAAGCCCCGACCCAATGGTCGGGGCTTTTTTCTGTGAGCAGGGTTTTGGGGCTTGGCGACCGGGCGGCTTTGTGGGAACCTTTGCCGTCTTGCCGGATTCGAACCGGTAGCAATCAATCTCTCCGTTTCAACACCCGGTCATGGGGGAAAGCATGCGCAAGGCCATTCTGATATCGCTTTTCAGCCTTCTCGCCCTGCCGCTGGCAGCGGCCGGTCAATCCTACAGCGAAGGCTCGGATTATCGCGTCGCCGAACGGGAGCGGACCCTGTCGGACGAGCCCAAGGAAGTGGTGGAATTCTTCTGGTACGGCTGCGGCGGCTGCTATGCCTTCCTGCCGGCCGCCGAAAGCTGGAAGGACAGCCTCCCGGACGATGTCGCCTTCCTTCGCGTCCCGGCGGTCCTCAACCCCCGCTGGCGGGAGCACGGCAAGGCCTTCTATGTGGCCGAGGCCCTGGACATGGTGGAGGACATCCATGGCCCCATGTTTGAGGCCATGCATGAGCAACGCCGGGCGATCAATGATCAGGACAGCATGAGGGAGTTCTTCGTGGAGCAGGGCGCTGACCCCGACGAGTTCGACGCCGCCTACGGCTCCTTTGAAGTGGATGCCAAGCTGCGCCGTGCGGAGAATCTGGCCCGACGCTTCCAGATCCGCTCCACCCCCTCGGTTGTCGTCAACGGCAAGTATGTCACCAACCTGGGCGACGCCGGTGGCGTGGACGGCCTGGTTGACCTGGGAAATTACCTGCTCAACCGCGACGACTGAAGCCTGACTTCAGGCCCGCTGATCCAGGAGCTGGCCGGGTTCGGCCGGCTCCCGGATCGCTCCGCTACGATCCAGTGCATCGAGCAGGCGTTCCCCGGGAGAGCCGGGCAACGCCCCGTCCTCCCGATCATCCCGCATCATTTCCACCCGCGCCTGCTGGGCCATGACGCTGGCACGTGCCGCAATGGCCAGGTCCTCCGGCGAGGGCTGCGCCGGAGCAAGGGCCGCCCGGCGGACGGTCTCCATCTTCTCCAGGGTGGCTTCCGGATCGTTGGGCACCGGACTGGTGTCGATGGAGACGCTGCCGCCGACCGCGAACATTTCCCCATTGGGGCCGCGCACCATCTGTAACTGCGGCGGGCCGGCAAAGCGGCCGCCGACCCGGGCGTGGGCCTGCTCGTGGGCGCGCACCTCCTGATCGATCCGGCGCAGCTCGCGGACCTGGCGCTGTTCTTCGGCCTCCGCAACACCGTCCTTGCGGGCCGCCGGCCCCGCCCCAGGGCTGGTTTCCCTGCCGGCTTCCACGGCCGCGACCGGCCGGTTCTGGGTAGTGATGGCCGGGTTCAGGATTGCAGGTTGTATGGCGTTGATGGTCACCGGGCCAGCCTCCGGATCCGCCATGCCTCTGGGCCTGGTTCGTTAATTTTAGCTCATGGGGCCGAAACAGGATTGACCCTGGGGTGGGTTGGTAGCGTCACTGGTTGAATTTTCCCTTCGGCGGGGACAGGGGGTGAAGTTGACCGCCTGCGAAAGCTGCCGGAGGCAGCTTTCGTCGCGGATGAATCCGCTCCCACAGGGGGCTTCGAAAACGACGAAGCCCCCTGCAGGTGAGGGGGCTTCGATAGGATACTTGGTGCGCCCGGCAGGATTCGAACCTGCGACCTTCGGCTTCGGAGGCCGACGCTCTATCCAGCTGAGCTACGGGCGCTTTGGCTCCGGTGGTGTCCAGGGCCGGAGAACGGCACAGTTTAGCGTTCCGGGGCCTGTGAGTCCATGCCTGTATGGATTGGAGGGAGACATTTTGGCGGGCCTGGCGGCGAAGCCGCTTCCGCCGGGAGGGGCTTTCAGTTTATAATCCGCCTCTTCCAACCGGCATGTCCGGCGACTGAATTCATTTGTTTCCGGCCCCGACCAGAGTCAAAGGCGGGCCGCCAACTGTGGGGTTAGCGACCGTGTCTGAGCAAGAAGACCGCACATTTTTTGACACCTTCATGATGGTGCTCGCCTTTCTGATCGTGTTCACGGTGGTGATCTTCGCCATCGCCAACATGACCGCGAATCGCACCATTGCCGACCGCCATGTGCAGACGCCCGATGCCCAGGAGCGTCTGGCGGAACGGATTCGCCCCGTGGGCCGGCTGTGTCTGGAGGGCTATGAGGACGACTGCGAAGTCGCCATTGCCCAGGTGGAGCGTCCCGCCGCGGCCGACGACGAAGCGCTCGCTGAAGCCGATGAGGTGGATGGACAGCAGGTCTACAACCAGGCCTGCTCGAGCTGTCATGGTCAGGGTGTTGCCGGGGCACCGGCCACCGGTGACCAAGGTGCCTGGTCTGCCCGCCTGGACAAGGGCTACGAGACACTCCTGGAGCATTCCATCGATGGTTTCCAGGGTGATGCCGGCTTCATGCCGGCCCGTGGTGGGAACCCCAACCTGAGCGACGATCAGGTTGCCGCTGCCCTGGACTACATGCTGGAACAGCTCGACTGATCACAGCGAACCAGCTTGATCCCGAAGCCCCGGCCTCCGTGCCGGGGTTTTTTATGCTCTGGGGAATGGGGCCAGAAAAAAGATTGCCTCGCGCAGAGGGCGCCAAGGGCGCAGAGGAATTCAAAGGCTTGCCTCGCGCAAAGGCGCGAAGACGCAAAGGAAAGACAGTGGGTTTGTTGGGGGCGTTTCCCGTAGGAGCGGATTCATCCGCGATAGCAGCCACACCGAAGCCCCAATCGCGGCTAAAGCCGCTCCTACAACAGGCCCCACCCACAAACATAAAGGTTTTCCTCAGCGCCCTTGGCGCCCTCTGCGCGAGGCAAGCCTTCAAGCAGCACCCATCGAAGCCCCACCGCGGCAAGGATGCCGCCCCCACAGCAGAATCCCCCCACCCACAACAAAAAGGTTTTCCTTAGCGTCTTGGCGCCTTTGCGTGAGGCCAATCTTTTGAATCTTCCTTGATCGGTCCTGACTGTCAGGTCTCGGGGGCGAGCAGGCTGCGGAGGCCGGCGACGCGGGCGCGGCCGGTTTCCTTTTTCTTTTCCGGGTCTTCGGGGGTACGACCGCTCCAGTGGAGGTCGTCCTCGGGGAGTTCTTCCAGGAAACGGCTGGGGGTACAGTCCAGGTCTTCGCCGTAGCGGCGGCGCTTGCGGGCGTAGGTGAGGGTGAGGGTCTGCTGGGCCCGGGTGATGCCAACGTAGAACAGGCGGCGCTCTTCCTCCAGGCCCTCGCCCTCCAGGTTATTGCGGTGGGGCAGCAGTTCTTCTTCCATGCCCACCAGGTAGACGTGGTCGAATTCCAGACCCTTGGCGGCGTGCAGGGTCATGAGCGCGACGGTGTCGCCGGGATCGTCGCCACTGCGGTCGAGCATGTCCATCAGGCTCATGTGGTTGAGGATGCCGGTCAGGCCGATGTCGTTGTCGGCACGCTTGGCGATGTTGCCCATCCAGGAAAACAGTTCCTCGATGTTGTCGCGGCGGCGCTCGAAGGCCTTGGGATCGCGGGCGGTCTCTTCCAGCCAATCCATGTAACCGACTTCCTCCACCAGCCGACGGGCGATGGCGACCGGCTCATCACTGTGCTCGGCTTCCTCGCCGAGCTTGCCCATCCATACCGCGAACTCTTCCAGTCGGGTGGCGGTGCGGGCCGGCAGAACATGGTGGAGACCGAACTCCAGACAGGCGGAATAAAGGCCGATATTGCGCTCGCGAGCATAACCGCCAAGCTTTTCCAGGGTCGTGGCGCCCACTTCCCGGCGCGGGACGTTGATGATGCGCAAAAAGGCGGCATCGTCATCCGGGTTGGCCAGAAGACGCAGATAGGCGATTACGTCTTTAACCTCTGCGCGGTCGAAAAAGCTCTGCCCGCCGGAGATGTGATAGGGGATATTGCGCTCGCGCAGCATTTTCTCGAAGGGCTTGGCCTGGTGGTTGCCGCGGTAGAGGATGGCATAGTCGCTCCAGCTGCCGCCCTGCTCCATCTTGTGCTGCAGGATCCTCGCCACCACCTGCTCGGCCTCGCCAAAGCCCTCCTTGCAGGGCACGATGCGGATGCTGTCGCCCTCGCCCTTGCGGCTCCAGAGACGCTTGTCGAAAAGATGCGGGTTGTTGGCGATAAGTGCGTTGGCGACCCGCAGTATGCGGGAAGTGGAGCGGAAATTCTGCTCCAGCTTGACCACCTTGAGGCCGGGATAGTCGCGCTGCAGATTGGCCAGGTTCTCCGGCTGGGCCCCGCGCCAGGCATAGATGCTCTGGTCGTCGTCGCCCACCACGGTGAAGGCGGCGCGCACCCCGGCGAGCTGGCGCAGCAACTCGTACTGGGCGCCGTTGGTGTCCTGGTATTCGTCCACCAGCAGATAGCGAAAACGGTTCTGCCAGCGTTCCCGGGCCTCGGCATCCTCGTCAAAAAGCTGCACCGGCTTGACGATGAGATCATCAAAATCCACGGCGTTATAGGCCAGCAGATGGCGTTCGTACTGGGCATAGATGCGCGCCGCCATCAGTTCCTGGTTGTTTTCCGCCACCAGCACGGCGGCTTCGGCGCCCACCCGGGCGGATTTCCAGCCCGAGATCCGCCACTGGACCACATCGATGACATCCTGGGCGTCGCGGTTGTCGCCCTTGAGCAGCTCGCGGATGAGGTTGCGGCTATCCTCGGCGTCGAAGATGGAGAAACCGCGCTTCAGCCCCAGCGCCCGGTATTCCTCACGCAGGATGCGCAGGCCAAGGGTGTGGAAGGTGCAGACCACGAGGCGCTTGGCGCGCTCGGCGGGAATCAGCTTGCCGACACGCTCCTTCATCTCGCGAGCGGCCTTGTTGGTAAAGGTCACCGCCGCCACCCGCTCCGGCGGGACCTGACACTCGTCCAGCAACCAGCCGATCTTGTGGGTAATCACCCGGGTCTTGCCCGACCCGGCCCCGGCCAGCACCAGCACCGGCCCGTCAATGGCGGTGACTGCGGCGCGCTGTTCCGGGTTGAGGTGATCCAGTTGGCTGATGTTGGCGGACATGGGCGGGCATTTTACGCCCCCACCGACACGGACGGGAGGCTTGAATTTCACGCCCGGCTGTGACCCGGGCTATTCGGGAAATTCGAAGATCCATTCTCGCGCAGAGACGCGGAGACGCAGAGGAAAGATGGATTATGTTGTGGGAGGACCATTCCTGCCCCGACTCTTCCAGAGGATTAGTTGCCAATCGGATAGGAATGAATGTTCCATCCCGCCGTAGGAGCGGCTTTAGCCGCGATAGCCGCCATACCGGAGCCCCAATCGCGGCTAAAGCCGCTCCTACGGCAGATACCCCCAGCGCCAACAACCAAGAAGGTTTTCCTCCGCGTCTCTGCGTCTCCGCGCGAGAAATCTTTTTGATCTCTTCGCGCCCTTGGCGCCCTCTGCGCGAGGCAAGCTTTTAATGCTCCGCCGGGACGTTCAGCCTAGCGGTCTTCCTCCTGTTCCCGGCGGTCTTCCATGAAGGGCTCGGAGCCGCTGTCCGGGGTGTCGGGGCGGTCACCCATGATGTCCATGCGCGGGGTGCGGCCGCCGGCCAGGTCCTTGAGGGAGTAGCCCAGGTGGTCGGCGTGCAGGGCGCGGGTCAGGGAGACGGCCATGAATACCAGCAGGGCACAGAAGGGCAGGCCGAGCACGGTAATCACATTCTGCAGGGCATCCAGGCCGCCGCCGAGCAGCAGGGTGGCCGCCACCCCGCCCAGCAGCAGGGTCCAGAACACCCGCTGACGAACCTGGGAGGGCTGATCATCCCGCCGCGAGAGCAGATCCACCACCAGCGCCGCCGAGTCGGCCGAGGTGGTGAGAAAGACGATGATGATGACCACCCCGGCGAGGGAACTCAGGATCGCCAGGGGGTACTGTTCCAGGAATAAAAAGAGGGCGACCGGCACGTCCTCCTGCACCTTGGCGGCCAGCTCCACGCCGTGCTCGAATTCGAGATTCAGGGCGGCCAGGCCGAAGGTGGAGAACCAGAACACGGTGAACAATGTGGGCGCACCCAGGGCACCGGTGACGAACTGGCGGATGGTGCGGCCGCGGGAGATGCGGGCAATGAAGATGCCCACATAGGGGGCCCAGGCAATGGTCCAGGCCCAGTAAAAGATGGTTGCGCCCCGCTGCCAGTCGCTGTCCTCGAAGGTCTCGGTCCAGAAGGCCAGCCAGGGCAGATCACGCAGATAGTTGCCCACGTTTTCCACCGTGCCCTGGGTGATGAAAAGGGTCGGGCCCACCACCCAGATAAAGACCATCAACATCACCGCGATGACGATATTGAACTGCGACAGGCGGCGGATCCCCCGGTCCAGGCCGAGGGCAACCGAGACCACCGCCAGGGCGGTGACCACCCCGATGATCAGGGCTTCGGAGAGATAATTCGTGGGCAGGCCCACCAGGTAATTGAGGCCGCTGTTGAGCTGCAGGGTGCCGAGGCTGACCGAGACCGCCACCCCGAACAGGGTGCCCAGCAAGGCGACGATGTCGATGAACCAGCCCACCGGGCCGTTGATGCGCTCACCGAAGACCGGATAGAAAATGCTGCTGATGCGCATGGGCAGGCCGTGACGATAGGAGAAATAACCAATGGCCAGGGCCGGGAGGGTGAAGATGGTCCAGGTGTGCAGACCGAAATGATAGAGGGAAACGCTCATGGCCAGAGTGGCGGCCTGCTGACTGCCCGGCTCCACATCGGGCAGGGGCGGATTGGCCAGCCGGGTCATGGGCTCGGCCACCCCCCAGAACATCAGGATGGTGCCGATGCCGGCGGCGAACAGCATGGTGAACCAGGTCAGGGTGGTGTACTCGGGGCGGGCGTCATCGCCGCCAAGTCGGATACTGCCATAGCGACTGGCCGCCACCCAGATCAGGAAGATCAGCAGTCCGGTCACGCTGAGAATGTAGAACCAGCCGAAGTAGGTGGAGATCCACCCCGCCACGTCCGAGAAGAAGGCCGCCACCGGCTCATTGAAGGGGGCGGCAATGGCGACAAAGAGGATGGCCAGGGCGGCGGAGGTGTAGAACACCGCCGGGATCATTCTCAGGCCGAAGCGAGCTTCCAGTTGCTTGAACATGCAAGATTCCCCAGATCAGCGACAGCGGCACAAACGCAGCTTAGGACGTTACCGGAACCGCTACAGGATAGAGCCTCGACCGGGACTTTGCATCCGGACGGGGAATGGTAAGCTGGCAGTTAGACGATCAGCGTGAAGGAGACGAGGCATGATTCTTCGGGAATGGCGTGGTGTCACCCCCACCAGCAAACGCGACGAATACCTGGCCTATATGGAGAAGACCGGGATCAAGGCCCACACCGGACTCAAGGGCAATCACGGGGTGATGGTGATGACCCGGGACCTGCCCAACAACCGCAGCGAGATCGTCATCCTCACCGTCTGGGACAGCCGCGAAGCGATCGAGGCCTTCACCGGTGGCAAGGTCGACCGCGCCCGCTACTACCAGAAGGAACAGGACTTCCTGGTGGAAATGCCCACCGATGTGACCCATTACGACATCCGCCATACCGACGGCCTGCCAGGGGGCTGAGCCAGCACCCGACACGAGCCATTGCTTGGCTCATGCACCCAGCACCTGCCCTTCCCGACTGTCACGCTCAAGACTGCGGTATTGGATGGCCTCGCCCACGTGGGTGGCGGTGATGGCGTCGCTGTCCTCAAGGTCGGCCAGGGTGCGGGCCAGGCGCAGGATGCGGTGGTAGGCGCGACCGGAGAGGGCGAAGCGATCCATGGCGTTTTCCAGCAGACGCCCGCCGGCTTCGTCCGGGCGGCAGTGGGCCGCGATGCCCTTGCTGTCCAGGGCGGCGTTGGTCACACCCTGGCGATGATGCTGGCGCTCGCGGGCGGCCATCACCCGTTGGCGTACGGCGAGACTGGATTCGCCCGGAGGCGCGTCCGGGCGCAGCAGTTTCCGGTCGGGGCGGGGTACGCTCACCTGCAGGTCGATGCGGTCGAGCAGGGGCCCGGATATCTTGTTGCGGTAGCGGATCACCTGCTCCTCGGTGCAGCGGCAGGCCATTTTCGGATCGCCGAGATAGCCGCAGGGGCAGGGATTCATGGCCGCCACCAGCTGGAAACGGGCCGGGAAAGTGGCGCGGCGGGCGGCCCGGGAGATGTGGATCTCACCGCTTTCAATGGGCTCGCGCAGCACTTCCAGCACCTTGCGGTCGAACTCCGGCAATTCGTCCAGGAATAGCACCCCATGGTGGGCCAAACTGATCTCACCGGGCCGGGGCGTGGAGCCGCCACCCACCAGGGCCACCCCCGAACAGGTGTGGTGCGGGCAGCGAAAAGGGCGTTGCTTCCAGCGCGCCGGGTCCAGGCCTTCCCCGCTGACCGAGGCCACTGCCGCCGAGGACAGGGCTTCGGCGTCACTCATGGGCGGCAGGATGCCCGGCAGGCGCGAGGCCAGCATGCTCTTGCCGGTGCCGGGCGGGCCGATGAAGAGCAGGGAATGGCCGCCGGCGGCGGCCACTTCCAGGGCGCGGCGGGCCTGGTGCTGGCCGCGGACGTCGGCAAGGTCAGGCAGCCCGGTGCGGGTGACCGTCGAGGCGCGCCGTGCTCGGGGCAGCTCGCTGTCGCGTATCAGGGCATTGCTCACCGTCAGCAGGCTGTCAGCGACACGACTGTCGCTGGCCGCGGCCAGGGCCGCTTCGGGGCCGTTGTCCTCGGGCACGATCAACTGCTGGCCGGCCTCGCCGGCGGCACAGGCGGCGGGCAGGATGCCGCCCACGGGGCGGAGCTCGCCGGACAGGGACAGCTCGCCGAGAAAGCAGCGCTTTTCGATGGCGGCCTCGGGAATCTCGCCCGCCGCGGCGAGGATGCCAAGGGCGATGGCGAGATCAAAGCGGGCCCCTTCCTTGGGCAGATCGGCCGGGGCCAGATTGACAATCACGCGCCGACGCGGGAATTCGAACTCGGCATTGGCAATCGCCGCCCGCACCCGGTCCCGGCTTTCGCGCACCGCGGCCTCCGGCAGCCCCACGATGGACAGGGACGGCAGTCCCCGCGCGATATGTACCTCCACCCGCACTGCCGGCGCCTCGACCCCCACCGAGGCACGGCTGTGTACCGTCGCCAGTCGCATCCTGTCCCCCTTTGTTGTTCTGCGATTCGCGGGGACTCAGCTTGCCAATTCAGCCGCGGCGCTGCCGCCGGAAGTTCTTGGCTTGGTCTGTAAGGTTTTTCTGATCCGGGCCTCGAATGAATGGGTCAGCGCTTCCTCACTCCTCGATTCGCGGGGCCGGAATCTCCTGGCCGGCCTGATGGAGGGTGAGGCTATCGGCGGGGCCGTGTTCGGGCAGATCGAAGACCAGCTCCAGACCGAATTGCTGATTGCGCAGGCGGCTGGGGGTGGTGGCTTCCAAGGGCACCGGCCCCTGACCGGTGGCCTGGGCGTGAAGCCCACCGTCATGAATGAACACACGCAAAGTGAAGCCGGGTTGAATCTGGTAGAGGCCGGTCAGCCGTTCCATCTGCGCCTCGTCCAGTTCAATGGCCTCGGGCTCAAGGATGTCGTCGCTGACCTTTTCCGCCCGCTCATAGTCGGGCGCACCCTGTTGATGGAATCGCAGGGCGACGACCTGGCCGTCTCCATCCCGCTCGACATCGAAATAGCTCAGGCTGGTGGCGAAGACGAAACGATCCGGGCTGACCGCTTCCACCGGGAAGGCGCGGCCGCCCTGGCGTTGACTGATAAGACGGCCCTCCTCGTCCACACGCAGGGTGCGAATCACGCCTTCCTCAATCTCATAGGTGCCCACCAGCTCGTCGAGCCGGTCCGGGTCCACCTGGATTCGTTCCTTCTCTACCGGGTAGGGCTCACCCAGGGCGATGGCGGCCAGTCGCCGAGCCATGATCGCGGGTGCGGGTTCATGGCCGGCATGGTTGCTCAACACCACCACCGACAGTGCCGATTCGGGCAGATACATGGCGTAGGTATTGAAGCCGTGAATCCCACCACCGTGATGGATCAGGTCCTGGTCCCGCCATTCCCCCAGGATCAGGCCGTAGCCGTAGTCATCACCGTTGACCACGCCGGTGGCGATTTCGTCGGCGCGGATCATGGCCTGGTAATGCTCGTCGGAAAGCAGCTCGCCCCCGTGCAGGCGCCGCTGCCAGCGATCGACATCCATGGCCGAGCCATAAAGGGCACCGGCGGCATGGGGCTGGCTCATGCTGATCCAGGGGGCGTTGCTTACCGTCTCACCGGCCTGATAGCCGGGGACCCGGCCCGGCACGATCTCCTCATGACTGAAGTAACCGGTCTCATTGATGCCGGCCGGGCTCAGCAGGGCCTCGCGAATGTACTCATGCCACGGCTTGCCGCTGATCTCCTCGATGATGGCACCGAGGAGGACGTAACCGGAATTGTTGTAGAGCCAGTCTTCGCCGGGCTCGAAGTCCGGCTCACGATCGGCGAAGACCTGGATCAGATCGTGGGTACCCAGGTCCCGACGGATACGCTCATCCATCATGTAACCGGGGATGCTGGTATAGCTGGCAATCCCGGAGCTGTGATTGAGGAGCTGGTGGACGGTGACCTCGCCCTGGGGATAGTCCGGAAGGAAGCGCTCCAGCGGGTCATCCAGGGCCAGCTTGCCCTCATCGGCAAGCTTGAGGATGGCGGCCGCGGTGTATTGCTTGCTAACCGAGGCAAGGCGCAGTCGATGCTCGGCTTCCAGCGGCAACCCCAATTCCATATGGACCAGGCCGGCGGCACCCTGAAAGAGGATTTCCCCCTCGCGGGATACCACGGCCGTCGCCCCCGGCTGGTCCGGGGCATAGGCCTGTTCCATGGCTGCCTGATAGGGCGAGGGCTGATGACCATTGGCGCAGGCCGTTAGCAACAGCAGGAGTGACAGGCAGAGCCCCGGATAAATGACCCTTCTCATCGTTCCCCCTCCCGATCGGTACGCGCTTAGATTCGCTCAACACCGCCGATGCGATCTTCATCGGCGATTTCCAGTTCGACGCGGGCATCCACCCGCACCCGGCCGTCCACGCGACTGTCTGCATCGATCCTGAGTAACGGGGCGTCGCCGTCATAGTCCTCGGGCAATTCGATCACGATGTCGCCATGGATATGGCTGGCTTGCACATGGATGCTGCCGGCATCCCCGTATTGGCGACTGCCGCCAAACCAGAGGAAGCCACCGCGGCGCCCGCCCATGTCTTCGTGGAGATGGATCACCACCTTGCCATGAACTTCGGAGCCGGCGAGGACGTGGATATCACCCCGGGCGCTCACCACATCACTGCCGGCCCGGGCGCCCGCCAGACGGATGCTGCCGTTGCGGGTGCCGAGCTCGCCGTCCACCTGGCTGCCCTCGGCCAGATGAATGCTGCCGTTACGGCTCTGCACTCGACCACCCACATGGGCCGACTCGCGGAGCTGGATCGTACCGTTGCGGGTCTCGGCATTGCGCTCAATCCGCGCACCCTCGTAGAGGGCAATGCCGCCGTTACGGGATTGGGCGTTACGGGCCTTGAAACCGCTCCCAAGAGTAATGGCGCCGTTGCGGGTGGACACGTCCCGAGCCTCGCCATCGGCACCCAGGCCGATGCTGCCGTTACGGGCATCCACGTCCCGGAAGCTGCCGCCTTCTCCGGCGACGATGCTGCCATTGCGGTTGCGCACATCGCGGGCAGTCACCCGCTTGCCCATGTTGATGGCCCCGTTGCGACTTTCCACGTTGCCATCAACGCTGGCGTCGTCGCCGATACGGATGGGGCTGTTGCGTGTCTCCAGATTGCCGGCGTGTTCGCTGCCGTCCGCCAGCTCGACCGGCTCGCTGGCCAGGGCCGACACCGACATTGCCAGGCCCAGACACAGGCCCGCTGCCAAGCAATGAATTTTACTGCGCTGCATGATCCCGACCTCCCAAGTGTCAAACGAGTATATTTACCGTTTTAGTACAGCAAATCACCTAAGTCAAGCATTGCCGCGGCGGAGGGCTTGGGAACGCAGCTTCCTTTGCCAACAGCTTGATCACTGCGCCCTAGTCCTGCATCTCGTGAACCCGCTCGGCCACATAGGCCCGCAGGGTTTCATCGGACTCGATTTCCTCGGCCAGGGCGTTGAATGCGTCCACCCCGAAGCCATGACGTTCAAGCTCTTCCACCAGCTCGGCGTCCATGCGCTCGACCAGTCGGGCCCGCGCCCGCTCATCCACTGCCTCGTCCAGTTTGGGCAGCCAATCCAGGCGAATGACATCGAGGGCCACCTGGGCGCGGGCAAACCGGGCGGCACTGCCATCCACCATGGCATCGGGCAACTGCTCTTCCGGGCTGAACAGGCGATTGATCAGCGCCTCGCTGCGCTCGAGATCACGAAGCCGGCTGAAGGCCCGCTCAAGTTGATTGAGGCTGACCGGTCGTTCCGAGACCCAGATGCCGCCATCCTCCAAGGTCGCCAGGGCATTCGCCTGGGCGATGTCCAGCTCCCCTTCCCCCAGGGAGTTACTCGCCCGCCAGGCCGCATTGGTGCCGCACATGAGATGGGGCAGTCGGGTACCGGCGACCGGCTGGTGCCGACAGACCACCCGGTGTCGGTCTTCCTCTCGATTGCTGCGCGAGGTCTGCAGGGCAACGTAAATGGCGCGAAGCGCAACCTCCTGCGTGACGGAAGGTGGCATCCCCAATGCCTCCACCGCATCCAGCTGCAGAGGCACTTCCTCTCCGTTGCCGCGGTCTTCGTCCGCGATGGATTCAGCGCTGATCACCAGGGTCAGCAGCAGGCCCATGCCAAGACGGCATAAAATACCCATACCCACCCTTGCTTGATCTGATCAGTCAATATTTCAGCTTCACTCCCGTGGCGCGCTCTGCTCCTTTTCCAGACGCTCCAGCCGTTCGCTGAGGGTCTCCAATTGGGCCCGGGCACGGGCCAGCACCTCGGATTGCGCATCGAATTCCTCGCGGGTCACGAGGTCGAGGCGAGACAGGGCGCCCTGGAGCACCTCGCGGAAATTCTTCTCCGCATCATCGCGCAGATGGCGCAGGCCCTCGGGCAGGCTGTTGGCCAGCTGGCGGGCAATGTCGTCGAGCTTGCGGGGATCGAACACCATGAGCTGGCACTCCCTGTGGCGGTTTTCGGCATCCCAGTATAGGGGCTGAACGGTCCCAGCCACCAGCCCAATGGGCCGGCCCGCAGGGGCCATCGGCTTGCGCATTGGGGCATTCCTTCGCAGAATGGATTGAGCCAGGCTTGCCGGCGACCTGTGAGACCCAAGCGAGGAGTCAATTGGCATGAAAATGGTGGTAGCCATCGTCAAGCCCTTCAAGCTGGATGATGTTCGGGAGGCCCTGTCCGAAGTAGGGGTCCAGGGCATCACCGTCAGCGAGGTGAAGGGCTTTGGACGGCAGAAGGGCCATACCGAGCTCTATCGGGGCGCGGAGTACGTGGTCGATTTCCTGCCCAAGATGAAGATCGAGGTCGCGGTACCCGACGAAATGGCCGATGGCGTGGTTGAAGCGATCACCAACGCGGCCCGCACGGGCAAGATCGGTGACGGCAAGATATTCATTTACGAGCTGGCCCAGGCCATTCGTATCCGAACCGGGGAAACCGACGGCGAGGCGCTCTAGCGTCCAGCCGGACTATCCCAGGGGTGAGAACACCATGAAACATCGTATTCTGCTATTGCTCATGACCCTGCTGCTGACCGCCCTCATTGCCGGCAGCCTGAGCGCGCAACAGGTCTACCGCTGGGTGGACGAGGACGGCAATGTGCATTTCTCGGACACGCCGCCGGATGACGAGGACGAGGCCGAACGGGTCCAGATTCGCTCGGGGCCCAGCGCGCTTGACGAGGATGCCGATGAGGGCGACAACGATGCCGCCGATCGGTCGGGGCCACGGCTGAGCGAGGCCGAATGCGAGGGCATGCGGGAGCGCCTGGCAGAGTACCGGGACGCGGATGTCCTCTACCAGGTGGACGCCGACGGCGAGGAGATCGAGCTCGAGCCTGAAGTCGCCGAGGCGGAGATGAACCGCATCGAGGAGCAGATCGAGCGCTATTGTGACTGAGGGCCTGCCCCCTTCAGAGCGGCTTCTGGCCGGTGGCCCTGAGAAAGAAGGGTGGCATGGCCAGGGCGCCCTGGTGGACCTCGACACTGTAATAGCGGGTCTGGAACGGCCGCGCGGCGGCATCCGCCTCACGAAATCCCTCAAAACCCTCCCCCTTTGAAGCCATGGTGGCGGACCACCAGCCGCTGGGATAGGTGGGCAGGGGAAACTGCAGGCTGTGACAGGCGGTAAACCCACTGTCGATCATGGCCTGACGCATGGACTGAATCAGGTCCATATGCAGCAGCGGTGACTCGCTCTGCTGTACCAGCAGGCCACCCTCATCCAGCACGCGGCAACACTGGGCGTAAAAGGCGCGATTGAACAGCCCCTCCCCAGGCCCCACGGGGTCGGTGCTGTCGACGATGATCACGTCGGCGCTGGCATCCGCGGCGTTGCCCATCCAGGCCACACCGTCGTCGAACAGCAGGCGGGCACGGGGATCATCATTGGCCTCGCAGAGCTCGGGAAAATACTGCTCGGAGAGGCGGGTCACCCGCTCATCGATATCCACCTGAACCACTTCCTCGACCCCCGGGTGGCGCAGCACTTCCCGCAAGGTGCCGCAATCACCCCCGCCGATAATCACCACGCGGCGGGGATTGGGGTGGGTAAAGAGCACGGGGTGACTCATCATTTCGTGATAGACGAAGTTGTCGCGCTCGGTAAGCATGACAAAACCATCAATCACCATCAGATGGCCAAAGGCCTCGGTATCGTAGATCTCGATGCGCTGGTAGTCGCTCTGCTCCTCATGGAGCTTGCCGCGAATGCGAAGTTGCAGCCCCATGCCGGCCTCGTCGGCCCGCTCGGTGAACCACTGGCTGTCATCCCGTTTCACTTCCACAGTCATGTCCTTTGCTCCAGGCATCGGGGATTGGCGATTGATCATCAGCGACCGGGCCCATTGTACGAAAAAGCCCCGCCGAAGGGCACTTCGGCGGGGCCATGCACAGACATCCAAACGGCGTGGCTTAGGGCGCCGGATAGACGTAGTTGGCCTGCAGACCCAGCGGTAGACCAATCAGGTCCCCGATCAGCCAGTAGCCAATCAGGAAGGCGGTCCAGACCACCATGAAGACCACCGAGTAGGGCAGCATCAGTGACACCAGGGTGCCGATGCCGGTGCCCTTCACATAGCGCTGACAGTAGACCACCACCAGCGGGAAGTAGGGCAGCAGCGGAGTGATGATGTTGGACACCGAATCACCCACACGATAGGCCGCCTGGGTCAGATCGGGGCTGAAGCCGACCTGCATCAGCATGGGCACGAAGATGGGGGCCAACAGCGCCCACTTGGCCGAAGCCGAACCCATGAAGATGTTGAGGAAGGCCACCAGCACCACGATGCCGGCCAGAGTCACGGGCCCGGGCAGGGACAGGGCCTGGAGGAAGTTACCCCCCTCAACGGCCAGCAGCACACCCAGGCCGGAACGCCCGAACTCCTCAATGAACAAGGCGCAGAAGAAGGCCATGACAATGTAGTAGGCCATCCCCTCCATGGTCTTGCTCATGGCATTGATCACATCCTTGCTGGTCTTGAATGTGCCGGCGACAAAACCGTAGATCACCCCCGGCAGCAGGAAGAACAGGAAGATCAGGGGCACGATCGACTGCATGAGGGGCGCATCGAAGGCGGCCATTTCCCCATCCGGGTTACGCATGGGGGAATCGGAGGGCCACACCGACCAGATCAGCAGGATCAGACCGCCCAGCATCGCCCAGGAGGCGATGGAGAAGGCGCGACGGTCCTTGCGATCGATTTCCTCGATCACCGGCATGTCATCCTCGTCGCCATCGATCTTGGTATTGGCCAGACGGGGCTCAATGACCCGATCGGTCAACCACCAACCCACGGCGACAATCACCAGGCAGGAGGCGGTGGTGAAAAACCAGTTGTTGAGGGGGTTGAGCTGAATCTCCGGATCCACGATCTGGGCCGCGGATTCGGTGAAGCCCATCAGCAGCGGATCAATGGCCGAGGGCACGAAGTTGGCGGAAAAGCCCCCGGAGACACCGGCGAAGGCCGCGGCGATCCCCGCCAGGGGATGACGGCCGGCGGCATAGAAGATCACACCGCCCAGGGGAATCACCACCACGTAACCCGCATCCACGGCGGTATGACTGATGATCGCCACCAGGATCAGCATGGGGGTGAGCAACAGCTTGGGCGTGGTGTTGAGCAGCATCTTGATGGCGGTATTGATGTACCCGCTGCGCTCGGCCACGCCCACACCCAGCATGGCCACCAGCACCACGCCCAGGGGGGCGAAGCTGGTAAAGGTGGTCACCATGCTGGACAGGAAATGGGCCAGTTCCGGCCCGGCCAGGAGGTTGGTCACCCTCACCGGGTCGTCGGTGCCCGGAATCTTGGTGGTGAATTCGAAGAAGGAGAAGATCAGGGAGAGAATCCAGACAATCGCGAGCAGGGATGCAAACAGCATCGCCGGATCCGGGAGCTTGTTGCCCGCACGCTCGACCTTGTCGAGAATGCGGTCCATCAGCCCGCCATTGTTGGTCCCTGTTACCTGTTGATCACTCATGGAACACCTGTTGCAGTAAAAGCGTGTCTCGGGAACACTCAAGGGCCTCAAAGCGGCCAAGCATAGCAGCCCGCGAAGGAAAGCGGGAACCTGAGGCCTCCGGGGCAGTCGCAATCTGAATGGTCAGCCGGTCCGTACCCGGTCAATTTCCGTCAACCAAGGGGAGTCCTTCGTGCTCTGCCGACCCAAATCCCTCCTCTGCGGTTTTTCCCTCTGCCTGCTGATGCTGAGCGCCTGTGCGGACAACGGCGACAGCAATGGCAATGACGACGACAACCGTCCCGCCGAGCGACAGACGCCCATTGCCGCGGTGGAAGTGACGCCACGGGACTTGTCCCGCCAGATCAGCCTGTCGGCGGCGGTGGAGCCCTACACCCGCATCCGCCTGGCCAGCCGGGCCAGCGGTCTGGTGCAGACCGTTTTTGTCGAGGAAGGGGACCGGGTGGAAGCCGGTGCCCTGCTGGCGCAACTGGATATGTCCGAGGAAGAGGCCGAGCTGGAACGGGCCAGTGCGCGGCGCGAGGAGGCGGAGCTGGAATACGAGCGGACCGCCAGCCTGCTGGAGCGGGGCGATGTCACCGAAGTGGAATACCAGCGAGCCCGAACCGAGCTGCGGGCGGCGCGGAGCGAGGTGCTGCTGTGGGAGACCCGGCTGGAGTTCGGCCGCATCCTGGCCCCGCGCGATGCGGTGATTTCCGATCGCCTGATCGAGCCCGGCGAGGCGGTGAGCGCCCAGGATGCCCTTTTCGAGCTGGTGGACATGACTCGTCTGGTGCTTCGCCCGGGCGTTTCCGAACTGGACGTGGTCCACCTTTCCCAAGGTCAGGCGGTGCCCGTCAGCCTGGATGCCATGCCGGACAATCCCTTTGAAGGCGAGATCCGACGGATCTTCCCCACCGCCGAGAGCGGCAGTCGCCTGATCCGGGTGGAGGTGTCCCTGCCTGAAGAGGCGGCCGATGCCGGCGTCCGGCCGGGATTCCTGGCCCGGATTCGACTGGCGGTGGATCGTCGCCCCGATGCCCTGGCGGTGCCGGCCAGCGCCATCGGCGAGGAGGACGATAAACGTTATGTCTATGTGGTCCGCGACGACCGCCTCCACCATCGGACGGTGGAAACCGGGGTCACCCGGGGCAACTGGACCGAGATCCAGTCTGGCCTGGAGGAAGGCGACATTGTCCTGGCCACCAATCCCATCGAGATGAGCGATGGTCAGGCGGTGAACATCGTCGGCTGGCGGGGGTGATTGGCGGCTTGGTCCCGGCGGAGAGGGGGCGATGCCCCGTTCAGGGACGCTATGGATACATCCCTGTACGCTCTGGGTTCGGCATCCTGCCTCACACAGCCCTGAAAGGGGCACCGCCCCCTCTCCGCCTACCGTGGGTGCCGCCAATCGGGTTTTGTGACTGGAATGAGATGTGGCCATGAGCGAGCAGAAGCTTGAAAAACGCAGTGGCGGGCGGCGCGGGATCACCAATGCCGCGATCCGTCGGCCGGTCGGGACCCTGGCCATTGCCTCGGTGGTGTTCGTGCTGGGCTCCTTCTTTCTGGATCGTCTGCCCATCGACCTCCTGCCCACGATCGAGAACCCGCTGATCCGGGTCACGGTGAACTATCCCGGGGTGGCCCCGGAAGTCATGGAACAGCAGGTGACCCGGGTGGTGGAACGCAATCTGGCGGCCACCGAGGGGGTGACCCGCATCCATAGCCGGGCCTCGGAGGGGCGGACCAACGTCAATCTGGAATTCGAGCACGGCACCAATCTGGATCTCGCCCTGCAGGACGCCTCCCGTTTGCTGGAACTGGCCCGAACCCAGCTGCCCGAGGACATCGACCCGCCCCGGCTTTATCGCTTCGACCCCTCGCAGGATGCCATCTGGGAGGCGGGGTTCAGCTCCACGGTGCGATCGGAAACCGAGGTCCGGGACTGGGTGGAGCATCAACTGGCGCCGCAACTGCTCTCCATTCACGGGGTCTCGGGGGTCGAGGCGGCTGGGGGCCAGGTCCGCGAGATGTCGGTCACGGTGGACCAGGAAAGGCTGCAGTCCTACGGCCTCACCATGCAGCATCTGATCACCGCGCTGGAAGGCGAGAATGTGGACATCGCCGCCGGCTGGGTGACCTCGGACACCTTCGATGTGATGGCCAAGACCGATGGTCTGTTCCGCTCGGCCGAGGATATCCGCAATGTATTGCTGCAACTGCCCGACAATGATCGGCGAATTCGCCTGTCGGAGGTGGCCGAAGTTCGCGACGGCTATGGTGATCAGCGCCTCTTCGTGCGCCTGAACGGGGTGGAGGCGGCCCAGGTCTCGGTCTTCAAGATCCCCGAGGCCAATACCGTGGAAGTAGTGGACGAGATCACCGCGACCATGGACCGACTGGAACGCACCGGCTTCCTGCCCGCCGACATCCAGTACGAATCGACCCGGGACCCCACCTACTTCATCCGCGGCTCCATCAGCTCGGTGGGCGCGGCTGCCATTCTCGGCGGGGTGCTGGCCATGTCCATGGTGCTGCTGTTCCTGGGCAGCCTGCGCAAGAGCTTTGTCATCGGCCTGTCCATTCCCCTGGCCCTGATGGCCACCTTCGCCATGATGGGCGCCAGCGGCCTGACCCTGAACATCATGAGTCTTGGGGGCCTGGCGCTTGGAGTGGGCCTGCTGCTGGACAATGGCATCGTGATGCTGGAGAACATCTTCCGCCACCGGGATGAGCTCGGCAAGGAACCCGAGGATGCGGCCCATGACGGCTCACGGGAAGTGGCCTCGGCGATCACGGCGGGGACATTGACCAATCTGGCCGCGGTGGTCCCGTTCCTGCTCATGACCGGCATGGCCGCCCTGGTTTTCCGGGAGCTGATCCTGACCATTTCCTTTGCCATTCTCGCCACCCTGGCGGCGGCACTGACCCTCATTCCCATGCTGGCCGCGCTGCTGGCTCGGGTGCGTTTTGAGTCCGGCCTGTCGCGGACGCGACTGATTCGCGGCTTCAACGCTGCCGTGGATGGCCTGCGGGATGGCTATCGGGCGATCCTGCCCGGCGTGCTTCGCTGGCGCTGGGGGGTGCTGGGTCTGGCGGTGCTCGGTCTGGCCGGGGCCAGTCATCTCTCCGGACAACTGGGCAATACCTTTCTGCCCCAGGTGGACGACGGCAATGTGGGCGTCTTCATGGGCCTGCCGCCGGGCACGCCGCCCCATGAGAATGATGCCGCTACCCGCCAGATCGAGGCCCTGATCGATGACATGCCCCATGTGGAATCGGTCTTCACCCGGGTCGGCGGCCATCTCAGCGGCGGGGTGATATCGGAGCGGCCCGGCACCTCTCGACTGAGCATTCAACTGGTCCCGGCGGTGGATCGGGAGATGAGCGCCGGTGAATGGGTTCAGGAAGCCCAGTCGCGCCTGGACGAACTGGACATTCCCGGGGCCCGCCTGGTGGCCAGACCGCCGTCCATCCCTGGATTGCGCTTCTCGGTGGCGGGCACGGATCTCTCCATCGGCATCGTCGGCGAGGATCTCGAGGAGCTCAATGTCCTGGCCCGGGAGCTGGTGGCCCAGCTGGACGGCATCGAGGGACTGGAAGGGGTGGAAGTGGGCCGCGAAGATCAAAGTCCCCTGCTCCGGATCCGGGTGGACCGGGAGCGGGCCGCGGACCTGGGCCTGAATGTCTCGGATGTGGGCAATGCCATCCGCAATGCCGTGGACGGCGCAGTGCCGACCCGCTTTGTCACCGGCCAGACCGAATACGATGTTCGCATTCGGCTGCCGGAAAGCGAGCGTAGCAACCCGGAAAGCCTGGGAGGCATGATGCTTTCCCGTCCCGACGGCCAGCCGGTGCTGCTCCGGGATGTGGCCGAGTTCGAGTTTACCGAGGGCCCGGCCCATATCGAGCGGGAGAACCAGAATCGACTCAAGCGGGTCAACGGCGACATCAATACCGAAATACGCGACATTGGCAGCGTGATGGCCGATGTGGAGGCACGGCTGGCGGAGATGGACTTCCCGGATCACATCAGTCTGCTGGTGGGCGGACAATGGGAAACCATTCAGGACACCAACCGGGAGCTGCTCACGGTCATCCTGCTCGCCCTGTTCCTGGTCTTCGTGGTCCTGGCGGTGCAGTACGAGCGCCTTTCCAATCCCCTGGTGATTCTCAGCGCCGCACCGCTCGCGCTGATGGGTGTGGTGGGGATCCTCTGGCTGACGGACAACCCGCTCTCGGCGCCGGTGATGATCGGGGTGATCCTGCTCATCGGGGTGGTGGTGAATAACGCCATTCTGCTGGTCGAATACATCGAGATCGGGCGGCGGGAGCAGCAACTGCCGGTGGACCGGGCCATTGTCGAGGCGGGCGCGGTCCGTCTGCGCCCCATCCTGATGACCACGACCACCACGGTGCTGGGCATGACCCCGCTGGCCATCGGCCTCGGCGAGGGCGCGGAGATCATGCAGGCCCTGGCGCTGTCGGTGATCGGGGGCCTGTTGATGGCCATGCTGCTGACCCTGTTCGTGGTCCCTTGCCTGTATCTGGTGGTAAGCCGCTTCAGCGAACACGCCAAGGCCTGGCTGACCGGGGGGCGGTATGGAGAGGCTGGGGGCTAGTTAGCAAGGCAGAAACGTTTGGCTTCGATTGGGGTGGGACCCTTCGATGACGGTGACGGGGGCGTTCCGGCCTTGGGTCCGACAGGGGTTTCCAAGAACGCCGTAAATACATCCCTTTAGGCTCTGTGGGCGACGTCCTGTCGCCCACAGTCTTGAGCAAGCCCACTAGGACCAAAGCCGGAACGCCCCCGTCACCGCGATCGAAGGGCCCCACCAGGATCGAAGCCACCCACGAAAGCAACCCCCACCAATCTGGCAACTAATCTGGCCCTAAAGCCCCACCCACGCTATATTCGGTGGCTGAGTTTTCGTGGGGGTAGAGGCATGCGTGCAAGCTGGATTCTCATTGTCCTGGCAATCGCCACCCTGGTCTTTGTACTGCTGCAGCGACCGGGGGTGGATTCAGACACCGGGCGGGACCTGGCGCCGGCGCAAGAGCCGGATCGGGCCGTGGCCGAGCGGGAGCCCGCGCCGCCCCGCGAGGCGGCGCGAGAAGGCCGCCAGCCGGAACCCCGCGAAGAGCGGGAGATCGCCGAAACTGAGCTGGAAACCCAGGACGAGTCGGATCGTCCCCAGGGGGGGTATGACAGCCGCGGCCGCGAATTTTATGAGAGCGAGGACTACCACGCCTTTGTCGAGGATGCCCTCCAGGATGCCGCCGATGGCGACCCCTCCGCCCAGTATTACCTGTATCGTGCGCTGTCAGAGTGCGAACTGGCCGTGAGCCAGTTTGATGGCGAGTTCCCGGACGAATTCGAACTTGCCGCGGCGCTGCCGGCGACCATGGCCCCGGGTGTGAATGAACTGATGATGCAGCAGGTGGAGCGCTGCCGCGGTTTCTTCGAACAGGAACCGGCCCAGTATGGCTCCGCGCGGGGCTGGCTCGAGGAGGCCGCGGCACAGGACTACGGCCCGGCGGTGATGCACCAGGGGGTGCGCCAGT
>PWMQ01000017.1 GCA_003558125.1 Natronospira sp. | reverse complement strand
GTCCAGCGCTGGAGCGTCCGGATACTGATGCCGACTTCCCTGCAGGCCGGTGCTCGTCGGGCACCGGCCTTTTCTGCTTCGGCAATGTAGGACACCAGTTTTCGCCGCTCTGAGACCGAGGGTAATACCCCCCGGTTGGGCTGCGGGCGCTGGGGTTCCAGTGTGATTCCTCGTAGCCGACGGCCGCCAGCAGAATCCAGTCGAAATCATGCGCTGCAGCGGCCTGTCTGAAGTGGGTTTCATAACGGGGCAGTCGTTCCCTGACGCGACGATGGAGTCGGCGGATATCCACATAGTCGAAGACTTCGTAAAAACCGTAATAGCGGTCCAGTATGCGCTCCATGGCGCCGCTATCCTCGAAGTCGCCATACCAGTTCCCGATTTCACGGCGAAGCCGGTTGGCCCCGCGAGGCATGACCCATACGAGGGTGTCCGGTGCGCCGAGGTTGAAGCGAATCTCGAGCTCGGGGTAATAGCGCCGTGTGATCGACACCAGGTTGGAGTCGGCCACTGTGCAGTCTACCCGACGTTCCCAGACGAAACGCAGTAACTGTTCCGTATTCAGTTCGTTTGTGGTCTCGAAATCCAGGTCGGGATAATCCGCCTGGAGTGCCTGCAGGCGGTCGTGATAGCTGGTACCTTCCATGACGAGTAAGGAGACTTCCTCCAAATCGTCCACGCCCTGGGGTTCGGCACCGCCACGGCGACAGACCACCTGCTGCTCCACCGTCTGGTAGCCGGGCCCGGTCCGGTGACCCGCTCATATTCGACCTCGACGCCAAGATGCTCGGCGAAGGCCTGGGTCAGGTCGTATTCCAGCCCTTCAGGTTGGTCGTCACGGTTGATGTAGAACGTGGTGGGGCTGTTGCGAGTCAATACATGCAGTCGACCGCTTTCCCGGATCTCTTCCAGGCGTTTGTCCCCCGGTCCGGACTCGCCGCAGGCGGCAAACAGGGTGATTAGAAAGCCCGCGAGGAAGAGCCGACCACCGGATGTCGCAAATGCCAGGGAACTTCCGATATCATTTCCGTTAGTGGAAATTGGCATACGGCCCCCTCCGTTTGGTAGGAGTACTCTGAATATAGCAGGCGCGCCGCCTATATTTCCGCTGTTCAGGGTATTTTTGAGGCTTCCCCTGATCGAGGGGGTAGCTTGGCGTTTCGGGTATCAGAGACAGCAATCGTTTCGGTCGGCTTCTGGGGCTGAGCACGCCTTGGGGCGTGGATGTTCCCCTGGAAGGCCAGGTCTCTGCGCTGGCTTGGCGCGGTAAGGACTTGTCGGCTGGTTTTGGATTGGAATTGGACCTTGAGAGAGAACAATGAGAAAAACAGTGTTTGTCGTGCTTTTTGGGGCTGCCTTTTCGGCGGTAGCGGCGGATAAAACGCTCGATTGCGATAATCCGAAAACGACGCTGCAAGTGAATGAGTGCGCCGCTATGGCATTGGATGCGTCGCGGGAAGAGATGGCGGCGTATCTGGAGGCGAGTCTGGAGCATAATGGTTTTGATCCTGAGCTGGTCGAGGCAATCGAATCGGCTCAGGAGCAGTGGGATAATTATGTCGATTCTCACTGCGGCTCGGTCTATACGCAGTGGCGTGACGGTACGATTCGCGATGCCAAGGCGCTGTCCTGCAAGACTCGGCTGACGAGGCAAAGAACCCACGAGATCTGGCTGAATTTCCTGACTTACATGGATAGTACCCCGCCGGTTCTGCCCGAGCCGGCGAAGTGACACATGGGTGGGTAATTGCCTAAGGGAGGGCACGGTGGATATTGAGGCGATCGCCAGGCAGGCGAGGGAGACCATTCCGGGGCTGGAGGGGGATGACGAGCGCCTGCAGCAGCATGCCTTGCGTCTGCTTTCCGCTGCCCGTAGCCGGGAGGGCTGGGAAGAGGATGATCAGGCCATGCGTGAGCGGCTGCTTGCGAGGCTTCTTGAGTTGCCCGTCCCGGCGACCGCTTCAGTCGATCGAAATGCTTCGCCGCGCCAGCCGGTGCGGACTGTTCCCACGGATGCCCAGATTGAGTCACTGGTTGGTAAGGCCTTCAGTGCGCCAAGCGATGGCTCGCGAGCCCGTGCGGCGGTCTTGGCGGGTCGTGCCTGGCTGAATGTGAAGCAGGCTACCGCGGGCTTGGGCTTTTGGCAGCGGTGGCGGAGTCGGTTGCGGGCCCGGCGGTTGATCGCCCGGCGGCGGCGTGAGCTTGAGCACTAATCGTCCCTCTTCCTGTCTATACTGGGTTGGGGCGGATTGGTTCGAGGAGGGGTAATGACAGCTATCTCGCGATGCCTGCTGATGGGCGTGCTGGTCCTGGGGCTCGGCGGCTGTATTCCCATGCTGATTCATGAGGCCGAGACGCCGGCGACAGAGGGGCGGGTATTGGATGGTGTTGATGGTGAGCCGGTGGCCGGAGCACAGGTGACATTGCTCCGGGTCCGGGGCTCCCGGGACACGGATCCGCTCAAGGTGACGGCGGTGAGCGATGAGGAGGGCCGTTTCCTGCTTGAAGAGCGCAGCCGTCGTCGTGTCGTCATGGCCATGGCGGGCAGTCATTTGGCGGAGTTCCCGGTGGTTGCCCACGAAGAATCGTCTGATCGTAGCGCTCACACGCTTGTGAAACTGCCTTCCCGGAGCCGGGCGGGGAGCCCTCCGCGTCCGGCGGTTTTGCTGCTGCTGCCCGATAATCCTAACCCGCTGCCCTCCGACTGTCGTGGCGCGAGTAATTCGCTCTATGCCCTGCATGCTGCCGAGCGCCTGCCTGAATGGCGGGAGCAAGCGTGGTTTCGTGAGCAGGTGCTCAGTGATACCAACACGCTTCGGCAGTTTGCCGACAGCCTGTATGAGTTGCTGGAGCGTGGCTTTGGCTCCCCTGACTGTTTCCGCAACGAGGAAGTCGTCGAACGCGTGGCGGCAGCCCGCAAGAATGTCCGCATGCTGATTGAGGAGGAGCCTTATTATCGCTCTTCGAGGGGTAATAGGGCGGCGTTGCCTGCGCCAGGCTCGGTGCGCCCCGGTGATTATCCGGCACCCGAGGGCTATGGCAGTGAAGTCCGCTTTGCGGGGATGAAGGGCAGGATGGCCTTTGTGCTGGATGGCGAGGGGGTGGTCTCGCATGTGATCTTTGAGCCGCAGGCGGTGGTGAGGGGCGATGTGACGGCGGTGGAGCCGTCCTTGTCGATGGTCAGTGAGCAGCTGTCTGGCGTGCTTGGCGGGTCACCTAGGGAGAAGGACTGGAAGCATCGGGTCTGGGATGATCCGGCCCAGGAACATGTCTATGAGGCCATGGTGCTGGACACGGCCGGGGGCGGCAATGTCACGCGGGTGATGCTGAGAAGCCGGGACCCGGCCCGTCTGTGTGGTTCGGAGGATGGCTTCCCGGACTGGTTCGACGATCTTCAGAGGGCGATTGTGGCGGATCGGCGTGAGGCGGTCGCCAATGCCCTGGATTATCCCTTCCTGGATCACGCCGGGGCGGTGATGGGTGTTGAGCCCGAGCAGCGTCTGCACTTTGATGATGCCACCGAGTTTCTCGGGCGATATGAAGCAGCGGCAGTGCAGCAGATGCTGGCAGGGCTTGTCGATATGGACAGCCCGGACTGTGATCCCTATGGTTTTGAAGGCAGGCTTGCCGGCTACGCGCTACCGACAGCGCCGGGCGCGATCCAGGCTTACCCGAAGGCGGGGGAGTGGCGGCTCGTGCTGCGGTATTATCAGCCCTGATGGCGAGCCATTCCGGCGATTTGGATTTGGAGGTTTAGGCCGATGAGTTTTGAGACAGAAGATTACCCGGGTGTGGCAGCCAAAGCCCCCGACGAGACCCTGGGATTCCGCTTCAACCACACCATGCTGCGGGTAAAGGACCCGGAAGCCTCGCTGGCCTTTTACAGCCACGTGCTCGGCATGCGGGTGTTGCGGCGGCTGGATTTCGAAGAGATGGAATTTTCCCTGTACTTTCTCGCGCGCCCCGACCCGGAAGAGGCGATTCCCGAGGATCGTGCCGGACGGACGCGCTGGACATTCAGTCAGCGGGGCATTCTGGAGCTGACACACAATTGGGGCACGGAGAATGATCCCGACGCCCATTACCACGATGGCAACAGTGAGCCCCAGGGCTTTGGCCATATCTGCTTCTCGGTCCCGGACCTGGACAAGGCGATTGCCTGGTTTGACGCCAATGACGTTGAGTACGTCAAGCGGCCAGAGCAGGGCAAAATGAAGGACATCGCCTTCATCAAGGACCCAGACGGCTATTGGATCGAAATCGTGCAGGCCGACCGGATGGCACGAATTGGCGGCTGAGATGCGGCCGTTCGAGAATCGCCGCTTGTACTGGCAGAGGCTGCGCCAGATGGGGCGGTGGCCTTATGTGCTCCGTTACGGCGTGCTGGGCTGGGCATTGCCGGTCGCCGTGGTGGGATTGGGGCTGCTGGCCTTCAGTACGCGACAGCTGCCCTCGCTCGCATTCATGGCCTGGACATTGCTTGTTGCCGTGCCCCTTTTCGGGGTGCTGCTCGGCTTGTGGTCCTGGCAGGACAATGAACGGCGCTTTGGTGACGACTGATTTTGTCTCGATCATCTGCTTTTGCTCGGCTCGCCGGTTCTTATAACTCACTCCCGCGCTGCGGGGCCCATTAAAACAAAGAGGGTAGGGAGGTCGGTTCAATGAAGTGTATTCGTTTTCAGCAGGGGCTGGTTCTTGTTTGTGCTGCAGCATTCGGGATCTCGCCGGCCACGGGGCAGGAGGATCTGGAAGGTTCCGGCGATCATCCGGAGATTCCGCGTTTGGCGGATTCTTACATTGTTCACCATGAGCACGCGGATTACGCTCGGCTGACGATACCCACCGGTCCCTATCGTGATGGCGCAGTTGAAAACAGTGAGTCGCTTGAGGGGCAGGTACTGAAACTGAGTTATCTCTTCCGTGACGGGGATGTTGCGGAACTTCGGGTCAAGCGAAGCTATCTTGAAGCCCTTGAGGGGCGGGGCTTCGAGATTCTCTACACGGGCAGCGATGCCGAGCTGGGTGGCCGGGACGGGCGTGCCTTTCTTGCCCGGGGAACCAATATTTTTGAGCGTGGTGCTCGAGGTTGCTGCCATCTTGCCAACCGTAACCGCAACATCCATTACATCGCGGCCCGGTCGGCAGATGGTCGAACCCTGGCGGCAATTGCAATCTACAATGCCCGCAGAGCGGATGGGCCGACAGTGGCCAAGGCCATTGTGACCGCCGATGAAATGGATACCACCATGGATCATGTTCCGCTCAGTGCGGATGAGATGCAGGCGGGAATTGTCGAACACGGTCGGGTGGCGGTGCAGGATATTCTGTTTGAATTCGACAGTGATTCCATCTTGCCTGATTCAGCGGATGCTCTGGCAACGATTGCGGAACTGATGGAATCCCGGCCGGACATGCGGCTTCTGGTTGTCGGCCATACGGATAACGTTGGAGATTTCGACTATAACCTGCAACTGTCCATGACCCGGGCGGAATCCGTGTCGCAATGGTTGCAGGATCGCCATGGTATCGATGGTGATCGGCTCCAGAGTGCCGGCGCCGGGATGATGGCGCCGATTACTACCAACCGGACCGAGGAAGGGCGAGCCCTGAACCGCCGGGTTGAGCTGGTTGAACGCTGAGTGACAGGATATTGTCTTCGTGAGAAACCGGTCCCATAAGCCTTGAGTCTCGAGGTGGCTCAGGTCGGGAATGTCCCACTGAGGCCAGTTCTGAATAAAGAAACGGCGGCGTCGGATGACGCCGCCGTTTTTCTTGCCAGATCGGAGGGCTCTCCGAATCAGCGGTCGAAGCGGTCCAGGTTCATGACCTTGGTCCAGGCGTCGATGAAGTCCTGGACGAAGAGCTCGTCGGCGTCATTGGAGGCGTAGGCCTCGGCGACGGCACGGAGCTCGGTGTGTGAACCGAAGATCAGGTCCACCGGGGTGGCGGTCCACTTCACTTCGCCGTTGCTGCGATCGCGGCCGATGTAGACGCCCGGATCGTCGGAGGACTGCTCCCACTGGGTGGACATGTCCAGCAGGTTGACGAAGTACTCATTGCTCAGCTTGCCGGTGCTGTCCACGAACAGGCCGTGCTCCACGTCGTTGGCGTTGGCGCCAAGGGCCCGCATGCCACCGACCAGAACGGTCATTTCCGGTACCGTCAGGTCAAGCAGGTCGGCGCGGTTGACCAGGGCCTCGGTGGGAGAAAGCCGGCTGTCTTCGCGGTAGTAGTTGCGGAAGCCGTCCGCCCGCGGTTCCAGCACGGCAAAGCTTTCCACGTCGGTGTCTTCCTGGCTGGCATCGGTGCGGCCGGGCTCGAAGGGCACCGTGACGTCATGGCCGGCCTCGCTGGCAGCCTGCTCGATGGCCGCCGCGCCGCCGAGCACGATCAGGTCGGCCAGGGAGACGCGCTTGTTGCGGCGCTGACTGTCGTTGAAGTCGTTCTTGATGCCTTCAAGGGTGTCCAGTACCCGGTCCAGTTCCTCCGGGTTGTTAACTTCCCAGCCGCGCTGGGGCTCCAGGCGGATGCGGGCACCGTTGGCGCCACCACGCATGTCACTGCTGCGGAAGGTGGCGGCAGAGGCCCAGGCGGTGCGGACCAGTTCAGCCACGGTCAGGTCCGTATCAAGGATCTCCGCCTTCAGCCGGCGTACGTCGCGGTCATTGATCGGGCGATAGTCGGCCTCGGGGACCGGGTCCTGCCAGATCATGGCCTCGTCCGGGACTTTCGAGCCCAGATAGCGAGAGCGCGGGCCCATGTCGCGGTGGGTCAGCTTGAACCAGGCCCGGGCGAAGGCTTCCTCGAACTCCTCGGGGTTCTCCAGGAATCGCTTGGAGATTTCCCGATAGGCCGGGTCCTTTTTCAGCGACAGGTCGGTGGTGAACATGATCGGCGCATGACGCACGCCCTCTTCGTGGGCGTCGGGCACCAGGTTGGCGGCCTGGCCGTCCTTGGGCACCCACTGGATGCCGCCGGCCGGGCTTTCGGTCTGTTCCCATTCAAAGGCGAACAGGTTCTCGAAGAACTGGTGGGTCCAGCGGGTGGGGTTGGCGGACCAGGCCCCTTCAAGGCCACTGGTGAAGGTGTCGGCGCCCTTGCCACTGCCACACTCGTTCTGCCAGCCCAGGCCCTGCTGCTCGAGCGGGGCGTCGGTGGGTTCGGGGCCGACGCAGTCCTGGGACACGGCGCCGTGGGCCTTGCCGAAGGTGTGCCCACCGGCGATCAGGGCGACGGTCTCTTCGTCGTTCATGCCCATGCGGCCGAAGGTGGTGCGGATCTGTTCGGCGGCAGCGAGGGGGTCGGGCTTGCCGCCCGGGCCTTCCGGGTTCACGTAGATCAGGCCCATCTGGGAAGCGGCCAGGGGACGGTCCAATTCGCCGCCTTCATTGATGCCCTCGCCGTGGCGTTCATCGCCCAGCCAGACGGATTCGGGGCCCCAGTAAACCAGGTCGGGCTCCCAGTCATCGTCGCGGCCACCGGCGAAGCCATAGGTTTCAAAGCCCATGGACTCCAGAGCCACGTTGCCGGTGAGGATCATGAGGTCGGCCCAGGAGAGGCTGCGGCCGTACTTTTGCTTGACCGGCCATAGCAGGCGCTCGGCCTTGTCCAGGTTGACGTTGTCCGGCCAGCTGTTGAGGGGCTCGAAGCGCTGTTGGCCGCCGCCGGCGCCACCCCGACCGTCGAAGATTCGATAGGTGCCGGCACTGTGCCAGGCCATGCGGATGAATAGGGGGCCATAATGGCCCCAGTCGGCCGGCCACCAGTCCTGGGAGTCGGTCATGACTTCTTCGATGTCGCGCTTGACCGCTTCCAGGTCCAGCTCGCTGAAGGCTTCGGCGTAGTCGAAGTCTTCACCGTAGGGATTGGAGCGGGGGTCGTGATTGCGGAGCGGGCTGAGATCCAGCTTGTTGGGCCACCAGTAGTCGGCCGAACGGGGAGGCTGTTCGGCGATGGCGGGGCCCGAGAGGGCGATGGATGACAGCAAGGCTGCTGTCGCCGCCGCCAGGGGCAAGGTGAGTTTATTCATTGCAGAACTCCCTGTTGTTTGTAACGCTGTTGGAAAATCCCCTATAGCCTAGTTTTTTCGGAGTAAGCGTTCCAATTGATTGTTGCTATATGGTTGATTGAAATATTTTTGTAATGGGCTGCATCGTGGCGTCGTCGTCCGGTGGAGCCAAAGCCTTTTCATCAAACCCGGGAAGCCTCATGAGCAAAGAGAATCCATCGTCCTATCAGCCCCCTCGCGTCTGGCAGTGGGAAGAGCCGGAGAACGGAGGGCGATTCGCCAGTATCAATCGCCCGGTCGCCGGGGCAACCCATGAGCAGGATCTGCCGGTAGGCCGGCATCCCCACCAGCTCTACTCCCTGGCCACACCCAATGGCGTGAAGGTGACGGTGCTGTTCGAGGAGCTGCTGGAACTCGGGATCAAGGAGGCAGAATACGATGCCCACCTGATCAATATCCTCGAAGGCGAGCAGTTTGGCAGCGGATTCGTGGACGCCAACCCCAATTCCAAGATTCCGGCCATGGTGGACCATAGTAGCGAGCCGGCCACGCGCGTGTTCGAATCCGGCGCCATTTTGCTCTACCTGGCCGAGAAGTTTGAGGCCTTTCTGCCCACCGGCCATGCCGCCCGGACCGAAACCCTGAATTGGCTGTTCTGGCAGATGGGCAGCGCGCCACTTGTAGGCGGTGGCTTTGGGCATTTCTATGCCTATGCGCCGGAATACTACGAATACCCCATCAATCGTTACACCATGGAAACCAAGCGCCAATTGGACGTGCTGGACCGTCGCCTGGCCGATCAGCCTTATATCGCCGGCAAGGAATACAGCATTGCCGACATGGCGATCTGGCCCTGGTACGGGGTGCTGGTTCTGGGGCGGCTCTATGATGCGGCCGAGTTTCTGGCCGTGCATGAATACAAGCATCTGCTGCGCTGGGCACGTCAAATCGATGAACGACCGGCGGTTCAGCGTGGGCGCATGGTGAACCGCATCTGGGGCGAGCCCGAGGAGCAGCTCCCGGAACGGCATGACGCCAGCGATTTCGAGCACCGCACGCAGGACAAGCTGGACCAGGCCAAGTCGGAAAGCTGACAGCGTCGAATCAGAACAAGCCGTGTTAGCCTTTCCGGTCTGTTGATTCAGGCCGGAGGCGAGCATGTATTACGATCAAGCGAAGTCGGGGCTGTTCAAGGGCATGAACCCCACAGTGACCGTGGCATCCCTGGCGGTCATGGTGGTGGCCCTGGTGTTCGGCGCCTTTCATACCGAAACAGTGGCTGGCGTATTGGCCTCGGTGCGTGAGCAGGTCAATCCATTCCTCGAGTGGTATTACGTCTTCGTGGTGGCCCTGCTGCTGTTTCTGATGATCTGGCTGGGCATCGGGCGATACAAGAACGTTCGGCTCGGGCATGACCTGGAGCAGCCCGAATTCGCTTTCTTCTCCTGGGTGGCCATGCTCTTCGCCGCCGGTACCGGGGTGGGGATTCTGTTCTGGGCCGTTGCCCAGCCCATCCTGCAGTTCGAGAACAATCCCTTCGTGGCCGAGGGCATGAGCCCGGAGGCGGCCCAGGTGGCCATGCGCTTGACGTTTTTCCATTGGGGCTTGAATGGCTGGGCCATTTTCTCCTTCGTGGGCCTGGTGCTTGGCTATTTTGCCTTCCGGCGGGACCTGCCCTTGACCATCCGTTCCGGCTTGCAGCCATTGCTGGGCCGGCATTGCCACGGGCCGGCGGGTAACCTGGTGGACACCCTGGCGGCCTTTGCCACCGTCTTTGGCATTGCCACCACCCTGGGTCTTGGGGTTCAACAGATGAATGCGGGGCTTACGCAAGTGTTTGACCTTGCCCCCAGCGTCACGCTTCAGCTTGCGGTTACCTTCGGCATCATGGGGATTTCCACGCTGTCGGTGGTTTCCGGCGTCAAACGAGGGGTGAGGGTGCTTTCGGAGCTCAACTTCTGGCTGAGCGTGGGCGTGGTGTTTTTCCTGATCGGTTTTGGCCCCACCCATCACCTGATTGCCATGACCCTGGAAAGTGCCGGCGCCTATGTAGGCAGTCTGGTCAACATGACCTTCTATACCAATGCTACCCATGACGATGGCTGG
Organism: Natronospira sp.; assembly: GCA_003558125.1. GTDB lineage: Bacteria > Pseudomonadota > Gammaproteobacteria > Natronospirales > Natronospiraceae > Natronospira > Natronospira elongata. The sequence continues at coordinate 60,820 of PWMQ01000017.1, read as the reverse complement.
CAATCGGAGTGGACGGTGTTCTTCTGGGGCTGGTGGCTGGCCTGGTCGCCCTTTGTGGGCATGTTCATCGCCCGAATCTCGCGGGGCCGGACCTTCCGGGAGTTCGTCATGGGGGTCTTGCTGGTGCCCACCGTGATTACCATGGTCTGGATCGGCCTGTTCGGTGGTACCGCCCTGTATCAGGAGCTTTTCGGCGATGGCGGAATCGTGGAGGCGGTGAACGAGGATGTGGCAACGGCGCTTTTCGTCACCGTTGAGGGCATGGGTCTTGGCCTGTTGGGGTTGATTGTGTCCCTTGGCCTGATTCTATTGATCGGCACCTACCTGATCACTTCCGCCAATGCCGGGACCTTGGTGATCAATACCATTCTCTCAGGCGGTGATGCCGAACCGCCCACGTTCCATCGAATTCTCTGGGGAGTCATTCTGGCATTGTTGACCGCGGTCATGCTGGTGGCAGGCGGGCTGGAGACCCTGCAGTCGGCGGTGATCATGGCCGCCATGCCGTTCTCTCTGATTATCCTCGGCATGGTATTCGGTCTGATTCGCTCATTGCATGCGGAACGCTACGCAGCTCGGGCCGGTGAGCGCTTCGAAGCTCCGCGTGAGCCCTGGGCGGATCTGGACGATGCCGGTGTGGAGCCGACGACCGTGTCCACTGATCAGCTCCACAAGGCCAATTGATCCGAACTGCCGGAACATGGGGAGCGGCCGGGCCTCGATCTGAAACCGTTTGAAGGGCCAGATCGAAGCCCGGCCGGCTTTATCCTTCCGAGACCAGGTCCCGATAGGCGTGCCAACTGGCATGGCCCAACAGGGGCAGGGTCACCGCCAGGCCGATCAGGAAGAACGCGAGGCCGGCGAAGGTCACCACGCTCAATATCAATCCCCATACCAGCATCGGCCAGAAGTTTCTCTGGACCACCGCCAGGCTGATGATGGCCGCTTCCAGTACGCTGGTTCTGGGTTGATCCAGAAGCCGCGGAATGGATACCACGCTGAGCGCAAAGGCCGTGAAGGCCAGCACCATGCCAATCAGGCTCCCGACAATCACCATGGTGATACCGGGGGTGGACAGCAGCAGTTCGCTATAGACCATGCCGGGGCTGTCCAGGACCGGAATATTGGTGCCGAAGAAGAGGGCGAACAGCAGGGTGGCGAAGCGGATCCAGGCGAGCAGGAAGACCATCAGCAACACGCCCAGCAGGAAGATCTGGGTGGTGTTGGTCCGCCAGGCCAGAAAGCCGGCTGACAGGGAGGGTTGCCGCCCTTCTGCCAGATCGCGGCTCATGGTATAGGTACCGACCGCAACAATCGGGCCCATGAGCATGAAACCGGCCACCAGCGGCAGCAGCCAGTACCCCTGGCCGGCGGCCCACAGGCCGAGAATGAGCATCAGGCTGACGCCCACCCAGATCAGGCCATAGGCGAGGCTGCTTTGTGGGCATTGGCGCAGGTCCTGCCAGCCGGCCCTGAGCCAGGACCAGGGCCGATCAACCGGAACGGTATGAATTGTTACCGGATTGCCCCCACCCAAGTCGAGCTTGCCCGCATCTGCTTCGCTCATCTCTTTGTCCTCCATGTTTGCCTGAGACAAGCATAGCAGGCCTGAGACCGGGCAAAAGCAATTTGTGGCAGGGCTCTCAGCCCTCGTCGGTAGCGGTCTCGCGGGACAGGCGCAGGGCTTCTTCGGCCAGTGATTGACGCCGGAAAATCAGACTCAGGCGGCTGCCGCCCAGTTGATACCAGAGTACGGCCGAGCGAATGCCGGCCAGGAGCAGACTGCGGATACGATTGACCACCCGCGGGTTCTGAAGATGACTGTCGTTGCCGCTGACCATGATGCGCGGATGAATCTGGCCGGCGGTTTCGCTATAGGTATCGGCCAGTCCGGCGAAGACATTGTCGTGGTCGCGACCGAAGTGGGCCACGGAGCGCTCGGCATTGTTGATGCCGCTGCCGAGCTTTTCCAGCAGTTGCGGGTTCTTTCGCAGCTTGCGGGCAATGTGCATGACCCCAACGGCGTATCGGGTGAGCATCATGTCCTCATCGGGCACTCGCTCGGTGAGCAGTCGATGGAAAAGGCGCAGGCCCTGGCTCACGGCTTTGATGCCGCCAAAGATTTCTTCGGTCTGTTCAGCGTCTCGGGTGAGCACGCTGAGCACGGCGGTATCCAGGATGGCATTGTCCGTCTGCCCCTGGCGGGCGAGATCATGGACACCTTTCACCGATTGAAACACCCCCGCCAGAGCAAGGACGCGATCACGACGTTTGGACATCAGGCTGTCTCCCGCCTGGGAATGGATGAAGGGTTCTCGGCGCGAATGGCCTGATCAATGACGGCACCCCCCAGGCATTCCTCTCCCTGGTAGAAGACCACGTACTGCCCGGGGGTGACCGCACGCTGGCGATGATCGAATCGCACCGCCAGCCGGTCTTCTGACAGCAACTCGACCTCGCAGGTCTGATCGGCCTGGCGGTAACGGGTCTTGGCGCTACAGCGAAAGGGGAAGTTTGTAGGTGCCTGCAACCAGTGTGGCTGGGCGGCGATCAGGCCGACATGCTGGAGCAGGGGATGATCATGACCCTGCACGGCAATCAGGGTATTGTCGCGGACGTTCTTGTCGGCGACGTACCAGGGCGCATCCGGGTAGCCCGGCACACCGCCGATACCCAGGCCCTGACGCTGACCTATGGTGTAGTACATGGCGCCCTGGTGTTCACCGATCTCTTGCCCGTCCGGGGTCAGGATGGGCCCGGGCCGGGCCGGCAGGTAGTTGCCCAGGAACTGGCGGAAGGCGCGTTCGCCGATGAAGCAGATGCCGGTGCTGTCGCGCTTGGCGTGATTATGCAGACCGGCTTCCACGGCGATTTCCCGGACCCGTTCCTTTTCCAGCTCACCCACCGGGAACAGGGTCTTGGCGAGCGCCTCCGGGTGAATGCCATGGAGGAAATAGGTCTGGTCCTTGTTGCCATCCAGGCCCTTGAGCAGGTGGGCTCCGTACTCGTCACGTCGGACCCGGCAATAGTGTCCGGTGGCAATCCAGTCGGCACCCAGGCGCAAGGCATAGTCCAGGAAGGCCTTGAACTTGATCTCGGTGTTGCAGAGCACGTCGGGGTTGGGGGTTCGGCCGGCGGAATATTCCTCCAGGAAATAGCTGAACACCCGTTCCCGGTACTCGGCGGCGAAACTGACCCGCTGAATCGGGATGTCCAGTTCTTCCGCGACGCGGCGGGCATCCTGAAAGTCTTCGGCGGCGGTGCAATAGCCCTGCTCATCGCCTTCCGCCTCGGCATCCCAGTTGTCCATGAACAGGCCGCGCACGTCATAGCCCTGTTCCACCAGCAGGTAGGCGGAGACGGCGGAATCCACGCCACCGGAGAGCCCGACGACGACGGTTTGTGACTGCTTGTTGCGCATGGGGGTATTTTAACTGTTTGGATGAGGGGAATGCGATTGTGGGGAAAGTTCTGAGTTCCGAGTACTGAGTGCTGGGGAGGCAAATCCGCACTCAGTACTCAGCACTCGGAACTCAGAACTATTCCTCCGGCCAGCCATCGGGAAGATGGCTGAGCGCATCCAGGGGATAGCGTTTGCCGTTCAGGTAGTCATCCACGCAGCGTAGGACCAGGGGGCTGCGAAGGCGGGCCTGTTCGGCGGCGATTTCATCGCGGGACAGCCACAGGGTGCGGACAATGCCGGTGTCCAGGGCCTGGGTGGGGTTGTAGTGGCGGGCCTGGCCGCAGAAGTTGACCCGCAGGAATGTCTTGTCCCCCGAGGCTGTGCGCCAGAGATAGATGCCACTGATGGATTCGGGTTCGAAGTCGCGGGCGCTTTCTTCCTGGACCTCGCGAATGACGGCATCCACGAGGCTTTCACCCGGCTCCAGGTGGCCGGCGGGATTATTGAGCTGGAGTTGGCAGCGGATTTCTTCCTCGACCAGCAGGAAGCGGGCGTTTTCCTCGACGACCGCCGAGACCGTGACATTGGGTTTCCAGGTCATGGCCTAGACCCCCAGCTGCCGGAACTCGGTCTCCGGCTCGCTGCGATCCCACATCTGATCGAAGCGTTGGCGCAGTCGTCGCGCCTGGGTTGGATCATTCGGTGACCAGCGGCCCTCCAGGCGATCGGCCAGGGGGCGATAGAGATAGCCGGTCTCGTCGCTGACGATGAAGGCATCCGCTTCCTCGGCGTCTTCCCGGTGGGGACGGTGCAGGCTGACGTGGGAGCTGACCCGGCGAGCCAGCCGGATCAGACCATGCCCTTCCTTGATGGCGCGGGTAGGGTCCTGACAGATCACCCGCAGGCCGGTGTGGCGGCTGCGGATGACAAGCTGGCGTACGGCCTCCAGGAACTCGCTCTGGTCCAGTACCGCCGGTTCCAGGTCGCGGGTAAATATAAGCAGCTCACGACGCGTGGCCTCGGCCAGTTGCCGGGCGGCCTCCCGGCTGTCGTCACGGTACTCGAGGGAGCCGCCGGTGTTCTGCGGATCATCACTCATCAGGCCTTTTCCTCGATCCGGCGGCGCATCATGCGGTGCTGAATGCCGGCCTCGTCGAATTCCGGCCCTTCGGCAACGAAGCCGTAGCGCTCATAGAAACCCAGGGCAACCGTCTGGCCATGAAGGTAGCACTCCGGGATGCCGGCGCTGCGGGCCTCGTCCAGCAGCGCCTGGAGGATGGCGCCGCCGACGCCATGACCGCGCCAGGGTTTGAGTACCGCCATGCGCCCGACCTTGCCGCTTTTGGCCAGGCGGCCGGTGCCAATGGCATTGCCCTCGGCATCTTCTGCGATCACATGGATGCAGTGGGGATCGTCCTCATCCCATTCCATCTCCAATGGCACCTGCTGCTCCTCGACAAAGACCGGTTCGCGGATGCTTCGCAGCAGGGGGACATCCTCGGGCCAGCGGGCCCGACGCACGCTGATGGCCTGTTTAGTCGTTTTCATCGGTCCACTCCAGTCGTCCCTTGTCCAGCCAGACACTGATCAGCTTACGACCAACCGCGCCGGGATCAAAGTCGGCCGGGAAGGGCTGGCGGGACAGCAGATGGTCCAGGGTGGCCTCGCAGCCCCGATCCCAGACCTCCATGTCGCCATCGACAAAAACATGCGGCCGCCCGTCCGGGCCTTCGCGCCAGATCGCCAGGATGTCGCTGCGCAGTTCAGGGGTGCGGCCGGCGGCCAGGGCCTGGTTCAGCGCCTCATGGGAGCCATCGCCGGGGTCCGGTTCGGCGCGCAGCCAGGGCTTGGGCTCGGTGATGAAGCGTCCGAACCAGTCGGCCAGTTCCTCGTTGTCCCGCTCCAGCAAGGTGCTGAATAGATCCCGCAGCCGGTGAATGGCCTTGGGGTGCAGGCGGGGCCCGGCCTCGTCCAGCTCAAGATCGGGGTCGGCGTAGCGATGCCCCTCAGGCAATTGCTGGGTCACGAATTCGGAGAAGTCCGAAATCATGCCGGCGGTGTCCGGCGCCCTGAGCCCCACCGAGAAAGTCATGCAGTCGGGGCCGGCAAGGCCGAAGTGGGCCACGCCCGGTGGCAGGTAAAGCATGTCGCCCGGCTCCAGCAGCCATTCCTCGCGGGCCTGGAAGTGGCGGAGCACATCCAGCTCGCAGTCATCGCGGCGGCTGAGGTCGGCCGGCTCGGGGTCAATCGCCCAGCGGCGGGTGCCCCTTGCCTGCAGCAGGAAGACGTCATAGGCATCCACATGGGGGCCGACCGAGCCGCCGTTGACGGCATAGCTGATCATCAGATCGTCCATGCGCCAGCGAGGCAGGAAGTCGAAGCTGTCCAGAATGCGGGCGAGGGCGGGCAGGTGCTTGTCCACATCCTGGACCAGCAGCGTCCAGTCCCGCTCCGGCAGGTCGGCAAAGCGGCTCTCGCTGAAGGGGCCCTGGCTCAGGGTCCAGGGGCCTTCGGGCGGCCCCTGGACCAGGCGACTCTCCACATCCGGCTCGCAGGCCAGGCCGGCAAGCTCCTCGGGGCTCAGGGGTGATTCAAAGCCCGGCAGGATCTGGCGGTATAGGGCCGGTTTCTTCTGCCAGTAGCGGGACAGGAAGCGGGCCGGCTCCAGGCCCTCCAGGCGCAGCTTGTAGGGCCGGTCTGTCATCAGATGGCCCGGGCCTGTTCGGCGGCATTGCCGATATAGCTGGCCGGGGTCATGTCCTTGAGGCGGGTCTTGACCGCGCCGGGCAGGTCCAGGCTATCGATGAAGGCGGCCATGCCCGCCTGATCCACCCGCTTGCCGCGGGTCAGCTCCTTGAGCTTTTCATAGGGCGATTCAATACCGTAGCGGCGCATGACCGTCTGAATGGGCTCGGCCAGGACTTCCCAGTTGGCATCCAGGTCGGCCGCCAGGTGTTTGGGATCGGCCTCGAGCTTGCCCAGGCCCTTGTCCAGGGCGGCATAGGCAATCTGGCCGTAGCCGAAGGCGCTGCCCACATTGCGCAGCACGGTGGAGTCGGTCAGGTCACGCTGCCAGCGGGAAATCGGGAGCTTGTCGGCCAGGTGGCGGAGCATGGCGTTGGCCAGGCCCAGATTGCCCTCGGCATTTTCGAAATCGATGGGATTGACCTTGTGGGGCATGGTGGAGGAGCCCACTTCGCCGGCCACCGTGCGCTGCTTGAAGTAACCCATGGCGATGTAGCCCCAGATATCCCGGGACAGGTCGATCAGCACGGTATTGAGTCCGGCGGTGGCATCGAAGAGCTCGGCCATGTAGTCATGGGGCTCGATCTGGATGGTGTAGGGATTCCAGTCGATACCCAGGCTTTCCACGAACTTTTTCGCCAGGGCCGGCCAGTCCACTTCCGGGTAGGCGGCCATGTGGGCGTTGTAATTGCCCACCGCACCGTTGATCTTGCCCAGGATCTTCACGCCGGCAATGCGCGCCCGCTGGCGGCGAAGACGGTCGACCACATTGGCCAGTTCCTTGCCAAGGGTGGTGGGAGAGGCCGGCTGGCCGTGGGTGCGGGAGAGCATGGGCAGGTCCGCATACTCGTGTGCCAGGGCCCGCAGCTTCTCAATCAGATCATCCACCGTGGGCAGCAGGATCTCATCGCGGGTGTCGGCCAGCATCAGGGCATAGGACAGATTGTTGATGTCCTCGCTGGTGCAGGCGAAGTGGAAAAACTCGGATTTTTCATTGAGTTCCGCGTGATTTTTAACGCACTCTTTCAAGTAGTACTCCACCGCCTTCACGTCGTGATTGGTGGTGCGTTCGATTTCCTTGACCCGGGCAGCGTCGCTGCTGCCAAAGCCCTGGATCAGGGTCTCCAGCCAGGTTCGGGCATCACTGCTCAGTTCGGGCAGTTCACGGATGCCGGGCTCATCGGCCAGGGCGGCCAGCCAGCGCAATTCCACCAGGGCACGATAGCGGATCAGGCCCGCCTCGCTGCAGAGGGGGCGGAGGGCTTCGGTCTTGCCGGCGTAACGCCCGTCGAGGGGGGAGAGGGCGGTGAGTGCGTGCTCGCTCATCAATTTCCCTTATTGGTTTCGCGGAATGATAAAATCACCATTTTATCAGGAATGCCGCTGCAAGGGCTTGCCCGGCCCGGTGACAGGGGCGTTTTCACTTCCAGTCACGCAATCAACAGGAGCAGGACAATGTCGAGCAAGGGTTTCCGGATCGAAAAGGACAGCATGGGCGAACTCCAGGTGCCGGAAGAGGCGCTCTGGGGTGCTCAGACGCAGCGCGCCGTGGAGAACTTCCCCATCAGCGGTCTGCGCATGCCGCGTGCCTTTATCCGGGCCCTGGGCCTGGTGAAATGGTCGGCCGCCGCCGCCAACCGTGAGCTGGGCCTGATCGACGATGCGCGTGCCGACGCCATCCAGGCCGCCGCCGAGGAAGTCGCCTCCGGCCGCCATGATGCCCAGTTCCCGGTGGATGTGTTTCAGACCGGCTCCGGCACCAGTTCCAACATGAATACCAATGAAGTCATTGCCCGCCTGGCCAGTGACAAGCTCGGCGACAAGGTCCATCCCAACGATGACGTCAACATGGGCCAGAGCAGCAATGACGTGATCCCGACCTGCATCCATGTCAGCGCCGCGCTGGAAGTCAATGAGCGGTTGCTGCCCGCCATGCGCCATCTGGCCGGCACCATCGAGCGGCGTGCCGGGGAGCTGTCCGGTGTGGCCAAGACCGGTCGCACCCATCTGATGGATGCCATGCCGGTCCGTTTCGACCAGACCATGGGCGCCTGGGCGACCCAGATTCGCCGTGGCTGCAATCGAGTGGAGGCCACGCTGCCGCGCCTTTACGGTCTGGCCCAGGGTGGTACCGCAGTGGGTACCGGTATCAATGCCCACGAGAAGTTCGCCGGCAGTTTTGCCCGCCACCTGTCCGAGCGGACCGGCCTGGACTTTGAGGCCGCCGAGGACCAGTTCGAGTCCATTGCCACTCAGGACACGGCGGTGGAGCTTTCCGGCCAGCTCAAGACCGTGGCCGTGTCGCTGATGAAGATCGCCAATGATCTGCGCTGGATGAACAGTGGTCCTCTGGCCGGTCTTGGCGAGATTACCCTGCCGGCCCTGCAGCCCGGCTCCTCCATCATGCCCGGCAAGATCAACCCGGTGATTCCCGAAGCGGTGTGCATGCTCTCCGCCCAGGTGATCGGCAATGACGCCACCATTACCGTCGGCGGCCAGTCCGGCAATTTCGAGCTCAACGTCATGCTGCCGGTGATCGGCTACAACCTGCTGCAGAGCATTGAGCTGATCGCCAACGGCAGCACCCAGCTTGCCGACCGTGCCATTGATGGTTTCAGCGTCAACGAGGGCAATCTCAAGGAAGCCCTGGAGAAGAATCCCATCCTGGTGACCGCCATGAATCCGGTCATTGGTTATGAGAAGGGCGCGGCGGTGGCCAAGAAGGCCTATGCCGAAGGGCGTCCCATCCGGGACGTGGCCCGGGCGGAGACGGATCTGTCCGAGGAAGATCTCGACCGGCTGCTGGATGCCGTGGAGCTTACTCGGGGCGGGATCAAGGGTTGAGGCCCGCGGTGGCGACCGTGAGCGACAGGATGCTCAGGGACCGTCTGCTGGCGACGCTGGCGGGTTCACGCCCGCCGGCGGATCTGGTTCGGGAAGCCAGGCTTGGCGTGCACGGCGATGTGCCGGCAGGCCTGATGCGCCCGGAGCAGCCACGACCGGCGGCCGTACTGGTGCCGGTCGTGGACCGTGCCGATGGTCCGGGCCTGATGCTCACCCGCCGTACCGATCATTTGCCCGATCACCCCGGTCAGATCTGTTTTCCTGGCGGCAGCTTCGAGGCTCAGGATGCCGATGCGGTCTCTGCCGCGCTGCGCGAGATGCAGGAAGAGGTGGGTATTGGCCCCGCGGGCATCCGGGTAGAGGGCTTTCTGCCGCCTTATCTGACCATCACCGGCTTTGCGGTGGCCCCCGTGGTGGGTTTGCTGCAGCCGGATTATCAGACCGCTCCGGATCCTTTTGAAGTCGCCGAAGTGTTCGAAGTTCCGCTGGCCCATGCCCTTGACCCAGACCAGCACCAGGTCGTGGATGTCACCGTGCGGGGGCAGGCACTGAGCTATTATCAGATTGACTGGCAGGGCTATCGCATTTGGGGTGCCACGGCTGCCATGATTGTGGGATTGAGCCGAATGATGCGCGAGCAATAGGAGATTGTGCATGGCCTCGGATGATGGCGATTCCCTGAGCCCACCCATTGATCGACTCCGAACCATCATGGCGCGACTGCGGGGGCCTGGCGGTTGTCCCTGGGACCGGGAACAGGATTTCTCCACCATTGCCCCCTACACCATCGAGGAAGCCTACGAAGTGGACGATGCCATCCGCCGTGGCGACATGGATGGCTTGCGGGATGAGCTGGGGGATCTGTTGCTGCAAGTCGTGTTTCACGCCCAGATGGCCTCGGAAGCCTCGCGATTTGACTTTGATGATGTGGCCGAGGGTATTGCCGACAAGCTGGTTCGTCGCCATCCCCATGTGTTCGGCAATGCCAGCTATGCATCCTCGGAAGAGCAGACGGCCGACTGGGAAGCCATGAAGGCGGCCGAACGCGAGGCCAGGGGGGAGCAGTCCGCTCTTGATGACGTGCCCCTGGCCCTGCCGGCCCTCAAGCGGGCTACCAAGTTGGGTAAACGTGCCAGTCGGTCCGGATTCGACTGGCCGGACCCTACCGGCCCGCTTGACAAGATTCGCGAAGAGATCCGGGAAATCGAGGAAGCCATGGAAGAGGGCGCTGGCCATGAGCGCCTGGAAGGGGAGATTGGCGATCTGCTTTTCGCCGTAACCAATCTGGCCCGTCACCTCAAGGTGGATGCGGAGACAGCCTTGCGTGGCTGTAATGCCAAGTTTGAACGTCGCTATCGGTACGTTGAACAGCGTGTCCGCGAACAGTCCGGTGGGGATTCAGTGAGCCTGGCGGAAATGGACGGCTATTGGGATGAAGCCAAGGCAGAGGAAAAGCGCAAAGAGGAGCGCGAACAATGAGCGCCGAGGAACTCACTGCGATCATGGACGTGAGCGAGACCCACACGCGGCCCTGGTGGGGGCGGTATGACTTGCCGGAAGGGCAGAACGGCTTTCGCTGGAAGATCGGTCCGCTGCATCTTCAGGCCCGACGCTGGCGCCAGGAGTGGCGGTTGGCCTGGCGGGAGGGCAAGGACCCGCTGGATGCCAATCTGGAATTTCTGGATCTGGATGAGATCGATGAAAGCGATTGCAAGCTGGCCCGTTTTGCCTTTCGCGAGAGCGAGCGGGGGCTGACCCTGCGCCCGCGCCTGGCGGACAGGCCGGTTGTGGTTCGGCCTGATACGCCGCTATTCATTCCTCCTGGCGAGGAAACCATCATTTATGTCAGTACCTCGGTCTGGATCGAGGTGCTTACTCTGGGTGAGTCCACGCCGCTGTGTGAAATTCCCAGTTATCGGCCCTCCGATTCCTGGTTCGGCTCCAATACCCGGGAAGGTGAGCTTTGCTATGCCACCCGTTCGCTGGCCCGTCTGCGTCTGGATGAGGTGGTGCAGCGGCCCCACCGGGTGGTATCCCCCGTGACTGTCCGTAATCAGGCCGAGGATGCCCTGCTGATCGAAAGGCTCAGCGTGCCCGTGCCCTTGCTGCCTGTTTATGCCAGCAACACCCATCAACTCTGGACCCAGCCCATGGTGATGGAGCGCAGTGCCGATGGGAAGCAGGGGGCCCTGAAGCTGGAGGAGATGCAGCTGCCGTCGGGGATGGAGGCCACCCGAGTCAGCGAGGCCCGTCAGTTGCCCGAGAAGCAGGGCCTGTTCCGTACCCTGGAAAGCCTGTTCGCCTGAGGGAGGCCGCCGATCATGGAAATCCTGGAATTTCTGACGTCAGAACGCGGCCTGGAGGTTTTCCGGGCCGGGGTGCTGTTGCTGCTTGGCCTGTTCTTCGCCAAGCTCGCCTCGGTCATTACCCGTCGGGTGGGCGAGAAGTATCTGGAGCCCCAGCAGACAGCCCTGTTGCGGCGCGTGGTCTTCTACGGCATCGTCATCCTGGTTCTGATGTCGGTCCTGCATCAGCTGGGCTTCAGTCTCACGGTCATCCTGGGTGCCGCCGGGATTCTTTCCGTGGCGCTGGGTTTTGCCTCCCAGACATCGGCGTCCAATCTCATCAGCGGGCTTTTCCTGATCGGCGAGAAGCCGTTCAAGATCGGTGATTTCATCAAGGTAGGCGATACCCTCGGGGAGGTGCTGGCCATCGACCTGCTGTCGGTCAAGCTGAGGACCTTCGACAACCTGTTCGTGCGTGTCCCCAACGAGACCCTGATCAAGTCGGAGATCGTCAATCTCACCCGCTTCGCCATCCGTCGCCTGGAACTCAAGGTGGGCGTGGCCTACCGTGAGAGTCTGCCCCGGGTGCGGGAAGTCCTGCTCAAGGTCGCGGACGACTATCCGCTTTGCCTGACCGAACCCAAGCCGGCTGTGCTGTTTCTCGGCTTCGGCGATTCTTCCATGGACCTGCAGTTCAATGTCTGGGCCACTCGGGAGAATTTCCTGGAATTGCGAAACAACATGCCCGAACGGGTCAAGGAAGCCTTCGACGAGGAGGGGATCGAGATTCCCTTCCCCCATCGAAGCCTCTACGCCGGCTCGGAGACCGAGCCCTTTCCCATTCGACTGGTCAGCGACGAACGTCACGGTGATGGCCCGGACGAGCAAGGCCATTGATCTGATTCCGAGTTATTCATGAGAGAGATTGTTTCGGCGATCGAAGACCGCCTGGATGAGTGCATGCTGCTTGATCGCAGGCGGCTGAGCAAACGACTAAGTCGTCTGCGACGGGCCCGTGACCGGGCGACCGAACTGGATCGGATCGAGAAACGCCTGGAGGCCTCCATTGCCCGTGCACGCTCCCGTGCCTCCCAGGATGTCCGATTGGCCTATCCCGAAGAGCTGCCGGTCAGCGAGCGTCGGGACGAAATCCGCGAGGCCATCGCCGACAATCAGGTGGTGATCGTTGCCGGTGAAACGGGGTCGGGCAAGACCACCCAGTTGCCCAAGCTCTGTCTGGAACTGGGTCTGGGCGTGCGGGGCAGCATTGCCCACACCCAGCCGCGGCGAGTGGCCGCCCGCAGCACGGCGGCCCGCATTGCCGAGGAGACCGGCACCGAGCTGGGTGGTTTGGTGGGTTACCGGGTGCGCTTCGCGGACAGGGTCAGTGAACGTACCCGGGTAAAGCTGCTCACCGACGGCATGCTGCTGGCCGAAACCCAGTCCGATCGGGATCTGCTTGCCTACGACGCCATCATCATCGACGAGGCGCATGAACGCAGTCTCAACATCGATTTCCTGCTGGGCTATCTCCGTCGCCTGATGGCCCGGCGGCCGGATCTGAAGATCATCATCACGTCGGCCACCCTGGATACCGAGCGCTTCTCCCGGCATTTCGCCGATGCACCGGTAATCAGCGTTTCCGGTCGGACCTATCCGGTGGAAATGCGATATCGGCCCCTGGAGGATCCGGACAGCGACAGCGAGGACCTCAGCCTGGTGCAGGGCATCGCACGGGGGCTCAGTGAGTTGTGGCGGGAAGGGCCGGGCGATGTGCTGGTGTTTCTGCCGGGGGAACGTGAGATTCGGGATGCGGCTGAATACCTGCGCCGCCAGCAGTTTCGCAATGTGGAGATTCTGCCGCTCTACGGGCGTCTGTCATCGAAGGACCAGGACCGGGTGTTTCGGCCCGACGGGCGCAGTCGCCGGGTGGTGCTGGCCACCAATGTGGCCGAAACCTCCCTGACTGTGCCGGGGATTCGCTATGTGATCGATTCCGGTCTGGTCCGACTGAGCCGCTACAGCTACAAGAGCAAGGTTCAGCGATTGCCCATAGAAGGCGTCTCGCAAGCCAGTGCCAATCAGCGTGCCGGTCGCTGCGGCCGCCTGGGGCCGGGCATCTGTGTTCGTCTCTATTCGGAAGCGGATTTCGAGTCCCGGCCGGAGTTCACCGAACCCGAGATTCAGCGCAGCAATCTGGCCAGCGTGATCCTGCAGATGCGCCTGCTCAAGCTGGGCGACCCGGATGATTTCCCCTTTGTGGACCCGCCGGAAGCCGGCCTGATCCGCGACGGCTTTCGCCTGCTGGAAGAGCTGAAGGCACTGGACGCCAATCGGCGTCTGACCGAGGACGGTCGCAAGATGGCGCGCCTGCCGGTGGATCCGCGTCAGGGGCGGATGCTGCTTGAGGCGGCTCAACTGGGATCCCTGTCCGAGGTTCTGGTCATTGTGGCCGCCCTCAGTATTCAGGATCCACGCGAGCGGCCCAGCAACGCCCGCGAGGCAGCGGACGAGGCACATGCCGTGGATGCGGATCCGAAATCCGACTTTCTGGCGCTGCTGAATCTCTGGCGTCGCTATCGCCGGGAGACCGGCCAGCTCTCTCGCAATCAGCGCCGCAAGTGGGCGCGCCGGCAGTTTCTGGCGCCAATGCGGATGGAGGAGTGGGGGGATCTGTTGCGGCAGTTGCGCCTGGCGCTTCGGGACATGGGACTGCGCGGCAATGAGCAGGCTGCTGAATACCCGGAGATCCATAGGGCCCTGCTGGCCGGCCTATTGACCCAGGTTGGCCGCAAGGGTGAGGGACACGCCTATGAGGGGCCGCGAGGACAAGCGTTCTGGGTGTTCCCGGGCTCGGCTCTGTTTCAGAAGGCCCCCAAGTGGATCATGGCCGCCGAACTGGTCCAGACCTCTCGACTGTTCGCGCGCACCGTGGCCGGGGTGGAGCCGGCCTGGATCGAGCAGGCGGCGGCGCACATCGTCAAGCGGGAGTATTTCGAACCTCATTGGCAGGCCCGCAAGGGGCGGGTCGGTGGCTTCGAGCGGGTCAGTCTTTTCGGGCTCGACCTGGTGGGGCGTCGCCGGATCAATTTCGGCCGGGTCCGTCCCGCCGAGGCGCGGGAGGTCTTCATCCGCGAAGGCCTGGTGCCAGGTGAACTGCCCTCCGAGCCGGCCTTTCTCAAGCACAATCTGGCTCTGGTGGAGGAAGTGCAGGAGCTGGAGGCCAAGCGTCGCCGTCGTGACCTGCTCCGAGATGAGCAGGACTTGGCGGCCTTCTATTCCCAGCGCCTGCCGGAAGACGTCCATGACTGGTCCGCCTTGCGTGCCTGGCTCAAGCGGGAAGGGCAGTCGGCTGATGCGACATTGCGCATGCGCCGATCGGATGTGATGACCCGGGAGGTGGACAATCTTGAAGACGCTTTCCCCGATCATGTCCGCATCCAGGGCATTCCGGTCTCGGTGGAATACCATTTCGATCCAGGCGGTGAGCGTGACGGTGCCACCCTGGTGCTGCCCCTGGCGCTGATCAATCAACTGGATCAGGCCGAACTGGACTGGATGATCCCCGGCTGGCGGGAGGAGCGGGCCACCGCCTTGATCCGTTCGCTGCCCAAGACTCTGAGAAAACAGTTCGTGCCGGCTCCGGATTTTGCCGCCGCGGGCCTGGGCGGCATGGAGCCGGGAGAAGCGATGACGCAGGCACTGGCTCGCCAGCTCAAGCGCGTGACCGGCGTCGACATTCAGCCTGACGACTGGCGCGAAGAGCAGCTGCCCGATCACCTGCGGATGGGCATCCGCCTGGTGGATGGAGACGGCCGCATCATTGAGGAGAGCGAGGACCTGGAGGCCCTGCGGGATCGTCATGGCCACCGCGCCAGTGAATCCTTTGGCGAGCAAGGCAGCCGCGAGTGGCCAGCGCGAAGCACTCGCGAGTGGGACTTCGGCGACATGCCCGAGCAAGTGGAGGTGGAGCGCCACGGCGTCCGCCTCAATGTCTACCCGGCGTTGCGAGATGAAGAAAGCGAGGCCAGCCTGGTCCTGCACGATGACCGGGCAGTTGCCGAGGCCATGAGCCGGGCCGGGGTCAGGCGTCTGGCCATGTTTCGATTGAAGCAACAGGCCGATGCCATCCGGGGATTGGGCGGCATGAATCGTCTGGCCCTGCGTTTTCGCAAATTGGGCACCGAGCAGGAGCTGCGCGAGGCCGTGGCCCGACTGGCCTTTGATGAAGCGGTGCTGGGTGAGGTCGAGCTGCCACGGCAGTCAGAGGATTTCGAGCAGCTGTGCCGGCGTGGGGCGCCGAAGGTAATTGCTGCGGGTGAGCGCTGGCAGGCTATCCTTGGGGAGGTGCTGGAGAAACACGCCGATATTCGCCGCCAGTTGGGAGGGAAGCTGAATCCCGTCCTGCTCAAGGCCGGCCGGGAGCTGGGTGAGCAGTTGGATTTTCTGCTCTTTCCCGGGTTTCTGGCCCAGGTGCCCCCAGAGCAACTGGCAGAATATCCGCGCTACCTGGAGGCAATCCACCGCCGCCTGGACAAGCTCCAGCAGGGCAACCCCCGGGACCCCAGACTGGCCGCCGAAATACGTCCCTGGTGGGAGAGGCTGCGGCAGCGGGTCGAAGAGCCGGGGCAGCTGCAGGGTCGACCGGCGCTTGCCCGTTACCGCTGGCTGATCGAGGAGTACCGGGTGTCCCTGTTTGCCCAGGAGCTGGGTACCCGGGAACCGGTCTCTCCCAAACGGCTTCAGGCCGCCTGGGATGAGGTGGAAAATGCCCGAGGGTGATGCAATCCGGCGCGGCTCGCAGTAAGCTGGATTGGCTAAGCAATCAATCGCCTGCCGGCCAAGCCCACGGCCGGGCCAAGAATAAAGAAGGAGTCCGGGTATGAAAATCGGTGTCGTGGTTGATTCTGCCTGTGATCTGCCGAGAAGCTACATCGACAAGTACGGCCTGCAGATCCTTCCCATTCGCCTGCATTTCGGCGACGAACTATTCGTCGACGAACGTGATCCCCAGGCCACCATGCGCTTCTACCAGCGCTATCTGAATAATCCGGATACGGACGCGGAGACTGAACCGCCCAGCGTGGAAGAGATCAAGAAACTCTTCCTGGAAAAACTGGTGCTGGAGTATGACCGGGCTCTGGTCCTGACCGTGACCAAGTCCCGCAGTCCCACCTTTGAGAATGCCAACCAGGCTTCCTACGCGGTGATGAATGAATACAAGGCGGTCCGGGAAGAGCATGGCATAAGCAACCCTTTTGCCATGCGTGTGCTGGACAGCAAGACCCTGTTTACCGGCCAGGCGGTCCTGACTCACGAGACCCTGCGACTGATCCGAAAGGAAGAAATGCCACTGGAGAAACTTCGCCCGGCGGTGGATGATCTGAGCGAACGGGTTTACGCCTATCTGATTCCCGAGGATCTGCAATACGTCTACAACCGGGGCCGCAAGAAGGGCGACAAGAGCGTGGGCTGGCTCAGCTTCAAGCTGGGTTCGGCGCTGGACATGAAACCGATCATCCAGATGAACCGGGGCGAAAGTGAAGCCATCAAGAAGATTCAGGGTTTTGAGAATGCCCTGGGCGTGCTCATGGATGACACCATGGAGAAGATCCGCAACGATGAGCTCGAGACCAAGACCATTTGCATGAGCTACGCCGGCAACCCGGAGAAGATCAAGAAGAATCCCAAATACATGGAGTTGACTCGTCTGGCCAAGAAGCACGGCGTGGAAACCATGCTAGCGGTGATGAGCACCACCGCCGGCATCAACGTCGGGCCTGGGTCCTTCTCCCTTGCCTATATCAAGAAAGAGTGAGGTTTGTGGTTCGCGCAGAGACGCGGAGGCGCTGAGCTATTGTGGGTTGGTGCCCAGGATTTGCATCGTACAGTTTTCTGATAGCTTGGTGCCTGCGGAGGGCTGGGTTTTGCCTCGCGCAGAGGGCGTTAAGAGCGCTGAGGGTTATTGGGGGCGTGCTTGGGGCTGGATGGGGCCTGCTTTCTGGGGGCGAGGTGCCGGAGTCTGCCCGGGGTTGGCCTCACGCAAAGACGCAAAGACGCTAAGAAAATAAAACCCCTTTGCGCCCTTGGCGCCCTCTGCGCGAGGCAAAAAAAGACCGCGCCAAAGGCGCGGTCTCGTTTCTGATGCTTGCGACGCAGAAATTATTTGTCGCCGCCCTTGAGCTTGTTCATCAGGGGTTCCACCAGGTCCATGGGTAGGGGGAAGACGATGGTGGAGCTCTTCTCGCCTGCCACGTCGGTCAGGGTCTGGAGGTAGCGTAGCTGCATGGCCTGGGGGTTGGTGACCAGCATGTTGGCGGCGTCCACCAGGTTTTCGGCGGCCTGCTGTTCGCCCTGGGCGTGGATGACCTTGGCGCGCCGGTTACGCTCGGCTTCGGCCTGTTTGGCAATCGCCCGGATCATGCTCTCGTCCAGGTCCACGTGCTTGATTTCCACGTTGGTGACCTTGATGCCCCAGGCATCAGTCTGGCTGTCCAGGATGCTCTGGATATCCGAGTTGAGTTTATCGCGCTCGGCCAGCATTTCGTCCAGGTCGTGCTTGCTGAGCACGGAGCGCAGGGTAGTCTGGGCCAACTGACTGGTGGCGTCGAAGACGTTGGCCACCTGAATGACGGCTTTTTCCGGGTCAATGATTCGGAAGTAGATCACCGCGTTGACCTTGACCGAGACGTTATCCTGAGAGATCACGTCCTGGCTGGGCACATCCAGAACAATGGTCCGAAGATCAACCTTGACCATTTCCTGGATGAGGGGGATCACGATGATCAGGCCTGGGCCCTTGACCTTGTAAAAGCGGCCAAGCATGAAGATCACGCCACGCTCGTACTCGTTCAGGATCTTGAACATGCTGACGAGGACAAGAATGACGAAGATGATCGCGCCGAAAAGAATATACGTTGTCATCATCCTCTCCTGATTGGAATAAACGTAATCAGTGCTCTGTCTGCTGTGACTCGCTTTCCAGCGGTGTCACTTTAAGGATCAGTCCTTCTATGCCGGTGACACGAAGCTTGTCCCCCTTGCGAACCGGCTGATCCGTCCGGCCGCGCCAGAGTTCGCTTCTGACCCATATCTGGCCGGTTTCCTCAAAATCCTCTCGTGCAGTGGCCACCAGGCCCACCATTTCCTCTTGCCCGCTAACCACCGGTGATCGTCGTGCCCTGAGCGCGAAGCCGATAATGGAGAAGGTCAGCAGCCCGCCGATGATACTGACAGTGGTGATGACCGGCAGGGGTATGCCGAATCCGGGGACGTCGGTATCCATGAGTATTATCGAGCCAATCACAAAGGCGATAAGACCTCCAATGCCCAATATCCCGAAGCTGGGGACGAAGGCTTCGCTGATTATCAATATCAGCCCCAACGCAATCAGGGCGAAGCCGGCGTAGTTGACCGGCAGGATCTGGAAGGCAAACAGGGCCAGCAGGAGGCAGATGGCGCCGACTACGCCGGGAACAATGGCGCCCGGGTTGTAGCCTTCGAAGATCAGGCCGTAGATGCCAATCAGCATGAGCAGATAGGCAACGGTGGGGTTGGTCAATACACTCAGCAGTTCGGTGCGCCAGTCCGGGTCATGGCGCTCCAGATTGATGTTTTCGGTGTTGAGCCGCAGGCTGCCGGAGGCGATCTCCACCTCCATGCCATCCATCTGGCGGAGCAGGTCTTCGTGGTCACTGGCCACAATATCGATGACGTTCTGCTCAAGGGCCTCGCGGGCACCCAGGGTTGCGGCCTCGCGGACGGCTTTTTCGGCCCAGTCCGCATTGCGACCGCGCTGTTCGGCCAGGCCACGAATGTAGCTGACCGCGTCGTTGATGGCCTTGCGCTCGGCGTCCGTGCGCGGCTCCGGTGCACGCTCCTCGCCATCCTCACCCTCTTCTTCCTCGGGGCCAGGCGCGCCCGGCCCGCCCAGGCCCACCGGGGTGGCAGCGCCAAGGGATGTGGCCGGAGCCATGGCCGCGACATGGCTGGCATACATGATGTAAGTGCCGGCACTGGCTGCCCGGGAACCTGAAGGGTAGACGAAGGTGACAACGGGAATGTCAGCGGAGAGAATGGCCTTGTTGATGTCACGGGTGGTGTCCACGAGACCGCCCGGGGTATCCATCTCGATGATGACGAAGGCGTAACGCTCCTCCTCGGCCTTCTCGATGCCCCGGCGGAGGTAATCCAGTGTGGCGGGCCCGATGGGACCATCGACCGTGAGGATCATTGCGTTGCCGCCAGTCCCGGCGCGAGCATCGCTCTGACCGGTACCGAGAGCGGCGGCGAGGACCAGCAGCATGCCGGCTGCCAGGGAGATAAGACCTGCGGTGAATTGCCTGACTCTCATGTTGACACCGTGGATGCGGATCGGACAGCGACCATAAAAGCACAATGGGGCCAGCAATGACAAATAAATCCCGGTCTGGGTGCCTGTTGGCCGGCGGCTTGCCGCCGCTAACGACGCTCATGAGCAGCTGTCTGCTGCTAGTCATGCTCGTCGTCGGCGTGGTTCCGCACTCGGCCTTGGCTGAGGACAGCGACAGTGCCAATGAGGCGGAAGGCGAGCGGCCGAAAATTGCTCTGGTGCTGAGCGGCGGTGGCGCCCGGGGTGGAGCTCATCTGGGCGTGATCCGGGTGCTTGAAGAGTATCAGGTGCCAGTGGACTTGATTGTCGGGACCAGTGGCGGCGCAATCATTGGGGGTCTTTATGCCAGTGGTTGGGGGCCGGAGGAAATTGAGCAATGGCTGGCGGACATGGATTGGGACGTTGCCCTTTCGGATCGCTTGCCTCGGCGGGATCTGCCCTGGCGGGAAAAGGAGAATGACGAGCGTTTCCTGTTCGACCTGCAGATCGGCCTGACCGACGGCGGTCTTCGCCTGCCGCGGGCACTGATCGAGGGCCGCAATCTCTCTTTCATACTGGAAAAAGCGACGCTTCGCTCGGCGGCCCTGAGGGACTTTGATGAGCTGCCAATCCCGTTTCGGGCCGTAGCCGCGGATCTGGAGAAGGCAGAGAAGGTCGTCATCGATCGTGGTCGTCTGTCCCAGGCCATCCGCGCCAGCATGTCCGTGCCCGGTGTCTTCGCGCCGGTGACCATCGAGGACAGGCTCCTTGTGGATGGCGGTCTGGTCGAGAATCTGCCGGTAGAGTCGGCCCTGGACCTGGGGGCGGATATCATTATTGCCGTCAATGTCAGTGGCCGACTGGATGAGCGCCAGCGTCTCGACGACATCTTCGCCATTTCAGGGCAGGTAACGACGCTGATCGTTCACCGGACCGTGCAGTCCTCGCTGGACCTCCTGGAGTCCCAGGATGTTCTGATCGAGCCCCAGGTGGTGGATATAGGCCCCCAGGCCTTCCATCGGACCGTCGAGGCGGCTGAGGTCGGGGAGGAGGCGGCTCGTGCCGTCAGCGCTGGACTGCAGGCCCTGTCTCTGCCGGATTCGGACTACGGCCGCTGGCAGGCCCGCCAGCGGCTGCCGGTCCGGGAACTGGGAGAATTGAAGGAACTGGAATTTGTCGGCATGCGGCAGCTCTCCGAACGCCGATTAAGGGCCCTGGTGGAGAGCTCTCTGGGGGAACCCCTGTCCCTGGATCGTCTGCAGTCCGACCTCGGGCGCTTGCAGCGTCTGGGGGAGATCGAGAGCGTCGACTTTCAGGTGGCCGAGTTGGATGAGGGGGTGCGGCTGCGGATTGACGTGCAGGAGCACGAGCGTGGTCCCCACCATCTCCGCGCCGGACTGGAGGTGTTTGACCCGTTTGATGGCGATGCCCGCTATAACCTGCGACTCGGCCACCGTCTTCCGGGGCTGAATCGCCTGGGGGGCGAATTACTGAGTGAACTACAGTTGGGGCATACGCGAGCACTGCGGACTGAATTCCATCAGCCCTTTTCGGCTCGGGGCTATCAATTCCTGTCCTTGCTGGGGCACCACCAGGCAACCACCATTCCGGCCTGGGAGGCTGGCAGTCGAGTGGCCGAACTGGGGCTTAGGGAAAGCCGGGTCGGCGTCGATTTTGGTCAGCGTATTGCCCGTGATGGTGAGCTGCGTCTGGGTGCCTATCGTGGACGCCTGTCGTCCGAGCAACGGACGGGGTTGCAAGGGCCGCCGGGACTGGAGCGGGAAACTGGCGGGCTGCGTCTGCTGATCGGCTGGGATCGTCTGGATCAGGCCCAATGGCCGTCGCACGGGGAAGCGCTATTACTGGAAATGGACCGCTCGTTGACCGGCTTTGGAGCAGATCAGGCCTTTCGCCGAACGGCTCTGGAGTACGCCTTGTATCGGCATGCCGGGGCACACCGCTTCATGCTTGCCGGGGAATGGGGGCAGGCCGATGCGCCCCTGCCTTTCCAGCAACAATTTCGGCTGGGTGGCCCCCTGTCCCTCAGCGGCCTGGGCACCGACGAGCTCCGGGGTGATCGGATAGGCAGTCTGCGGGGTGTCTGGTTCCGGCGTCTCGGTGGCAACGAGATACCCACCGAGGGCGGGGGAATGTATGCCGGTGCCGGGCTGTCCCTCGGCGGTGCCTGGCAGCATGGCGAAGGTGTCAGCAGCAGCGAACTCTTCACCGGCGCCAAAATATTCATGGGGGCCGATACGCCCCTGGGGCCGGTTCTGCTCGGGGCAACGCATTCAGAACAATCCCGGCGGGGCTTCTTTCTGACCCTGGGCTTGCCCCTGCACCGGCCACGGCCGAACCCCACCCCGTGGTAGACTTTCGTCCCGGTTTTCCATTGCAAGCAGAGGAGTCGCGACCTTGGCCGAGCTAGAGCGTGATCAGGCTTCCCAGGCTGTTCGAATCATCACCACCGGAGGAACCATTGACAAGATCTACTTCGATGCCCGAAGCCAGTTCGAGGTCGGTGATCCGGTGATTGATCATGTTCTGGAAGAGGCGCTGGTGCATTTGCCCTGGTCGGTCGAGGCGTTGATGCAGAAGGACAGCCTGGAGCTGAGCGACGCAGATCGCCAGCGCATCCGGGAAGCGGTGCTGGCGGCGCCGGAACGCCGGATTCTGATTACCCACGGGACCGATACCATGGCCCGCACTGCCGAGGCGATCGGTGACACCGAAGGACGGACTGTGGTGCTGACCGGCTCACTCAGTCCGGCGCGCTTCCGCTCCAGTGATGCGGTATTCAACGTGGGGGCGGCCTTTGCCGCCACGCAATGCCTGCCCGCGGGTACCTGGCTTTTCATGAACGGTCGGGTATTCCCGGCCGGGGATGTGCGCAAGAACCCGGAGACCAATCGTTTCGAATCGCTCTGAAGATTAAAGCCTGACCGGGGCTGGATTCGTCTGCGCCAATCCAGCCTCGGTTGGGTCCGTTTTCAGAGGTAGAAGTCCAGCTCTTCCTGATGTTTTAGAAGACCCCGCATCTTGATGGGATCATCCCCGAAGAAATAGACCAGCCCCCAATGGGTACCGAAGGCGGTCCGCTTGGTGACGGTGTTCTCCAGCGGCTCGTTCAGGTCGTGCCACTCGTAATAGGGGTGGTTCTCGGTCTCTTCCGGAATCTCCAGCTTGCTCACCACCCGGCGGCGTGGATAAACCCCGAAGCAGCCTGCGTAGCCCTTGGCATCCACCACTTCGCGGGGGAAGAAGGCGTCCACTTCCTCCTCGGTGGCCTTGGGGTCGAAGCAGAGGACCATGGCCTGATAGGCATTGAAACCGTAGGCCCGCTCCAATAGCTCGAAGACCTTGAAGCCGGGCGGGCGATAGGCTACTTCACCGAAATACATGGTGCCGTCACTGGTGACGAAGTATTCGGGGTGGATGAAGCCGAACTGGATGTCGAAGGTCTTGATCAGCTTCTCAATCTCCTTGCGAATACCGTCGCGCCAGCTTTCCAGTTCATCCGTGGCAGGCACGAAGACCGAATACCCGAGAGTCACATACTCGGAAATGTTGAGGAACTTGATCTTGCCGTTGTAGATCCAGGCTTCCACGGCGAATTCCCAGCCATCCAGGTGGCTTTCCATCAGGACCGGGAATTCTTCTTCCGGGATCAGGTCCACTTCGTCCGGGGTGAGGATCACGCGATGACCCATGCAGCCGGCCTTGTCAAAGGCCTTGAGGTGAATGGGGTCGTTGGGGTCGCCATCCAGTTTCAGCAGGGTCTGGTTGACCCGTTTGAGGAAGCGGACCACATCGTCGCGATCGTGGGCCTCCTCGAAGATCCCAACACGGATACCGCCAAGCTGGGCCCGGCGCTTCATCAGGGCCTTGTCGCGCATGAGAATGGCCTGGCCATAAAGGCGAGGGTTGTCCATCAGCACGGAGTTGATGGCGCCGGCCCATTCCACGGTTTCCTCAAACAGGGGAATGGCCACATCCACGCCTTCGTCCTTGAGCGTCTGGGCGATTTCCATGGAGCGATCGTTGAGTCGCTCGAAATCCCAGGAAATGTAGGGAATATCATGCTTCTGGCAATACTCTTCGGCCCAGTTGGGCGCCACCACGACATATCGCCGGTCGAAGTTGTCCAGGGCTTCGATGGCATTCAGGCTCCAGCCCAGAAGGGCCACGTAGCCTTTATCGGGATTCTTTTCGGTCATGAGATGACTCCTCTGGAGATGGGGGCATGGTTCCAAGATAGTCGTTGCTGACAGATATTACATCTACATTGCGTTGACGGTGGCCCAGTTAGGCTTCAACCCGGATCGCAGAATCCTGCCAGCCATTTCAGGAGCCGCTACCGTCATGACTAGTCGGGCATTGCCACCACCTACCGTACTGTACATCGTCGGCCAGTCCCACGTGGGCTCTACCTACCTGAGCCGGGTGCTGAACCAACATCCTCACATATTTGATGCCGGGGAGCTAAATAAGCTCCACCATCGCATGTCGCCCGGTGCTGAATGTGCATGTCAGTTCGGGCCTGGCGGCAAGATCGGTGAATGCGATTTTTGGCGGCGCCTGATGCGGGCGCTGGAGGCTGAGGGGATCGCGCTCAATGAACTCAGTTGCCTGAGCGATACTTGCACGGGGGAATGGCGCCGAGCACTGTTCGGTCGCCCGTCAGGGCGCCGCCAACGGCGTTTTGTGGAGAATAATCTGCGCCTGTTCGACGCCATTCGCCAGTACAGTGGCAAGCCCATCACCTTGGACTGCTCCAAGTCTCCCTGGCGTTTGTTGCCGCTTTTCCGTTCCCGGCTCATTCGGGTCAAAGTCTTGCACTTGATGCGTAACCCTCGCGGACAGATTGCATCCCGGATGAATCGGGGCAAGGGGTTTTGGCATACCTCAATTCTCAAGTACTGGCGCAAGAACTCACTTTGCGTCCGTCTCTTTGATCATGATGAGGCTTATTTGCGGGTCAGTTTCGACCAGTTTCTAGAAGCGCCTGACGCAGTGCTGTCAGGGATCTTTCAGTGGCTGGGCGTGGCTGAAATGGATCCTTTTGCCGTCCAGCCCGCGAGCTACCATCACTTTGCTGGCGGCTGGGCTCGGCGTGACCCCGAGCTGAAACGCCCCAGCCCCGCCTTGTCACGCCGGGCGACCCGCTACACTCGTCTTCAGAACCGCTGCTTGAGATTTCTCGAGCATCGATTTCGGGACCAGAGCACCCAGGAGCCATTCTGACTCTAATGCGGCAGAATGAAAAAGGCCCGCCGAAGCGGGCCTTTTTCACGTTCGTGATCCCGAAGGAGGGGATCAGCCCAGGTCGAACTTGATGCCCTGGGCCAGGGGCAGGTCGCTGCCGTAGTTGACCGTGTTGGTCTGGCGGCGCATGTACTGCTTCCAGGCGTCGGAGCCGGACTCGCGGCCACCGCCGGTGTCCTTTTCGCCGCCGAAGGCCCCGCCAATTTCGGCGCCGGAGGTGCCGATGTTGACGTTGGAGATGCCGCAGTCACTGCCTTCACAGGACAGGTAACGCTCGGCATTCTGCAGCTTGTCGGTGAAGATGGCCGAGGACAGGCCCTGGGGCACATCGTTCTGCATCTCGATGGCCTCATCAAGGGTCTTGTAGGACATGATGTAGAGAATCGGCGCGAAGGTCTCGGCCTGAACGATGGCCATATCATTGCGGGCCTTGACGATGGTCGGTTCGACGAAATGCCCGTCACCGTCGATGCGCTTGCCGCCGCAGAGAATCTCGGCATCCTTCTCGCCTTTGATGGTCTCGATGGCTGCCTCGTAGTTCTTCACGGCCGTCTCATCGGCTAGCGGGCCCATCAGGGTGTCTGCGTCCAGGGGATTGCCGATGCGCACGGTCTTGTAGGCGCCCACCAGCTTCTTGGTCAGCTCGCCCACGATGCTCTCGTGGGCAATGACGCGGCGGGTGGAGGTGCAACGCTGGCCGGCGGTACCCACGGCACCGAAGGCGATGGCCGGAATGGCCATGTCCAGGTTGGCGGTTTCGTCGACGATGATGGCGTTGTTGCCGCCGGCCTCGATCAGGTAACGGCCCAGACGGCCGGCCACGGTGGGAGCCACCTTCTTGGCCACTTCACTGGAGCCGGTGAAGGAGAGCAGGTTGACCCGCTCGTCTTCCACGAAACGCTTGGCCAGTTCGTTGGTGTCGTCGGTGAACAGACTGAAGATGGCGGGGAAGCCGTTCTTTTCCAGGACTTCATTGCAGAGCTTCTGCACGGCCACGGAAATCAGCGGGGTCTTGGGCGAACCCTTCCACACATTGGTGTTGCCGCAGACCGCGGAAATGAAGGTGTTCCAGGACCACACGGCCACCGGGAAGTTGAAGGCGGTGATCACGCCCACCAGGCCGAGGGGATGCCACTGTTCGAACAGACGGTGGTCGGGGCGCTCGGAGTGGGTGGTCATGCCGTAGAGCATGCGGGACTGGCCGACGGCGAAATCGGCAATGTCGATCATCTCCTGAACTTCACCGTCGCCTTCCTGCTTGATCTTGCCCATTTCCAGGGAGACCAGGCTACCCAGCTCGTCCTTGCGCTCACGCAGGGCTTCACCCATCAGGCGAACCGCTTCGCCACGCTGGGGGGCGGGGATCTTGCGCCACTCGCGGAACAGCTCCTTGGCTTCGCGAATCACGGTTTCGTATTCGGCCTCGGTGGTCACCCGGACCTTGCCCAGCAGTTCGCCGGTGGCCGGATTGTAGGATTCGAGGAAACGACCGTTCTTGTCTTCCAGCCAGCCGGACTTGGCGGCGTAGGTGCCGGGGTTTTCGGCTTCAAGGCCGAAGGCGGCGAGAATGGATTTGGGATCAAGCTTGCTCATCAGGTTCCTCCCGGAAAAATGACTGTCGCCGGCAGGCAGCTAAAGCGACGGGCCTGCCGGTGGGCGAATTTAGGGTGATGGTGCATCAGATTCGGGAACCCCCCTGGTTCCCGGGCGTCCGACGGGATAATGCGTATTGTGCCAAGAACGGCCGCAATAGGCCAGCCAGGGCCGCCTCTGGCAGGGTATATGCCGATACCTTCCTTGGCCGTCTTCCCTGAATAGGTGTAAGATTCCAAACATGAATCAGAAAAGCCGCAAACCCGCCGCTCACCGCGAAAACTGGCGCCCCGACGGCTGGCAGGACAAGCCGGCCCGCCAGCAACCCCAGTATCGGGATGCAGCCGCGGTTGATTCCGCTGTTGGTCGCCTGGGGCGTCTGCCCCAGTTGGTGACGCCTGGCGAAATCGAGGCCCTGAAGGCCCAGATTGCCGAGGCGGCCCGTGGCGAGCGCTTCCTGCTTCAGGGTGGCGATTGCGCGGAAAGCTTTGATGATTGCACCGGCGACAATATCGCCAACAAGCTCAAGATCCTGCTGCAGATGAGCCTGGTACTGGTGACCGGCATGCGCAAGCGGGTCACCCGCGTGGGCCGGATTGCCGGCCAGTACGCCAAGCCGCGGTCGGCCGATATGGAGACCCGAGAAGGTGTCACCTTGCCGAGTTATCGCGGTGATCTGGTGAACCGGCCCGAATTCAGCTTCGAGGCCCGTGAACCGGACCCCGAGCTGATGCTGCGCGGCTACGAGCGCGCGGCGCTGACCCTCAATCATATTCGTGCCCTGGTGGACGGCGGCTTTGCCGACCTCCATCGCCCCGACAACTGGGATCTGGATTTCGTCCGTCATTCACCGATGGAGCAGGAATACCGCCAGATCGTGGATTCGGTGCGGGATTCCCTGCAGTTCATGGAAACCATTGCCGGTGGCCGGGTGGCGGGTAGTGACCGGGTGGATTTCTTCACCAGTCACGAAGCCCTGCATCTGCTTTATGAGCAGGCCCAGACCCATCGCATGGGACCGGACGGGCGCTGGTACAATATGTCCACCCATTTCCCCTGGATCGGCATGCGCACCGCCGAAGTGGATGGGGCGCATGTGGAGTATTTCCGCGGCATAGCCAACCCCGTGGCGGTCAAGGTGGGGCCGGGGATGTCGGCGGAGCACTTGCGTGAATTGATCGAAATCCTCGATCCCATGGATGAACCGGGCCGGTTGACCCTGATTCACCGGCTCGGTGCCGGCAAGATCGAAGAGGGTTTGCCGCCGTTGATCGAAGCGGCCCGTGAGACCGGTCGAACGGTACTGTGGAGCTGTGATCCCATGCACGGCAACACTGAAAAGACCCAGTCGGGCTACAAGACCCGTCGGGTGGAAAATGTCTTCTCCGAGCTGGAACAGGCCTTCCGTATCCATCAGGAGCTTGGCAGCTACCTGGGTGGCGTGCACATTGAACTGACCGGTGAAAATGTCACCGAGTGCGTGGGTGGGGCTAGCGGCCTGACAGAGAAGGATCTGGAGCGGGCCTACCGCTCACAGGTGGACCCGCGTCTCAATTATGATCAGGCACTGGAATTGGCCATGCGAGTGGCTGGCTACCGCCTTCGTCATGGCACTCATCGGGTGGCTTGATCGGAAGTCCGGCCTCAACCGCTGTTTAGCATCGTCAGCTCATCCCGGACCCGTTCCACTGCCTTGAGGCCACCTTGGATCGCCTCGGGGGCGCGATCGAATTCCATCAGGCGGATATGGGCCAGGCGAGGGGTGATCATGATATCCGGCGGATCGCCGGCCATTCGGCTGCGGGTGATGCGGTCCTGAACCACGTTGATGGAGCCGGCCATGACATCGAACAGGCCGGGCTCATCGGTTTCCTCCCGGCTGGCCACGGATGAGATCAAGTGATCCAGCCTCACTCGCAGGCCGGTCTTCAGGCGTCCAACCACTCGTCCCATGAGGGCGCCGCCATGGTGGGATGATGGCAAGTCATCCGCTGGCGATTCCCCTTCGTCCCTGGACGACGACACCGCCGGCGCTTTTCCCCGGCGATCAAAGTTGCGTCCGATGATGTCGCCATTCAGATTGACGGCAATCACGACATCCGCCCCCATGGCCCGGCACAGGGAGACCGGCACCGGGTTGACCAGGCCGCCGTCAATCAGCCAGCGATCGCCTTGCCGGATCGGCGCGAACAGGCCGGGCAGGGCAATGGAGGCGCGAACCGCTTCCAGCAGGGAGCCCTCTCTAAGCCAGATCTCCCGGCCACTGTTAAGATCCGTGGCAACCACGGCAAAGGGCTGGGCCATTTCCTCGATCCGGGTGTCTTCGACCCGATTGCCAATGGCCTTCATGAGCTTGTCACCGCGCATGAAGCCGCCACCACTGAGACGGGCGTCCAGCAGGCGAAGGATGTCCATCCTGTCCAGATGACTGACCCAGTCTTCCAGCTCTTCCAGTTGATCTACCGAATGAGCTGCCCCGACCAGGGCGCCAATGCTGGTGCCGGCAATCACATCGGGTTTGATTCCCAACGCCGCCAGACCACGCAAGACACCGATGTGGGACCAGCCACGAGCCGATCCACTGCCCAATGCCAAACCAATGCGGGGCTTGCTCATACTCTCGATCCTCCGAAGAAATCCTTGTCCATCAGCCGAATGAAGGCCTTGGCCTGGGGCGTCAGGAACTTGCCTCGTCGTGTCACCACGCCATAGGTCCGGCTCTTGAAGTAGCGTCCCATGGGGCGGACATGCAAATTCTCGCTACCATCGAGGCAGATATCGGTAACGATGGAGATGCCAAGGTTGAGTTCAACGTATTTCTTGATCACTTCCCAGCCGCCGGCTTCCAGGCGGACTTCGTAATCCAGTTCATGTTGCTCAAAGACGGATTTGACCATCCGCCAAGTGCTTAGGTGTCGGGGAGGCAGGATCAGCCCGTATTGACTGATGTCGTCGAGACTGAGCTCGTCCCGGGCCGCCAGGGGGTGTTGCGGCGCGGCAATCAACATGGGGTCGTAAGTGAAGATCGGGCGATAGGAGATGTCGTCGGGGACATCCACCATGGAACCGACAGCGAAATCCACTTCGTCCGCCCTCAGCATGTTGAGACCATCCCGGCCAGTCACATTGTGCAGCCGGAATTGCACCTCGGGGTAGTCATTGGCGAAGCGCTCCACGAACTGGGGCAGGAGATAGAGCAGTGTGGATTCACCGGCGGCGATATCCAGCTCGCCATGGGCCGGGTTGCCACAACGAGCAGCGAAGGTCTCCGGCAGCGTCTCCATGCCCTCAACCAGGGGCAGGGTGATTTCCAGCAGGCCTTCACCCTCGGGGGTGAGCTTGATCTTGGGGCCCCTTCGTTCGAACAGCATGACCCCGAATTCTTTTTCCAGGGCCTGAATCTGCATGGAAACGGAGGGCTGGCTCAGCTCCAGCTTGTCGGCGGCGGCACTGATGCTGCCCAGCTGTGCGGTGGTGCAGAAGCCGCGGAGCTGGGAGAGGCGATTCTGGCGGCTGCGGGGTTTCATGGGGGCGCTCCATCATAAGCAATAGCAATACTTCAAATAAGCATAATTGCATTGTTCGATATTAAACAGCCGTTTTATTGTGCCTGCAAGTCAGATCACAGGAGGCTTGCAGCCATGTCCATCGCAGACGCGCCGAGTACCGCTCCGGCTCTTGAATTCAAGGCCGATCCCCCTGCGGGCAGCGACCACATCCTCAGCGAGGAGGCCCTTGCCTTCGTGGCGGACCTTGGCCTGCGCTTCGGGCCCCGGATCTGGACCCTGCTGGAAGCCAGACAGGCCCGGCAGGCGAGATTTGATCGCGGGGCTGCGCCCGATTTTCTGCCCGAGACCCGTGCGATTCGGGAGCAGGACTGGACCATCGCCGAGATTCCCCCGGTTCTGCAAGACCGGCGGGTTGAGATCACCGGCCCAGTGGACCGAAAGATGATCATCAACGGCCTGAATTCGGGGGCGCGGGTGTTCATGGCCGATTTCGAGGATGCCTCCAGTCCCACCTGGTCGAACATGATCCACGGCCAGATCAATATCCATGACGCGGTCCGCCGTCAGATCGATTTTGAGGACGAGCGGGACAAGGCCTACCGCTTGCGCGAAGACAGTGCCGAATTGATCGTTCGGGTCCGCGGCCTGCATCTGCCGGAGAAGCATTTGTATCTGGATGGGGCGCCTCTCCCGGGTGCCTTGCTGGATTTCGGCCTGCATTGCTTCCATAACGCCCATGAGCTGCTGAAGCGCGGCTCCGGCCCCTGGTTCTACATCCCCAAGCTGGAGCACTGGCAGGAAGCGGCGCTGTGGTCCGAGATCTTCGCCTGGGCGGAATCCCGTCTGGGACTGGCGCGGGGGACGATCAAGGCCACGGTTCTGATTGAAACCCTGCCGGCGGTCTTTCAGATGGACGAAATCCTGCACGCCATGCGGGAACACATCGTCGGTCTCAATTGTGGCCGCTGGGATTACATCTTCAGTTACATCAAGGTCTTTCATGCCCATCCGGACCGGGTCCTGCCGGACCGGGAGCAGGTGGGCATGACGGTTCCCTTCCTGCGTGCCTATTCGAAGCTGTTGATCGACACCTGCCACCGCCGCGGTGCCCTGGCCATGGGGGGCATGGCGGCCCAGATCCCGGTGAAGGACGACAGCCAGGCCAATGAAGCCGCCTTCGAGAAGGTTCGCGCGGACAAGGAACGCGAAGCCGGAGACGGCCATGATGGCACCTGGGTGGCCCATCCCGGCCTGATCCCGGTGGCGCTGGGAATCTTCGATCAAGCCCTGGGTGATCGGCCCAATCAGCTTCATTACCGTGATCCGGCACTGTCAGTCGATCGTGAAACCCTGCTGGCCCATCCGGAGGGAAGCATTTCGGAGCAGGGTCTGCGGGGCAATATTGATGTAGGGCTTGAATATCCCGCCGCCTGGCTGGCCGGCCGGGGCTGTGTACCCATCCGCAACCTGATGGAGGACGCGGCCACCGCCGAGATTGCCCGTTCCCAGCTGTGGCAGTGGAT
This sequence comes from Natronospira sp., assembly GCA_003558125.1. Classification (GTDB taxonomy): domain Bacteria; phylum Pseudomonadota; class Gammaproteobacteria; order Natronospirales; family Natronospiraceae; genus Natronospira; species Natronospira elongata. The sequence goes on along the minus strand of PWMQ01000017.1, from coordinate 29,303 downwards.
TCATCATCCCGGGGGTGTCCTGGACGACGGTCGCCAGATCACCCCGGAGCTGTTTTCCAGTCACCTTGAGGAGAGCCTTGAAGGCCTGCTCAAGGTGGCGGAAAAGAAGGGCCTGGAAACAGGCCATTGTGAAGACGCGGCGAGATTGTTCCGACAACTGTCCGAAAGCCCGGAATTCGCCGATTTTCTGACCTTGCACGCCTACGACGTCATCGCCTGACAGGGGGTATCCATGACTGATCAACGACCCAACGCCAATCAACTCCAGCAGGACTGGAAGAGCAATCCACGCTGGGAAGGCGTGGTCCGTGATTACAGCCCGGAGGAGGTGGTCCGCCTGCGGGGCAATGTGGCCATTGAGCACACCCTTGCCCGTCGCGGGGCTGAAAAGCTGTGGAAACTCCTAAAGGAAGAGGATTTCGTCAATGCCCTGGGGGCCCAGACGGGTAATCAGGCCATGCAACAGGTCAAGGCGGGCCTCAAGGCGATCTATTGCTCGGGCTGGCAGGTTGCGGCGGACGCCAATACCGCTGGCCAGATGTATCCGGACCAGTCTCTGTATCCGGTGGACAGCGTTCCCAACCTGGTGCGTCGGATCAACAGCGCCTTCCAGCGCCTGGATCAGATCAACTGCATGGAAGGGCGGCATGATCAGGACGTCTATGCCCCCATCGTGGCCGATGCCGAGGCAGGCTTTGGTGGCGTGCTCAACGCCTACGAGCTGATGAAGCACATGATCGAGGCAGGCGCCGCCGGTGTTCATTTTGAAGACCAACTGGCCTCGGCCAAGAAGTGCGGCCACATGGGTGGCAAGGTGCTGGTCCCCACCCAGGAAGCGGTCCAGAAGCTGTCGGCGGCGCGCCTGGCCGCGGACACCCTGGGCGTGCCCACATTGATCATCGCCCGTACCGACGCCAACGCCGCCGGTCTGCTGACTTCCGACCTGGACGAACGGGATCAGCCATTCTGTACCGGCAAGCGGACGGTCGAGGGCTTTCACGAAGTTCGCGCCGGGATCGATCAGGCCATTGCCCGCGGGCTGGCCTATGCGCCCCATGCGGATCTGCTGTGGTGCGAAACGGCCCACCCGGACCTGGATGAGGCCCGCCGCTTCGCCGAGGCCATTCATGCCAAGTATCCCGGCAAGATGCTGGCCTACAACTGCTCGCCTTCCTTCAACTGGCGCAAGCATCTGGACGATGACACCATCGCCCGCTTCCAGAAGGAACTGGCGGCCATGGGCTACAAGTTCCAGTTCATCACCCTGGCCGGCTTCCATGCCCTCAGCCACAGCATGTTCCAGCTGGCCAAGGGCTACCGGGACCGGCAGATGTCCGCCTATGTGGAGCTGCAGGAAGATGAGTTTGCCGCCGAACAGGATGGCTACACCGCCACTCGCCATCAGCGGGAGGTGGGGACCGGCTACTTCGACGCCCTGAGCCAGGCCATTGCCGGTGGCAAATCCTCCATTACCGCCCTCAGCGGTTCCACTGAAGACGAGCAGTTTGAGGATAAAAAGCCCCAAACTACCAAGGTGGCTTCCTGATATTCGGACCGGGAGCAGAAATGACGGGTCGGCTCGGCGCCGCCCCGTTTTTTTGACTGGGAGCCGGGGCTTCGGGGAGCCCCAGTCATAGAGCCGCTGTGCTAGGATAGGACGCCGACAGAGCACGCGAGGGCCCCCATGAAGTTTGACAAGATTGACGTGCCCGAACAGGGCGAGAGAATTCGGGTCAATACCGATAACAGCATCGAGGTGCCGGATCATCCCATCATCCCCTTTATCGAGGGTGACGGGATCGGCATCGATGTCACGCCGGTCATGAAAAACGTTGTGGATGCCGCCGTGGAAAAGGCGTACGGGGACAGGCGCCGCATCCACTGGATGGAAGTCTTTGCCGGTGAAAAGGCCCTGGAAAAGTACGGCGAGGGGCAGAACCTGCCGGAAGACACCCTCCATGCCCTCAAGGATTTCGTGGTTTCCATCAAGGGGCCGCTGGGAACGCCCATTGGCGGCGGTATCCGCTCTCTGAACGTCGCTATTCGTCAGTTTCTGGACCTCTATGCCTGCGTCCGGCCGATCCAGTATTTCCCTCCGGTGTCCACCCCCATCAAGACTTCCGAGTTGACCGACATGGTGGTCTTTCGGGAGAACACCGAGGATATCTATGCGGGGATTGAATGGCCCGCCGGCAGCGACGAGGTTCGCCGGGTGATTGATTTTCTCACCCGCGAGATGCATGTCACCAATATCCGCTTTCCGTCCAGTTCCGGCATCGGTATCAAACCCGTTTCCCGGGAGGGATCCCAGCGCCTGGTGCGCAAGGCCCTGAATTACGCCATCGAGCATGACCGGGTCTCGGTCACGCTGGTGCACAAGGGCAACATCATGAAGTACACGGAAGGAGCCTTCTGTGACTGGGGTTACAAGGTGGCCCAGGAAGAATTCGGGGCCGAGCTGATTGACGGGGGTCCCTGGTGTCAGTTCACCAACCCCAGGAATGGCGAGAAGATCGTGGTCAAGGATGTGATCGCGGATAATTTCCTGCAGCAGATTCTTCTGCGTCCGGAAGATTATGATGTCATCGCCACGCTTAATCTCAATGGGGACTATATTTCCGATGCCCTGGCGGCACAGGTTGGCGGGATCGGCATTGCACCTGGCGGCAATGTGGGTGATGGCGTGGCCGTGTTCGAGGCGACCCATGGCACGGCACCGGGCTTTGCCGGCAAGGACCGGGTCAATCCTGGATCGATCATCCTGTCAGCCGAAATGATGCTCCGCTACATGGGCTGGACCGAGGCTGCGGACAAGATCCTGAACGGCATGCGGGACACCATTTCGAGTAAGACCATGACCTATGATCTGGCCAGGCTTCGAGAGGCGATTCGCAGACCCAAGCGGGATTTGGCCAGCCGCCGCAATGTGGAAGAAGCGGTGCAGGAGCTGATCCCCGGGGCGACTCTCGTGGGTTGCTCGGGTTTTGGTGAGGCGGTCATCAAGAACATGAAGTAAGCGCTAGTTCTGAATAGAACAGGATGATGACGCAGGGGAGGCGGCATTCTGGGATCGGCAGTGGATGCCAGCAGCGGCGGTGGAGGCCCGAATTGCTCCATCGCCATGGAATTGACCTTAGGGGACGAAGTCATGTCAATCCGTGTGCTACTGGTGGATGACCATGCGCTGGTTCGTACCGGTATCCGCCACATCCTGGATGAGTCCACCGGCATTGAGGTTCTGGCCGAGGCGTCCTCGGGCGAGGAGGCCGTGGACATGGCCCGCAGCGAGAAGCCGGATGTGGTCCTGATGGATGTGAATATGCCCGGCATTGGTGGCATGGAGGCGACTCGGAAGATTGCGGCAGTGGCGCCGGAGACCAAGGTCATTGTGGTGTCCGTGCATGCCAGCGATCCTTATCCCTCCCGACTCATGGAAGCGGGCGCTCAGGGTTATCTGACCAAGGATTGCTCCGGGGACGAGATCGTCACTGCCGTCCGTCGGGTACATGCCGGTGAGCGTTATCTCGCCGCAGAGATTGCCCGCAAGCTGGCGGACAGTCTGTTGTCCGGCGGCAAGGACACACCGCTGGATCAGCTCTCCCAGCGGGAGTTGCAGGTCATGCTGATGATCATTCAGGGCCACAGCGTCCAGTCCATTTCCGACAAGCTCTTTCTCAGTCCCAAGACGGTGAGTACCTACCGGCATCGTCTATTCCAGAAACTCGATGTTGAGAATGATGTGGGCCTGGCTCGATTCGCCATCCGACACGGGTTGCTGGAAGAGGGGCCCATGGATGCCGACGAGCCCGGCAAGGCCTGATGGGCAGGCAGAACAACATTCGTCCCCGGGCCTTCCGGCCTGACTGTCGTGCCTGCCCGCGACTTCGCAGCTTTCTGGACGGTGTTGCCGAGGAATACCCCTCCTACCATGCCGCACCGGTCGCGCCCTTCGGTGACAGCAACGCCCGCTTGCTGATCGTCGGTCTGGCGCCTGGCATGCATGGGGCAAACGCCACTGGCCGGCCCTTTACCGGGGATTTCGCCGGAATTCTCCTCTATCAGACGCTCCATGATCTGGGACTGTCCAATAAGGCGGTGTCCGAACATGCCAATGACGGTCTGCGCTTGAAGCACTGCCGCATTACCAATGCCGTCAAATGTCTGCCACCGGAGAACAAGCCGGTGGCCAGTGAGATCAAGCAGTGTGCAGGGTATCTGCGACATGAGCTGGATGAACTGCCGCGGCCGGGGGTGGTCCTGGCGCTGGGCCGGATCGCCCATGAAGCGGTGCTGCGGGTTCTAGGGTGCCGTCAAAAGGATTACCCCTTCGCCCATGCGGCCGAGCATCGCCTGGATGATTCCCTTTGCCTGGTGGACTCCTATCATTGCTCCCGCTACAACACCCAGACCCGACGCCTGACAGAGAAAATGTTCCAGCAAGTCGTGGCGAGAGCCCGAGATCTATTGCCCTGAATCAATGAGTGAAGAAGCCGGGGAATTTGATCACAAGGCCTTCCTCGGGAGCCTGACAACAGGACCCGGGGTGTATCGCATGTTGTCTGCCCAGGGGGATATTCTCTACGTCGGCAAGGCCCGCAATCTCAAGCGGCGGGTGGCCAGTTATTTTCGCAAGAATCATGACAGCCCCAAGACCCGTGCCCTGATGGTCCAGGTGGAGCGGGTAGAGGTGACGGTGACTCACACCGAAACCGAAGCCCTGATCCTGGAGAATAATCTCATCAAGGCCCATCGTCCCCGCTACAACGTGCTCATGCGGGACGACAAAAGCTATCCCTATATCCATCTCTCCGGTCACACGTATCCTCGGCTGAGCTTTTATCGTGGCACTCGCCGGGAGAAAGGACGTTTCTTTGGGCCCTATCCCAGCGTGGCATCGGCGAGGGCCGCGATCAGTGAATTGCAGAAGCTGTTCAAGCTCCGTCCCTGCACCGACAGTTTTTTCCGTAACCGATCGCGTCCCTGTCTGCAGTATCAGATCAACCGCTGCACGGCGCCGTGTGTGGCCTATATTTCGGCGGAGGAATACGCCCGCGACGTGGAAAACGCCATGCTCTTCCTGGAAGGGCGCAATCAGGACGTCATTGACCGCCTGATTGCCCGCATGGAAACGGCCTCCGAGGCCTTGGCCTTCGAGAAAGCAGCGGAGTTGCGAGACCAGGTGGCAAGGCTGAGACAATCCCAGGCACGCCAGTATGTGACCGGCGATCAGGGGGATTTCGACGTGCTTGCGGTTGCCCGCCATGGCGATATCTTCTGTGTCGCCATCATCTATATTCGCGGCGGTCGGAACCTCGGTAGCAAGACCTTCTTTCCCCGGGTGTCCATGGACCATGAAGAGCGCGAGGTGCTCGCGGCCTTTCTGCCGCAATACTATCTGGACCGGGATGCTCCCCGGGAAATCATTACCGCCCATGCTGTTCCCGACGCGGCGGTTCTGGAAGCGACACTGAGCGAAAAGGCCGGACACAAGATTGGCATTCGGCATCGGGTACGCGGTGATCGGGCCCGGTGGCTGAAAATGGCAGCGGAAAATGCCAGCCAGGCCGTTGCCAGTCGCCTGGCCACGGACCGCCATGCGCGCCAGGCCCTGGACGCCCTTGCCGAGGCCCTCGGTCTGGAGGAGCCGCCACGGCGGATGGAATGCTTTGATATCAGCCACACCAGTGGTGAATCCACCGTGGCCAGCTGTGTGGTCTTTGAAGAGGGCGCACCGGCCAGCCAGGATTACCGTCGTTTCAACATGCGCGGTGAGACCGGGGGTGATGACTACGCCGCCATGGGCGAGGCGCTGGAGCGACGTTACACCCGGTTGCAGAAGGGCGAGGGGCGGCTGCCTGATCTGTTGCTGATTGATGGTGGGCGAGGGCAGTTGTCGGTTGCGGAGCGGGTAATGGAAGATCTGCAGGTGGATGGGGTGACCCTTCTCGGGGTAGCCAAGGGGCAGGATCGGCGGGCCGGGCAGGAACAGCTGTTCTTGTCCGGCCGTAAGGCTCCGCTTATACTCCCGCCAGATTCACCGGCTCTGAAGCTGATCCAGCGCATCCGCGACGAAGCCCATCGATTCGCCATTGCCGGGCACCGGCATCGGCGCTCCCGGAGCCGTCGCAGCTCACCGCTGGAAGCCATCCCCGGACTGGGTCCAAAACGCCGCCAGCAGTTGCTCAAGGCTTTTGGTGGCCTACAGGGGATTCGCCAGGCCGGGGTGGAGGATCTGGCGGCAGTCAAGGGTATCAGCCGGGCCCTGGCCCAACGGATCTACGACGAATTTCGGCTGGAGTGAAGCAGTGGGTTCAAGCCCACTGAATGACCCGGCCCCCGGTGGAGTTGTCAATCAATGCCGATCAATGTCCCCAATAGCCTGACCATCGCCCGGATCGTCATGATCCCGGTGTTCATGCTGTTCTTCTTTTTGCCCTTTAAATGGGCAGCCCCGGCCAGTGCCCTGATCTTCGGTCTGGCGGCAATTACCGACTGGCTGGACGGCTATCTGGCCCGGCGGCTCGGTCAGCATTCCAATTTTGGTGCCTTCCTTGATCCGGTGGCGGACAAGCTGATGGTGATCGCGGCCCTGGTCCTGCTGGTTCAGTATGACGGTCGGGCTCTGGTGGCCATACCGGCGGTGGTCATCATTGGTCGCGAGATCGCCATTTCGGCACTGAGAGAGTGGATGTCGGAACTGGGCGAACGGGCATCCATTGCCGTGAACTGGACCGGCAAGGTCAAGACCACTGCCCAGATGGTGGCCCTGTTGCTGATGCTGTGGCGTCATGACATTGGCTGGATACCCACTTATCAGCTCGGCTTGCTTGCCCTTTATGTCTCGGCAGGCCTGACGCTATGGTCCATGCTCCAGTATTTGCGGGCAGCCTGGCCGGCCATGCGGGAAGGGGATTATTAGGGAACCTCTGTGCAGAGGTTCCTTAGTTCAGCGACAAAAAATCGCTGCAGGCCTTGACAGTTTTTTCTTGGTCCATACAATAGTGCGCTCTTTCGGCGGGAATAGCTCAGCTGGTAGAGCACAACCTTGCCAAGGTTGGGGTCGCCGGTTCGAATCCGGTTTCCCGCTCCAGATAAAAAAGCCCGGTGCATTGCACCGGGCTTTTTTTTCGAGGAAGCTCTGAGGTCTGAGGTTCCTGGAACCCCAGCTTCCATGTCTACCTCGGCGCCGCGAATTGTGGTAAAGTTCGCGCCCTGTAAGCCGCACCCGATAAGGCTCGGTGGCAGAGTGGTGATGCAGCGGCCTGCAAAGCCGTGTACGCCGGTTCGATTCCGGCCCGAGCCTCCAATTTTCCGCTTGCCCGCCAGTGCAAGCATGCAGGGGAAGCGACGACCAGCCCGGGTGGCGGAACTGGTAGACGCAGCGGACTTAAAATCCGCTGGCCCTTAGGGCCGTGCCGGTTCGATTCCGGCTCCGGGCACCATTTCCCGCCCAAGACCGGCAGGCGAGGCCGCCGTTCATTCCTGAAGCGTTTATCCAAGATCGGATGTCCCACACAGAGGCTCACAGCAGCTCGGCGAAGGCGGGCACTACGGAACTCAGCGCTGCCGGACTTGAGATCTGGCGGGGCGAGACTCGTCTCCTGCGAAATTTCGGATTCCAGCTTTCTTCCGGCGAAACCCTGTGGTTGCGCGGTCCCAACGGTGCCGGCAAGACAACCCTTATGCGGGTGATTCTGGGGCTCAGCCAGGCCGATGCCGGCGAGGTTCACTGGTGTGGTCGCCCCCGCGATGAGGATCGCAGCGCCTTTCTTGCCGACGTGGCCTGGTGTGGCCACCAGACCGGCCTGCGGCCGGAGCTCAGTCCTCGCGAAAATCTGGCGAGCTGGCAACCGCTGGCCGGTCGACGTTCCGCGCGGCGCCTGAGCGACTGCCTTGAGCGGCTCGCTTTGACCGCGGTGGCCGATCGCCCCTGCGCCTTTCTCTCCGCCGGCCAGCAGAAGCGGGCCAGTCTCGCCCGCCTGCTGCTGTGCGAGGCCAGTCTGTGGTGCCTGGATGAGCCGCTCACGAGTCTGGACGCAGACGGGCAGACTCTGGTGGGCGAACTGATCTTCGAGCACCGGTCTCACGGTGGGGCTTGCCTGGTCAGCAGTCATCAGCCCCTGCCTGACTCGGCGGGGACTGTGCGGGAACTGGACCTGGATCGCAGCCACAAGGCCGGGGGAGGCGGGGCATGAACAGTGTCTTCCTGGCCGGCCTGTATCGGGAGTTGTTACTGGCCATCCGTGATACGGCCGACGTGGTCACGCCCCTGCTGTTTTTTGTCCTGGTGGGGATGCTGTTCGTGCTCGGCCTGGAGCCGATGCCGGAGTTGTTGCAGGCGGTCGGGCCCGGGGTGATCTGGGTGGCGGCCCTGCTGTCCGCTCTGCTGGGGGCGGAACGCCTGTTTCGGGCCGACTATCAGTCGGGTGCCCTGGAGCTGGCTGTGCTTAGCCCCGAGCCGCTGAGTCTGCATGTGATGGCCAAGCTTTGCGGCCACTGGCTGGTGAGCGCTCTGCCGTTGTTGCTGCTGTCGCCGCTGCTGGCACTGATGATGAACCTGCCGACCCAGGCATTGTCTGTATTGGCGCTGACGCTGTTGCTGGGAACACCCGTGTTCACCATCCTGGCTGCCCTGGGCGCGGCCCTGACCGTGGGGCTGCGGGGTGGGGGCAGCCTGCTGGCCCTGGTGGTGCTGCCACTGACCATCCCGGTGCTGATATTCGGCAGCCGCTCGGTGGTGCAGGCGGTGAACGGTGAGGAAGTTACTGGCCTGTGGGCCCTGGGCATGCTGGCCGTCCTGGCCCTCAGCCTGGGGCCGCCGGCAGTTGCCGCTGCCGTGCGAATCAGCCTGGAATGAGGATTGAAGCTTCCTCGTTTGATCTGGCTCACACTGCCTGCCCACTGGCGGGTTTACCCTGTGGGCCGCTGACCGGGGAGAGCCTTGAGTTGGAGACACGAATTCGTGGGTAAAGAGAGCTGGCGCTGGTTTCATCGATTCGGTTCACCGCCCCATGTCTATGGACTGGCGGACCGCATGGTGCCGTGGTTTGCCATCCTGGGACTTGCATGTCTGCTTACAGCGACGGTCTGGGGCCTGGCCTTTGCACCGCCCGACTACGAGCAGGGTGACGGCTTCCGGATGATCTACGTGCATGTGCCGGCGGCCTGGCTGTCCCTGTTTGTCTATGTTCTGCTGGCCTTGGCCTCGGCCATTGGCCTGATCTGGCGCATGAAGGTGGCCCATGCGGTGGCGATTGCCGCTGCCCCGCTCGGCGCGGCCTTTACCTTTCTCTCCCTGGCGACCGGCTCCATTTGGGGCCAGCCCATGTGGGGGACCTGGTGGACCTGGGACCCCCGGCTGACATCGCAGTTGATCCTGCTGTTCCTCTATATCGGCTTCATTGTCCTCAATCGAGCCTTCCAGGATCAGCGCAGTGGTGATCGGGCCAGCGCCTTGTTGGGCGTGGTGGGGGTGGTCAATGTGCCCATCATCCATTTCTCCGTGGACTGGTGGCACAGCCTTCATCAGCCGGCCACCATTGCAAAGTTCGGGGCACCCTCGATTGATACGGCCATGCTGATCCCGCTGTTGGTCATGGCCTTGGGCTACAAATTGTTTTTTGCCTGGTTGCTGCTGCGGCAATTACAGGCGGAGTTGCTGCAACGGGAACGGCGGGCGGCCTGGACGAAAGCCCTCGTCACCGGGCCTGGAGGCACGGTAAAATGATGGATTGGTTTAGCGAATTTCTTTACATGGACGGCTTTGCCGTCTGGGTCTGGAGCGCCTTCGGCGTCTCCGCCCTCGTCATGGGCCTGATGGTCTGGCTCGTGATCCGCCGACACCGCGAGGCCCTGCGCCTGGTGCGGCGCTATCATTCGGATGGAGGTTCCCGATGACCCCTCGTCGCAAGCGTATGGTTCTTGTGCTTTCAGCAGTGGCCGGCGTGGCCATTGCCGCCACCCTGGGGCTGAAGGCCTTTCAGGAAAACATTCTCTATTACTACAGTCCCACCCAGATTGCCTCGGGCGAGATTACCTTCGATGATCGGCGTATCCGCGTCGGCGGCCTTGTTGTGGATGGCTCGGTGCAACGGGAGATGGGTGAACTGGGCGTGGTGTTTGATGTCACGGATGAACTGGAATCGGTGACCGTGGCTTACGACGGCATCCTGCCGAACCTGTTCCGGGAAGGGCAGGGAATCATTGCCCATGGCCGCTTTGATGACGATGGTATCTTTATCGCCGACCAGATTCTGGCCAAGCACGACGAAAATTACATGGCGCCAGAGGTCAAGGAGTCGCTGCGGGAAGCGGAATGGCAACGGCGGCAACGGGAGCTGCGCGAGCAGCAGGAATACAGCGGCCCGGGTGAGGATTACTGATGGCAGCGGAACTTGGACAAATTGCGCTGATTCTGGCTCTGCTTATCTGCTTGGCTCAGGCCTGGTTCGGCCTGGCCGGTGCGGCTCGCCGCAGGCTGGATTGGATGCAGGCACTGCCCAGTGTGGTGGTGGGGCAGCTGGTCTTTACCACGCTGGCCTATCTGGCACTGACCTATGCCTTCATTACCCATGATTTCTCCATCGCCTATGTGGCCAATAACTCCAACACCGATCTGCCCTTGATCTATCGGCTGACGGCGGTTTGGGGTGCCCACGAAGGCAGTCTGCTGCTGTGGTCCATGCTGATGGCGGTCTGGACACTGGCCGCTGTCTGGTTCAGCCGTAATCTTCCCCAGGTTTTCACCAGTCGTGCCATCGGCATTCTGGGGGTGATCAGTGCCGGGTTCATTCTCTTTACACTGCTGACTTCCAATCCCTTTGAGCGGCTGTTCCCGATTCCGGAACAGGGCAGGGACCTGAACCCGATCCTCCAGGATCCGGCCATGATCATTCATCCGCCCATGCTTTATCTGGGCTATCTGGGTCTGGCCATTCCCTTTGCCTTTGCCGTATCCTCATTGATCGGGCTGGAGTCCAACACCACCTGGGCCCGCTGGACACGCCCCTGGGCCACCATGGCCTGGGTCTGCCTGACCCTCGGTATCGCCCTTGGCAGTTGGTGGGCCTATTACGAGCTCGGCTGGGGTGGCTGGTGGTTCTGGGATCCGGTGGAAAACGCCAGTTTCATGCCCTGGCTGGTGGCCACGGCCTTGATCCATTCCCTGGCGGTAACCGAAAAGCGGGGCGCATTCCGTAACTGGACGGTATTGCTGGCCATCTCCGCTTTCGCCCTGGCCCTGCTGGGCGCCTTCCTGGTGCGGTCCGGGGTGTTGGTTTCGGTGCATGCCTTCGCGACCGATCCCACGCGCGGCGTTTACATTCTGATCTTCCTGGCTTCGGTTGTTGGCGGGTCGCTGGCACTCTACGCCTGGCGGGCACCCCATATGCCGCCGGGCGGTGGCTTCAGGCTGGTGTCCAGGGAAAGCTTTCTGTTGCTGAACAACTTGCTACTGGTAGTGGCCACGGCGGCGGTTCTGCTGGGCACGCTTTATCCTCTGTTCCTGGATGCCATGGGCCTGGGCAAGATTTCGGTCGGCCCGCCGTACTTCAATGCGGTCTTCGTGCCATTGATGCTGCCGCTGATGTTCTTCCTGGGCTTCGGACCCTATGCCCGCTGGAAGCGCGATCAGGCCACGGAGTTGGGCAGCCGCATGTGGCCGCTGATGGTGGCGGCGGTGGTCTTTGGCGTGGGTGGCACCCTGATCCTTGGGGGGGCGGCCGGCGTCATGGTGCTCTTGGGCGTGGTCTTGGGTCTGTGGGCGATCTTTTCCGTCTTCATGGAACCCTTCCTGCGCTGGCGCAAGCGCGGCTGGCGGGGCATCAGCGGCATGCCGGCCTCCATCTGGGGGATGCTGACCGCCCATGCAGGCGTGGGGCTGATGGCATTGGGGGTTGCCGGTGTCACCACCTTTGCCGTGGAGCGGGATCTTCGCATGGTGCCCGGAGACAGCTATGAAGTCGCCGGTTACGAGTTTTATTTCGAAGGTGTGCGCGATCGTGTCGGTCCCAACTGGGACTCGGTTCAGGGTCGCTTTGTGGTGACCCGCAACGGCCGCGAGGTCACCAGCATGTACCCGGAAAATCGGGTTTACCGGGCCCGGCCCGATCCCCTCGCGCAAATTGCCTTGCATCCAAGATTGCGCCGCGATCTGTATGTCGCCATGGGGGATTATCTGGGCAATGATGCCTGGAGTGTCCGTATCCATTACATGCCCATGGTTCGGTTCATCTGGCTTGGCGCTCTGGTGATGGGGCTTGGGGGTGTGATTGCCGTCCTCGATCGCCGTTATCGCCTGGTCAGCCGTCGCCGTGAACAGGAATCCGAGCGGGCAGCCCGTGCCGCCGGAGGAGCGTCGGTCTGATGTGGCGTTATCTGATTCCCCTGGCGATCCTGCTTGTTCTGATCGGGTTTTTCTGGCGCGGTCTGTCACTTGATCCCAGCGAAGTCCCTTCACCCCTGGTGGGTCGCGAGGCTCCGGCTTTTGCCTTGCCCTCCCTGCATGAACCGGACCGATTGGTGACCAATCTGGACCTGGCCGGTGAGGTAACGCTGTTCAATGTCTGGGGTACCTGGTGTCCCGGCTGTCACGAAGAACATGATGAGCTCATGCGGCTTGCGGAGGAGGAGGGCGTTCGCATTGTCGGCCTCAACCTTCGCGATGATCGGGAAACCGCCATTCAGTGGCTCAGCCAGGTGGGCAATCCTTTCGAGCAATCCGGATTCGATGGTGATGGCCGGGTGGCAATCGACTGGGGCGTATATGGTGCCCCGGAGACTTTCGTGCTCGACCACCGTGGCCAGATTCGACACAAGCACATCGGCCCGATCACTCACCAGGACATCGATAATACGCTCCTGCCGCTGATACGCGGACTGGAGCAGGAGGCTCGGGAATGAAACTGCTGACCCCGTTTTTTATTCTGGCCGCCCTGGCCCTGCTCTCTCTATCGGTTCAGGCAGCGGATCCGGGGGAGCCTTTTGAGGACCCCGCTCTGGAGCAGCGATACCATCGCATCGTCAACGAACTGCGCTGCCTGGTCTGCCAGAACGAGTCCATTGCTGAATCCAATGCCGAGCTGGCACAGGATCTCCGGGCCCAGGTTCGCACCATGCTTGCCGATGGTGCCACGGACCAGGAGATCAAGAATTACATGACAGAGCGCTATGGCGACTTTGTGCTCTATCGCCCGCCCATGCGGGCGGATACGCTGGCTTTGTGGTTTGGTCCGGCCTTTTTGCTGTTGATCGGTGCCGTGGTTTTGGTGGTCACGCTTGTCCGCCGGGCTCGTCAGGATGCCGAGGAAGAGGCGGAACTGGAGGGGCGTGAACAATGATGACCTTTGTGACCCTGAGTGCACTATTGGTGGTCGCGGCCCTCCTGCTCGCCGCCGGACCGCTGATCCGCCGCCGTGGCGGCAAGGTATCCCGCGAGGCCGTGGATGCGGTGGCGGTAACGCGTGCCAGGCAGCTTGCAGAGCTCGAGCAGGAGCTCGAGGACGGTGATATCGACAACCGCACCTATGAGTTGTCGCGGCGCCAGATTGAAAGCGAAGCCAGTGATCGCCAGGCCGATGCGGAATCCGGCCCGGCCATCCAGACGGGGAAACCGGTCAGTGCCATTGTCCTGGCAGTGCTATTGCCCCTCGCTACCCTGGGGATCTATCTCCAGGTGGGTGACCCCGATGCCATTGATCGTGGCAGCATGAATCCCATGGCGGGTGGGGATATGGATATGGCCGCTGCCGTGGACGCCCTGGAGAGTCGCCTGGCGCAACAGCCGGATGATCTGGAAGGCTGGATGTTGCTGGGTCGAAGCCGTATTTCGCTCGGCCAGTACGACCAAGCCGTGGAAGCCTATCGTCAGGCGGTCGAGATTGCCGGTGAGGACAATCCCCGGGTACTGGCCAACTATGCCGAGGCCATCACGCTGGCGGATCCCTCACGCATGGTGACCCATGCCGCGCCCCTGTTCCGCCATGTGCTGGATCTGGACCCAAGCCACCCCAAGGGGCTTTGGTACGGTGGCCTGATCACAATGGAGGAGGGGGATCCCGAGTCGGCGGTGGCCTTGTGGGAGCGCTTGCTGGATCAGGATCCGCCGGATGCTTTCAGGCAGGTGGTGGAAGAGCGCATTGCCGTGGCCAGTGGCGAGGAAGGTGAGCTGGCGGTGACGGAAGGCGAGGAGAATGGAGCGGCGGTTACCGTTGAAGTGGAATTGGCAGAGCAATTCCAGGATGACATCGATGGCTCCGCCACGGTCTTTCTGATTGCCCGCCCTGCCCAGGCCGCCGACGCCCCACCCCTGGCGGGAATTCGTCTGACCGCGGCTGCCTTGCCCGGGCCTTTCCGGCTTGGGGACGAGAATGCGATGCTGGACGGACATCAGATCAGTCAGCACGAGCGGGTGGAGATCATTGCCCGGGTGTCAGAATCCGGCGACGCGACACCACGCCCTGGGGACATTATCGGGACTACCACGGTAGAGCTGGACAATGGTAGCGGTGAGGCCCGGGTGCTGATGGACCACCGGATGGAATGATCCCGGCTGGGTGCATTTTGCGGAAAGCGCAAGCCCGCCTCAGTGGCGGGCTTTTTCCGTCCTGAGCCGAGTCCGGGGGCGGATAAGACGCCAAGGCTGTAACAGAGCGCAGTCTGGAAGAATCATAATGATAAGATGAGGCATTCCGGCACCGTTCGGGGTGTATAGGGAGCATGATCGTGTACAACAAGGAACATCGGGGATGAGCGTAATGACGGAAGAGGATGGGCAGGCCAGCGCTTCGCTGACTCGAGCTTATGCACGCCTGCTCAGCAATGAGCTGCTACCCAGTCGATCGGGAGACCTGCCGAACTCCGCCTATCCCTTGCGTTGTCGCGCACCGGTAGAGCTCAACGACGATCGGCTGCAAGCATACCGTCGCCTTCTTGGTCTGCCTGCCGCGGATCTGATGCCGCCGCTCTATCCCCAGGTGGCTGCCATGCCGCTCCATCTCCAGCTTCTCTCCACACCGGGCCTGCCCGGTCGCCGTCTGGGCGTCGTGCATCTTGGGCAGCGTGTGCGCTGGAAGCAGAGCATGGAGCGTCCCAGGGAAGAACAGGGGCGGGCGCTGGACCTGGAAGTGTCTTTGCGGCCGGGGGCGGCTCATCCCCGTGGACGTATTTTTCACATGGAAACGGTCTGGCGCGATCCCGAAGGAGTCAGTCGATGGGAGGCGGAAAGCCTCTTGCTGTTTCGGGGGGTGGGCGCTCCCGATGGTGCGGATGTTCAGCGTCTGCCGCCGTCGGCGCCGCGCGTCCCGGCAGAGAGTGACAGCCAGGGTTTCGAATGTCCTGCCGGGATTGGTCGCAGTTATGCCCGGGTCTCAGGTGACTGGAACCCGATCCATCTGAGCAGCATGTCCGCACGGCTGTTCGGTTTTCAGTGCCCCATCGTGCACGGCATGTGGACGCTGGCCAAGGCGCTGGTCACGGTTGAAGAGCGTCACCCCACGCACTTGGCTGGAACCGGTCTGGAGGCCTGGTTTACGGCACCTTTGTTCTGGCCGTCCGAGAGCCGGCTGCATGTTTCCCCCGCCGGTGACTGGTTCCAGGTGGACCGGGACAGCGCGCGTCGGAAGCCCGCCTTGTGGGGCCGGGTATCACCCCTCGCTCAGAACTGACAGTGCATTCATTTCCCATCTCGATGCCTAGTCGAGCTAATGCCAATCTGGCTTGAGGGTATTTGTGTACATGCATACCGTTCTTGACGACCCAGCATCAACGCAAGGCGGCTCCTGACCGGATCAATGGTTGTCCATTCGGCGAATCTGGCCTCGCCACCCCCCCATGTCTCATCCCGGCGCACGGCATCCACGATTGCCGTGGCAATCAGTCCTATAAGTGTCTATGCTGGGCGGTATCGGTCTAGCGATAACAGCTGAGCCGTGCCGTGCTTGGGGGTGTTTCGGGCGAGGCTTGAATGACGGGGCAGAATGACAAAATGCCTGATATGGAAAAAAGGGGCGACTTCCATCGCTATCTGATGGATAACATCGCCGATGCCTTCTATCTACATGACCGCAGCGGTCGCATCCTTGAAGCCAATCAGGCTGCTTGCCGGCACACTGGGTATAGCCGCAGTGAGCTGTTGGGAATGTCAGTTTCTGATCTCAATCCCTACCGCGATCTGGCGGAAATCGATAATCTGCTGGCGGAAATGGTGGCATCACCAGGTGCCCAGAAAGTTTTCCGCTCCTGGCATCGACACAAGAGTGGAGAGCGCTTGGCCGTTGAGGTCAATCTGGTACGTCTAAACCATGATGGGCATGTGCTGTTTCTCGCTTCCGTGCGGGATGCGAGGGAGTGGGCTCGGCTTGAAGGGGAGTTGGAACACAAAATCGCCTTCAATGACTTGCTGCTCGACTTTTCCACTCGATTGATCAGTGTTACCCCCGACCGAATTGACTCGGTCATCCAGGACGTCCTTGCGGATATCGGCGCATTTTTCAATGCGGGGCGCAGCTATCTTTTTTCCATCGACCTTGATGCCGGCACGTTCAGTAATACCCACGAATGGTCCGCGCCGAGTGTGCCACCGGAGATAGGGCGTTTGCAGAACCTGCCCTTTGAGGCTTTTCCCTGGCTCATGGGTAATATCCTCAAAGGAAATATAGCCCATCTTCCCGATGTGGACATGATGGATGATCAGTACCGCGTTGAACGGGAGGAATACAAGCTGCAGTCCATACGTTCTCTGATCATCGTGCCATTGATGAAAGACGGGCGCCCGCGGGGGCTCTTCGGCCTGGACGCGGTCTGGGAGAAGCGATTCTGGCCAGAGGATATTCGCAACAATTTGCGCTTGCTAGGGCAGCTCATCGCCAGTGCTATCGATGCCGTGCAGTTTGGCGGCGAGCTTGAGTACCTGGCCTACCATGATCCTCTCACTGAACTGCCCAACAGGAAGCTGCTTTACGATCGGATCGATCATGCCATTGCAGAATCCACCCGAACCAATTCAATGCTGGCTGTCATGCTGCTGGATCTGGATGATTTCAAGTTGATCAATGATAGCTTCAGTCACAATGTAGGTGACCAGTTCCTCCGCCATACGGCACAACGACTGGAATCGGTCTGCCGCGCCGGGGATACCCTGTCCCGCCTTGGTGGTGACGAGTTTGTATTGCTAATGGAAGTTGAAGAGGCTGCCGATGCCGCCCGGGTTGCAGAGCGGGCTCTGGATCTTCTGACCAGCCCTATCGATATCGAGGGTGAGAAGCTTATCGTCCATTCGAGTATTGGTATTGCCATTTATCCGGATAATGGTGGTGACAGTGATACCCTGATTCGCAATGCCGACCTGGCCATGTACGAGGCTAAGGCGTCGGGGAAAAATCGTTATGCCTTTTTTGATCAGGAGATGACAGAACGGGCGCAGGCAAGCCTCAGCCTGCGCCACGACCTCGAGCGGGCTTTGGATTCCGATGAATTGTGTCTCTATTTTCAGGCCCGTGTCGATATTGCCCGGTCACGTATCTGTGGGCTTGAAGCACTGATTCGTTGGAACCATCCTTCCCGCGGGCTCTTGCAGCCGGCTGATTTCCTGCCCCTAGCGGAACGGTCTGACCTGATCTGTCGTCTGGATCACTGGGTTTTGAAGCAGGCCTGCAGGGAAAGCCGTCAGATACAGAAAGATGGCCCGGATTTCCGTATCGCGATCAATCTGTCGGCCAGGGATCTTTATGAGACAAAGCATCTGCAGCGTCTGATTGCCACATTGGAAGTGGAGGGCACCCAAAACCCACTGCCACTGGAGATTGAGATCACGGAATCCATCCTCATGCATGATGTTGAGCTGGCCATGGACAATCTCCGCAGAATCAAGGCAGCTGCCCCCGACGTCACCATCGCGATTGATGACTTCGGTAGCGGCTATTCCTCTCTGAACTATCTCCGCCAGATTCCAATGGATACCTTGAAGATCGACCGAGCCTTCATTGCTGACCTGGGGACTGAAAATGGGGGTGCGGCTGCCATTGTCCGCTCCATCGTGGAATTGGCCCGTAACCTGAACCTGCATGTGGTTGCAGAGGGCGTGGAGACAGAGGCGCAGCTTGGCTTGCTCCGTGAGCTTGGCGTGGAGGAGGCCCAGGGCTTCCTGTTCGGCCGTCCCGCACCAATCGCCAACGTCCTGGATGCGTCACGGGCTCCAGGGTTCCCCCAGCGCCGGGAATGGAACGCGGACAATCGCCCAGATTGACCACAGGGGCTGTTGCTGATACCTTTCCGCCTCGCACCAGGTGTCCCCATCTCAGTTCATGACCGGGGATTAAACGGGAAGTCGGTGAACTTCTGCTGCTACACGCGGTGAAGGATTCCGACGCTGCCCCCGCAACGGTGATTGAGCAGCCGTCTCTGTCCAGAGCCGGCACCGGTGAATCCATGACCACTGTGTCCGTGAGAGGCATGGGAAGGTGATTCGCCGGCGGCGCCAGCCTGCTCATCAGCCCGTAGACCGGCCTGCGTGCTCGACACCCGCTGAATCCTGCCGATTCCCGGGTGTCTGGCCGCACGCTGCGGAGGGCAGCGCTCGGGCCGGTCGGATGCCGAAATAACATTCCATTCTTCCGCCCCACCTGTTCCCTCAAGCGTGCATTCCGTTGCATCCAAATCCGTGCGGTGGGCACGGTTAGTTGAGGGAAATTCAATGCTAGTCGATCGTATCCGCAGTGCGTGGGTCACGCTACCCGCCGCTATTCTCATTGCACCCCTGAGCTTGGCCGCCGAAGGCGAAGATAAGCCCGCAGCCCCCTTGTTGGCGGCCGGGGCGGCGGAAGCCGTTCCGCTGAATCCGGTAGTGGTTACCGCAACGCGTACCGAACAGCAGGTCGATGACAGTCTGACGTCTGTGAGTGTGGTAGACCGGGAATCCATTCAACGGCAGCAGCCCCGGGAGTTTTCAGAGCTGCTACGGGGCCGTCCAGGGGTGGATTTTGTCAGTAATGGCCCCTTCGGCAAGGCCACCAGCCTGTTCCTTCGGGGGACGAGTAGTGATCACAGTCTGCTGGTGGTGGACGGTGTGCGCATGGGTGCCGCGACCACCGGTGGTGCCTCCTGGCAGTACCTGCCGCCCCAGTTCATCGAGCGGGTGGAGATCGTGAGGGGGCCGCGAGGCAGCGTCTACGGACCGGATGCCCTTGGTGGCGTCATTCAGGTCTTTACCCCGGAGGGTGGGGAAGAACTCAGCCCCTGGGCGGAAATCAGTGCGGGCTCCTTCGGTACTCACCAGTACGGGGCAGGTGTGTCCGGGCAGGGCGGCAATACCCGTTACAACCTGGGCGCCAACCATTTCCATACCGATGGCATTGCCCTTCGGGAGGATGGCGAGCGAAAAGGCTTCTATAACAGCTCCGCCGTGGGGCGAATCAGCCATGAGTTTGACGATGGTGGGGAGCTGGGCGTGACCTCCCTTCACTCCGAGGGGAGAACCGAGTTCATTGGCGGCAAGATGACGTTTGTCCATCAGGCCCTTGGTAGCACTTACGAGCGAAGCATCAATCAACACTGGGATACCCGT
The DNA here is from genome assembly GCA_003558125.1 of Natronospira sp. GTDB lineage: Bacteria > Pseudomonadota > Gammaproteobacteria > Natronospirales > Natronospiraceae > Natronospira > Natronospira elongata. Next base: position 9,745 of record PWMQ01000017.1, on the reverse strand, counting down.
GTCACGCTTGGGCAAAGTCGTGATGAAGGCGACACCGTCAATGACAACGGCAGCGAGAGCGAATTCGCAACACGGCGTCAGGTGGCAAACTGGCAGAACAGCCTGTTCGCCGGTGACCACGAAATCCTCGTCGGCCTGGATTACCTGGACGATGAGATTACATCTTCTTCTGAATACGAAGAAGACAGCCGCCGCAATCGTGGCAGCTATGCCCAGGCATTGTTGGATTTTGCGCCTTTGAGCCTGGAATTGGGCATTCGGCATGACGATAACGATTCCTTCGGCACTGTTAACACTGCCAACGCCGCAGTGGGCTATCGCCTGGGCGAGTCGCATCGTATTCGTGCTTCCTGGGGTGAAGGCTTCAAAGCGCCAACCTTCAACGAGCTGTATTTCCCCGGTTTCGGCAACCCGGACCTGGAGCCGGAAGAATCGTCGAGCGTGGAGCTGGGCATTTCCGGTCTCTATGAGAACTGGTTCTGGGATGCCGTTGCCTACCAGACCGATGTGGATAACCTGATTGAAACGGTGTTTCAGGATGGGGTCTTCCTGCCCCAGAACGTCAACGAGGCCCGTATCCGCGGCCTGGAAATCGGTGCGGGGTGGAATCGGGATCACTGGCGCATCTACGGCAGTGTTTCCTATACCGACCCGGAAGACCGTGAAAGTGGCAAACGTCTGATCCGCCGCGCCAAACAGACCGGCAGGCTGGAAGTCGACCGAGAGATCGGCGATTGGTCATTGGGGGGCACCATTATTGCCCAGAGTCACCGTTTCAATGACGCCGATGGCGCCGAACGTCTGGCCGGTTTTGCACTGCTCAATCTTCGTGCCGGCTGGCGCTTTGCGGAAAGCTGGAATGCTCGCCTGGTCGTAGACAATGTGCTTGACCGGGATTATGTCATTGCCCGTGACAGCTTCAATGACTTTGACTATCAGCAGCCAGGGCGTAGCGTTAATCTCAGTCTTCGCTACGGTGACTGAGATCAATGACCGGGCCCTGGATGGTCGGGGCCCGGCTTTCAGAAAACGAGGAGGGCAGCGCATGGGGTACAAAATAATCAGTCCTGCCAGGGTGCTGATTGTGGCCTTGCTTTGGCTTCCCATTGTGTCACTGGCAGACAGCTCGACCGAGCCCGTCTGTGTTCATGACGATCTGATGCGCCTGCTGTGTCTTGATGAGCCCGCAGAGAAGATCATCTCACTCTCGCCCGGGCTGACCGAGTTGCTCTTTGCCGCCGGTGCTGGTGAACGGGTGGTTGGAACCACCAGTTACAGTGATTATCCGGAAGCAGCAAAGGATATCCCTCGTATCGGCAGCCACAACCGCATCGACATGGAAGCCGTGCTGGCTGCCGAGCCGGATCTGGTTGTGGCCTGGATCAGTGGTAACCCCACCGAGCAGCTACGTCGGCTGGAAGAATTGGGGATCGACGTGTTCTGGGGGGAGCAGCGGAGTTTCGAGGATGTGGCTCACACTCTGGAGCGTTTTGGCCGTCTGGCGGGTAGCGAGGACATCGCCCATCCCAAGGCAGCGCATTTCAAAACGGAGATTGCCGCGCTGAAGGCCCGTTATGCCGATGCTGCCCCGGTCCGGCTCTTCTATCAGATATGGGATGATCCCTTGATGACGGTCAATGATGAACACCTGATCAGTCGTGCCGCAGCCGTGTGCGGAGCCAAGAACATCTACGGGGACCTTCCGAGGTTGACGCCAAGGCTGGATGTGGAGTCAGTATTGTCAAAGGACCCGGAAGCCATCGTCGTCGCCGGGATGGGGGAAGACGACGATAGCTGGTTGGATCCATGGCGGCGATTCGAGGGAATGACCGCGGTAAAGCGGAACAATCTATACTTCATTCCACCCTCCAGTATCCAGCGGGCGACACCGAGGTTGCTGGAGGGCATGAAGCGCTTGTGTGCCCATATGGAGCAGGCGCGTGAGCGTCGTTGAATCGGGCCCTACAATTCGGGAGACTGCGGGCATGTATCGTGGCGACCTGCAGCGCATGCTGCCGCCGCTGATTGTTCTGTTGGGGATGGGGCTGCTGTCCCTGGCCCTGGCAGTCAGCATCGGCAGCGTTCCCATCCCGCCAGGGGAGTTCTGGGCGGTGGTGACCGGTGGTGGCAGTGAACTCCATCGCACCCTGATTATCGAATTGCGTCTGCCGCGAGCGGCGGCTGCGTTCGCCACCGGCGGCCTGCTGGGCGTGGCCGGCGCCCTGATGCAGGTCCTGCTCAGAAATCCGCTTGCCGACCCCTATGTGCTTGGCCTCTCCGGCGGTGCCGCCGTGGGGGCTCTGACAGCCATGCTCTTTGGTCTGGGGGTGACTGCGGTCTCTGGCTCTGCCTTCGCCGGAGCCATGGTCTCGGTGGTGCTGGTGTTCGGACTGGCTCATGGCACCGGCAGCTGGACACCGACACGCCTGTTGCTTACCGGCGTGGTGGTGGCAGCCGGCTGGGGGGCGGTGATCACCTTCATGCTGGCACTCAGCCCGAGCGAGCAGATTCCCGGCATGTTGTATTGGCTCATGGGGGACATGGCTTACGCCCGTTCACCCTGGCCGGCCGTCACGGTCCTGGTGGTCGCCTGCGTTCTGATGCTGCCCTTTGGCCGCAGTCTCAATGTGTTGGCCCGGGGGCCGTTGCAAGCGGCGGCCCTGGGGGTGTCCGTGCGCCCCATGACCTGGACGGTCTATGCCGTGGCCAGCCTGCTCACTGCCGTGGCGGTGACCACCGCCGGTGCCATCGGTTTTGTGGGGCTTGTGGTGCCGCATATGCTGCGACTCGTGCTGGGCAATGACCAGCGTCTGATTCTGCCTGCATCGGCATTGGGGGGCGGCATCCTGCTGGTGCTCTCCGATACCCTGGCACGAACCCTGTTGGCGCCGGAACAATTGCCGGTCGGGGTCATTACGGCCATGCTTGGCGTCCCGACCTTCCTCTATCTGCTGTACCGGAGTCGCTGATGGCTCGACTGTCGACACAGTCTCTGCGGATTGACGTGCCGGGGCGGGCCGATGGCAGTGCCATTGATATTTCCATAGAGCCTGGGCAGGTCTGGGGAGTGATCGGGCCCAACGGGGCCGGCAAGACCACCCTGTTGCATACTCTGGCAGGGCTCAAGAATGCCCGTGGCGGACAGATCTGTCTGCAGGGGAGGTCATTGCAGTCCCTGGGCCGCCGCACCATTGCCCGCCGCCTGGCCGTTGTTTTTCAGGATCATCAGGACAGTTTTCCGGCCACGGTACTGGAAACGGCCCTGATCGGCCGCCATCCCCATCTGTCCCCCTGGGACCTGGATACGGCCGAGGATGTGGAACTGGCGCTGTCCGCATTGGCAGCCCTTGAGCTCAAGGGCATGGAAAATCGTCTGGTGAGCACTCTCTCGGGGGGAGAACGCCAGCGCCTTGCCATTGCTACCGCCCTGGCCCAGGCCCCGGAAATCTGGCTGGCCGATGAACCCACCAACCATCTGGATCTCCATCATCAGGTGGCGGTGATGCGCCTGCTGAGAGAACAGGCGCAAGCCGGCTGTGGTGTATTCGTGTGCCTGCACGACATCAATCTGGCCGCCCGATGGTGCGATCAGTTGCTCCTGCTTGAACCGGACGGCCAATGCTGCTGGGGGCCGGCCCTGGACATGCTCGTCCCCTCGGCGCTTGAACGCCTCTACGGCCAGGCGCTGCACGTCACCGAATTGAACGGCCGCCCGGTCTTTGTACCGGCTGATTGATGTTTGCCTCGCGCAGAGGCGCAGAGAAAAGAAAAAGATATTGCCTCGCGCAAAGGCGCAAAGACGCTAAGGGAAAAGCGTTTCTACTGTAAAGGGCAGAGCTTAGTCAACGTACAAGCGACGGTGCGATGACAGGAGTCACAACAACTTTGGTTTTTCTTTGCGTCTTAGCGTCTTTGCGCGAGGCAGTCATTATGAATTTGATTAGGCATTCTCAGCGCCTCTGCGTCTCTGCGCGAGATAAAGATTTCAATGATGAATGAGCAAGAGCAGATAAAAGGCAAAGCGCCGGTGGCGTTGATTACTGCGCCGGGGTCGGGGCAGGGGAAGTCGATGGTGACGGCGGCCCTGGCTCGATTGCATCGCAATGCCGGTTTGAATGTCCGGGTTTTCAAGCATGGACCGGATTATCTTGATCCCATGGTCCTGGAAGTGGCCTCGGGTAATCCGGTCTACCAACTGCATCCGTGGATGACCGGCGAGAGTGAATGCCTCTGGCGACTGGCCGAGGCGGCCGCCGAGGCGGATCTGGTGCTAGTGGAAGGCTCCATGGGCTTGTATGACGGTGCCCCTTCCAGCGCCGACCTGGCCGTGTTGGCGGGGATGCCCGCATTGCCGCTGATCGATGCCGGCGGCATGGCCCAGACATTTGGTGCCGTGGCTCTCGGCCTGGCCAGCTACCGCGATGATGTGACCGTCAGGGAAGTGATTGCCAATCGCATCGGCGGAGCGGTGCACGGAGAGATGCTGGCCGAAAGTCTGCCGCCCGACATCACCCTGCTGGGCGGTATTCCTCGACATCCTGCCATGGACATTCCCGACCGTCATCTGGGCATTGTCCAGGCTCGGGAGATCAGCGATCTGGATGAACGCCTGAATCAGGCTGCTCAGGTCTTGGCGGAAGCCGGGCTGAGTCGCTTGCCCAGGGAGATCGAGCTCACTGCCCGTCAGCCCGCGCCGCCGCCCGATGATTTGGTCGGCAAGCGCATCGCCATCGCCCGTGATTCGGCTTTTGCCTTCATCTACCGGGCCAATGAAGACCTGTTGAGGGCGATGGGTGCCGAGCTCTTTTACTTCTCTCCGCTCGCGGATGAGGCAGTCCCCGACGCCGATGCCCTTTGGCTGCCCGGTGGCTATCCCGAACTCCATGGCGAGACCCTGGCCGGAGCCGGGCATTTCAAGGCAACTCTCAAGGCCCATCACGAGGCCGGGCGCCCCATTCTGGCCGAGTGCGGCGGGATGATGGCCTGCATGGAGGCCCTGGTGGACCAGGAGGGGAAGCGACACGCCATGGCCGGTCTGCTCCCCGGCGAGAGCATCATGGCCGGGCAATTGGTCGGACTCGGAATCCAGTCATTGGAGTCCGAGCAAGGGAGTCTGCGCGGCCACACCTTCCACCATTCCAGGGTGAAAACCTCGCTGACGCCCGTGACCCACACCCGGCGCCAGCGTTTCGACAGTGCCGGTGAAGCGATCTATCGGCATGGCTCGCTGACGGCGAGTTATTTTCACAGCTATTTCCCGTCCTGCCCCACAGCCGCCGCCGCACTCTTCTTACGCCCATGAGCCGAACGCTGATGGTCCAGGGCACCACCTCCGATGCGGGCAAAAGCACCGTGGTCGCGGCCCTGTGTCGCTGGCTTCACCGCCGGGGACTCTCGGTTGCTCCCTTCAAGCCACAGAACATGGCGCTCAACAGTGCCGTGACCGTGGATGGGGGCGAGATCGGTCGTTCCACTGCATTGCAGGCCCGGGCCTGTGGACTGGAGCCCCACAGCGACATGAATCCGGTTCTGCTCAAGCCCCAATCGGACCAGGATGCACAGGTGATTCTCCGGGGCCGGGTCCACGGCAACATGCAGGCCCTGGACTATCACGCCTTCAAGGCCGAGGCCCGGCAGACCGTTCTGGATGCCTGGCAAGCCCTGTCGGCACGACACGATGTGATCATTGTCGAGGGCGCCGGCAGTCCCGCCGAGATCAATCTGCGCGCCAATGACATTGCCAATATGGGCTTCGCCGAAATGGTGGACTGCCCGGTGCTGCTTGTGGGGGATATTGATCGCGGTGGGGTCTTCGCGCAATTGGTCGGGACCCTTTCGCTCTTGTCGTCCAGCGAGCAGGCCCGGATCAAGGGCTTTGTCATCAATCGCTTCCGGGGTGACATGGCCCTGTTGCGTGACGGACGAAGCTGGCTTGAGCACTACACCGGCAAACCGGTAGTCGGGACCTTGCCCTATCTGGAACGACTGATCCTGGATGCCGAAGACAGTATCAGTACCCAGGGCGTTGAAGGGGAGGCGCCAGGGCTGCGGGTTGTGGTGCCGGCCCTGCCACGAATCAGCAACCACACGGATTTTGATCCCTTGCGCCTGCATCCCGAGGTGAGCCTGACCTTTGCCCGTGACCCGGATGACTGTGAGGCGGCGGATCTGATTATTTTGCCGGGCAGCAAGCACAGTCGGGCCGATCTGGACTGGATGCGTTCCAGGGGCTGGCCAAACCGACTGGAGCGACATCTGCGCTATGGCGGTCGGCTGATGGGGGTCTGTGGCGGCTTTCAGATGCTGGGTCAGGTGATCGCCGATCCGGATGGAGTTGAAGGGGAGGCGGGGGAGGGCCGCGGCCTCGGTTGGCTGCCCATGACCACCCGCCTGATGCCGGAGAAGCAGCGGCGCCGCAGCCGGGGAAGGCTGATCCCTGGCAGTGAAGCGGTATCAGGCTATGAAATCCACAACGGCATCAGCGAAGGCCCCGCCCTTGGTTCACCGCTATGCCAGTTGGAGACTGGTCCTGACGGGGCAAGGAGTCCCGATGGCCAGATTATCGGGACCTATCTGCACGGGATTTTCGAGCAGGGGCCCGCCTGCCAGTCCTTGCTGCGATGGGCAGGTCTCAAGAGCGAGGGAGTGGCGACAGACTATCACCACCATCGTGAACGCGAACTGGACCGCCTGGCTGAGCTGGTCGAGTCTCATCTGGACCGCCAATGGCTGCACTCGGTTCTGGACCTGGAGGGTGGCCGGCGGCGGCCTGCGTGATACATTGCCTGCCTGCAGTACGAAGCAATTCGCAATAAAAGCCAATTTCCAGTTGACTGGCCTTGGTGATGTAATACACTAAGCCACTTCCACTGGATGAGTAACCTCGGGGGGTTCCCAATGTTAGCAGTATTCAAGAGTCGAACAGCAGCCTTTGTCAGTCTGCTGTTCGCCATTGCCATCATCAGCGCTTGCGCGGCCGGCATGGATCGTCCGCAAGCGGCGGGTGAGGTCGAGCACGTGCGCACCGTTGAGGGGATTGCCGAATATCGCCTCGATAATGGCATGCAGGTGCTTCTCGTTCCGGACCAGAGCCGGAGTTCGGTGACCGTGAACACCACTTACTTCGTCGGCTCCCGTCATGAGGGCTATGGCGAGACCGGCATGGCCCACCTGCTGGAGCACATGCTCTTTTACGGCACCGACAAGCATCCGGATATCCGCTCGGAAATCTCGGAAAAGGGTGGTCGCGCCAACGGCACCACCTGGTATGACCGGACCAACTACTTCCAGACCTTTCCGGCCTCCGACGAGAACCTGGAATGGGCCTTGTCCATGGAAGCCGATCGCATGGTCAACGCCAATTTTGACGGCGAGGACCTGGCCTCCGAGATGAGTGTTGTCCGCAACGAGTTCGAGATTGGCGAGAACAATCCCTTCCGGGTTCTCATGCAGCGCACCATGGCCGTCGCCCATGAGTGGCACGGTTATGGCCGCAGTACCATCGGTGCCCGCTCCGATATTGAGGGCGTACCGATCGAGCGGCTGCGGGACTTCTACTACCGCTACTATCAGCCGGATAACGCCATGGTGGTGGTGTCCGGTAATTTCGAGACTGACAAGGCGCTCGATATGGTCGCCGACAGTTTCGGGCGGATTCCGGCACCGGATCGCGAGAAAGAGCTTCGCATCTGGGACACCTACACCCGCGAGCCCACCCAGGACGGCGAGCGCACCGTGACCGTGCGCCGTTCCGGGGACAGCCAGTATCTCATGGCCAGCTATCATGTCCCGGCGGGGGCGCACCCGGATTTTGCCGCGCTCGACCTGCTGGCCCATGTGCTCGGCAATCAGCCTTCCGGGCGCCTGCATCAGGCCCTGGTTGATAGCGAGCTGGCCACTCAGGTGGGCACCTTTGCGTTCAGTCTGAGAGAACCGGGCGTCCTGCTGGCCTTTGCCGAGGTCGACAGCGATCAGGACCTGGATGAGGTTGAGTCCGTGTTCCGCCAGACCCTGGACGAGGTCCTGGCGAACGGCATCAGCGAACAGGAAGCCGTTCGTGCACGCAGCTCCCGGCTACGTAACCTGGAAACCCAGACCCTCAACGATTCCGAGCGCATCGGCATTGGCCTGACCGAATGGGCGGCCAGCGGCGACTGGCGCCTGATCTTCCTGCATCGCGATCGGATTCAGGAGGTCGAGGCAGAGGATATCGAGCGGGTGGCCGAGAAGTACCTGCGCCGTGACAATCGCAGTGTTGGCCGTTTCATTCCCGACAGCGAGCCCAAGCGTACCGAGATCCCCGAAGTGGATGATCTCGACGCCATGCTGGCTGCCCATGAGTTCGTGGAAGAGGGCCGGGTGGCCGGTGAGGCCTTCGATCCCACGCCGGAGAATGTCCAGGCTCACCTGATTCACCGCGAGCTGTCCAATGGCATGCAGGTGGCCTTGCTGCCCAAGCAGACCCGCGGGGACCGCGTGGTCGGGCGCATTCAGCTGCGAATGGGCGACGAGGAAAGCCTTCATGGGCAGCGGACCGCCTCCCAGATGGTTGCCTCCATGCTCATGCGCGGCACCACCGAGCGGGATCGCCAGGCAATCTCGGATCGGCTCGACGAGCTGCAGTCCAGTCTCAATGTGGGCGGTGCGGGCAATCAGGTGACAGCAACCCTGGACACCAACCGGGACCAGCTTGAAGCTGTCCTGGACCTGGCAACCGAGGTCCTGCGTCAACCTGCTTTCGATGAAAGCGAGTTCCGTGAGCTTCGCCGCAGCCAGATCAACAGCCTGCGGGAGGCACGGACCCAGCCCCAGCAACAGGCCTTCGCCACCATCGGCAACCGCATGAGCGGTCGTGAAGCCGGTCATCCGGGCTATGCCGCCACCATCGAGGAAAGCCTGGAAGCCATGGAAGCGCTGGAACTCGGCGAGCTTGCGGCCTTCCATGAGCGTTTCTATGGCGCCGGTGATGGCATTCTGGTGCTGATCGGCAGTTTCGATCCGGACGAGATGGTCGCCAAGCTGGAAAGTCGTCTCGGCGACTGGACGGCTGAAGTGCCCTTTGAGCGGATTCCTGCCGACTTCCACGACCCGGAAGGCGAGACCGTCGTGATCGACACCCCGGACCGGGCCAATGCCGCCCTGGCGGCTGCCCAGCGGATCATGGTGGGTGATAATCACGAAGACTATCCTGCGGTGGCTATGGCCAATCATCTGATTGGCGGCGGCTTCCTCAGCTCCCGTCTGGCCGAGCGCATCCGCAACCAGGAAGGCATCAGCTATGGCGTGGGCTCCGCGTTCCAGGCTCATCCCCGCGAGGATTCCGGCCAATTCCTGAACTTTGCCTTCTATGCGCCGGAGAACCGGGATCGCCTGCTGTCGGTACTGCGCGAGGAGCTCGACAAGGTGGTGGAGGACGGTTTCACCGAGGACGAGCTCGAGGCCGGCCGTGACGGCTGGCTCCAGAACCGTCAGGTGTCTCGTGGCAGCGACAGCGAACTGGCGGGTACGATCAACAGCAACCTGGCCGCCGGGCGCGACATGCTTCGCGAAGGCGAGCTGGATGCAGCTATCCGGGCCCTGGATGTGGACACGCTCAACGAAGCCGTCCGCCGCCATTTCAAGCCGGAACGGATGACCATCGTGATTGCGGGCGATTTCGAGGATAGCGACGAGGAGTAAGCAGGGAAGGGATTCTCTGGCCCGTGCTTTGCGCGGGTAGTGAGCGGGGCGGGCCGGTGTTCTCACC
>PWMQ01000088.1 GCA_003558125.1 Natronospira sp. | reverse complement strand
CGGCGTGGCCTTCGGGATGATGTTTTTTGTGCTGAGTGCGGGTATTCTGCGTCGCGACCGGGCATCGGTGGCGCTGGTGCTGTTGGTCTTTTTCCTGCACGGGTCCATGGTCTGGGGCGTTTTGCCACAGGCTCCCGGGGTGTCCTGGGAAAGCCATCTTTTCGGTGCGGTACTGGGTATGGTCTGCGGGATCGGGCTCCGCCATCGGGATCCGATGGCGGCCGCGGTGTTCGATAATTCCGATCTTCCCGATGAGCCCTTGCCGGGCCAGGAAGATGAGCTGGATGGGGACGATCAGTGGCGTGATGGATAGCGCTTGTCAGATCAACGAGGAAAGACAATGAAAAGGGTGTACAGATCGAAGATTGATACCTGGCTGCTGCTGGTTTTGTTGGGGGTAATGGGCGTCTGCGCCTATTCGGGCGTCAATATGTTCCTGAGCGGGCATGAGGCATGGTGGTCCTATCTGGCTGTCTGGGGACTGGGGGTATTGTTACCGCTATGGCTTTTGACGGGCACCTATTACGTCCTCAGCCCGGAGCGACTGATTGTTCGCAGTGGGCCGGTGAAGTGGCAAGTGCCAGTGAGCGAGATTCGCAGCATCATTCCGACCAGGAACCCCCTGTCCAGCCCGGCGCTCTCGCTTGATCGTCTGAAGATCAACTACGGCATTGGCAAGTACGTCATGATTTCTCCACGGGAAAGAGAGGCCTTCATCCAGCAGCTGACGGAACTGTCCGGCGTGGAGGTGGGCCGCACCCGCAGCCGGGTCTGATGGCTTGCCAGTGGCCTTCCTCGCGGGTACTGTATGGGTGTACAGTTATCGTTGGAGGCCCAGGGCATGAGAAACCCCGGCAAGCACAAGGGGCGCGGGGCCTGTTCCAGTCCCGCGCCCCGGTTTCGGTCGGTGCGGCATGAGGCGGTGGATGATGGCTGGTGGCAGGACGAGGCGCCGGCCCCGCAAACCGTGGTCATGCCGGATCCGGCGCGCACGGTCATCAGCCGGAATCAGTCTCCCGATGTACCCTTTGATCGCAGTATCAACCCCTACCGGGGCTGTGAGCACGGCTGCATCTACTGCTTCGCCCGACCCAGCCACGCCTATCTGGACCTCTCGCCGGGGCTGGATTTCGAGACCCGTCTGTTTGCCAAGCTGGAAGCGGCGGATCGTCTCAAAGAGGAATTGGCACGGCCGTCCTATCGCTGTGCGCCCATCGTATTGGGAGCCAACACCGATGCCTATCAGCCGGTGGAAAAGGATTACCGCATCAGTCGTGGGATTCTGGAAGTGCTGGCCGATTGCCGGCATCCGGTCTCCATCCTCACCAAGAGCGGCTTGATCCTGCGAGACCTGGATATCCTGGTGCCCATGGCTCGGCGGGGGCTGGTCAATGTCATGGTCAGCGTGACCACGCTGGACAGTGAGCTGAAGCGGCGCCTGGAACCCCGAACCCCATCCGGCGAGCGGCGCCTGGCGGTGGTGCGGCGCTTGAACGAAGCGGGGGTGCCGACGGGCATCTTGCTGGCGCCGGTCATACCGGCCATCAATGACCCGGAACTGGAGACCATCGTGGCGGAGTCGGCTGCGGCGGGCGCGGTTTGTGTCGGCAGTGTTATCCTGCGCCTGCCCCATGAACTATCACAACTGTTCCGGGAGTGGCTGCAGGCGCATTATCCGGATCGCGCCGGGCGGGTGATGAAGATACTGCAGTCCATGCGGGGTGGTCGGGATAATGACAGCGACTTTGGTCGTCGCATGCGAGGGCAGGGGCCCTTTGCCGACCTCATTGCCCGACGCATGCAACTGGCCCGTCGGCGGGTCGGACTGTATCGACGCGAGCAAGTATCTCTGGACTGTGGCCAGTTCCGGCATCCGGAGGTATCGGGTAGTCAGATCTCCTTGCTCTAGAGGAGATTGATCGATGGCAAGCAAGGGGGGATTGTGAACCAGCAAAGCTTTTCCAACGAGCCGGTCGCGGTGGGCGAGTTGCCGGATTTCTCCCGGCTCGAAGTCAATCCGGTCAGTGCCCGCTACCGTCCCTACAATCTCTTGACCGGCTGCCTGTTCATGGTGGTGGTCAGTGTGGTGGCCGTGGTCGGCGTCGGACTGATTTTCAGTTGGTTTCAGGCACTGTGGGTAGGGATAGTGGCCAGTCTGGCGACGGCGGCCGCTATCGGCCATGCCTGGCTGGAGCCGGCCTATCGGGGCTGGGCCGTGCGGGAACGGGATCTGGTAGAGCGCCACGGTGTGGTCTGGCGGCGCGAGGTTGTCCTGCCCATTGCCCGTATCCAGCATGTGGAAACTGCATCCGGCCCCGTGGAACGCTGGTTTGGCCTCATGCGCCTGCAATGCTTTACCGCCGGCGGTGCCACCGCCGACCTCGTCTTTCATGGCCTGTCTGCCGATACCGCCCTGCGCATCCGCAGTCACCTGATGGATAGTATCGACGCCGAGCCTGGCAATCCTGCCCATGATTGAGAATGAGACCGCATGGCGGCGCTTGTCCTGGTTTGCCCTGCTGCCGGTAGGGCTGCGGATCGGGGTACGCATGATTCGGGAATCGCTCCCTGCACTGCTTGGCGCGGGGGCGGGTGCCGTTCTGCTTGCTGGCTTCGGTCTGCGAGAGCTGGGTCTGCTGGCCCTGGCAGCCTTGCTGCTGTTGGTTCTCTACGCCATGGCCTGGCACCGCCGTTTCCGTTACCGCCTGGACAGTGATGCCATCCGGGTACGCAGTGGGCTGTTTCAGCGCCGTGAGCTGAGGGTACCCTGGGACCGGGTCCGCAATGTGGAGTTGCGCCAGGCCTTTTATCTTCGGCCAATGGACCGTCTGGGCGTGGTCGTGGAGACCGCCGGCGGGCAGGGAGAAGAGGTCAGCATCGAGGCCCTGCCTCGGGCGGTGGCCGAGGATATCCGTCGCCGCGCCAGTACCAGCCCTACGGTCTTGGCGCAGGACGAGGAACCTGCGGCTGAGCCGGGCCCGGTGCGAGGGCAGTGCCTGCATGCGCCCGGACCCGGCCGAGTTTTCCTGCACGGGGTTGCCAGTGGCCAGGTCTGGTTGCTGCTGGCGGCACTCGGTGGTCTCTACGGCCCCATGTCAGGGAGGATCAATGAGCGGGTGGGTGACTGGCTCAATCGCTTTGACGGGGGGCTGGCCGGCGAGCTCGGCCTGAGCTGGGGGGTGATGCTGCCGGCCGGGCTTGCATTGATTCTGGCGCTGCTTTTTCTGGCCGCCGGTGTGGCCTCGACGGTTCGCTACCACGCCTACCAGTTGTTTCTCGCGCCTGATCGGCTGCGGGCGCGTCACGGTCTGTTCGAGACCCGGGAACGGAGCCTGCGGCTGGAAAAGCTGCAGGCGTTGTCGCGGGTCGAGTCGGCGGTGGGGCGGTTATTGGGGCAGTGTTATCTCAAAGGTCACCAGGCGAGTGCGGGCGACACTGTGGAGGGCGGGGAGTCCAGCAGCGCCATGGTGATTCCGGGCGTTGCCCGGCCGGCATCTCGGGATCTGATGCTTGCCATTGATCCGTGCTGTCGCTGGCCGTCGCACATGCAGGGCGTGGACCCACGCTTCAAGGCATTCTGGCGGCCGCGAATCCAGCTTCTGCTCCTGGTGGGCCTGTTTTTTCTGATGCTGCGTCTGGGTTCGGAACCCTGGGGGGTGATTGTGGCGGCATCAGTGCCGGTCGTCATTATCGTGTTGTTGACCGGCCTGGCGGTGCAGTTGCGCCATCACCGCTGGCGCTGGGCCGAGGACCAGGGCTACCTGTTCATCAGCAGCGGCTTTCTGGGGCGGCATGATGAAGCCTTTGCCATGCACCGGGTTCAGCACCTGCGGGTGAAGAGCAATCCCTTTCAGCGCCGTGCCGGATTGGTGGAGCTGGAGTTGTGGCTGGCAGACGGGCCACGACGGATTCCCTTTATTCCCCGGGAAGAAGCTGTGTCTCTGGCCAACCGGGTACTGTACGAGGTGGAGTCGCGGGGACCACAGTTTCTCTAATGTTTGATGCGAAACACCCGGGTTGTCTCATTCAGGTGAGTGAGTGTCTGTTCCATTCGATCCACGGATTGAGCGGAGCGGTGGGCCGCCTGACTGGTGTCCTGGGAGACCGATGAGATGCTGTTGATCCGTTGATTCATGTCCGCCGCTGCCTGGGATTGTTCGTCGGCCGCCATGGCCACCTGGCTGCTCAGGTCGCGGATGGCATTGACCGCCTTGACGATTTTTTCCAGGGCCGCATCGGCATTATGTCCATCCTGGTCACGGTCGTCGTCTGTTACTGATTCCTGTCCAGCCATGGCCTCCAGGGCGTCGTTCGCATGCTCCTGAAACTGGCCCAGCAGTTTTTGCACCTGGGCGGTGGCCTCCCGCGTCTTGACTGCCAGACGGCGGACTTCTTCGGCAACCACCGCAAAGCCCTTGCCATGTTCCTTGGCCCGAGCCGCTTCTACGCTGGCATTCAGGGAGAGCATATTGGTTTGCAGGGCGATTTCGTTGATCACCTCGACAACCTTGGTGATCTGGTGGCTTTCCTGGTGCAGGCCGCGGATCACGGCCACGGCTTCACCGACGATCTGGCGGCCATCCCGGGCGGTCTGGTCGGCATCCCGAGCTGCCTCGGCGGTCGTACCGGTGTGCTCGGCGACATGCTCCACGGCGGTGGCCATCTCTTCCATGGCAGCGGCCAGTTGCTCCAGGTCCCGGTCCTGTGTCTCGGCGCCACGCTCCACCGATTTGGCCGTGTCCAGGACCTGAGCCATCTCCTGGGAGGCTGCCTCCGCGGCCCGGGATATATCGGCAATAATGCCTTCAAAACGCGCCTGCATGGTATTGAAGGCTTGTGCCAGGGCTTGCAGCTCTCGGCCGCCGCAAACCTCGGCCCGCAGGGTCAGATCATGATGACGGGCGGCCTCATCCATGGTTTCCGACAGGGACTGAATTCGCCGGCCAATGCCTTCCACGGTCCACAGGGCAAAGCCGCTGAGCGCCAGCCCTGCCAGCAGCATCAAGACCACCGTCCATATGGACCAGAGACCGTCCCGACGAAGGTCGGCGATACGGCTATTGCCGAGGGCGGCAATGGCGGCGCTGAGATCCCGCATTCCTGTCAGGGCCTGCTCACCGCTGTCCAGCCATTGTTCCACGAGGATGTTGTCCCGGGTACCGTCACGGAGCGACTCTCGGAGGGCACCATGATCGTCGAGGATAGACACCAGCGCCTGTTCTGCGAGGCGAATGCGCTCGCTGTGGCTGGCGTGCTCCCGGTCAGCGAGGAAGAGAGCGAAGGAATTGAAATTCATGCGCGGGGCGAGGGCCTGCTCATCCATCAGGCTATCCAGACCGATCTGCAGGGCGCCCATACCGTTGCGCACGGGGTCAGCTGCGAGATCGAGGTCTTCTTCCAATAGCGACCGGGCCATCAAGGCCCGTTCCCGGCTGATGTCCTCGGCTGCCCGAGACAGGGCCTGTTGTTGACGCAGGCTATTGACCAGGACTGAGCCACCACCACCAACCCGCGCCATCAGGCTTTCGGCCAGCCCATCCTGTGCCTGGAGCAATTCACTACTGGCCGCCATCCACTGCGCCGGGCTCACCTCGCGACCCTGATCCAGGCGGTCGCGCAGGTCGGCAAGTACTTGCGCGGCTTCCTTTACTTGCTCAAGCGGGGCCTGGACAGGGGACCGGGCCTCTGTGGCCAGCAGGGCTTCGACCAGGGTCAGGGCCTGATCCAACTGCCTTTCGCTTGCCTCGCTCAATTGCCCTCGTTCGCTAGCGCCAAGGTGGAGTCCGGCCAGCCAAGCATGGATCTGGTCCCGCTCCTGCCGCTGGGCATCGGCAGCGCTCAGCAGCTGATCGAGGGCGGCGCTGGTTTGCTCGAGTTGCCGGGCCTGCTGGTACTGCGGCAGATAGATCACCGCTGCCTGCCAGGCCACCATGGCCAGAAGCAGCCCGGCCATCAGGCCGACGGCAAGGCGGAGGAGGAGGCGAATACTGGTGCCGCTTGGCAGGAGTCGCATCAGCAGGTCCATGTCTGTTGAGTTGCGGGTGACAGTCACTGTAACGGTCGGAGGGGCATTATCCTTGAATCCATCAAGGGGCAAATTGACCCATGTCAGCGTTTTTCCGCCCGGCAGGGTAAAGGGTACTGGCAGGGGGTCGCGGTCTGCGGTAGATTCGTCTGCCTCATCTCAGCCGCAAGGATGTTCGTGTATGAAAGTCTCTCAGCGATTGGTCCTGCTTTCCCTGACCCTTTTGATGGCCCTGGCGCTTCCCTTGGCCGCGCTGGCCGATTCCACCCGCCTGCTGCGTCAGCCGGCGGTGTCGGATGAGCACCTGGCCTTCGTCTATGCCGGTGATATCTGGGTCAGCGAGCGGGATGGCAGTAAGCCCCGGCGTCTCACAGCGGACGACGCCGAAGAGAATAATCCCCACTTCTCCCCGGACGGCCGATGGATTGCCTATTCGGCTGCCTATGAAGGCAATACCGATGTCTATGTGATCGCCGTGGACGGTGGCCAACCCAAGCGCCTCACCTGGCACCCGGGTAATGACACCCCGGTGGGCTGGAGTGCCGATGGCGAGTCCGTGGCCTTTGCCTCTCGCCGGGAGACTGATCATGGCCGCTCCCTGCAGTTGTTCCATGTCTCTCGCGAAGGCGGCGCGCCTGTCAAGCAGATGGATGCCCGCTTCTTCCGTGGTCAATGGGATGAGGAAGGCCGTCGGCTTGCCTATATCGATTTCGGCCCGGCCTATAATGGGCTCTATGGTGGCAGCGCCGGCTGGAAGGGCTATCGGGGGGGTACCACGCCATCCATCCGTATTCTCGATGTGGAGGCCGATGAGGTTGTCGACATCGAAGGCAAGCGTGTCAATGACATCAATCCCCTGTGGATTGATAATCAGGTTTATTTCCTCTCCGATCGCGATGACAAGCTCTTCAATCTGTTCCGCTTCGACGAACAGAGTGGCGAGGTAGAGCGGGTCACCAATCAGGAAACCTGGGACATCCGCTGGGTCAGCACTAATGGCTCGGATGTGGTCTATGAGGCGGGCGGGTATCTTTATCAGCTCGACCTGACTAATGGTCAGGTCGAGCGAATTGATATCAGTATCAATCCGGATCTGCCGCAGCAACGCGCTGACTGGCGCGATGTTCGAGGGAATATCCAGCACGTGGGCATATCGCCCAGCGCCAAGCGCGCCATCATCACCGCGCGTGGCGAAGTGTTCACGGTGCCGGTAAAAGAAGGCTCCACCCGCAACTTGACGCGCACGGATGGGCAAAGAGAGTACACCGCAATTTGGTCGCCCAAGGGAGACCAGCTTGCCTGGATCGAGGAGTCCCTGGAAGGGCAAACCCTGGTGGTGAGTGATCAGCGGGGCCTGGGTGACCGTCAGCGTTTTGAGCTGGGGTCGGACTTCTATCAACTTGAGACCTGGGATGCCGAGAACGGGCGGATCATCTTCACCGATAACCGCCAGGGCATTCACTATATCGAGCTTAATCGTGGCCGTATTCGCCATGTGGATACCGCGCCGCGGGAAGGGCCCATCGATGTTGCCCTTTCCCCCGATGGTCGCTGGCTGGCCTATACCAAGTTCAAGGCCAACTTCTATCGTGATCTCAAGGTCTATGACTTTGATCGGCGTGAAAGCCATCTGATCAGTGACGGCATGGCCGACACCGCCTCGCCCGTCTTCAGCCGGGATGGCAAGCATCTTTACTTTGCCGCCTCCACCAACACCGGCCCCCGGCAATTCGGTCTGGACATGACCAGTCAGGAGCGTCCCTATCGGGCCGGCATCTACGCCATTGTGTTGCGTGCCGACGAGCCGTCGCCTCTGTTGCCCGGTAGTGGCGATGAGGAAATGGATGAGGGCAATAATAACGACGGCGATTCAGTGGAAACCCGAATTGATTTCGAGGGGCTGCTTCGTCGCACCGTCGCCCTGAATGTGCCCGAGGGCAATTATGGCTCCCTGCAGGTATCCGAAGACGGCAGCCTGTTCTACATGCGCCGGGTCCAGCCCGGGGCCACTCGCGAGCCGCCAGGCTCCTCGCCCATGCTCGAGAACCGTTTGCAGCGATTTGACTTCGAGCAGCGGGAAGAGCAAACCATGCTCTCGGGCCTGCTTGATTTTGAAATAACCGCCCGGGGTGGTCACATGCTGCTGCGGATGCTGAATGGTTCACTGGCCGTGGCGGAAATTGGCCGCGAGATTCAGCCGGAGAGTCTGGATCTCGGCGATCTGCGCATGCATGTGGATCCGCGCAAGGAGTGGGCACAGATCTTCGATGAAGCCTGGCGCATGCAGCGGGACTTCTTTTATGCCTCCAATCTCCACGGCGCGGACTGGGATGCGGT
>PWMQ01000015.1 GCA_003558125.1 Natronospira sp. | reverse complement strand
TGGTATCGCTGGATATGTCGGGTCGGCTGAGGAAAAAGCCCTGATACAGGTCACAGCCCAGAGAGCGACAGTGCTCTAGTTGAGGGCGGTCCTCGATCTTCTCGGCCAGGATAGTGAGCTCATAACTCCGAAACTTCTTGATTAAATCCTCTGCACCATCACCCAGGAGAACTGGCATTTCCAGCTTGACTATATCCACAAGCTCGAGCAGGGGCTCAGTCTCCCGGGAATAGTTATAGTCATCCAGTGCGAGGGTGTATCCCTGCTTCTTCAAGCGCTGGACCGCGGCAAGGAGTTCATCATCAACGGAGACGTCTTCGAGGATTTCTATGACGGTGCGATCAGAGGGAAGGGGCAGCGGGCCGGATTCCACAAGGAAGCGTCGGGTCAGATTGATGAAGGCCGTTGAGTCTCCCACCAGGTCCTGAAGGCCGAACACGGTAAAGGTGCTCATTATGACTTCCGAAGTGGCACTGTCACCGTCGTTTACCTGAGCGGTCTCGGTGATGCCTGATCGGAACAGCAACTCATACCCATGCAGCGAGAGATTCTTGCGGAATATGGGTTGCCTCGCGATAAACACGTTTTCCATGCATGGCTCCCTGCAAGCCGTGCCGTTGAATGCCCGGCCGTAGAGTCATCCCTGAGAACGGGCAGATCATGAGGCGAGTATATGACGACGGCATGGAAAATGCAGCACCATGGCTGGCAGTTGGGACGAGTGTGTCATATTGTTGGGATAAATGGGCCTAATGTCAGCTTATATCTGCCCGAAGCATGTCTTGCTGGGAGGTGTGCATGTTTGAAATCGGCAATTACTACGAGCAATTGGTCAAGGATTATCTCTGGAAGCAGATGGAGCGACGAAGCGATCGACCGGCGCAGGGCTATCTGGAGGACGTGGCCTGCCTGGCCCTGAACCGGCTCCCACCCCGTTATGTCCGCCATACCGTGGATCTTGGCTCCCATTTGAGTGACGAGGAATACGCCCAGATGGAACAGCAGGTTGCCACGGCAGTTGATCAGGCCATTGCCCAGGTCCAGGCCCGTCCGCGCCATCGGCAATGATCCCCGTGCTTTGATTTGGGCAAAATAGCCCAAGCGGCGACGGGGAGGTCTGGAGAGCTGTCATTGGCAGGCCAAGCCCCCTATCATTGGAGGCGGGGGGAGGTAGCTGGTCTCAGGTCGGGATTATCCTGAACAATCCTGTTAAGGCCGCCTGTTGAATTGCTGCCCATGGGATCTTCTTGGGGGCTTCCTGGAAAGTTAAAGATGAATTTAGCGACTGATATGGATTGCCAGGTTCCTGGGCAGCAAGCAGCTGCTGGAGACGCTGGCGGCGAGCGTGTTCTGAAACTCACGCTCCTTGTTGTGCTTGGGTGTTTGTTTTGCGTCTGGTTTTCGGCTCTTCACGCCAACACGGGCTTCGTGCGTTTCGAGAGTCTCACCATTGAAGATGGCCTCGGCCAAAACACCGTCGGCAGTCTGTTGCAGGACAGTCGTGGTTTTATCTGGCTAGGTACGGAAGCGGGACTACAGCGCTACGACGGTCAAGAGTTTCGGACGTTCCGTCATGATCCGGCAGAGCCTGATTCTCTGGCGGACAATTTCGTTATTTCTTTGGCCGAAGGGCCGGATGGCAGCATCTGGGTGGGTACCATGGCTGGCGGTATTCATCGGCTGGATCAAGCCAGTGGCCGCATGGAGAGAATCCGGGTTCGGGGCGCGGAGCCCGACACGCACGGTCTGATCTGGGCGATTCACGTAAATGATCGCGGTGATGTCTGGGCCGCCACCCAGGACGGCGCTCTGTACCGAGCGGTAGATCAAAATGAGTTTCGGGTTTTGGCGCCCGAAGTCCCTATGGCGGAAATCGTGGATGGCCGTCGACCCATTGCCGCGCCCTTTGTGGCTGTTACTGAGGATGTTCACGGCGACATCGTATTCGGAACCGCCGATGGCCTGGTGCGCCTGAATGACGACATGGAGTTTGTACCGTGGGAAAAGACTACCATCGGGGATTCTGTGCCCAGCGGCTTTTTTGTTTCCGCTCTCAACGTTGATCGGCAGGGCAATCTCTGGGCTGGCGGAGCCGGTAGCGTGTTCCGAGTTTCCTCTGGGGGCAGGGTAGAGCAGTTCGGTGAGGATCATCCACTGGGCCAAGCCGCCCTGGATACGGCCATCTGGGCGATTGACCAGGATCCCGAGGGGTATCTTTGGTTTGCGACTTTCTCCAGTGGCCTGTGGCGCTACGACCCGGATCAGGAAAGCTTGATGCAATTCCGGGGAGATCCGTCCATGCCACGAGGACTTGCCGAAGATAACCTGATGACAGCCATGGTGGACCATAGTGGTCTACTGTGGATTGGTACCGAATCACATGGGGCACAGCGGCTCAATCCTCAGGCCTTGCGTTTTGGCCAGTTCGGGCATCACCCGATCAAGGAAGACAGCCTGCCTCATCCGGTGGTTTGGGCGATAGAGAACAAGGGCGACAAGCTCTGGGTGGGAACCCAGGAGGGCCTGGCGGTAATGAACTGGCCCGACACCGAAGAGGCGAGCCAGGTTAGGCGCTTCCACGGGCGCAGTGATGAAGAAACCCGCTCTCTTCAAGCCTCCCATATTAGCGGTGTTCGCACTGATTCAAAGGGCGGGCTTTGGGTGGCCACACTATCCGGTCTTTGGTACGGACAGGATGATCCCGATGCGGAAGACGGGATGAAGCTGGCTCCCGTCAATGTAGCTGAGGCCTTGGATCAGGACTATGCGGCGCCGATACCAAGTATCACTGTCGATAGCTACGGTAATCTTCTGATTGCCTGGGAAGAATCCATTGCCGCTCGTTTTTCCGACAACGAACGTTGGGAGGTCCTGCTAGATGCAGAAGAACTTCGCCTTGGCTATATCCATGCAATCTGGCTAAGGAATGACAGCGATTTGTGGATATCGGGGGAACATGGCCTGTTGCTCTATGACCTGGCTGCGGATCGACCCCGTTATCTCATTGCTGGTGATGATCGTAGTGGAGAGGCTGAACATATATCCTTGCGACATGGTGGGGTGTTTGGTTTTGATCAAGCTGAAGACGGAAGCGTCTGGCTGGGCTCTCAGACCGGTCTTTATTGGGTGAACCTGGATGCCGGCGAATGGCGACGTTACAGCCAGGGCGATGGCATGCCAAGCGATTCCGTCTACGCCGTTGCCCTGGATTCCAGTGGCTACGTCTGGGTGAGCACCGCCCAGGGTCTGACTCGGCTTGACCCGTTGAGTAAGGAGTTTATCAGCTTCGATGTCAGTGATGGCTTGCAAAGCAATGAGTTCAATGGCGGCGTTGTCGCGAAGCTGGAAGATGGACGTCTGGCATTTGGTGGCTTGAACGGGATCAACGTATTTCGGCCTGAGAAAATGGAGATGCGCTCGCCACCCCCTCCAGTTTCGATCACGGCGGTTCAGGTTGGCGATCGTTTGATAGATGACCTTTTGTTGGGTTCGGATACGCAGATCACCGTTCCTCATTACGATAATTTCATCACCGTTGATTTTAGCGCCCTGGACTTTCGCAACCCCCGAAAGAACCGTTTTCAGTATCGCCTTGATGGCTTTGATGAAGACTGGCGTGATGCGGCCCGGTTCAATCAAGCCATTTATACGAATCTCCCGCCTGGGCATTACACATTGCAGGTAAAGGCGGCCAACAGTCTTGGTGTCTGGAACGAGGAGGGCGAAAGCTTGCGGTTACGGGTAGAAGCAGCCCCGTGGTGGCAACCTCTGGCTATAGTCGGATACTTTATCCTGGCTTTTCTTGTTACCGCTTTTCTATTTCGACTTTATCTCCGCCGCCTGGCTCGGGAGCGGTTGATCGACCGTGAAAGGGAGCGAAGGGAATTGTCCGAGCGTCTTCAACGGGTAACCGCCCGGCTCGCGGCATCTGTCGACCCCGAACGGGTACTGGACCGCTTGCATGAGAACCTCGTGGACCTGGTTGACGTGGAGGCGATGGTCCTGTTCACGGACAACGGTGAGCATTACGACCTGAATGGGGAACGTGGCAATGAGCAAGCGATTAAATCGCTCAGCAAACTTCCAACCCGCTTGAGTGCGGCTGTCGACCGTGCAAAGCAGAGTGGCCGGGTTGAACTGCTAGAAGAAGGTGAGTTGATAATGCTCGCCTATCCACGGCCTGGCGACTCCAGTGCGGTTCTCGTGCCTTTGCGGGTCAGTGGTGCCCGGTATGGATTCCTGGCCCTGGGGAGACAAGGTCCTGCCTTCAATCATCAGGAACGAGAGTTGTTGTCTGTTGTGGGGACCCAGGCCATGGTTGCTCTGGAGAAGGCCAATCTATTCGCGAGGGTAGAGGAGCTTGCAACCACGGATGGCCTGACGGGGTTATTTAATCGTCGCCATATCGAGACACTTGCCCTGGAAGAGCTGGCAAGAGCCGAGCGATACAGTCATGGAATGGCTTTGTTGATGATTGATATTGATCATTTCAAGACGATCAACGACCGTTATGGCCATGACGAGGGAGATCTCTGCCTCAAGCGCTTTGCACGGCTGTTGACCGACGAAACCCGCCGCTCTGATCTGGTCGGGCGGTTTGGCGGTGAGGAATTCATGGCCGTCCTGCCGGAAACAACCCGAGACAAGGCCGTGGAAGTCGCCAATCGAATCCGGGAGCGGGTAACCCAAACTGCCTTTTCTGATCATGTTCTGGAAGGGGACTTGAGCGTCAGTATCGGCATGACGATACGCAAGTCTGGTGAGAACAGTCTGCAGGATATGATTCGCCGGGCGGATCGGGCGCTCTATCAGACCAAGAGAGGTGGCCGGAACCAGGTGGTGATAGCCACAAAGGACGATGACGCGAGCGGGAGCGTGGAGTGATTGAAGTCGTCTATTTCGCCCATGGGATGGAAAGTGGCCCATGGGGCAGCAAAATTCGCCTGTTGGCTGATATTGCCACTAATCGTGGTTTGACAGTGGAAAGTCCTGACTACTCTCACACCCGGGATGGCCGGGAACGGGAGGCGCAACTTTGCCGTCTCCTGGAAGAAGACTCCCGTGCCCGATTATTGGTTGGCTCAAGTATGGGAGGGTGGGTGTCCTGTCGAGCGGCGAATCAGCACCCACCAGTAGGGCTGTTCCTGATGGCACCGGCGTTTGAGATGCCTGAGCACCCCTCGGCCATGATTCCGGATGGCGTCCCAACCTGGATTATTCACGGTTGGGACGATGATGTGGTGCCTCCCAAGCAGAGCCTGGATCGCTCGGTTGGCCACCGCCTACTGTTGGTCCCGGATGGTCATCGATTGGGCGCGACCTTTGGTGAGCTGGGAGGATTTTTCGCCAATTGTCTGGATACCTTGGGCGCCATTGAGTCGTCTCCGCATTGACAGGAACCCCCTGCTGTGGTTCTGTAGAGAAAATCCACTTTAACTAGAACTGATAAGTTGTTGTTTTCGGGTGTCAAATCCCAGAGATCTAGTGACTTTTCATTGACTCAGGGTGTGACAAGGGGGGTTTAAGTAGTGGCGACGAGGGATGTTGGCGCCAAACAGCTCGCAATGTATGCGGACAACCCGGTTCGCTACTGTAATTTGCGAGGGCAGGTCGAAGGTCGCGGCAGTGCCGGGGCCAACGATGATGATCGCACTGTGAAAACAGATTTCCTGCGACGGGTGTTATTCGGCTTGGCACTTGCCGGCGCCTTGATAGCGCTGATTGCCCTGCACGACTTTATCGCGCTTACCGACATTCAGGTTTTGGGAGTGGACGATCTGGCCACGCTTGGCTTGATGGTAGCGGGACTGGCAATGCTTGTAGGGGGTATCTGGTGGGGCTTGAAGCGCGGTGGCTTGCATCGCAAGCGAGAACTCTGCGAGCGCTTCGAGTTGGATCCCGATCAGCATCGCCTGATTGCCGCGTCTATCATGGGTAACACGGGACGCCAGTTTCGCGCCGACGACCTCATGGCGGTGCCTCACGCTGTTTTCCTCCGGAAGGGTGCCAGCAAGTCCTACCATGTCGCTTTACTGCTCAGTCGGCCCTATTCCGGCAAGGTCCATGACTCTGACCTTTTCCGCCTGACCCTCCACATGGGCATCATTCGGCGAGTGATGGGTGTGCGAACCGTGACCGGTTCGATTCGCTATGCCGGCAAGTTGGTCAAGGTAGCCTACAGTGACTCGCTCTATAATTCCTTGCGTAATCTGGCGGCTGAGTATCGCGAGTCGGTGAAACGCTGGTGGCCGGAAAACCGCATGTCATTGCGTCACCGCCAGCGGGTTGCCGCCGGCAAGGCAGTGGGGGCCAATACCAAGGACTGGCCCGATGAATATTTCATGTGATCCGGGTCAGAATACCCGGCCGCCAAAGCGAACCGGATAGAGACCGTCCTCATCCTGCTCTCCAAGATACTGCAGGGCGCCGGCCAGGTTCGCCGGCGCATGCTCTCTCGCCCCGATTCTGGCCTCTAGCTCATAACGCCTTTCTTCCGCCCGATAGTCGATATTGCCCTGAACCCTGAAAGGCCCGTCGTCACCGACGTCCGAGAAGTTCACTTCGAATTCAGCGGACTGACCATTGGCATGACCGGTGAAGTTCCCCAACTCATGACGCCCCATGAGGTTGAGGACCAGATCGAAGACTCTCAGGTCCACTTCACCCTGCTGCAGGGTATCGCCCAGAAGGACTAGATCGCGGGCCTGGAAGCCGGCTTCCCCATGGATGCTGTCGGCTGCTTGATTGAATACGGGCGCAAAGGGGGCCAGGGGAATACTGAGCCCGGTTGCTTCCGGAATCTCAATGCGACCACCTGGGCGCATGACGATGCGGGCGTCTACATTGCCACGCTCAATCTCAAGGTTTATATCGGCATCGAGCCGGCCCAGGAGGAGACGGGAGGCACGCAGATTCCATTCAGCCGGCCCAAGGCGCATGGGACCTGCCTGAATCTGGCCGATACGACCGTTCCAGATTGTCCCGCTGGTGGCTTGAAGGCTGAGTTGCTCGTGCTCCGGGGCCAGGGTGGGAATCAATGACGCCGGTGTTTTCGCGATCAGAAAGAACAGGAATGCACCGATACCCACAAGGGAGAAGAGTAGGCCTCGCTTCATGCTCCCTCCCGTTCCAGTGTCAGGGCAACGTTGACGCGACCGGACTGATTGGTCTGATCAAAGGTTACTCGGGTGACTTCGATACCGTGCTCGGACTCCAGCGCCTGCAACCATTTCAGGGTGTAGTCGAAGCGTGCCGACTCCATCCGTACTCGCACGGAGTGATCTCCATCAGGAGTGATCTGGCGCACGGCCCGGCCGAGCTCTGCCTCCTTGGATGTGCTGTCCACGATGCCGAACAGGCTCTGTCCACTGCCGGCCGTGGTCTGGCGTCCGGCACGCTCCAGGCCCTGGATTTCGGCCGCGGCGCCTTGCATCCAGGCCAGCAGCTCTCGCTGTTCCTCGGCTTGCGTCATGAGATCCTGACGATGATCCAGGTAGGGTTCCACCAGCAACAGGTAAATCCCGCTGACTGACACCAGGACGGCGCACACTGTAACCATCCAGCGCTCACGCTGTTCAAGTCCTTCAAACCAGTCACGCAATGAATCAAACATCCTTAATTCCCCCTCAGGCGGACTTGCAGGCGGCCGTCCACATGATCATCGCGGGTGTTGGCGGACTGAATGGTGGCCTCATAGCGGTCACTGGCGGCAATGGCATCGCGAAAGGCATCCAGGGCGGAGGCCTCGGACACCCGAATATTGATATCAAGCACGCCAGGGCGATAACTCAGGCCACGCAGACTGCCGTTCTGCAGCTCACTCATGCCTTCCCCCATGGCTGCCAGGGTGGGGAGGAAGTCGCCTTCCACGCCGCCACCCCGCAGGGCATTCAAGCGTTGTTCCATGCGCAGGCGTGGCTGTACGAAGCGTTCTGCATCCGGCAGGGCTTCACGGAACACGGACTCCACTTGCTCGTCCAGAGCCTGCACTTCATTGGCCACCTGGTGGATATGCAGCCCCTCGCTGATCGCCATCACCAATACCCAGGCCGCGGCCACACCCACGACCGGCCGCCAGGGGTACCACCATTGATCCTGCTCGCGCTGCATCTTGTATTCGGCCTGGGCCAGATCAATCGGCAGCCGGGAAGGGGCCACGGGGACGAGACCATCCAGCGGCCGCTCACCACTGGGGCGGTCGTCAATGGCGAGCCGGTCACCGAATCGGCTTTCCAGGGCTTCGGCAAATGCCTGATCCTGCTCCGGGCGCAGCAACACCAGCTTCTCCGGCGCGGATTGACCTTCATCGACGTCGCCGTCATCAAGCCCCAGGGATTCCTCATCCTCGGCGGGCAAGAGGCTGTCCATGAGTTCCAGCGTCAGGCTGCGGTCGATGCTGAAGCCATCGCAGTCAGCGCTTCGCAGCAGCACCCGCTCGCCATCAATCAGCAGGGTCCATTCGTTTTCGTTTCGGGGCAGGGCGAGAAAATCCGGCAGGATACCGGCAAGCAGCAAACCGGCTTTCTGGCAGCGTTCGGTCAAGGCCTGCATGCATTCATGGGCGGCCACGGCGACCCGGACCCGGTCATCTTCCTGGCGGGGTCCAATGGCAAAGTGCAGGCGCTCCACATTCTGGGCCAGTTGATCTTCCAGCACCCAGGGCGCGGCCTGCAGCATTCGCTGGTATTTGCGGGTGGGAATGTGCGCATCCAGCAGCGTCACGCTCTCGCCCGGCAGCAGGGCAATCACCCGGCGGCCCTCGGCCATCTCGGCGCAATCGGCCAGGTTCTGGACGGTTGGCGTGCCCAGGCGTTGGCCCTGGCCATCAATCAGGAAACTTTCGACCCGCTCATCCGCGGGATCGGAAAAACGTATTACCAGGGTTTCAGTCATTCCAGTTACCTGCCGACAAGCGGCTCATTCGGATCCAAAACTTCGATAGACTGATGCCACGGCACCACTCTCATCCTGAAACAGCAAACTGTACATGGTGGGGGAGGTGGTTCCAATATCGGCCCTTGCCACCAGCCAGAAGTAGGAACTGACCACATCCACGGCCAGTCCATCCCGCACCGGCGGTCCAAAGATGTCATGGAAGTCACTCACGGATTCAAATCCACCAGCTTCCTGCACCTCCAGTATCCGGTCCACCTGCGCCTCATCGGGGTTGGCGGCCAGTGATCGCAACACCGGAGCAGTGGCCGTGTTGACGTTGATCCAGCTATTGTCGTCTTCGGTCGGCAGGGCAGTGACATGGGGCGCGATCTGCTCGAAGACTTCCGGGTCCTGGAAGCCGGCGACCAGGCGCAACTCCGTCACGCTCTGAAAGCCCTGGTTACCTGCCCGATAGGCGGGATCAAAGCCGAGGTAAGTGCCGTCTTCGGCCCCCATCATGCCCCGTGGCTCCTGGTCATAATCGATCCAGTCGACCACCGGGTCGGCCAGCTCCGGGTCCAGCTCCAGTGTTTCCAGCAAGACGCGGAACTGCTGGTAGGCCGCCTCGTTTACATGGCCATTGGCCTGGACCAGATTGTTGAGATTGAATCGGCCCTGGCGGTCCTCCATGCGGGCCAGGATCTGCCCGCCGTCCACTGGCAGGGGCGGGATCTCGTCGGCCCAGGGCTGATCCAGGCTGTGGTGTTCCAGCTCCATGCTCGCCCGGCGCAGCAGGTGGCCGGCGAGGTCTTCCGCCCCTCGCAGGTATTGATGGGCCTGGCCCACGTGCAATACCGCCTCGGTTCTGTGCCGGTCGAGGAAGGTCCGGTAGGCCAGGTCGGCGGCTATCACCGCGGAAATGGCCACCACGACCAGAGCGGTGATCAGGGCCACGCCCCGCTGCTGACGCCTCATTCCATCCTCCCCATCACGCCGGGGACTTCCATGACGCGCCGCAGGCGTCCCATGTCCTCGGTCTCAATGATGATTTCCATTGCCCGTGGCATGAGAAAGGGATCGGCCTGGAAACCCGCGGCCGCCGGCGGCCAGTCATCCTGCCATTCCCCGCCGGGATCCAGGAAGCGCACCTGCAAGCTGACCACGTCTTCCAGAAGCGGCATCACCAGTGGCTGAGTGTCCGGCGCCCGGTCCAGTACCGGCCAGGCAAAGCGGGTCAGGGTGTCACCATCCAGGCCCCAGCCAACCCGCTGAAGGCTGGCCCGGGGCTGCTGGAGGGGGTTGCGAACACCGCCACGGGTGAATTCGAGCTGGGTTTCCATGTAGCCGCCCCCGGAGACGGCGGGCTCGAAGTCGCCATGCGAGGCGCCACGAATGGGCCGGGGGCGGATCTGCTCCAGGTCCCGGGTCAGCAGGGTCATGGTCTGCTGCACGGCCCGGAAGCGCTCCATGGCGGTGGTGGTCAGCTCCTGCTGGCGCACCATGCCGGCCATTGCCGTCCATGTCATGACCCCGAGAATGGCAAAAATGGCGATCGCCACCATGATTTCGAACAGGGTAAAGCCCCGGTGTTGTCGTCGCCCACCCATAATCATCTTGAGCGCCCCCCGGTTGGAGGCGGTGGCGGGGTGCCGCCGCCATTATCCTCGTCCGGGTCGTAATCCGGGTCCGGCGGCACCGAGGGAATGAAGCGTGGAATACCCTGGATTTCCTGGGGTCGACCAATGAAGCCCAGCACGGTGGCCACGCTGCCTTCGGCATCCCGGTCGGTTCTCACCCGGACCTGAATCCGGCGCAGATCATCGTCCTGGGTATTCTCGACCTCCATGGTCCAATGCCATTCCCGGCCGGCCATGTCCTCATTGCCCTCGGTGCGACCAGTGGAGGGCCAGCCGCCTTCCAGCCGCAGTTCGGCGATACGGTTCTCCGCCACCCACTGGGCAATGCTGGTATCCCGAAGCTGGGCGGCCTGGCTGACCGTGGTGCCGGAATTGGCCAGCACGGCGGTCAGGGCAATGGCGACCACCGCCAGGGCAACCAGCACCTCTAGGAGGGTAAAGCCACGCGCCGTTCTCATCGGCGCACCCGCCGGTCCTGATCCCTGGGCTCGCCATCCTCTTCACGCCAATTGCGCAAGCGGCCATGGGGCTGACCTTCAAGCACGACACCATCCACATCGCTGCGATGGCGAAGGATCAGGCGAAAGGGTGTCATCTCTCCGGTGCCCATGAGCAGGATCTGCGGTTGGGATTCGTCTTCGTCATAGAGGGCCAGGTCAACCTGGCGGCCTTCGATTCGCAGTTCGGGCTGCAGCCCATCCGGCCACTCCCGCCGGCGGAACTCATCCCGGTCCGCCTCTACCCAGGCCCCGTCAACGAAGCGCAGGAAGCGAAAGGCCCGGGTGCTGAAATGGAGGCCGTATTCCGCCCCTTCAATCATGGCCCGGTCGGCAGCCAGTTGCAGCAGCGCCTCCAGCCGCTCCCGTTCTTCATCGGCGGGATCGTGCTGGCTGAGCCGGTCCACGGAGATCATGCCGATGGCCACCACCACCGAGATGATGACCATCACCACCATCACCTCGATCAGGGTGAATCCTCGGGACGCTGTGTGTCTGAAGTCCACCGTGTGGCTCAGTCGATATCCCAGTTGCCGATCACGGCGTCCACCCCTTCACCCCCTTCGCGGCCGTCGCGGCCAAGGGAATAGAGGTCGAATTCTCCGTGCTGACCCGGGTGGACATAACGATACTCGCGGCCCCAGGGATCGGTAGGCAGCCGATCCATGTAGCCGCGCCAGTTGACCGGCTCCGGGGAGCCACTGGGCTCACTCACCAGGGCTTCCAGGCCCTGATCGGTGCTCGGGTAGTTGTGGTTATCCATCCGGTAGAGCTGCAGCGCCTGCTCGATGGCACGGATATCCTGGCGAGCCTTGGCAATACGGGCCTCATCCGGACGGTCCATGATGCGGGGCATGACGATCCCGGCGAGAATACCGAGAATCACCACCACCACCATGATTTCAATGAGCGTGAACCCCCGATTACCGGAACGTTGCGACAAGGCGGCGAAACGATTGGACATGGCTGTTACCGATTCCTGTAAAGTCTGACGTTGGTACTCCGCCGCCGGCCCCGGACCCCCATGGGCCGCCGACGATGATTTTCACAAAGCGCCATGATAGCGCAGTTACGGGCCCCGGTGACTAGCCCCCGTATGCGGCCCTCCATGAAATTCGAGTGTTGCCGTCAGGCCGAGTTCCGCCTGGGGCAGGCCTCGCGCAAATCCCCCCGGCACGGCTATACTATTTGGCTTCGCCTTGCCACGCACGAAGAGCCACCTGGGGAGAGGCCGCGGGCTCGACCAGGGGCGTGACAATCAGGGCAATCCATCCATTTTTCAAAACCATGCAGGAGCAGGCCATGTCCTTCGCCATGATCTTTCCCGGCCAGGGTGCCCAGTCCGTGGGCATGCTCAAGCAATTGGCCGAGGCCTATCCAGAGGTCCGTGACAGCTTTACCGAAGCCTCCGACGCCCTCGGCGCTGATCTCTGGAAACTGTCCCAGGAGGGGCCGGAGGAGCAGCTTAACCGGACCGAGTGGACCCAGCCGGCACTGCTG
This sequence comes from Natronospira sp., assembly GCA_003558125.1. Taxonomy (GTDB): domain Bacteria; phylum Pseudomonadota; class Gammaproteobacteria; order Natronospirales; family Natronospiraceae; genus Natronospira; species Natronospira elongata. Next base: position 16,043 of record PWMQ01000015.1, on the reverse strand, counting down.
ACCGCCGGGGTGGCCGTCTGGCGGGTCTGGCAAGGCCGGGGCGGTCCCCAGCCGGACCTCATGGCAGGACACAGCCTGGGCGAGTACGCAGCCCTGGTGGCCGCCGGCAGCCTGGCTTTCGATGAAGCCGTAAAACTGGTCCAGTTCCGCGGGCAGGCCATGCAGGAAGCCGTCCCGGAGGGTAGCGGTGCCATGGCGGCGATTCTGGGGCTGGACGATGACCAGGTGGCGGAAGTCTGTGGCAAGGCGGCCGATGAGGAAGTGGTGGAGCCGGTTAATTTCAACTCCCCGGGCCAAGTGGTGATCGCGGGACACAAAGGCGCCGTGGAGCGGGCCATTGCCGAGGCCAAGGCGGCGGGCGCGAAGCGCGCCATGCCGCTGCCGGTGAGCGTGCCTTCTCATTGCCGTTTGATGGGGTCGGCCGCCGAGGCCATGGCCAAGCGGCTTGCTGATGTGGCCATAGAAATGCCTGCAGTGCCGGTGATTCACAACTTCAACGTGGAAGTTGAACACAATGCCAGTGGTATTCGTGATGCCCTGGTGGCGCAGCTCAATCACCCGGTACGCTGGGTGGAGACCATTGAGGCCATGCAGGAGCGGGGCATTCAAGCGGTGGTGGAAGCCGGTCCGGGCAAGGTCTTGTGTGGCCTGAACCGGCGAATTGATCGCCGCATGCCGGCGCACCCGGTCATGGATCCTGAATCCCTGGACAAAGCCCTTGAGGCCCTCTCCGGTGAGAATGGCTCGGATTGATTTTTGCTTTTTCTAAATGATCGAGAACTGAAATAACGGGAGTCACTATGCTTGATGGAAAGCTCGCAGTCGTCACCGGCGCCTCTCGTGGCATTGGCCGCGCCATTGCCACCAGCCTGGCCGAGGCCGGCGCCCGGGTGATCGGGACTGCCACCTCCGAGAAGGGCGCCAACGCCATCGGGGAGGCGCTGGGCGATCGAGGCCGGGGCGCGGTGCTGGATGTATCCTCCAAGGAGTCGATTGAGGCCTTTCTGGCCGATCTCAAGGAAGAGGGAGCCCCGGTGATTCTGGTCAACAACGCCGCGGTGACCCGCGACAACCTGATGATGCGGATGAAGGACGATGAATGGGATCAGGTTATCGAGACCAACCTCAGCGGTATTTTCCGTCTGAGCAAGGCCCTGCTGCGGGGGATGATGAAAGCCAAGGAGGGTCGGATCGTCAATGTGGGCTCCGTGGTCGGTTTTACCGGCAATCCCGGACAGGTCAATTACTGCGCTGCCAAGGCCGGCGTGGTGGGTTTCAGCAAGGCCATGGCGCGGGAAGTCGGGTCGCGGAATATCACCGTGAATACGGTGGCCCCCGGTTTCATTGAGACGGACATGACCCGGGGTCTGCCCGAAGCCCAGCGTGAAGTCATGTTGAACGATGTGGCATTGGGCCGGCTGGGACAGCCGGAGGATATTGCCGGTGCGGTACGCTTCCTGGTCTCGCCTGATGCGGCCTATGTCACCGGGGAAACCATCCACGTCAACGGCGGGCTGCATATGGATTGACCGTCCCGACGCCGGCATTCAAACGCCGAGGCCGACGCTAAGCTGCTGAATTATCAAGGTATTTAAGCAATTTTCGGAACGGTGTGGCATGGGATGGATGTTTTAACTACAATAGCCGCCGCAGTGACGGGGGCGCCGGATGGCACCCCCGTATGAGTTCAGGCCTCTTGCAAGCGCCGACAGGGTCGGTCTCGGGGGGTCTCCAGTTTCCATCGGGAGGACTTTTGAACGATGAGCAGCATTGAGGAACGTGTTAAGAAGATCGTCGTCGAACAGCTCGGCGTTAAGGAAGAGGAAGTCAAGAGCGAAGCTTCCTTCGTGGATGATCTGGGCGCCGACTCCCTCGACACCGTCGAGCTGGTGATGGCCCTGGAAGAAGAATTCGAGTGTGAGATTCCGGACGAAGAGGCCGAGAAGATCACCACCGTCCAGCAGGCGATCGATTACATCAACGAGCATCTCAGCGACAGCTGAGTCAGTTCGTCGTTCGTCTTCCGGGAAGCAGCCCTGGCGGGAGCCGCCGGGGCTGCTTCTGAATGCACCGCCGTCCGCATGAGGTGAAGCTTGGCTAAACGTCGCGTTGTCGTCACGGGTCTGGGGATTGTCTCTCCGGTGGGTAGCACCGTGGAATCCGCCTGGTCCGACATCCTGGCCGGAAAGAGTGGTATCGGGCCGGTTACCCGGTTTGATGTGAGCAATTTCCCCACCCGCTTCTCCGGCGAGGTCAAGGGTTTCGATCATTCGGAATATCTCGACAAGCGTGACGCCCGACGGATGGATCCCTTCATCCACTACGGCATGGTGGCGTCCATTCAGGCCATGCGGGATTCCGGCCTGGAAGTGAGCGACGACAATGCCGAGCGGATCGGCGTATCCGTGGGTTCGGGCATTGGCGGGCTTGATGGCATTGAAAAGGCCCACAAGACCTGGCTCGACAACGGCAGTGCCAAACGCATTTCCCCCTTCTTCGTTCCCGGGACCATCATCAACATGATCTCCGGGAATCTGTCCATCATGTACGGCCTCAAGGGTCCGAATCTGGCCTTGGTCACGGCCTGTACCACGGCAACTCACAATATCGGTATCGCCGCACGGGCAATTGCCTACGGGGATGCGGATGCCATGGTGGCCGGTGGGGCAGAGATGGGTACCACCCCGGTGGGTCTCGGCGGCTTCTGCGCGGCTCGCGCCCTGTCGACCCGCAATGAAGAACCGGAACAGGCCAGCCGCCCCTGGGATCGTGATCGTGACGGCTTCGTGCTGGGCGACGGTGCCGGCGTGCTGGTGCTTGAGGAATACGAAATTGCCCGCAAGCGGGGCGCCAAGATTTACGCAGAACTGGCCGGTTTCGGCATGAGTGGCGACGCCCACCACATGACCGCACCGCCGGAAGACGGCGAGGGTGCCCGTCGCTGCATGGAAAACGCCCTCAAGGACGGGGGTATCAACCCGCAGGAAGTGGACTACGTGAACGCCCACGGCACATCCACCAAGCTGGGTGATCTGGCCGAAACCCAGGCCACCAAGGACCTGCTGGGTGACCACGCCCGAGATATCGCGGTCAGTTCCACCAAATCCATGACCGGCCACCTTCTGGGTGCGGCAGGCGGTGTGGAAGCCATCTTTAGCGTCCTTGCCATTCGGGACCAGGTGGCACCGCCGACCATCAATCTTGAGAACCCGGATGAAGGCTGCGACCTGAATTATGTGCCGGGCGAACCTCAGGAACGCCAGATCAATGTGGCTCTGTCCAACTCTTTCGGGTTTGGCGGCACCAACGGTACGCTGGTATTCCGCAAGCTGGACTGAAAACCCAGGTCCGCGTCAGGGGCGGGTGATCCATGCATGATGCGGTCCATCTGCAACGCCGTCTGGAGGTGATACCAGACCTTCTGGCGATGCACGAAGCGCAGCCCGCGCGCTATCCCTTTCTGTTGGAAAGCGCTGCCCGTGCCGAAGCGGCGGGTGGCGACAACGGTCGTTTCTCCATTCTGTTTGCCTTCCCCGGCGACAGCATTAGCTGTCCTGCCGGTGCCGACCCGGACGATTTTTTCCAGCGCCTGGACGAGGCCTGGCGGCAGGAGCGCCTGTCCGCCACGACCAGTCACCTGCCGTTCACTGGTGGCTGGTTTTTCTATCTGGCTTACGAGATGGCGGGCGTGGTCGAGCCGAAACTGAATCTGCCTTCAGATGGCGATATGCCCAGGGCATGGGCCGCCCGTGTTCCGGCGGCGGTGATCATTGATCACGGCCAACAGGCGGCCTGGGCCGTAGCCGAACCCGGCCAGGAGGACAACCTGGCAGAAATATGCCGTGACGCCGCCCAGGCTCAGCCCCGGCAAGCGGAACCCGAACAGTTACTCGGTGCCAATCTGGTAGAGGAAGACCCGAGTTTGTATTGTCGGGCGGTAGAGCGTGCAAGGCACTACATCCACGATGGGGACATCTTTCAGGCCAATCTTTCCCGGGCCTGGCGTGGGCAGCTGGCGGAGGATGTCCGGCCCCAGGATGTGTACCGGCGTCTGCGTCGGACCAATCCGGGCCCCTTTGCCGGTCTGGCGGTGCGTGGCGACCAGGCCATCATCAGCTCCTCGCCGGAGCGCCTTGTTAGCCGCCGGGACGACTGGGTCAATACCCGTCCCATCGCCGGTACACGACCCCGGGGGCAATTGGCCGGTGAGGACGATGCCCTACGGTCGGAGCTGATCGGCCACCCCAAGGAGCGGGCGGAGCACATCATGCTCATCGATCTGGAACGGAATGATCTGGGGCGGATCTGTCGGCCGGGAACGGTCGAGGTCAATGAGCTGATGGTGCTGGAGAGTTATGCCCATGTGCACCACATCGTTTCCAATGTGCGTGGCCGAGTCGCCGACTCGGTCAGCCCGGGGGAGATTCTCCAGGCTGTCTTTCCGGGTGGGACCATCACCGGCTGTCCCAAGGTCCGCTGCATGGAAATCATTGCGGAACTGGAGGCCCGGCCGCGTGGTGCTTACACCGGCAGTCTGGGTTACATCAATCGCGATGGCAGCATGGACAGCAGCATCCTGATCCGGACTATGGAATGCCAGGGTCGTGACCTTCGTTTGCTTGCGGGAGGCGGGATTGTTGCGGATTCCGTGCCGGACAGGGAACTGGAGGAAACCCGCGCCAAGGCTCGGGGTATGGTCCTGGCGCTGGAGCCGGGCTCATGAGTGGTGCGAGCCACGTCTGGTACTGCAATGGGCAGCCATTGCCTGCCGGCGGCCTGGATCGGGGTTTACAGTTCGGCGATGGCCTGTTCGAAACCATTGCCGTCCGCTCTGGCCGTGCGCTGCGGCTGACACGGCATCTGGACCGTCTCGAATGGGGGTGTGAGCGACTGGGCCTACCCCGGCCCGAGCGTCGAGTACTGGAGCGTGAGCTGACCAGCCTGGCCAGCGGGCATGACGAGGCCGTCTTGAAGCTGATTGTTACCGCCGGTAAGGCAGGCCGAGGGTATGCCCGGGCCTCTGCGCCAGAGCTGACCCGCTACAGCGCCTGCCTGCCCTGGCCGACCGGCTTGCCTGAGCAGCTTTCTGTCACGACCTGCAAATTGCGGCTCAGTGAACAGCCTGCCCTGGCCGGCGTCAAACACTGCAACCGGCTGGAGCAGATTCTGGCCCGACGCGAAGTGGATAGTAGGTCCTGTGACGAAGGTCTGCTGCTGGATCGCGACGGTCGCGTGGTGGAGGGCGTATCATCCAACATCTTCATTGTGCGGGCTGGTCAACTGATTACCCCTGAGCTGAGGGGGGCCGGGGTGGCCGGAATCATCCGCGGGCTGGTTCTGGAACGGGCGCCCGCTCTGGACATTGCGAGCAAGGTGAGCGAGATTCGTCCCGAGGATATCCTTGAGGCGGACGAGGTCTTCATGTGCAACAGCGTGATGGGCATTCGACCAGTAGTCAGCCTGGACGTGGACGGACAGCAGAAACAATGGGAGCCGGGTAAGCTGACATGCCAACTGCAGCGGATTCTGGAGCAGGAAAATTGAAATGGTTCCGGCATATAGTGTTGCCGGGCCTTGGGGTGCTGTTGCTGCTGACTGCGGCATTGGCGGCCTGGTTGTGGCAGCAATGGCAGGAACTGGAGTCCCGGCCACTGGCGGTGGAGACGAGTCAGACGGTTGTTGTCGAGCGGGGCGACAATCTTCTGCGTCTTGCCCGCCAACTGGAGAGTGAGGGCATTATTGCCGATGCCGAGCGGGTACGTTACTGGTCCCGCATCAGCGGTCAGGGGCGTAATATCCGTGCCGGTGAATACCGGATCGAACCTGGCATGACCCTGCCCGAGCTGGTTGAGCGCCTGGAGCGTGGCGATGTGGTCATGTACCGCTTCACCTTGGTGGAAGGCTGGACCTTCCGGCAAATGCGCCAAGCCCTTGCCCGTCATGAGGCAGTGGAACATACCCTTGAGGGCATGTCTGACGAAGACGTCATGGCAGCGATCGGCTCTGCAGCCCTGCATCCCGAAGGCTGGTTCCTCCCGGACACTTACGTTTTCCCTCGCGGGACCAGCGACCGCCAGATCTTGACCCGCGCTCATCGGGCGATGGAGGAAACCCTGGAGTCGGTCTGGTCGCAACGGGATGGCGGTCTGCCACTGGACGATCCCTACGAGGCATTGATCCTGGCTTCCATCGTCGAGCGGGAAACCGGCGCTGACGGTGAGCGCGGCAAGGTCGCCGGTGTTTTCGTTCGGCGTCTGCGCGAGGGAATGCGCCTGCAAACCGACCCCACCGTTATTTATGGCCTGCCGGAAGGGGAGTTCGAGGGGCGATTGCGGTATCGGCACCTTCGCACGGACACACCGTACAACACCTACACTCGGCATGGCTTGCCACCCACCCCCATTGCCATGCCGGGGCGTGCCGCATTGGAGGCCACAGTTCACCCGGAAGTGGGTGAATACCTGTATTTCGTCTCCCGCAATGATGGTACCCATCACTTTTCGCCGACGCTCCGGGAACACAATCGCGCGGTTCGAAAGTATCAACTGGGCGAGGACATAGACCTGGGTGGAGAGGGCAATGACTGACGGGGCAGGGCGATTCATTACCCTGGAAGGGGGGGAGGGCGTTGGCAAGTCCTCCAATATGGATTTCATAGCGAGCTGGCTGGAGCAGCGCGGTATTTCCGTCCTTCGCACCCGTGAACCCGGCGGCACCCGCTTTGCCGAGTCCGTCCGCGAACTCTTGCTCAATCGCGACAGCGCGCCGATCACCGACCGGGCGGAATTGCTACTGATCTTTGCGGCCCGTGACAGCCACCTTGAGGAGGTGGTGAGGCCTGCCCTGGCCCGGGGGGAGTGGGTGCTGTGTGACCGTTTCACTGATGCCACCTATGCTTACCAGGGTGCCGGCCGTGGCCTCGGGGAGCAGCCGGTGGCCTGGCTCGAGAGCTGGGTCCAGGGCAGTCTCCGCCCTGATCTCACCCTCTTGCTGGATGCGCCGGTGGAGGTGGGCTTTTCGCGCGCCGATCGGCGCGGGGATCGGGATCGATTCGAATCCGAACAACGGGCATTCTTCGAACGAATTCGCCAGGCGTATTTGGCCCGTGCTCGCCAGGAGCCGGCACGCTTCCGAGTGGTTGATGCCGATCGCCCCCTGGATTCGGTGCAGTCCAGCCTCAGCGACACTCTCGAAGATTGGTTGAAAACGGGGAGCCCCAGCAGCCATGGGTGAAGCGCCGGAGCATCCTTCAACACGTGAGCCGCTGCCCTGGCAGCATCAAGCCTGGGAGCGGCTGATGCGTCACCATCGAGAGGGGCGCATGCCTCATGCCCTGCTGTTGAGCGGGCCCAGGGGGGTAGGAAAGCGCCTGTTCGCTGAAGCCTTTATCCAGGCACGGCTATGCCGCCATCCTCGCGCCCAGGGAACCGCCTGTGGCGAATGTGATGGCTGTCGGCAGTTCCTGGCCGGCAGTCATGCCGACTATCGTTCAGTGGGGATCGAGGCCAAGCGCCGCAACATCCTTATTGACCAGCTTCGGCAGCTGACTGAGTGGCTTTCTCTGACCGCGAGCAGCGAGAGTGGCAAGCACGCGTTGATTGAACCGGCAGAACGCATGACCACCGGTGCCGCAAACAGCCTGCTCAAGACCCTGGAAGAGCCGCCAGGCAATACCGTTATGGTGTTGATAAGTGCCTTGCCGGGTCGCTTGCCGGCTACCGTCCGCAGTCGGAGCCAGGTGCTGGAGCTGCCTCGTCCCACCAGGGACGAGGCCCTGGCCTGGTTGCTGAAACAACCCCTTCAGGAAACCCAGGCGACGGAAGCGGACAGGGCCGAGGCGCTGGCAATGGCAGATGGCAGCCCGCTGGCCGCCCTGTCCTGGCTTGAAAGCGGTGGCCTGGGCCGCGCGCGGGAGAGCAGTGGGGCCCTGTTGGCAGTGGCCAGCGGCCGCGAGTCGCTGGTTGCCGCAGCCGAGCGCTTGAGTAAACAGGAATTGACGGCACTGCTTCAATGGTGGCGAATCTGGCTGGAAGCCCTGATTCGTCGTGGTCAGGCGGGGCCCGGGTTCTCCAGTCCACTGCTGGATGACGACAATGCCGAGTTGCAAAAGCTACTGAAGGCAATAGACTGGAAGGCAGCACATGAACTCCATCAGGCGCTTGATGACGCCGAGCGCCGGGCCGATAGTGCCAATCCGCAGCTGCTGATCGAGTCCCTGCTGGGGCGGTGGTATGCGGCCAGTCGGCCCACTCAACGGGCAAAACATAGTGAGGCAAGGGCATGAGTGCAGCCAAGGGGCCACAACAGGGTATCCTGACCCTGACTATCAAGGACAAAAGTGCCCTTTACGTGGCCTATATGAGTTACGTGAAGAATGGCGGTCTGTTCATCCCCACCAGTAAACCCTATCGCCTGGGTGACGAAGTGTTTCTGCTGCTGAGCCTGATGGATGACAACGAGAAGATACCCGTGGCCGGCAAGGTTGTCTGGGTAACGCCACGGGGTGCCGGCGGCAAGCGCGTGGCCGGCATTGGCGTGCAGTTCTCGGACAAGGACGGCGGGAAAACCCAGAGTAAAATCGAAACCTACCTTGCCGGTGCCTTGGGTGCTGATCGCCCCACACACACCATGTGACGTTCGCAAGCCGCCACTAGCGGCCTTTCTCTGGTAGGGAAACCTAGCTGGGTCGCCCGTCCGGGTCTTTCCTGGGACGTTTTTGATCCTCGCCCTGAGGGACGGGGCGCGGACGTCCGTCCAGATCAATGTGAACATAGGTGATCGAGGCGGTGGCTACGCGGACATGGCGGGCCACACCACCGTCATTTCTCTCAGAAAAGATCGTGATCTCCACCGTTATTGATGAATTGCCAACCTTGGCTACATCGCAGTAGAAACTCACCACGTCACCGACAAATACCGGCCGCAAGAATTTGACGTCGTTGACTGCCACGGTGACCACGCGGCCAGCCGCACGTCGATAGGCCAGTATCGCGCCAGCCACGTCGGCATGAGACATGATCCAGCCGCCGAAAATGTCACCCAGGCCATTGGTGTCCTTGGGCATGGCCAAGGTTCGCACCGCGGCCTCTCTATCTTTTGGTGGATCTTCCCAGTACATCCCCATCTCCTTTTATCTTGTTGTCGGGAGGGCTTTCCCTCCCGACACAGACCGGCTTATTCCTGGGTTCAAAGCTGATCCCAACCAGCATCCGGCTTGAAGCGATCACCGTAGGTCTTCTGCAGCTTCTCCAGGCGGCTCTTGACTTCCTTGATGCCTTCGCTGCGGGCGTAATTGATCGGACCACCCCGGAAGGGAGCGAAGCCCGTGCCAAAGATAACGCCACCATCAAGGATCTCTTCATTCTCGACGATACCCTCTCGGAGGCAGGCAACGGCGGTATTGATCATTGGCAGAACCAGTCGATCGGTCAGATCTGCGGGGATTTCATTGGCCTTGCTGCGGTCCTTGACCGCTTTGCCATCTTCGTACTTATAGAAACCTTCCCCCGTCTTGCGACCGAGTTTCTTGGCCTCGACCATTTTCTCCAGCTCAGTGGGCACGGGCATGTCGAATTCCTTGCCCAGTATCTTGGCCACCGAGAGGCCGACATCAAGACCCACCGTATCAGCCAGCTCCACCGGCCCCATGGGCATACCGTAGTTCTTCGCCGCCTTGTCGATGGCCTCCAGGGGAACGCCGTCCTCATAGGCCAGGACTGCTTCCATCATGTAAGGCATCAGGATGCGATTGACCAGGAAACCGGGGGCGCTCTTGCAGGGCACCGGTAGGCGATTTACATGTCGCGTATAGGCCAGGGCCTTTCGGATGACCTCGGAATCGGTGTCATCGGTGTGAATCACCTCGACGAGCGGCATCTTGGCCACTGGGTTGAAGAAGTGCAGGCCGACCAGTCGCTTGGGATCGGACAGGGTGCCACGCAGGGTCTCAAGGCGGATGCTGGAAGTGTTGGTAGCCAGCACCGCATCCTTGCGCATACGGGGTTCCAGTTCATTGTAAAGCGACTGCTTCGCTTCCGCATTCTCAAAAATGGCTTCGATGACCACATCTGCCTGAGCGACACCATCCCCTGCAATATCCATGCGGAGGCGGTCAACAGCTGCCTTGACCTTGTCCTCGGTCTTGAGTTTTTTCTCAAACAGCTTGCGGGCCCGATCCAGCGCCCCCTGAACCTGTTCTTCGTTCTGGTCCTGCAAGGTAACCTCGAAACCACTCAGGGCCGACCAGGCAGCGATATCTCCGCCCATGACGCCGGCGCCCACAACATGCACACGCTTGAGGTCAAGGTCTTTCTTGTTGCCAAGCCCTTTCAGCTTGTCCTGCAGCAGGAAGACACGGACCAGGTTCCTGGCTGTTTCACCCATCATTAAACGGGCGATGGATTGGGCTTCTTCCAGATACATCTGGCCTTCGTTGCCCCAGTGCCGGCGCCAAAGGTCAATAATGGCGTAGGGAGCCGGATAGTGCTGTTTCGGTGCCTTGGCCGCGACCTGCTTCTCCATTTGACCTGCCATGAAGCCTCGCACACCCGGAAGGTTGGCCAGACGGGCAGTGAACGGTGCCTTTTTCTTCCCGGGGGGCGTAAGTGCGATCTGGCGAGCTGCATCGTGCATGCTGTCGTGCGGCACGAGTCGGTCCACCAGGCCAATCTTGAGAGCCGCCTTGCCACGCAGGCTTCGGCCCGACAGCATCATGTCCATGGCCGAGAAGACACCCACCAGGCGAATGGAGCGCACGGTTCCGCCAAAACCGGGGTGAATGCCAAGCTTGACTTCCGGCAGGCCCAGCTGGGTGCGCTCGTCGTCGGCGGCCACCCGATAATCACAGGCCAGGGCCAGCTCGAGGCCACCCCCCAGAGCGAAACCGTGGATCGCTGCTACGGTGGTGCACTTGAGCCCCTCGAGGCGCTCAAGCACCTTTTGGCCGTTGCGAATCAGGTCCAGGGCTTCGTCGGCACTGTTCAGGGTGGTGAATTCCTTGATATCCGCGCCGGCGATGAAGCCGCTTTTCTTGGCTGAATAAACAACCAGTCCCTTGATGTCTTCCTTCTCGACTTCTTCCAGGCGTTCGCCCAGCTCCACCATGACATCGCGGGAGAGGGTATTGGCACTGGCTTCCGCCTTGTCAAACTTCAGCCAGCCGACACGACTGCTGTCGATCTCCAAATGCCAGTTCTGCTGCTTCGCTTCACTCATGGGTTGACTCCCTGGGGGTTAATGCAAGGAAAAATGAATTGTTAGCGGGTCTCAGTCGGCCGATCATCTTTTTCGGCATCGGCTGCCTGCTCTGGGTTGTCTGGGGTATCGTCCAGCTTCTGTTCTCCATCAAGGCTGGCAGCCGTCTCATCCTGACCTTCCGTATCGGAAAGACTCTCATCTCCTGATCTAACCGTTTCCCTCAGGCGCTGACGAAAGTCATTCTCGTCGTTGTAGACAATGCCGCTCTCCGACCATGGCAGGCAGCGATAGGCTGCGATATCCCCACGGTCCAGGTAGGGGAACTTGAGAACATCGAAGTAGGGCGAGTAATCAAAATCCTTGGGCACGAACAGCCTCGGATTTCGCTTATACAAAATCATGCTGCCGTCGGGGCGACGCTCAATGAAGGGTAGAACAGGGAAATTCACCGCACTGTAGGCCTCGGCCATCATTGATGAGCAGACGTGACGAGTGGCTTCGCCTGGATGTTGCTCAAACAGACTGGAACGCCAGCGCCGGGGGAGTAGGGCATAGGGAAAGAAAAAACGCGCCAGATCCAGTAGCTGACGAACATCGTATTCCATCCCCAGCTGGCTTGCGGCATAGCGGATCACTCGCATCTGGTCTTCCCGGCTGAGCCCCATTGGCCGGCAGATCCGCAAATGTTCGCCCTGATAGTTTTTCAGGGGGGTGACGATGGTTCCCTGGCCAAGCATGCTCTCAATTAGCAGTTGCTCAGTGGGATCTCCGTCATAGTGCTTGGCAATAGTCTCCCGGAGAACGTGATCATTGATGTCCATCAGACGGCCAATATAAATGGCCGAGTGAGTCCAGTTACTCTGGGTCACGGTCTTGATGACTTCGCTGACGCGGGTCCTGCCTTCCACCAGCACCACGTCACCTGGCTCGACCTCGAAGGACAGTCGTTTGTAGTTGCTATAAAGGTGGTGCTGCGGAACCACATCGGCCCGCAACCAGTTCACGACTCGGTGGAATAGCCATGCACGGATTCCCATCAGGCTATTTCCCCCTCGCTGTCTGCTGTTCCGGCGGCCGGTTCAAGCCGCGGTTGCTCGGCCGGCTTGGGTGCCGGCGCCTTGAGTCCCGCCACCAGGAATGGAATCAGCTCGTTGACGGCTCTTTCCGTATCCCGGGGATCTGCCTGACCCTCAATGAGCTTGAGCAATTCACCGCCGGAAAGCCCCTGGGTAAGCGCACCGAGCAGAAACTGCAGGCGCCAGCACAGAGTCTCTCCCGGAACGTCCGGCAGATCCCGCCTCAGGGCCTGACGGTAGCGGTCCAGCACGTGCTGATACTGACTGGAGAAGAGCTTTTCGAAATAATGGCGAGCCTCGCTGTAGCCTTGGGCGAGCAGGCGCATGAAGATGCGGCCACCGCGCACTTCATCCGATGCCAGCCGTGCCACGGGCAAGACGAAGGCTTCCACGATCTCCTCCACCGGCGCCGGATCGTCGCCGTATTGCCGCTCAAGCCGTTCGATGTTGGTCAGCCACTCATCCGTGACCGGCCCCAGGCGCCGCTCATACACCGCATCGATGAGGCCGTCCTTGGACCCGAAATGATAGTTCACCGCCGCCAGGTTGACCCGGGCACGAGCGGTAATCCGGCGCAATGAGGTGGTCGCGATTCCGGTTTCCGCAAACAACAGCTCCGCTGCGGAAAGGATTCGTTCCTTGGTGGGGTTGGAAGCGGTCGTCATGTGATCACCGGAGCATGCTGCCTGGACGGTTTCCAGCCAGAGCTGGAACGGTTTTGGCCTGAGCCAGGCCGGTATCAGGCCGCGCCAAAACCGGCCTGGAAGCGAGTTTCAAACAGATGTTTCAATCATACTGACAGGCAGCCTGCCGACGCAAGGGGGGGGCAGCAGCCAGAACCCGGGGAACGGCTCAATGTGGGGCTAGATTTCGGTACTCCCGGTCCCGCGGGGACTTTCGCCAGTGGCCGGACGCTGGTCCCGGCGGAAACTTGTACCGGGCGGAACCTGCAGCAGCCGCATCTGTAACTGTCGGTCCACCACGTCAATGGCCTGCTGCCGGGCGTCCTGGGCGGACTCCACATCGCTTTCCAGACCCCGCATGAGCCTTGAGCGGGTGGTACGTTGTTTGAACTGGGCTGCTTTTTCATAGACTTCCAGCCAATCGTTCTCCGCCCGGTCACCGTAACGGCGAGCGGCGTACTCCCGGAGCACGGCCAGGCGCAGCTCATTGGCGAGAATATATTCCCGTGCGTGGCTATCCGTCTGAACGATGTCGCTTTGCTGTTTGCGCAAGCGGGCCTTGTCGCGAGGCTCGAGCCGGAGGATTTCGATGTTGATGATCCGCCGGTCCACACTGGCCATCATTTCCTGCCGCAGGCGGGTGAGGGGATAGCGGCCATCCAGGGTTTCCCGTTCGAAGTCCAGGAGATCCTGCCGAATGGCATCCCGCTGATGGCTATCCAGGGTCTGACGGGCCTCGGCTCTCAGGCGGTGCAGGGAGTCCGGCAACTCCATTTCCATCCACTGCTCCCAGATGTCGTCCATGCGGACCGTTTCATCCAGGACAGTGGAGTAGGGGCGCTGGGCGCGGTGACGGCGGAGCACCAGGGCAATCCCGCCGAGCACGAGGAGCGTGAGGACCAGGGCACTGGTGATCAGAATCGGTACGGAGTCCATCGCGGGGTTACTTTCTCCTGCTTAAGCTGTAATGCGGAAATCGCAGACCAAAGGCAGGTGGTCTGACAGACGGACGTCGGGGATACGAAAATCAACCACCTCCAGGCCCTCACTATAAAGTATGAAGTCCAGTTGCCGGCTGGGAGCCCAGCTGGGGTAGGTGGGATCACCGGCGGCATTGGCATTGCGGAGTCCCGAGGCTTCCATGAAAAGATGCATTTCATAGTCACCCCAGAAGGTATTGAAGTCTCCGGCGACGATCACGGGCTTATTGCTTTGCCCCACAAGGGAATAGAGATTCCGGAGCTGGTAATGGCGGTGGCGATACTTGACTGACAGATGAACCAGGTAGAGAACCACCTCATCGAGTTCAATCTCGAGAATCAGGCGCTTTATTCCGGCATCGAAATAATGGAAATGCTCCTGCACGATTGGCTGGGAGGTCAGGATTGCGTTTCCCTGCTTGCTCACCACCGGCAGCCGCGTATTCAGGGAGCGTTCGGAGTATTTTGACTCAAAGGAATGGTAGTGGCCCAAAGCCTCGGCAATATGCTCAGCCTGGTTGATGGCGCCACTACGGAAGGAGCCCATGTCCACTTCCGTGAGGCCCGCCACATCCGGACGAATTTCCGAGACAAAGCGGGTAATTCGGTCCAGATTCTTCGCTGTTGAGCGAAGATAGCCCGCCAAGGGCAGGGGGAAATGGAATCCCGGGCCAATGCCCGTGGCATAACGTATATTGTAATTCAGTACCCGCATGCTCGAACCGTTATCTGAATGACCTCGTCATCATACGCAGACCCGGCCAAAGCGGAAACCGCCCTGGAAGCGACGGCACCCTATCGTCTCTACCACGAGGGTGACGGCCTGTATGCCGACATGCTTGCGTCGATCTATGCCGCCAAGCGGCAGATCCTGCTGGAGACCTATATCTTCGCCGATGATCCCGTCGGCCGGCGTTTTCTCAGCGCACTGAAGGATGCGGCCGGCCGCGGGGTGCATGTGCGCCTCCATGTGGATGCGCTGGGATGCCTGTTTGAGGCCCGAAAAGGCCTTTTTCGGGATCTGCGCATTCAAGGCGTGGAAGTCCGCTTGTTCCACCCCTGGTCCTGGCGAGACCCTTGGCGCTTTAATTTAAGAAATCACTGTAAGTTACTGATTATCGATGACTCATGCGCGTATCTCGGTGGATTCAATATCCACGCCGAGAGCTCCTACCGGGCCGTGGGCGAGGAACGATGGCGAGACAGCCACCTGCGACTGGATAACCCGTCATTGGTGGCCGAGGCGCGGGAAATCTTCGATGCGCTCTGGCATCATCGGCCACGTCCCATCGCTCGCAGGCACCGCGAATACGCCGGCCTCCGGCTGGTCAGCAACCGGACGCATGCCGAGCGCAGCCAATTTCGGGCCGTGTTCCGCGAAGCGCTGGCCGGGGCGGAGAACCGAGTCCGCGTGACAACGCCATACTTCGCTCCGGACCCCTTGACCCTGCAACTGATGCGCCGAGCGGCTGCCCGGGGTGTCCGGGTCGAACTGTTGCTGCCGAGCATCAGCGATGTCTGGATCACACAGCTGGCTGCGCGCCAACTGTACAGGCGCCTGCTTGATGATGGGCTCACAATCTACGAATACCAAGGCAGGGTGATGCACGCAAAATGTCTCACCGTCGATGGCGCATGGAGCACGATCGGCACGGCAAACCTCGACTACCGCAGCTTTTTCCTCAACCTGGAGCTGAACCTGGTCAGTCGCCGCAGCGACCTGTGCCAGGCCCTGGATCAGCAGTTTGACCGGGACCGCCGTCAGTCTCAGGTCATCAGTCACGAGAGCCTCAGCGCCACTGGCCGGCTGGAAGCCATACTCGGGAGCCTGGCGTGGCGTTTAAGACGATGGCTCTGAAAGGGCCCGGAACGGCATGGCAGGGGCCAGTCCGAGCCCATTCACCGCTCAAGCCCAAAATCCATTTATGCGTATAATATATATTATGTTAATTACTAGATAATCCCTCCTATGGTAGTTTGGCGCTGAAACCAGACGGTGTGTACTCATGCTTCCAGGGACCCGCAAGTGCAAGCGATTCTGCAGGCGAATTAGCCCGCTGGGCGGCATGCTTCTGCTTGCTGCTTGCTGCTTGCTGCTTGCTGCTTGC
>PWMQ01000108.1 GCA_003558125.1 Natronospira sp. | reverse complement strand
TGTTGAGCTATCTATGTTCATCCCGCAGGCCATCTCAACAAGCTTAACCGCAGCATCATTAAACTGGCTGGATAAATAACTATCCTCCTGATCTCCAAAAACCTCGAGCAGCAACTCTAACTCCTGCGCCCTCCAGCGATTTCCGGCGATGTAGTAGGTTAAGGTTGTTTTGCAGTCCAGTGTACCTGACTCCATCGAATCGTAAGCTTGCCAAGCATGGCCCAGCCACTCATAGAACTTCGGGACTAAATTGTACTGCGACAACCATCTTTGTGAATCCGGAACTAGCCAGCCCATTAAGCCAGATTCCAAGGACTTCTCGGACACAGAGCTTAATCGTATATTGAACGTATACGACAAGTTATTGATAACCTCCACCAAGTCTGACCGACTTTTCGGTCTATGTAATCGCACATGCCTTTCCAGCAGCGAAATCCGCTCTAAGTTGAAACCAGCACATCTAAAGGCTAACAAGCAAAGCCAGAGTTTTTCCACCCGCCTCAATTCCGCTATTCCAGTGATCACTCTGATAGTATGCTCATAACCCAAGAATAGATAAAAACAGATTAAAAACGGCAAAAACCCAAAAGTTAATATGGTAGGTAGAAATATATTCGTAGACAAATCGACTAGGTAGTCCTTTGGATCGCCGTACAGAGCTAGCAAACTCCAAGACAACAACACCAACCCCACAACGATGAGACCGCCTCCAGACGCTCTTTTTGCTGGTTTATATTCAGGTTTTTTCTCTGAAAAAGCCGCTACCATAACTAGCATACTGCTAATGGGTACAAGAACGAATTCTGCTGCCAATGGAAGTGATTTAATGCTCACAAATATTTGTATAACCGCTATCGCTCCCAAATGATCCCGAACCATTGAGAGCCCAGAAAACTTTTTTCTCTCTGATTTTGATTCAAATAAGGAAACGACGGCTACACCAATAGCCCAATAAAGTGTGAGTTTCAGATGTTCAAGGCCCCAAAAACCAAACTTAGCGAGAACTAGTACAGTGACAGCTATCCAAAATATAGCCAATGAAAACGCTGAGATAATCCAAGGATTTAAAAAGCAAAGAAAAAGATTCCTGAACGCCGCCTTCAACCCTCCAGATTTGTCGTTCCATATCATCCAGAAGCAAAGCACAGTTAACCAAAAAAGGCTCGAGACCTCCCTGGCTGTCAACAGCTCACTCAACTCGGCCTCCATCAACTATGTATAACGCGGAGCTTTGCGGCAATTTTGGAACCGCGCAGCGGTGGAAATCATAGCCTAGGAGTGTCTCCCGTACCGGGGGAAGTCCACTCCCGAGGAATGCTCAAAGGAGAAATCCGATTCACATTGCAGGCATGGATTATCTCTCTTGTGCGCTCGGTAACGAAGAATCAGACCGATAACGCCAGTTACAGTACCGATAGTTCCCATAACGGCCCCCCCAAATTGCCAATGTCTGGACCAGATTACTTGCTTCCATGTGACCCCTGGATATAACAGCTAAATGGACCGCTGGCGGTTTTATTGCAATGGTTTGCCGGCGGTATAAGTCCGTTGTTTTGGTTTTTGGTGTTCATGGGATTCTCCTGTATTCAATCACTTATGAGCCTCCCCTGCCAGTGTGCGCTGTATTCGCTTGACGGCGGCGTTTTGCTCTTCTAATAATACTGTACATCCATACAGTTCTCGATAAAAGGGGGAGAGCCATGGTGGATTCTGGGCGTAAGCCTCGGCTGCGGGAGCGGTTCCGGGAGGTGATTCGCGTGCGGCGATATAGTCGGCGGACGGAGAAGACTTATTGGTACTGGATTCGGTTTTTCATCCGTTTCAACGGGACTCGGCACCCGGCGGAGCTGGGCGAGGTCGAGGTCCGGCGCTTTCTGAGCTGGTTGGCGACGGATCGCAATGTGGCGGCGGCGACTCAGAATCAGGCGCTGAATGCGCTGGTGTTTCTTTACCGGCATGTGCTGGAACAGCCGTTGGGGGAGATCGGCCTGGTGACCCGTGCCCGTCGCCCGCGAAAGATTCCCGTTGTCTTTACACATGAGGAGGCCATGAGTGTGATCCGGCGGCTTCCGGAGCCTTACGATCTGATGGCCTCGCTGCTGTACGGGGCCGGTCTGCGGGTTACTGAATGCGCGCGCTTGCGGGTGAAGGACCTGGATTTCGCTCAACGGGTGCTGACGGTGAGGGACGGCAAGGGAGGCAAGGACCGAACGACGATCTTGCCTGAATCGCTGTATCCGGCGCTCCAGGCGCGTATCGCTGAGATCCGAAGGATCTGGATGCGAACGACACCGGAGAAACGAGTGCCGGTGACTCTGCCTTTTGCCCTGGCGCGCAAGTATCCAGGGGCGGCAACGTCCCTGCAGTGGCAGTGGCTTTTTCCGTCGGAGGGTCTTTGCCGGGACGATGAGGGTCGCATTGTGCGTTATCACATCCATGTGAGTGCGATTCAGAAGCATGTGAAGGTGGCTGTCGGGAAAAGCGGCATTACCAAGCGGGCGAGCTGCCATACCTTTCGCCACAGCTTCGCAACGGAGCTTTTGAAGCGGGGCTCGGATATTCGCACGGTGCAGGAACTGCTGGGGCATGCGGATTTGCGCACGACGCAGATCTACACCCATGTCCTGGGCCAGGCTTTTGCGGGGGTCAGCAGCCCACTGGCTTGAGTTGGCTGGTGCTGGCTGTGGCAGGCTGGCGGTCATTGCGCTTCGCCCTTTCCCTTTGGCCTGCCCCAAGCCTAGCGCAATTTTCCCGGTTTTTCCTGCGCCTACTCCGGCGGCTTGTCGAAGCGGTAGGGGGTGGCCTGGGCGGAGGCTCGGCTGCCGAAGTCCCTTTCGAAGGCCGCCAGGTTCGGCATCGGGGGCAGATCCATGGGGTTGCGAAATGGCAGGTGCGTGAGGAGGCAATAGAGGCCGGTTTCAAACAGGCTGAGGTCGCGGGGCGGCAGTTGCCGAAGGATATCGTTGAGATGGGTGTCCAGCCAGCTGAGGCTGTTGATGAGGCTTTGGCGGCGTTTCCTTGAGGCGGTGTCCGGGAGGCGCTTTTCCACTCTTTCGTGGACCACGACTTCCACTTCCATGGCCATGGCATGGGCAAGGGTTTCGTGGGCGTTCATCAGCAGGGGCGTTTCGGCGTCCCAGGGCCAGTTGATTTGCAGTCGGCCGGGGGCGGTTTGGGCCAGTGCCCGGCAGATATTGACGCTGCCGTAGATGGCCTGCCCGTCGAGTTTGAGGACCGGCAGTTTGAGCGCCGGGTTGCCGGCATAGGTTTCCGGGTCGTCACTCATCAGGTCGAAGATGGGCTGGAGGCGGTATTCGAGACCGAGTTCCTCGGCAACTATCCGCGTCATGCGGGTGTAGTGGGAACTCTGGCGTCCGATGATGTCCACTTGGCTGCTCATGAAAGTTACCTCCGCCTGGCGGTCCGTCAATCCTGTTCGGCTCTGGGTTTCCAGTCTGCCATTTCGGCTTCGGATCGGGGTCCGATGCGCCCTTCTGCCTGTTTGATGAGGTCCGGGGCGTTGTGCCACTGCCCGCTTTGCATGACCCAGCGCACATTGCGGGTGTGGGTGATGTCCTCCAGGGGGTTGCCTTCAACGACGACCAGGTCGGCCCATTTGCCGGGCTCGATGCTGCCGAGCTGTTCGCCCTTGCCCATGGCCCGGGCGCCGTTGAGGGTGGCGATCCGCAGGACCGCATGTTCAGGCAGGCCGGCACGATTCATGGCCTGCATTTCCCGATGAATATAGAACGGCGAGGTGTATTCGCCCCAGAAGGGATGGTCGGTACTCAGGGTGATGAGATGCCCTCCCCCGGCCTGGTAGAAAGCTTTGAGGGTGTCTTTCTTCACCCAGTAAAGGGTGTCGGCCAGTTCGGTGAAGTCGTCGGCTTCCCGGGGCTTGTGGTGCTCGCGGGCATAGTCGGTGAGAAAACGCTGCTCGTCGGCGAAGTCCTCGAAGACCGGTGAGTCGGTCTGACCAAAGGCACCGAAGGCGGCCAGGGTGGCGCTGAAATGGACGCCGTGGTTGATGTACAGGGCGACGACGTCCTGGAATTCCTCGCTGTCGGTGTCGACGTGCTTCCAGCTCAGATAGGCGTGGCGATCCTGTTTCAGGGTGTCGCCGCCGAGAAAGTGCTCCACCCGGTCGATCCCCATGAGGATGGCGTCCTTGGGATTGACGCTGTCGCCGACACCGGAGTTGAGATGGCCGGTGACGGTGAGGCCTTGTTTGTGGGCCGCCTTTATCAGAGCGGCGAGCTCATCGCGGGTGGGGTTCTTGGCCTTGAAGCCGGCGGCGCCCTGCTCGGCCAGTTTGTGCACTTCCTCGTGGATGGACTCGGGGCTGCGTCCGCTTTCCCAGTCGGGACGGGCGCTGCCGAAATAGGGGCCGGAGTTGAGCAGGCGGGGGCCGATACGATCGCCCCGATTGATGGCCTGGCGCAGCTCGCGCATCTTGTCCGGCTGCTTTTCGCCACCGGGGAAGGTGGTGGTGACCCCGTTACCGAGAAACATCAGGGGATAGGCCTCGGTCTCATCAATCCGCCCGGCCTGGAATAGATCCACATGGTAATGGGCATGGAGATCGATAAAGCCGGGCAGGAGGGTGTGATCATCCTCGAGCTTGATGTGCTTTACATCCTCAAGACGATCACTGCCCTCGCCCACGGCCAGAAATCTTCCCCGCTGAATCAGAATGCCGGGATTTTCAACCCGAGCCTCGCCGGTGCCATCGAAGAGATGACCGCCCGTAATCAGAGTGGCCTGGGAATGGGCCGATACAGCAAACAGGAAAAGCGTCAGGGCGGATAAGAGAACAACTGGACGCACGGGGCACCTCGTTGTTGGGGGTCAATGAAGGGGATGGGGCTTGTCAGAATACAGCATAGGCGGATTGGATACCTGTTGCAGGCCTTTCTGGCGGCATCCTGCTTGCCTGGGGCTATCTGACAGGGCTTGCCGGCGGCAGGTTCATCGTGGGCCGGTGACCGGCCGGCAATGAAACGGGGCGGACCCATAGGCCCGCCCCGCTTATTTCACTTGCCAGACGAGTAGAAAGGATCAGAAATCGTACTGGAAGCCTGCCCGGACGAAGGTGCCGCGGGGATCGTGATTGCGTGTGTCAAAACCCCACACATTCGCCATCACGAAGGGCGGGTCCTCATCGAGGATGTTATCCACATGGACGTAGGCTCTGCCGTTATCCCCTACCTCATACCAGGCACCGACGTCGAAGGCATTCCAGCCAGCGACACTGCGGTCTTCCATCGGCACACCCTCCATGGTGAATGGAATTCCGAAGGGATTGAATTCCTCGGTGTAATTGCCCACGTGCCGCAGGGTGACGTGATAGCCCCAGACCGCAT
Organism: Natronospira sp.; assembly: GCA_003558125.1. Classification (GTDB taxonomy): domain Bacteria; phylum Pseudomonadota; class Gammaproteobacteria; order Natronospirales; family Natronospiraceae; genus Natronospira; species Natronospira elongata. The sequence goes on along the minus strand of PWMQ01000108.1, from coordinate 67,844 downwards.
TGCTCCAGTTCAGACGGCTGAAGGCCCTGAACTGCGGACGCTCGAATGTCCCCTCGAGCTTGCGAGTGGGCTCGCCTTCCCGCAGTTGCTGGCGGAATTTCCGCAGCCAGGTGAACTCGGTCTGCCAGACGAACTCGCCGCCCATGCCATCAAAGGTCACCCGGACATCGGCATCAAAACCGGCCACTTCCTGGGAACCGAAATTCAGGAAGGTGTCTTCGATGAAGTCGATGTTGCCACCCGGACCCCGGATAACACGGTCCTCGAACTCCGGATTGCCTGCGGCGGCTTGATCGATCACGAACTGGGGATCGGCATCAATCAGGTTCTCATGATTGATTTCCCAGTAGTCCAGACTGAAGGACAACCATTCCAGCGGCTGATAGACCGCCCCGATCACAAAGGAGTCGGATTCCTCCGGTTCCAGGTCCGGGTTACCTTCGAAGCGCACGATACGCTCAATGGGCCCTTCATCGGGGTTCAAGGGGTCATTCAGGATCGGTGACTGCTCGGTGGGCAACAGGCCGATCTCGGCAATGCTCGGCGCACGGAAGCCCTCGGACCAGGAGGCCCGGAACATCAACTCTTCCATGGGCTGATAGGACAAGCCGATACGCGGATTGGTGGTCCCGCCAAAGTCGCTATAGTCGTCATGACGCAGAGCGAACTGGGCCGAGAAGTCATCATGCAGTGGCAGGTAGAACTCCGTGTACAGGGAGTTGATGCTGCGGCTGCCGCTGGCATTGGTGGCCTCGGTGCCGACAATCTGCCCACGCAGGAACTGCTCATCCGGGGTATCGCGAATGCGCTCCTCGCGGAGCTGGGCACCCACCGCCATGCCTGCCTGACCTCCAGGCAACATGCCGATATCACCGTCGGCATTGAACTCCATCGCCTGCAGGGAGGACACCGCCGTGCGGTTCACGGTTGTTTCAACCGCGTCAATGGCTTCCGGTGAATTGGACTCGCCGGCCGGCAGGAAGGGGTTGTAGATCTCATCGTCAATGGCCTGCTGAGAGCGATCCAGGTTGATGAAACCACTGACACCGCGCTGCCAGGCACTGTGGCGCTGCAGGATGAGGCTGGCGTCATAATCCCAGTTGCCGGCCAGGGGCCCGGATGCCCCGGTCACCAGGCGCAGATTGGTGTGCTGATTATCCTGTACCCGCGGGCCGGCATCGGTATAACGATAACGAACAATCAGGTCCTCACCGAAAGGATTGTTGGCATTATCCTCCGACATGGTGAGGTCACCCACGGTGGGTGTTGCCGCACCGGTGATCTCGCTACGTCGCTGATTGAAGAACATCTCGTTGTAGAGAAGATGGCCGCCGCCAAGACTGTAGTCGGACAGGACAAAGGCGGAAGCGCTTTGCTCGTCCGGGCGGTTCATCATGTCCGGGGCGAAATCAAAGACACAGAGGGTACCGCCGGTGTTCGGCTCGGGCTCGATGCGATCAGCCGGACAGGCGGGGTCATGCTCCCAGACTTCGCTTTCCGTGAGGAAATAGGAACCCGGATTGGAGCCCAGGCCACTGCGGAAATCGAAACCGCCCATATCCAGCTTATTGGCGCTTTCGGAGAAGGAACGGTCCTTCATGAAGAGCACATCCCGGTCTGAAAACTCGAAACCGGCAAGGATACTGCCCCGCTCACCCTGTGCGCCCCAGTTGGCATAGAGGCGGTATTCCTGGGCATCGCCCTGGCTGGAAATCCCGTAATCGGCACCCACGGTGACGCCGTCCTCGGGGGCGCGGGTAATGATATTGACCACGCCGGCGATGGCATCGGTGCCGTACACGGCGGATGCACCATCCTTGAGGATCTCCACCCTTTCGATGGCGCTCACCGGAATGCTGTTAAGGTCGGCGAAGTTGACAGTGATGTCCATGGCCATGGGCGAATTGGCCAGACGTCTGCCGTTAAGCAGCACCAATGTGGCGTTGGCCGGCAACTCTCGGAGGCCGATACCGGCTGTACCGGGCGAGGTTCCATCGGCTTCGTTCCCTGCTTCGGTAAAAGAACCGGAGCCGGCTGAGGGAATACGGGTCAGCAGGTCAAAAGCGGAACTGATCCCGGCGGTCTCCAATTCCTCGCGCTCGATAATACTGGTGGGCGAAACGGTTTCCACATCCACTCGCTGCATGCGGGTGCCGGTCACGGTGACACGATCCAGGGCGCGGGCCGCAGCCTCGTCATCCTCCTGGGCGTGAACCGTACTCAGACCGGACAGGGCCATTGTGGAAATGGCCAATACGACTCCCCTGCGTATGGCATTGCTGTTCACGATGGTTCTCCTTTACGTGATTTCGACAGACAAACGAGGGCCTACTCAGCCGGGCCGCAGCCCGGCAAGCATGTTGTATAGATCAAACATGTCGACCCCTTGGCTATCCTGGCGATTGACACCCCAATCATTTAGGGCGCTGGAACACCATGCAGGGAAAAAAATTGTGTTGCAACATTGACACACCCCGTGTTATGTCAAAAAAACAAAACCGCTGCGAACGGGAGCGGAAGGAAGGATGCGATGCGCTGAGCTGCGCTCAGGCGTGGGCGGTGGCGTCGATGTAGTTCAGCTTGTGGTGTCGGTGAAGTCGGTAGAAGCGACGGAGTTCACGGTTGAGGGGCGCGGCCACCCGATGGCGCATGCGATCCATCAGGCGCCGGCAATAGCGACCGGCGTAGCAACTGGCACGCTGGTAACGCTGCCCTTCCGCATGACTTAATCGGCTGTCGAACCGCGGGCGGTGAAACAGGGCATGATGGATCTGGCGCCCCGGTGTGTGTCCCTGCTGTCGTGCCAGCAGGAGATTGGCAAGCATGAACTTGTCCACTTCCGCCTGCAGCTCCATCTCCAGACGGCTAATGGGGCGGTCATAACGTGCGTTGTGCCCCAGATAAAGAAAATGGCTGACCCCTTCCAGGGCCATCCAGAAATCTTCCAGGTTGTGACTGTGCAGTGATTGCTCCGGTGGCGAGGCATCAAGGCGTGCCAACAGTTCCCGATCAAGAAACAGGGAAACATTGAGTTCGCCGTCTATTTCCTTGATCAGCAGTTTCTCGCCGGTGGGTCGGTGTGCCCTGCCCTCGATCAACTGCACGAAGCGCTCATCGGTCAGCAGAAAGTCACTGACATCCCAGCCGGCCTCCACTTCGTAAAGTCGCTCCAGCATGCGTTGCCAGGCTGTCAGGCGCTGGCCTGTCCGTTCACTGGCCTGCTGGTTCATGGCTTGCCACCCCTAGTGCTTGCTACGGCTGATGGCGGCTTCGTCCGGGACGATGCCCATCGCTTCCAGCTTGCGTCGAGCGCGGGGGCTGCCGGTTTTCATCCAGGTCTCGTAGAGACGCAGTACGCTCTGGTCCCCATTGCCGTGGGCCCTGTGCCCTACTTCGGCCAGAACGTCCATGAAGGCGGTGAATTTTTCCGCCAGCTCCCGAAAGACCTCATTCAGGGCCAGATGCTCGAAGCTGCGCGGGGGTGAGGCGGCGAGACTGTTATAGGCGGCACCCCCCATGCCGGCGTAATAATCCACGTCCACGCTCTTGCGGCTGAGGCTCTCGGCGAAATACCCGGCCACAAACAATGCGATGTCACCCAGACGCTGGAGATGATGACGACGCAGTTCCGGGCGTTCGGATTCCATGGCGTCCTTGTAGATGAAGGCCAGGGGTTTCAGATGGCGGCCTTCCTCGGTCATTTCATAAAGATTATCGGAGCGGCTGTATTGCAGCAGCAGGTCCCCGAGGTAATGGGTCGTGCTTTCGGTGGCATCCACCTCGTTTCGATGCATGGCTTCGCTCACCGAGCCCTGAAACCACTCGCGAAGATCATTCACTGCCATCAGATCCGCCTGCCGACTCATGACTTACCTCCATCCTGCTACGACGGCTGCCAGGTAACTGGCCTGCAAGTCATTTAACGGCCGTGCATTGGGACTCTTCAACTGCTGCCCGGCCATTCCCCGACAAAAGCCTTTGCAAGACCGAAGAATGCTGGTATTAATGGATGCTTCAGCTCCTGACCGGCGTCTTGCCGCCACTACGCTCCCTTCCCAGCCGAACCTTTCCCTGCATTCAAGCACTTGCGGAACCGCGCCTGATCCGGGGTGCTCACACTGTCAGCAGAGCCGATCGCCGGCTGCCAGACATCCGTCGGCCCGACTCAACCGCTGGTCGTTTTCGCAGAATCCGTGCCGATTCCGTCCTGATGGCGACCAAAGGGGGCTGAAACGCAGCCGTCAGCCGTGAAATGACAGTCCGAATCCCGTATAATGGGCGGCTTTCAGGCGCCCCGCCCCGACTCTCGGCGCCAGGCATTGCCCCGCCCTGCAAACGGCGGGTTCCGACATCCATCCAGAACTCCAAATACACCGGGAGGCCCCATGACTGACAGTTTCAAGGCCCGCTCGACCCTGAAGGTCGGCGACAAGGACTACGAGATCTATCGGCTCGACGCGCTGGCTGACAAGCATGACATTTCGCGTCTGCCCTTCTCCCTGAAGGTCCTCCTGGAAAACCAGCTTCGCCATGAAGACGGCGAATCGGTCACCAAGAAGGATATCGAGGCGATCGCCAACTGGGACCCGAAGGCCAAGCCCAGCGACGAGATTGCCTTCACCCCGGCGCGGGTGATCCTGCAGGACTTCACCGGCGTGCCGGCGGTGGTGGATCTGGCCGCCATGCGCGATGCGGTGAAAAAGATGGGCGGCGATGCCGGCAGCATTAATCCTCTCTCCCCCGCCGAGCTGGTGATTGACCACTCCGTGCAGGTGGACAACTACGGCACCGCCCAATCCCTGGCCCAGAACAATGAAATCGAATTCGAGCGCAACAAGGAACGCTATGCCTTCCTGCGCTGGGGTCAGCAGTCCCTGGACAACTTCAAAGTGGTGCCGCCCAACACCGGGATTGTTCACCAGGTGAACATCGAGCACCTGGCCCGGGTGGTCTTCGGCAAGAAAAATGATGGCGTCCTGCAGGCCTACCCGGACACCCTGGTGGGCACCGACTCACACACCACCATGGTCAATGGCCTGGGCGTGCTCGGCTGGGGCGTGGGTGGTATCGAGGCCGAGGCCGCCATGCTGGGCCAGCCTGTGACCATGCTCGTGCCGCAGGTGATCGGCTTCAAGCTCAAAGGCAAGTTGCCGGAAGGCGCCACCGCCACGGACCTGGTACTCACCGTCACCGAGATGCTGCGCAAGAAGGGCGTGGTGGGCAAGTTCGTGGAGTTCTTCGGCGATGGCCTGTCCAATATGCCCCTGGCCGACCGGGCCACACTGGGCAATATGTCGCCGGAGTTCGGTTCCACCGCCGCCATGTTCCCGGTGGACAAGGAAACCATCCGTTACCTGGAACTCACCGGCCGCTCCGAATAGCAGATCGAGCTGGTGAAAAAGTATGCCAAGGAACAGGGCATGTGGCGGGAAGACGGCGATGCCGATCCCGAATACACCGATGTGATCGAACTGGACATGAGCACGGTGGAGCCCTCCATCGCCGGTCCCAAACGCCCGCAGGACCGCATCGCGGTCAAGTCCGCCAAGCAGGCCTTCCACAAGCATCTGGAGCCCCTGCTGGAAGAGCGTGAGCAGAAGTCCAACGGCGAGGCGGCCTTTGAAGGTGAAGGCGGCTCCACCGGCGTTGGCAGCCCCAGCACCGATAAGAATGGTGTGGGCGAAGTGGAAATGGACGGCCAGAAATTCACCATCAAGGATGGTGATGTGCTGATCGCCGCCATCACCTCCTGCACTAACACCTCCAACCCGGCAGTGATGATCGGGGCCGGGCTTTTGGCCCGCAAGGCCCGCGAGCGCGGCATCAACGTCAAGCCCTGGGTGAAGACCAGTCTGGCCCCCGGCTCCAAGGTGGTCACCGACTACCTCAAGAAGACCGACCTGCTGAAAGACCTGGAAGCCCTGAACTTCCACCTGGTGGGGTATGGCTGCACCACCTGCATCGGCAACTCCGGCCCGCTGCGTCCGGAGATCTCCAAGGCCGTGCATGACAATGACCTGGTGGCCACCTCCGTGCTGTCCGGCAACCGGAACTTTGAAGGCCGGATTCATCCGGCCATCAAGATGAACTTCCTGGCCTCGCCGCCCCTGGTGGTGGCCTATGCCATCGCCGGTACCCTGGACATTGATCTGATGAACGATCCGCTGGCCGAGGACAAGGACGGCAAGCCGGTCTACTTCAAGGATCTGTGGCCGGATTCCGGCGAGATCCAGGAGCTGGTGACCAGCACTATCAACTCCGGCATGTTCCATTCCAGTTATTCCGGCGTGTTTGCCGGCGACGAGAACTGGAACAGCCTGGATGTGCCCGAGGGTGATCTCTTCGATTGGGATGATGATTCCACCTACGTGAAAAACCCGCCCTACTTCGAGGGCATGGGCATGGAGCCCGGCAAGGTGGAAGACATCAAGGGTGCCCGCTGCCTGGCCCTGCTGGGTGACTCGGTCACCACCGACCACATCTCTCCCGCCGGTGCCATTCCCAAGAAGAGCCCGGCCGGCGAGTACCTGATAAGCAAGGGTGTGGAACCGGCGCAGTTCAACTCCTTCGGTTCCCGTCGTGGCAATCACGAAGTCATGATGCGCGGCACCTTCGGCAACGTCCGCCTGCGTAACCTGCTAGCCCCCGGTACCGAGGGCGGCTGGACCCGTTACCAGCCGGAGGACGAAGAGATGAGCATCTATGATGCCTCCATGAAGTATCAGGAGAACGATGTGCCGCTGGTGGTCATCGCCGGCAAGGAATACGGCACCGGTTCTTCCCGTGACTGGGCCGCCAAGGGCACCCGTCTGCTGGGCGTGAAGGCCGTGATCACCGAGAGCTATGAGCGTATCCACCGCTCCAACCTGATCGGCATGGGCGTGCTGCCCCTGCAGTTCAAGGACGGTGACAGCGCCGAGAAACTGGGCCTGACCGGCAAGGAAACCTTCGACATCACCGACCTTGACGGCGGCGATGCCAGCGAAGTCACGGTCACGGCCAAGGCCGAGGACGGCAAGGAGATCACCTTCCAGGCCGTTGTCCGCCTGGATACGCCCAAGGAGCGTGACTACTTCCAGCACGGCGGCATTCTGCACTACGTGCTGCGGCAGTTGATCGCCCGCAAGGAAGCCGTCACTGCCTGATCTTTGCGGTGAATACCGGAAAGGAAAAAGCCCCGCTTCGGCGGGGCTTTTTTCGGGCCGATATGACAGACCTGTGGGAGCGGCTTTGGCCGCGATGGGAGGCTGATCGAGACCATAATCGCCGCTAAAGCCGCTCCTACGGGAATTGGGAGAAGCAAGCGATGGAAAAGCTGACAGAGCAACTTCGGCAAGCGCGGCGTGTGGTCGTGCTGACCGGTTCGGGTATCTCGGCCGACAGTGGCGTGCCCACCTTTCGCGATCCCCAGGAAGGGCTGTGGGCGAAGTTCCAGCCCCAGGACCTGGCCACACCGGAAGCCTTTCGCCATGACCCCGACTTTGTCTGGCAGTGGTATCAATGGCGACGCAAGCGCGTGTTGTCAGTGGAACCCAATGCCGGACATGAAGCACTGGCCACGCTGGCGGAGAAGCACCCGGCCCTGACCCTGGTGACCCAGAATGTGGATGGACTGCATCAGCGGGCCGGACACCGCGATGTGATCGAGTTCCACGGCAATATTCACCGCAATCACTGTCTCGACAATGGCCATGAAGTGAGGGTGGAGGGCCATCCGGACAAGCCGCCCCGCTGCCGGCTCTGCGAGAGTCTGGCGAGACCGAGCGTGGTCTGGTTCGGGGAAGCAATCCCGGAGCGGGCGCTGGAACGTTCAGTGGCGGCGGCTCAGCAGGCCGAGCTGTTCATTGCCATTGGTACCTCGGCCACGGTCTATCCGGCGGCGGGCCTGGCCGACCTGGCACGGGAAAACGGCGCCACCATCGCCGAGATCAACCCGGAGGCAACGCAAATGAGCGCGGTGGACATCACCATCCGCGCCCGGGCCGCCGAGGCCCTCCCTGCCCTGCTTGCCGGGTGGGATTAAACCCCGGGTGTGAATCCCCCTTCTTCTGTGGAAGCGCTTCCAGAGGCTTCATTCGCCCCGGGCGACAGGTCGACTCGGGTCTCGAATCCACTCACTCCAGGAGCCGACATACAGGGCCGAGCCCTTCAGGCCGGCGTATTCCATGGCAAAGAGGTTGTGACAGGCCGATACGCCCGAGCCACACATATGAACGGCCTGCCCTGCCTCGTGGGGCGGCAGCGCGGCAACAAAACGCTCGCGCAGAGTCTCGACAGGCTTCCAGCGACCCTGCTCGTCCAGGTTGTCGGCAAAGGGCAGATTGACGGCGCCGGGGATATGACCGGCGACGGCGTCGATCGGCTCTTCCTCGCCCCTGAAACGAACCGGGCCACGGGCATCTATCAGCCGCAGGCGATCTTGCTCCAGACCCTGCTGCAGCTCGTCGGCATTCACTACCGGCATCTGATTGGGGGTACCGGTGTAATCACTGGGGTCGGTCTCGCTCTGCCCCGTTTCCAGGCGATCAATATGCTCCCGCCAGGCCGACAGACCCCCATCCAGCAAGGCCGCCTGCCCGTGGCCGAACCAGCGCAGCAACCACCAGCAACGCACGGCAAAGGCCCCGCCGCTGTCATCGTAAACCACTACCGGACGCTCGGGCGTCAGGCCGACGTCGGCCAGAAACCGGCGAAAATCCTCCGGGATGGGCAGTGGATGGCGACCCGTCTCCGCCGTCTTCGCACCACTCAGATCGCTTTCCAGGTCGGCATGACCAGCGCCCGGGATATGACCGGCCAGCCAGGCCTTGCGACCAGCGGCGTGATCCGACAGCGCCGCTTGGCAATCGATCACCAGGGGCGGACTGTCCTGCCGTAACAGGCGGTCAAGGCTGGGTGCATCAATCAGCATTGGCAGTTGCTTCATCCTGCTCTCCTGTGATTTCTTGGCCTTTTATGCTCCCGAGCACCACTGACCATCACTGATCAACTAGCGAGAACATACCATGAGGACACTCGCCAAGCGGACCTTGTTCATTACCGGCGCCAGCCGGGGCATCGGTCGGGCCATTGCCCTGCGGGCCGCCCGGGATGGGGCCAATATCGTGATCGCCGCCAAGACCGACCGCCGCCATCCCAAGCTGCCGGGCACCATCCACTCGGTGGCCGAGGAAGTGGAAGCCGCCGGTGGCCGCGCCCTGCCCCTGAAAGTGGATATTCGGGATGAGGCGCGGGTGAAGGAAGCGGTGGATCAGGCCGTGGCGCATTTCGGTGGCCTTGACGCCCTGGTCAACAACGCCAGCGCCATCTGGCTCAAGCCCGCCGAAGACGTCCCCATGAAACGCTATGACCTGATGTTTGACGTCAATGTGCGGGGCAGCTTTCTCTGCGCCCGGACCTGCATCCCCCATCTGCGTCGGTCGGACAACCCCCATATTCTCACCCTGTCACCGCCGATCAATCTCGACCCGCGCTGGTTTCAGGATCATACCGCCTACACCGCTTCCAAATACGCCATGAGCATGATGGCGGTGGGCCTGGCCGCGGAGCTGAAGGAAGACGGCATCGCCAGCAATGCCCTGTGGCCCAGGACGGTCATCAACACCGCCGCCCTGGCCATGCTGGGCGGCCTGATCAAGCCGGAACAGACACGCCAACCCGAGATCATGGCCGACGCCGCCCATGCGGTGTTGACGGCCCCGGCGAGCCAACGCAGCGGCGCATGCCTGATCGACGAGGAGGTCCTGAAGGAAGCCGGGGTGAGGGATTTCAACCACTACGCGGTGGATGCCAGCGAACCCCTGACACCGGATTTGTTTCTTTGAGTGAGGGGGCAGGAGTGAGGGGTGCCCCCTCAGCACTCAGAACTCAGCACTCAGAACTCACCACCCAACCCACCCCGGCACCCCGCCCGAGCCGTGGCTCAGCTCGGCATCCAGGGCCCTCCAGTCCGGCTCGTGCCGGGACAGGAGTGCCTGGAACTTCGGGCCGTGGTTCATGTGGCGGGTATGGCAGAGCTCGTGGAGGATGAGATAGTCGACGACGGCCGGACGGTGAAAGAGCAAACGAAAGTTGAGGCTGATGGTGCCACGGGCCGAGCAGCTACCCCAGCGCGTCCGCTGGTCCCGGACCTGAACGCGCTTGAAGTCGGTCAATCCGCTTCGTGCCGCCACCCGCCGGGTCCAGACCGGCAATTGGCTGCGGGCCTGGGCCATCAGCCAGGGTTTGAGCTGGCCTGCGGCATTGGCGGCGGTGGGCTCACCCGGCACGTGCAATTCATCACCACGGTCACGAAAGTCAGACTGGCCATAGACCAGCCGCCAGGCGCGCCCGATCGCAGGCAGAATCAGATCTTCAGGGGCCGCGGACTCGAAAGCCTCGGGGACCTGCCGCTTCAGGCGGGCCCAGCTTTTCTCCATCCACTCCCGGCGACTGTCGAGGAAAGCCTGCGCCTGCGCCGTGCTGGCCCGTTTTGGGACAACCAGCTCTATGCCCCGCCAGGGGCACAGAGCCAGTTTGATCCGCTTGGCCCGCGGGCTGCGACGCCACTTGACTGCTGGCAGGGCCGACGCCATCAGCGTCGGGGTTCATCGCCGGTAAACATCTCGGGCTCGCCGCCGACTATCTCGCCCACCGTCGCCGACTCATGCAGATAAAGATCCACGCGTCGATCGAGTTGCACCTTGCCCTCCACCACCGCGTCACGCCCGATGACCACCCGCACCCGACGGTCATGATCCCCACGGCGCACCGGGCGCACATGAAGGTCACCAGAGATGCGCGCCCCATTGATCACTCGCACATCGCCGGTATTGGTGGCCAATGTTCCCTCGATATGCGCACCATCGATAGTGATCGCGCCATTGACATTGGAGACAGAGCCGGCCACATGGCTGCCGGACTTCAAGCCAATGGCACCATTCACGGCCTTGATCTCCTCCAGAACGCGGACATTGCTGCCCAGACGGATATTGCCGTTCACCGTGACCAGCTTGCCCACTTCGGCGCCATCGCCGACCCGAATACTGCCATTCACCGTCTCGGCTTCACGAATTCGGCTGTCACTGCCTACCTGAATACCGCCATTGACCGTTGAGAGACTGCCATCGACACGCGCCCGCTCACCGATGGTGACGGTGCCGTTGACGGTGCTGAGATTGCCGCTGTGTTCGGCATCGTCCGCCACCGACAGGGACTGGTTGACGCTATCCACACAGGCCATCGAAAAGAGCAGAATCAACAGCACCAGCTTGTTTCTCTCCATGACTGAACCCCCGATAATCCTGAAAACGGAACCCCATGGTCCCCGCAACCGTCATAGTAGCGGTTTCCGCGCCGGATACCAGATTTCAAACAGGCGTTTTTCCTCAAACCGCCCATCTGGGGTAGTCTTGGGCCCGCGACAGCCAGCGGGCATAAGCCTGCGACCCTGGTCCCAAACACCAAGGAGTCATTCATGCAATACCCGAAATTCCTCGGCCTGGCGGCAGGCATCGGCCTGGCCGCCACGCTTGGCTTTAGCCAGGCCTTGGCCAACGACAATGAAGAATGGGATGTAAACAATCCTCCCGGCCCCGCCGAGACCGTCGAGATTGACGTCAGCGAAGGCACCTGGATGAACCTGGATGTAAGCCCGGACGGCGAGACCATCGTCTTCGACATGCTGGGCGACATCTACCGCATGCCACGCAGCGGCGGTGATGCCGAAGCCCTGACTTCGGGCATGGCCTGGAACATGCAGCCGCGCTTCTCCCCCGATGGCGACTGGATTGCCTTCACCAGCGACCGCAGCGGTGGCGACAACATCTGGATCATGCGCGCCGATGGCTCGGACGCCCGCCAGATCAGCGACGAAAGCTTCCGCCTGCTGAACAACCCCACCTGGACTCCGGATGGGGAATACATCGCCGCTCGCAAGCACTTTACCGGTACCCGCTCCCTGGGGGCCGGCGAGATCTGGCTCTACCACCGCTCCGGCACCAGCGCCGGCATGCAGATGATCCAGCGCCCCAACGACCAGCAGGATCTGAATGAGCCCGCGTTCTCCCCGGATGGCCGCTATCTCTATTTCAGCCAGGACACCACTGCCGGTGACCTGTTCGAATATGACAAGGATCCCCATCCGGGCATCTATGACATTCGCCGGCTGGATCGGGAGACCGGGGAGCTGGATACCTACATCAGCGGCACCGGCGGCGCCATTCATCCCCGCCCCGCCCCGGATGGCGAATCCATTGCCTTCATCCGACGCGTCGGCACCGACACCGCGATCTTCATCAAGGACATCCGCTCCGGCAAGGAACGCAAGCTGGTGGATAACCTTGAGCGGGACATGCAGGAAATCTGGGCCATCCATGGTGTGTACGCCAACATGGCCTGGTCGCCGGATGGCGGCTCCATCGTCTACTGGGCCGGCGGCAAGATCCATGAAGTGGATGTGGACAGCGGCGAGGTGGATGAAATCGCCTTCCGTGTCCAGGATGAACGGGAAATCCGCACCGCCCAGCGCCCGCCCATTGATCCGGCCCCCGATGAGGTTGAAGCACGGATGTTGCGCTGGGTAACCGTTTCGCCCAATGGCGATCAGGTGGTCTATGAATCCCGTGGCCATCTCTACACCCGCAGTCTGCCGGACGGCGAACCCCAGCGCCTGACGCGGCAGAATGACCACTTCGAGTTCTACCCCACTTTCTCCCGCGATGGCCGGCAGATCGCCTATGTGAGCTGGAACGATGAAGACCATGGTGCGGTCCGGGTGATTCGCGCCCGGGGCGGCCGCGAGGGCCGGGTGATTACTGAGGAACCCGGGCATTATGTGGAGCCCGCCTTCTCGCCGGACGGCGACACGGTGGTCTTCCGCAAGATCTCGGGCAATATGCAGCGTTCACCCTGGTGGGGGGAAACCACCGGCGTCTTCCGCGCCAGTGCCCGCGGTGGCGACATGGAGAAGATCACCGCCAATGGGCAGAGCCCGCACTTCGGGCGTGACAACGACCGGGTGTTCCTGCTCCGCTACCAGGGTTACGACACCCGCAACCTGGTCAGCGTCAACCTGGATGGGGCCGATGAACGGACCCATTTCACCACCACCTGGGCGACCAACTTCCGGGTCTCCCCGGATCAGAACTGGGTCGCTTTCCAGGAGCGCTACAACGCCTACATTGCCCCCTTTGCGGTTTCCGGGCAGACCATTCAACTGGGCCCCAACACCCGTTCCCTGCCCATTCAACGGGTATCCAAGGAGGCCGGGGATTATATTCACTGGTCCGACAGTGAAAACCTCCACTGGTCCACCGGCCCCGAGCTCTACAGCGCCGGTCTGGAGCAGATCTTCGATTTCCTCAACGGCGACCAGGATGATGTGGACATGCCCCTGGCCGAAGGCCGGGACATCGGCTACAGCAGTCCGGCCGATATCCCCGACGGCATGGTGGCCTTCGTGGGCGGCCAGGTCATCACCATGAACGATGAGCTGGAAGTCATTGAGAACGGTACCGTGCTGGTGGAAGGCAATCGCATTGTCGCGGTCGGCCCCGCCGATGAGGTGTCCGTGCCGGATGGCGCCTACGTCAAGGATGTTGAAGGCAAGACCGTGATGCCGGGTCTGATCGATGCCCACTGGCATGGCTCTCAGGGCAGCAATCAGATCATTCCGCAGGAGAACTGGGTCAATCACGCCAGCCTGACCTTCGGCGTGACCACCTATCACGATCCCTCCAACGACACCCACACGGTGTTTGCCGCTCACGAGATGGGGCGTGCGGGACAGATTACCGCGCCACGGATCTTCTCCACCGGCCGCATCCTCTACGGCGCGACCACCGACTTTACCGTGGAAGTGGACAGTCTGGATGATGCCCGCGAGCACCTGAGTCGTCTCAAGAAGGCCGGTGCCTTCAGCGTCAAGAGCTACAATCAGCCGCGACGCGATCAGCGCCAGCAGGTCATGGAAGCCGCCCGTGAGCTGGGGCTGCATGTGCACCCGGAAGGTGGCGCCCTGTTCCAGCACAACATGAACATGGTTCAGGACGGGCACACGGGCATCGAGCATTCACTCAGCGTGCCCCACACCTATGACGATGTACTGCAGTTCTGGGGGCAGACAGAGGTGGGTTACACGCCGACGCTGAGCGTGGGTTACGGTGCCTTCCGGGGTGAAAACTACTGGTATCAGCACACCAATGTCTTCGAGCATGAACGGCTGCTGAACTTCGTGCCCCGGGAGATCATTGATCCGATCGCCCGCCGCCGCGCCAAGGTGGAGGCCGAGGAATATGTGCATTTTGATATCGCCAACCATTCCCGGCAGCTCCAGGACCGGGGTGTGCTGGTGAATATCGGTGCCCACGGCCAGCGGGAAGGCCTGGCGGCCCACTGGGAAATCTGGATGTTCGCCCAGGGCGGCATGTCGCCCATGGAAGCCCTGAAGACGGCCACGGTGAATCCGGCCGCCTATCTGGGCATGGACGAACATCTGGGCAGCCTGACCGAAGGCAAGCTGGCCGACATCATCGTGCTCGACCGCAACCCGCTGGAGAACATCCGCAATACGGAGTATGTCGATTACGTCATGGTCAACGGACGTCTCTACGACGCTCACACTATGAACCAGATCGGCAATCACGCCGAGGAGCGCGGATTGTTCTGGTGGGAAAGGTATTGAGAGCTTCGAGCTTCGAGCTTCGAGCTTCGAGCTTCGAGCTTCGAGCTTCGAGCTTCGAGCTTCGAGCTTCGAGCAAAAAAACGGCGGCCTTAGGGCCGCCGTTTTTTCTTAATCAGATTTCAGTGGCAGGGGCGCCTCACTCCTAGCCCCTGACTCCTCACTCCTAACCCCTGACTCCTCACCCCTCACGCTCACTCACAACAACCGAACGATGCAAACGCCAAGCAGAGCCAGGGTGCAGCCAAGGCCAACACAATAAAAACCAAACCGTGGCCAGAACCAGCCGGCTGTATAGCTGACCATGTGCCCCAGGCGGGCGGCGGGGAACAACAGGGCTGCCCAGGCGGTGACCGTGTTCTGCCAGTCCAGGGCAATTATCAGCAACAGCAGCGCGGCCCAGGCGGGGAAGTTTTCCTTGAGGTTATTGTGGGCGCGCACTGCCCGCTCACCCCAGGGCTGCAAGGGCGGCAGGCCCTCCGTTTCCCGGTTGGAGGCCAGCCAGCGCACGCCGAAGGTCTCCTTCTTGGCCACCGAGGCCGGCAGCCAGGCCAGGGCCATCAGGAGGCTGGCCAGTACCAGCCCCCAGGCCTCCAGCATCAACTCTGACTCCCGCTGTCACCGGCAGAGCCCGTCGTCGTGCTGCTGCCACCACTGCTTTTGGCAGTCTTTTTCTTGGCCGCCTTCTTGCGGGTGGTCTTCTTGCTGCCGCGACTGGCCCCGGCCTTGCCCACCGGACCACTGGGCCACTTATCGAAGGGAAACGGCAGGTCCTCGCTGTTGAAACTCAAAAAGCACAGGACCTGATACCCCCAGGTGCTCATACTCTGACCGAATGCACGCAACTGTTCGTTGGGCTGGCCGGCAAACAACTGCCACAGGAAAAGCACCAGAATGATCACACCGAATACAAAGCTGGCGACCCAGGCAAAGAACAGAAAGATCACCATGTAGAGCAAGCGCAGCCAGGTGGCCCGCGACTTGACGTGTTCCCTTATGTCCTCGCTATCGAAATCATCCGCTTTCATGGGACCTCCAGAATGGTTATCGGGGGGTGCTTTTGCGCGAAGCCTAGCACACCCTTACTATGGAAGGATTACACAGAAAATTCCACATGTTTAATCTGATCAGAAACTGGCGTGAAAAACGCCGACTTCAAGCCCTCCCCGTTACGCCGGCCCAGTGGGAATCGGCGACTGCCGACTGGCATGTGATGCGGCGTTACCAGGGAGAGGCCCGCGAAAGGCTCCGGGAACTGAGTCTGCGATTCCTGCTGCGCAAACGCTTTGAAGCCGGCGGTGGCCTGATGGTTACCGATGCCATGCAACTGCGCATTGCCACCATGGCCGCCGTGCCCATTCTGGAGCTTGGCCTGGACTGGTATGACGGCTGGTACTCCATCATTCTCTACCCGGCCGAGTTTGTTCCCACCCAGGAATATGAGGATGATTTCGGCGTTGTTCATCGCGACCGCCACCCCCTGAGCGGCGAAGCCTGGCTCCAGGGCCCGGTCATCCTGTCCTGGAACGATGTCATGGCCGCCGACCCGGACGCCGCCTACAACGTGGTCATTCACGAGCTGACCCACAAGCTGGACATGCTCAGTGACGGTCCCAACGGCTCCCCGCCCCTGCATCGGGGCATGGACCCGGAGGCCTGGACCCGGGCCTTTACCGACGCCTGGGAGGATCTGGAGGCCCGAGTGGAGGAGGAAGCGCCCCTGCCCCTGGATCCCTACGCCCTGGAGAACCCCGGCGAATTCTTCTCCGTGGCCAGCGAGACCTTCTTCGAGTCGCCCCGCCGAATCCGGGATGCCTGGCCGGACCTTTACGAACAGCTACGCCTGTTTTACCGCCAGGACCCGGCCGCCGCTTGAGAAGCGGGCCCATCTTGCGCAGAATTGCGCCTCCATCGGAGATCCATCTGATTACCGCAGCGACGAGGAGCCTGCATGACCGCCCTGGAGAAATCCCCCGCCCCCCTCATCGATATTGGCGCCAATCTGAGCCACGACAGCTTCGATCATGACCGGGATGCGGTCATCCAGGCCGCCGACGAAGCCGGTGTCAGCCGCATGATCCTCACCGGGGCCAGCGTCAAGGGCAGCCGTCAGGCCCTGGCCCTGGCTGAACAATGGCCCGATCGCTTCTGGAGCACCGCCGGTGTGCATCCCCATATGGCCAAGCATTATGTGGATGAAACCAACGGCATTCTGCGCGGCTTCCTGGCCTCGGAGAAATGCGTGGCCGTGGGTGAATGCGGCCTGGACTACTTCCGGAACTTCTCCGAACCGGCAGACCAGCAACAGGCCTTCCGGGCCCAGCTGGAGATTGCCTGCGAGATTGGCTATCCGGTCTTTCTGCACCAGCGCGATGCCCATGAGGATTTTCTTGCCATCCTCGACGAATACCTGCCGCGGCTGTCGAGCGCCGTGGTGCACTGCTTCACCGGCAGCGGCGAGGAATTGGCGCACTACCTGGAACGGGACCTGTATGTGGGGATCACCGGTTGGATCTGCGATGAGCGCCGCGGGACGCACCTGCGCGACATCGTCCACCAGATCCCGGATGATCGCATCATGATCGAAACCGACGCGCCCTATCTGCTGCCACGGGATCTGAAACCCAAGCCTTCGACCCGGCGCAATGAGCCCAAATGGCTGCCCCATGTGCTGGCTCGCGTGGCAGAATGCCGCAACGTGGACCCCGAAACCCTGGCACGCCAGACGACGGCGAATGCCGAGCGCTTCTTTCGGCTGGCCTGAGCTTCGGGTGAGGGGTGAGGGGTGAGGGGTGAGGAGCCGTACTCCCCTAACTCCTGACCCCTCACCCCTAACCGTATGACCGTATCACCGTCAAAATACAGAGAGCGCGAATATGGATAGCAAGGCCCTGCAGCAGTTTGTGAACGGCAAGTGGGATGAGGAGATCATTCCGGAGCTTGAGGAGTACATCAAGATTCCGGCCAAGTCTCCCGACTTTGACGCCGACTGGGAGAAGCACGGCTACATCGATGAAGCGGTGAAGCATGCCGAGGCCTGGTGCCGAAAGCAGCCGGTGGACGGCATGTCGGTGGAGGTGGTCAAACTCGAGGGCCGCACGCCCCTGCTGTTCATCGAGATCGAGGGCCAGAAACCCGGCACCGTGGTGCTCTACGGGCATCTGGACAAGCAACCGGAATTCACCGGCTGGGAGCCGACGCTGGGCCCCTGGAAGCCGGTGATTCGCGACGGCAAGCTCTACGGCCGGGGTGGCGCCGACGACGGCTATGCGGTCTACGGCTCACTGACCGCTATTGCCGCCCTGCAGAAACAGGGCATTCCCCACGCCCGCTGCGTACTGCTGATCGAGACCTGCGAGGAGTCCGGCAGCTATGACCTGCCCCCCTATATCGATCACCTGAAGGATCGGATCGGCAATCCGGACATGGTGGTCTGCCTGGACGCCGAGTGTGGCAACTACGAACAGCTCTGGACCACCACCTCCCTGCGCGGGAACCTGGTCGGCACCCTGCGGGTGGATGTGCTTGAGGAAGGCGTACACTCGGGTAGTGCCAGCGGCATCGTGCCCTCCAGCTTCCGGGTCCTGCGTGAAGTGCTCGACCGGGTTGAAGACCCGGCTACCGGCGAGATGCGGCTGGAGGAGCTCAAGGTGGAGGTCCCGGCGGAGCGCCTGGACCAGGCCCAGGCCGCCGCGGACGTGCTGGGCGAGTCCATCGCAAGGAAATATCCCTTTTCTTCCAAAGAGATGGAGCCAGTTTCTGATAAGCCACTTGAACTGCTGCTGAATAATTCCTGGCGGCCTACCCTGTCGGTCACCGGGGTCGACGGCATCCCGGATTTCGCCAATGCCGGCAATGTGCTGCGACCCTACACGGCGGTCAAGCTGAGCTTCCGCCTGCCGCCCACCTGTGACGCCCAAAAGGCCGGCGAAGCGGTCAAGAAGGCCGTGGAGACCGACCCGCCCTACGGCGCTAAGGTGGAATTCAGCATCGATTCACCCCAGAACGGCTGGAACGCCCCGGCCATCGCCGACTGGCTGGACGAGGCCATGCAGGCCGCCTCCAACCGCCATTTCGGCAAGGACGCCATGTACATGGGCATGGGTGGCAGCATTCCCTTCATGGGCCTGCTGGCCGAGAAATTCCCCGAATCCCAGTTCCTGGTCACCGGCGTCCTCGGCCCCAAGTCCAATGCCCACGGCCCCAACGAGTTCCTGCACATCGACACCGGCAAGAAACTCACCGCCTGCGTGGCGGAGGTCCTCGCCGCGCATGCGGCGAGGGGGTGAGGGGGTGAGGGGGTGAGTGGTGAGGGGTCAGGGGTTAGGAGAATCGCATCCTCACCCCTGACGCCTCACCGCCGCTCGGCATGCCCGGCGATCTTGCCCCAGGTGGCGCGCCAGCCGTCGGGGATGTCGCCACTGACCGGCTCCAGCCGCTCGGCCAGGTCTTCCGGGAGCACGGTTCGGGTCGGGCGACCCTTGGGGAAGCTGACATCCCCGATCAGCAGAACATAGGCTTCCACCCGGATGCCGCCGGCAAAATGCGACAGTGCCGCCACCCTTTCCTCCAGGGGCCCGAGAGGATTACGAAAGCCGTGCCGACGACCATTGTCGAGCATGACCCACTCGCCCATCTTCTCCGAGCCGAAGACCGCACCCCGGAGACGTTTGATTTCCAGTGCCACCAGGCCACGACGGGTCATGAGGACCAGATCAATATGCACCTGGCCGTCGAGGCCATCGGGAATGACCACGTCCCGTGCCTGGTCCCAGACCCGCCCCTTGAGCACGCGGCCCAGGTCGCCCCGACGGCGTCTCCAGATCCAGTAGCCCAGGGCAGACAGGATGACAAGCAGGCCGAAGCCGGCCGCGGCCAACAAGATGATGTCTTCGCTATGCATGGTCTTCTTTATCAGTCAGAGAGTGGCGCCGATCGTTTGCGGCGGCTGCGGATTGTATCAGCCATCAGTAATATGAGGGCAGCCCAGATCAGTCCGAAAGTGATCCCGTGGGCCGCCGTGAACAATTCCCCGAACACGAAAACGGCCAGGCACAGGGTGACGGTGGGCGCGATGTACTGGAAAAAGCCCAGTGCCGACAGCGGCAAACGGCGCGCGGCATTGGCGAACCAGATCAGGGGCAAGGTGGTGATCACGCCAGCCGCCACCAGCAACAGGTCGGTGCGCCAATCCACCTGCAGGAAGCGCAACTCGCCCGCCTGCCAGGCCCACAAGGCCAGCAACAGAACCGCCGGCAACAGCAGCAGGGTCTCGACCAGCAGGCCGCTGGCCGCCCGCACTTCCACCCGCTTTCTCACCAGGCCATAGAAGCCAAAACTCAGGGCCAGGGCAAAACTGGCCCAGGGCATGACCCCCTGGGCGAGGACCAGATTCAGTGTCCCGGCCGCCGCCATGAGCACGGCCAGCCACTGCACCGGCCGCAGCCGCTCGCCCAGAAAGACCAGGCCGAGCAGCACGTTGACCAGCGGGTTGATGTAGTAGCCCAGACTCGCCTCCATGACCCGGTCGGCGTGCACGGTCCAGATGAACACGCCCCAGTTGAAACCGATGATGGCGCCGCTCAGCAGCAGCCAGGGCAGGACATCCCGCCGCCACAGCCCGGCCAGCCCCCGACGCAAACCACCCCACCAGGCGATCAGGAGAAAAAGGAAGACCACGGACCAGGCAATCCGGTGCCCCAAAACCTCCAGAGCCGGCACATGCTGGACGGCCTTGAAGTAGATGGGCGTCAGGCCATAGAAGATGAATGTGGCGGTGGCGAAGATCACCCCCGCCTTTTCTTCACTGGATCGGAACATCCGCGCGTCTCTAGGTCATTGCCTGGGTTGATGGGCGGGGCATGATAGCACTCCGGCCGCCCGGAAGAAGGCCAGTGGCTTGCCCGTCAATTCAATTCGGACTAAAATAGTCCACATTCTCCGGAGGCAGTCCAGATGCTCAAGCTCAGCCGCCTGACAGACTACGCCACACTGGTGCTGGCCCACCTGGCCCGGCACGGTGAAAGCCGCCATTCCGCCGCGGAAGTGGCCGAGCAAACCGGTCTGGCCGGCCCCACCGTCAGCAAGGTGCTCAAGGCCCTGGCCCGGGAGGGGCTGGTGAGCAGCACCCGCGGCGCCGCCGGCGGCTATGCCCTGGCCCGGCCGGCACGGGAAATCAGCGCCGCCAACATCATTGACGCCATCGAGGGACCGGTGGCGGTGACCGAGTGCAGCCACGAGGACGGCGATTGCAGCCTGGAATCCATCTGCGGTGTCGGCCAGGGCTGGCAGAAGATCAATTCGGTGATCCGCCGGACATTGGAAGGCATCACCCTGGAGGAATTGCTCACACCCGAAATTCCGCTGCAGTGGTTTCCGAGACCGCCCGGCAGCAAAGCAGGCGAAACGGATGCTAAGACCGGCGCCTGATCAGATCCGGATAATTTTTTACATTGGTTCCCCGACGGGAGGCTAATCATGGCCACCAATCAGAAGGAAATGGACGAACTCGTCAGCCGCGAATACAAACACGGCTGGGTTACCGACATCGAGCAGGACACCCTGCCCCCCGGTCTGGACGAGGACGTCATTCGTCATATCTCCGCCAAGAAGGAGGAGCCCGAGTGGCTGCTGGAATGGCGGCTCAAGGCTTACCGTGCCTGGACGGAGATGAAGCACCCGAGCTGGGCCAAGGTCAAGCATCCGCCCATTGATTATCAGTCCATCTCCTATTACTCCGCGCCCAAGAGCAAGGAGCAGATCGAGGCCGAGGCCCCCAAGAGCCTGGACGAGGTGGACCCCAAGCTGCTCGAGACCTACGAGAAGCTCGGCATCCCCCTACACGAGCAGGAGCAACTGGCCGGGGTTGCCGTGGACGCCGTGTTTGACTCGGTGTCGGTGGCCACCACTTTCAAGGAAAAGCTCCATGAGGCCGGGGTGATTTTCTGCTCCTTCTCGGAAGCGGTGCAAAAATACCCCGAGCTGGTACAGAAGTATCTGGGAACCGTCGTTCCCCTGAAGGACAACTTCTTTGCCGCGCTCAACTCGGCGGTATTCACCGATGGCTCCTTCGTCTTCGTGCCCAAGGGTGTGAAGTGCCCCATGGAGCTGTCCACCTACTTCCGCATCAATGCCTCCAACACCGGGCAGTTCGAGCGCACCCTGATCGTGGCGGAAGAAGGTGCCAGTGTTTCCTATCTGGAAGGCTGCACCGCGCCGCAGCGCGACGAGAATCAACTGCACGCGGCCGTGGTGGAACTGGTGGCCCTGGATGATGCCACCATCAAATACTCCACGGTGCAGAACTGGTACCCCGGTGACGAGAATGGCGTCGGCGGCATCTACAACTTCGTCACCAAGCGTGGCGACTGTCGTGGCGACCGCTCCAAGATCACCTGGACCCAGGTGGAGACCGGTTCCGCCATTACCTGGAAGTATCCCAGCTGCATTCTGCGGGGCGACGATTCCGTGGGTGAGTTCTACTCAGTGGCGGTGACCAGCAACCACCAGCAGGCCGATACCGGGACCAAGATGATCCATATCGGCAAGAACACCCGCAGCACGATCATCTCCAAGGGCATCTCGGCCATGCAGGGCGATCAGAGCTATCGCGGCCTGGTCCGGATCACCCCCAAGGCGGATGGCGCACGCAACTACACCCAGTGCGACTCCCTGCTTATCGGCGACCGTTGTGGGGCCCATACATTCCCCTACATCGAGGCACGCAACAACAGCGCCCAGGTGGAACATGAAGCCACTACCTCGCGGGTGAGCGAGGACCAGCTTTTCTACTGCCGGCAGCGCGGCATCTCCGAAGAAGATGCGGTCAACATGATCGTCAACGGATTCTGCAAGGAAGTCTTCAAGGAGCTGCCCATGGAGTTTGCGGTGGAAGCTGAAGCACTGCTGGGCATCACTCTCGAAGGTGCGGTGGGCTGATACGCCCTGCCCCTGGCGATCACGAATTCAAAGACAGGTAACAAGACATGCTTAAGATTGAAAACCTCAAGGTCAATGTAGAAGGCAAGGAAATCCTGCGCGGGCTGAACCTGGAAGTGAAGCCCGGCGAAGTGCACGCCATCATGGGCCCCAATGGCTCCGGCAAGAGCACTCTCGCCCATATTCTCGCCGGCCGGGGCGACTACGAGGTCGTCGAGGGCAGCGCCACCTGGAACGGCAAGGATCTGCTTGAGATGGAACCCGAGGAACGGGCCCATGAAGGTGTTTTCCTGGCCTTCCAGTACCCGGTGGAAATTCCTGGCGTCAACAATGTCTACCTGCTGAAGGCTGCGCTCAACGCCATTCGCGAACATCGCGGCGAGGAGCCCATTGATTCCGCCGACTTCCTGATGCTGGTCAAGCAGAAGATGAAGCGCATGGGCATGGATGAAAGCTTCATCCGCCGCAGCGTCAATGAAGGCTTCTCCGGTGGCGAGAAGAAGCGCAATGAAATCTTCCAGATGCAGGTACTGGAACCCACGCTGGCCATTCTCGATGAAACCGACTCCGGCCTGGATATCGATGCCCTCAAGGTGGTTGCCGAGGGTATCAACCAGATGCGCGACCCTGAGCGCGCCTTCGTGATGGTCACCCACTACCAGCGACTGCTGAACTACGTGGAGCCCGACAAGGTGCATGTGCTGTCTGGTGGTCGGATTATCAAGACCGGTGACAAGAACCTGGCCCTTGAGCTTGAGCGCGACGGCTACGAAGGGGTCCAGAAGGAGGCGGCTGAAGCATGAGTGGCGAGGATACTGCACGCTACAACTTCCTGACCCAATTCGACCGGGCGGTGGACGAGCTCCCCGGACAGGGCTGGCTGTCCACCCTGCGCCGTGACGCCCTGGCCCGGTTTCGTGAACAGGGCCTGCCAACGCAGAAGGACGAAGACTGGAAGTACACCAGTCTGCGCCCCATCACCGAGGGTCGCTTCGCCCTGCCGGGCAGCACCACGGTGCCGGCTGATCGCCTGGACGAAGCCCGGGTACCGGGGCTTGATGCCGCCCGGCTGGTATTCGTCAACGGCCGTTATCAGGCCGGACTTTCCGATATCAGTGGCTTGCCCGAGGGCGTCACTGTTCGCTCCATCGCTGATGCCATGGAGCGCGAACCGGAGAATCTGCAGGCACGCCTGAGTCGACAGTCCGGTCTTGACTACACCCCCTTTACTGCCCTGAACAACGCCTTCGTGGCCGACGGGGCGCTGGTAGAGGTGGCTGCCAACGTGCAGTGCAAGACACCCATTGAATTGCTGTTCCTGTCGGTACCGGGTGATGAGGCCTTTGTCTTTCATCCCCGCGTACTGGTGCAGATGGCACAGGGCAGCGAGGCAACGGTGATCGAGCACCATGTGGGCCTGGATGAAGCGGCCAACTTCAACAACGTGGTCAGTGAAATCTCCCTGGGCGCTCAGTCCCGCCTCGAACATTATCTGCTCCAGCGCCAGTCCACGGCGGGTTATCACATTGGTGGCATCCATGTGCACCAGGCCCGTGACAGTCGCTACGTCAGCCATAACGTCAACCTGGGCGGGGCCCTGGTCCGGCATGACATCAATGCCCGACTCGCCGAGGAAGGTGCGGAGGCGGTGCTGAATGGTCTGTATCTGGTCAATGACCGCCAGCATGTGGACAACCACACCTGCGTGGACCATGCCGCCCCTCACACCATCAGTGATGAGACCTACAAAGGCGTGATGGCGGGCCGTGGCCGTGCCGTATTCAATGGCCGTGTCGTGGTCCACAAGAATGCCCAGAAGATTGATGCCGGCCAGAAGAACGACAATCTGCTGCTGAGCAAACTGGCGGAAGTGGACACCAAGCCGGAACTGGAGATCTATGCCGATGACGTGGCCTGCTCTCACGGTGCCACCATCGGGCAACTGGACCCGGATGCCCTCTTCTATCTGCGCTCGCGGGGCATCGATGCCGACAAGGCCCGTGACCTTTTGACCTTCGCCTTTGCGGAATCGGTCATTGAACGCATGGGCCTGAGCGAAATTCGGGAATGGCTTGATCACCTGGTGGTCAACCGCGTCTCCGGCGAAGGCCGGCTGGATGACCTGGAGTCCGTGGAACAATGAGTACTGCACCGGAGAAGTTGAGCGAAAGCGACAGCCCCCTGGATCTCTCTGCAATCCGGGCGGACTTTCCCATCCTGGATCAGACAGTTCAGGATAAGGCGCTCTGTTATCTGGATAATGCCGCGACGGCACAAAAGCCACGCCAGGTCATCGACGCCGTGGCCGAGTACTACCGTCGTGACAATGCCAATATCCACCGTGGTGTTCATACCCTGGCCGAGCGCGCGACTGCTGCCTATGAATCGGCACGGGAACGCATGGCGGACTTCATCAATGCCTCGGCCACCGAGGAACTGATCTTCCTGCGCGGCACCACCGAGGCAATCAATCTGGTGGCCCAAAGCTGGGCCCGCCCTCGCCTGGAACCGGGTGATGAGATTCTGGTCACGGAACTGGACCACCACTCCAACATCGTGCCCTGGCAACTGGTTTGTGAGCAGACCGGCGCCACCCTGCGCGCGGTGGAAGTCAATGAGCGCGGCGAACTGGATCTGGAGAGTTTTGAAGCCCTGATCAGCCGTCGACCGCGGCTGTTTGCGGTGGGCCATGTGTCCAATGCCCTGGGCACCATCAATCCGGTCAAGCATCTGGTTGAACGCGCTCATGCCTTCGGCGTGCCCGTACTGGTGGATGGTGCCCAGGCGACGCCGCATATGGCGGTGGATGTTCAGGCCCTGGGCTGTGACTTCTATGCGTTCTCGGGGCACAAGATGTACGGCCCCACCGGCATTGGCGCCCTCTGGTCACGCAAGGAGCTGCTTACCGAGATGCCGCCCTGTCAGGGTGGTGGCGAGATGATCAAGATGGTGAGCATTGAACGCAGCGTCTGGAACGATGTGCCGCACAAGTTTGAAGCCGGCACACCCAATATTGCCGGCGCCATTGGACTGGCCGCGGCGGCGGATTATATGGAGTCCATTGGCCTGGATGCCATTGGCGACTGGGAACACCGTCTACTGGAACATGCCACCCGCCGTCTCTCGGAAACACCGGGGGTAACACTCATCGGCACAGCCGAGCAGAAGGCTGCGGTGGTGTCCTTCGTGGTGGATGGCGTCCACCCGCACGACCTGGGCACCATTCTGGACAGTGAAGGGGTGGCCATCCGCGCCGGCCATCACTGTGCCATGCCGCTGATGGAGAAACTGGGGCTGCCAGCGACGGCCCGGGCATCCATGGCCTTCTACAACACCCTGGAAGAAATCGACACCCTCGCCGACGCCCTCGTCCGGGCGCGCGAATTGCTGGCTTGAAGGGGATAACAGCAAATGGACCTCAAAGACCTCTATCACGAAATTATCGTCGACCATAACCGGCGACCGCGCAATTTCCGCCGCATTGAGAACCCCACGCGAGTGAGCGAGGGCTACAACCCCCTGTGCGGAGACAAGCTCAAGCTTTATGTGGTCGAAAAGGATGGCGTGATCGAGGATGTTGCCTTTGAAGGTTCCGGCTGCGCCATTTCCATGGCTTCCGCCTCCCTGCTCACCGAGCGCCTCAAGGGCAAGCCGGCCGAGGAAGCAGAAACGCTGTTTGGGCAGATGCATGATCTGCTCACCGGCAAGGGTGAGGATATAGACACCGAAGCACTGGGGAAACTGGCAGCCCTTGAGGGTGTCAAAGCCTACCCCTCAAGAGTGAAATGCGCCACCTTGTGCTGGCATACCCTGCATGCGGCCTTGCAGGGTGAAGACCTGGCCACGACGGAATAAAGGAGCTCACTGCCAATGTATACCCGTGGTGATCCCATTGCCCTGACCAGAGACTGCGAAGCGGTACTCATCCCTTCCGGCAGCCGGGTCGTGATTCCGGAGAACACCGAAGTGGTCATCGCCCAGGCCCTGGGTGGCAGCTATACCGTCTATGTGTCCGGCAACATGGCCCGCATTGGGGGTCACGATGCGGATGCACTCGGCATCGAACCCGAGCAGGAGCCGGAGCTGGATGCGGATGCCAGCGAGGAAGAACTGGAAAAGTTCTGCTGGGAGCGCATGGCCACCTGCTACGACCCCGAGATCCCCATCAATATTGTGGACCTGGGTCTGGTCTATCAGTGTGACCTGACCCCCATTGGCAACAGCCGTTATCACGTCAATGTGCAAATGACCCTCACCGCCCCCGGCTGCGGCATGGGCGATGTCCTTGCCGCTGACGTGCAACAGAAGCTGGAACGCATCACCCAGATTGAAAAAGCCAATGTGGAACTGGTCTTCGACCCGCCCTGGCATCGGGACATGATGTCCGACGAGGCCAAACTGCAAACGGGAATGCTCTAGGCCCCATGCAGAATACTCAAGCCCAGCTCGCCCAACGAGGAGAGACTTGCAGCCAAGCCGCCATGCCATATCCCATACTCCAGGCTCTGGGCTTTACTCTCTCGTTCCTGCTCGCAGGCTCGGTCGTGGCATCGGAGTCAGACGAATGGCCAATCATGGTCGTCTGTGACAATGCCACCTGGCTGGAAGGGCAGCCTTTCAACGCGGACACCCAGGCTGAAGGCCATGCCGACTGGCCTGAATCCGCGGCGGAACTGGATGCCAATCGATATAGAGACCCGGCCTTTCGCTCCATTCCCCGCCCCGAGGGCTACCTGGTGATCCAGGAGTATGACGGGAGCCTGCGCGGGGAATTATTGGCCGTACAGGATCGGGTGGCGATTGATCTGCGAATCGAGGGCACGCCATCAGATGGCTTGTCCTGGGTTCGGCTGCAGGCTCGCTATGACGACGAGGAATACCTGGGCGTATTCACCGACGATGTTTACTGGCGCCCGGCCAGTAATCTGGTGGCCTCCCCGCTTGCCAATGACGCCATCTCTATCTTTCTTGACGAAGCCGGCACCCTCCACTTTCAGGGCGACGACATCAGCAACGGCCTGCGGCTCCACACCGGCCCCATTCTGGCGGGATTTGAGCAAGCCGAAATGCTCTGCTTCCAGGGGTCTGATGAGCCCGAGGGCGACGAAGACACCGATTGATCCAGCCAATAATAATGACACCATGAAAAAAGCCCGGCGGTTGCCGGGCTTTTTTCATGCCATCCGGAAACCGGCTCGCGGATCAGCCGTTAGCGGCCTTGGCAGCGTCCTCTCCCACCAGCTCGCGGTAGTCGGCGAGAGCCGCTTCCACAACCTTGTGAGCCTGGTCACGGCCATAGATGCTGTTGACAACGCAGGGAGACTTGTCCATGCCGGGCAGCCACTTGTAGGTCTCAAAGTAGTGACGCAGACGCTCGACGAAGACCTCCGGCAGTTCGGAGATATCCTCGATGCCGCCGTAGACCCGGTCGCTGGGGAGCACCGCCACGATCTTGTCGTCGGCTTCACCCTTGTCCACGGTGCACAGGCCACCCACCACCTTGGCTTCGGCCAGCACGTCAGCCTGACCGATGGGGCGTTCGCTGAAGATGACCACGTCCAGGGGATCGCCGTCCCCTTCCAGACCGTCGCCGGTCAGCGCCGCCACACGGCTGCCGCAGTAGGTGCGCGGGACCAGGCCATAGACGGCCGGCGGCAGGGAGGAAGTACGCTGCACCCGATCAACCACCAGATAACCGGTGTCCTTGTCGATCTCATACTTGATGGGATCGGCGGGCGTGATCTCGATGAAGACGTTGATGGTGCCGGGCAGATCCGGGCCTGCCTCAATCCCGTGCCAGGGATGGGCGCGGTACTGGGAGAAATCCTTGGAAGCCATTGGGTACCTCTGGACTGAAACGATGAATTGAATTGGAAACTCAGGCGTCCCGATCAGGCGGGTCGCGATGGTAGTCGCCGTCAATCACCCGGCCCCGCCGGGGCTGGGTGGCCGATTCCTCCGACCGCTGCCGGCGGCGAGCCGATGCGGCACGGCGCCGCAGCCACCACAGGCGGAGCTGGAATACCACGAAAGCGATAATCGCCAGACCCACAAAAGTGACGAAGGCCACCGCACCGACCACAAAAGCCAGGATACTCAGCAATACTGCGCCAACGGCGGCCAGCACGCTCAACAGGCGATTGCCTTGCATGGAATGCGGCATTCGGGCGACTCCCAGAATCGGTGGCGCTATTCTAACCGAGCGGGCCGCCACATGCGACCGCCCCGGCCACTGGCCGAGACGGGCGGCAATGGTTTACTGTTGAGCTTGCAGCACCCGAATCCCTAGCAATGCCAGGCTGCAAGAGGAATGGGTATGAACAAGCAGGAACGTGGTCCCGGCAGCAACGAGGCAGATGAGTTGCTGGAACGGAATCTCCAGCGCTTCGACCAGGCCCTGTCCCGCCTCGATGCCGCCCGGGACTTCGCCAAGGCCAACTATCAGACCCAGATCCTGGACCTGGCCGCCCGCATCATGAAACTGCCGGGCGGCATACCGCGGCTATACGAGCGTGCCCCGGGCTTTCAGTCGGCAGGCCTGTTCTATGGGACCGACTGGCACTACCCCGAGCGCCTGCTGCCGGAACTGGTCACCGGATCACTCGGGGGCCCCCTGCGCACCCTGGCACTGGAAGCCCTGAGCGAACTGCGCATGCTCGCCCTGGCCCGGGAAGACTGCGAGTACGAAGGCATCTCAGCGGCGTTGGCCCGCCGCTTCCTGGAGCGAGTGCTGGCCATGAATATCCGCCTGGTCTTCCCCGACCATAGCGAGGCGGCCCGGGAACAGAGCGATACCCAGCGTCATATCGCCCAGTCACTGATGGGTTTCCTTCTGGATCATCTTGGCGATGGCGGGGTTCTGCACCGCCTGGTGGATGAATCGGAGAAGATCCTGCGCCAGCGTCCCATCGATGTCTCACCGGTCTGGCGCATGCTGGAGCGCCTGGAATCGCGCCTCGACGACATGGAGGACAAGACCGACCAGCAACGGGCCGCTCGCATGGTCCGGGCCTGGCGTGGTCCCACCGAACTCAGTGCCCAGTCCCCGGAAACAGCGGTGGCAAGCTATGACGCGCTCGGCCAGGAAGAACAGCTGGCGGAGCTGGACCGCCTGGGAACCAGCATTGCCGCTACCGGCCTGGTCTGCCCAAGTCATGCCGCCCTGCTCCAACATCTGGCTGATGCCAGCCAGGAAGAACTGAGCATGCTATTGGCTCTGGACGGCGTCGGGCGGGATAGCCTGGACACCTATGAGGCACTCTGTCGAACCCTGATCCGGGAAGCCATTGGTCCGGAAACCGCCCAGGCCGTCTACGGCCTGCATTGCCTCCTGAACCGGGGCATCTTGTTCTTCCCGCCCATCGCGCCGGCCTTGTGGCGCCTGACCCGCTTTCAACCGGCCGAAGCAGTCTCCCAGCGTCTGCACCGGGAGTCCGGGGCGCCCGATCATCTGTCCGGTCACAGCCTGCTTCTGGCTGGCACGATCAGCGTTCTTGGCCAACCCATTGGCCTTGGCCAGGGCAATAATCCCACCTGTCAGTCGGCCCGGGCCATCAGTCTCTGGGCACAATGTGATCCGGGCTATCTGCTGGAGCTGATCATGTGGGCGGCGCGGGATGATGAAATCGACATGCATTTCGAAGGTGCCCTGATCCGCTCCAGTGAACTCAGCGAAGGCCTGATCGAGGACTTCCACACCGAACTGGACATGGTCTCCCTGCTCATGGTCCCCCATCTGGACAAGATCTACTGGGAAATGGGGCGGCGAATCATAGGCCGGGGCGAGGATGGCCACCGCTGGATCAATCCCGAATTCCACGGCTGGTGGGTCAATCGCGGCTTCGCCAGCTGCATTCAATACAGCACCGGGGCGGTGGTGGATTTCCGTGGATTCATTCGCCGCTTCTACACCGGCTATCATCCCATGCACAACGATGGCGCCGAGCTGATCTATCCCCAACCCGCCGGCGTGGTCGCCACCGACTCCTTCGGGCATTTCATTGGCTGGCATGCCATATCCATTCAACGGGTGATGCTGGACCCCCAGGGCGAGATGCGGGTGTATTTCTTCAATCCAAACAACGAAAGTCGCCAGGATTGGGGACAAGGGGTGATCACCTCCACCGAAGGCCATGGCGAGATCCCAGGGGAGTCCTCCCTGCCCTTCGAGCAATTTGCCTCCCGGCTCTATGTGTATCATTACAATGAACGGGAACTCGGCGACCCCGAATTGGTCCCGGAAGACGCCCTGGACCGAATAGCCGAGATGGCTCGAGCCAGTTGGGGCGCCGACAAGGCCTGGCATGACCTGGTGCCCGCCGACTGATTGCAGACCGCCAACCATTAGCCGACTACCGTGAGCGCAGACCGGAAGGCAACAAGCGGAACATTCAAGAGCCATTTCCTACCTGTCGGCATCCTGCTGGCCCTGTTCTGGTATGCCCTCGCCGGTGATCAGGGCTGGTGGTTCGCGCTGCCGGGTATTGTCGTCGTTCTGCTGCTCTCCCATTGGCTGATACAGCCCCGGCTCGGGAATTTCTCACCCTTGGGCCTGCTTCGTTTCTCCCTTTATTTCCTCTCGCGCTCAGTGGTGGGCGGCCTGGACGTGGCCTGGCGCGCCCTGCACCCGGCCATGCCTTTGCAACTGCATTATCAGGAGTACAGCTTCCATGGCCCGGACGGGACGGCGCGAACCCTGCTGATTGCCACCCTCAGTCTCATGCCGGGCACCCTGTCGGTGAACTACCGTGACGACAGGCTACTGATTCACAGCATCGCCGGCAATGCGGAACAGGCAGCCGAAGAACTGGAACGCTACTGTCGTGGCGTTTTTCCTGACCGGTCAGGTGCCCCCTCATGACGCTAGTGCTCCACTCACTGGCGCTGTTCCTGGTGCTCAACCTGGCACTGGGTCTGGTGCGTGCCTGGTCCGGCCCCGGCCCCGCCGACCGCATGCTGGCAATCCTGCTGTTCGGCACCACCACGGTGGCTGTGCTTCTGCTACTCGCTTATGCGACAAACCAGCCGGCTCTCAAGATTGTCGCCCTGCTGTTCGTCATGCTTGCCGCCATCGGCAGCATTGCCTTCGTGCAACTGCCCACCCGTCTGCGTTCCCGCAAGGAGCAGCGGCATGACTGACATACTCAGCATCACCATTTTGCTGATGGGGGCCTTTTTCTTTCTCGCCGGCACCGCCGGGCTGTTGCGCTTTCCCGATACCCCGGGCCGCCTGCATGCCCTGACCAAGGCCGACAATCTCGGCCTGGGACTGATCTGCCTGGGCCTGGCCATCCACGATGGCAGCCTTCAGGGGATCCTGTTGCTTGTCTTCATCTGGCTGCTGGCCATGTTCTCGGCAACCCTTTCAGCCTTTCTGATCGCCCGCTGGCACGAGACACGCCGCTCGGAGGCCGAGCATGATTGAGCCCGGTTTTCTCCTCGACCTGCTGCTCTGTCTCGGCCTGCTCGGCATCGCCGGCAGTGCTGTGCTATCCCGTGGCCAGTTTCGAGCCACCGTGCTGTTCATGGTCTTCGGTCTGCTCATGGCC
The DNA here is from genome assembly GCA_003558125.1 of Natronospira sp. Classification (GTDB taxonomy): domain Bacteria; phylum Pseudomonadota; class Gammaproteobacteria; order Natronospirales; family Natronospiraceae; genus Natronospira; species Natronospira elongata. Next base: position 35,699 of record PWMQ01000108.1, on the reverse strand, counting down.
CTGACCTGGGCCCGGCTTCAGGCACCAGACCTGGCCCTGGCGGAAGCAGCGATCGGCGCCGGGCTCACCGGAGCCCTGCTATTGAACGCCTGCAAGGCCACCTATACCCGCCGTCAGGCCGGTGAGGCTGCCAGTCAGGATGACGCGCCCGGCACGGTGTTTCGTCTGGTCGCCGCCGGATTGTCCATCCTGCTTGCAGCGGGATTGGCCTGGCTCATGTACAGCCTGACGGTGGCTGACGGTCCGGCAGCGGCCATGGCGAGAAGCGAGGGCGAATCGCATTTTCTCGGTAACCCGGTCACCGTCGTGCTACTGGATTTCCGGGCCTACGACACCCTCCTGGAGATGGCGGTTCTGTTGTTGGCCCTGATCGGGGTGCATATTCTCATCCGCCACTATCGCCTGCCGGACCTGCATCCACCGGCACCGGTCAGCCCGCCAATGCTTACCCCCCTGCTGACCGTGGCCACGCCCCTGATGCTGATGGCCGGTCTGTACCTGTTCTGGGCCGGCAGCCAGTCGCCTGGGGGCGCCTTTCAATCCGGCGCCCTGCTGGCTGCACTGGGGGTGCTATACCGTCTGACCGGACGACTGGTCCCGACCGGTACCGCTTCACCGGGCCTGCGTCTGATACTGGTAATCGGCCTTGCCCTGTTCAGCCTGTTTGCCTGCGCAGCACTGATATGGTCCTCCGCACCCCTGCAGTACCCCGAGACCGCAGCCTATTCCCTGGTGTTGCTGATTGAATTCGCCCTCACCCTGTCCATCGCTGCCACCCTGCTCATGCTCTTTTCCGGCAGCCTGGGCCTGGCCAGGGGGCAAACATCATGACCGTCATGCTTTATGCCACCACGGCCGCCACCCTATTCGCCCTTGGCCTCTATGCGGTACTGGTCCGCACTGGTCTGATCCATCGACTACTGGCCGCGAACGTCATGGCCACGGCCGTTTTCCTCTTCCTCATTCTGGTGTCGGCGGAGAACCCCGAAGGCGTCGATGCCATTCCCCAGGCCATGGTGCTGACCGGCATCGTGATCGCTGTCAGTCTGACCGCCTTTGCCCTGGCACTGCTGCGCTACCTGCAAGCCGCCGACGACGAGGAAGATCAGACCGGCAGTCAGGACGGGAGGCAGAATGGGCCTGACTGAACTTAGCATTCTGCTGCCGGTACTCATGGTATTCGGGCCCTTGCTGCTGGCCCTGCTGGTCTTCCTTGCTCAGTGGCAGCGGAGTGCGGACTGGCTTGGAATGGGACTGGGGCTGATTTTGTTGGCCCTGCTCACGCCCTTCAGTGGCGCGGTACTCCTTGAGGGGCCGCTGGAAATGCAGCTTGGCGGCCATGACCGGGGACTGGCCATTCCCTTCTATGTGGACGGCCTCACCCTGGCCATGCTGTGGCTGAATACCCTGCTGTTCCTGTTCATTCAGGTCTATGCCGGGGCCTGGCTGCAATTGAAACAGCCGGCCCCGGCCGCCGAGTTCCGGCCCTTGTTCCTGCTCCTCTGGTCGGGCCTGAATGCACTGTTTCTGTCCGGCGACCTGTTCAATCTGTATGTGACCCTGGAGATCACCACCCTGGCCGCGGTCCCGCTGGTGATCCTCAGTCACGGCCACGCGGCCATGGCGGCGGCCATGCGCTACCTGCTCTTTGCCCTGGTCGGCTCGATTATCTTTCTGCTCGGCGTTGCCCTGGTCTACGCTCAGGCGGGTCTGCTCTCTCTGCCTCTGCTCCAGGAGCAGGCAGAACCCCACCCCGCACTGACGGTTGCCCTCCTGGCCATGACCGCCGGCGTGGCCATGAAAGCCGCCCTGTTTCCGGTCCACGCCTGGCTGCCCGAAGCCCATGCCAGTGCCCCCAGCCCGGCCAGTGCCCTGCTCTCTGCTTTGGTCGCCAAGGCGGCCGCCTACCTGATCCTGCGGCTGTGGATGGGCCCACTGGAAGCCCAATGGACACCGGCCATGGCACAGCTCATGGGCGCGCTCGGCGCGGCCGGCATCATCTATGCCTCCATCCAGGCCCTGCGCCAGACCCGACTGAAGCGGGTGATCGCCTATTCCACCGTGGCTCAGCTCGGCTACCTGCTCCTGCTCATTCCCATGGCCTCGGTCCTGGCCTGGAACGGTGTGATCTACCACGCCCTCACCCACGGTCTGGCCAAGGCAGCGCTTTTTCTCGCCGCCGGCAATCTCATCATGGTCTTGCGGGATGACAGCCTGAGGAATCTGGCCGGCTGTGACCGAGTGTTGTCCAAGAACATTCTCGTCATCGGTCTGGCCGGCGTGGCCATTGCCGGCCTGCCGCCCACCGGAGGCTTCATTGCCAAATGGTGGCTGATCTCGGCCGCGCTTGAGTCAGGCCAGTGGTGGTGGGCGGTCGTGATTGGCCTCGGCGGGCTGCTGGCGGCGGCCTACATCTTCCGGATACTGAGTTACGCCTTTTTCAGTCCCGACCCTCACCAGGAGACACCCATCCACCAAGCCCAAGGCCAATTGACGCGGGCTCTGGTCTGGCCACCGGTCATCCTGGCCTTTCTTGCCATCGCCCTGGGGATGGCCGGCGGCCTGCTGGCGCCGTTTCTTGAAATCGCTGCGCCGGTCACGGGGGCCCAAGCATGATCAGTCTAGACATGGCGGGACTCTATGCGGCCATGCCAATGTGGGTGGTGCTCAGTTCTCTATTGGCCGGCCTGGTGATTCTCACCCTGGGCGAGCCCTGGCACCGAACCCGCGTGTTCATCAACATTGCCGCGGCGCTGGTCAAGATTCTCTTGGTGGGGATCATGCTCTGGGGCGTGGCCCAAGGGCAGATATTCTTCTTTGAATGGCAGCTAATGCCGGGGATCAGCTTCGTGCTCCATGCTGATGCCCTCAGCATGATGCTCAGCAGCCTGTCGGCCATTCTCTGGCTGCTGACCACCATCTATGCCATTGCCTATCTGGAAGACTCGCCAAACCGGGCCCGATTTTTCGGCTTTTTCAGTCTTTGTGTGGCGGCGACCATGGGGGTGGCGGTTGCCGGTAATCTGTTTACCTTCTTCATCTTCTACGAAATGCTGACCCTGGCCACCTGGCCATTGGTGGTCCATCGCGGTACCCGCGAAGCCCTGCGTTCCGGCGGCCTCTACCTGGGCTTCACCCTGGGTGGCGGCGCCCTGTTCCTGATTGGCGTGGTGATGGTGCAATGGCTGGCCGGAACCACCGACTTCCAGGCCGGCGGTTTCCTAACCGCCCTGGAACTGTCTCCGGGTCTTCTGACCGGGCTTTTCCTGTTGCTGTTCGCCGGTACCGCGGTCAAGGCCGCGGTTGTGCCCTTCCATCCCTGGCTTCCCCGAGCCATGGTGGCGCCGGCACCGGTCAGTGCCCTGTTGCATGCCGTGGCCGTGGTCAAGGCCGGGGCCTTCGGTATCGTCCGAATCGTTTATGACGTCTTCGGTCTGGAGCTGACCGCCATTCTCGGGATGAACCATTTCCTCGCCATCATGGCGTCGATCACCATCATCTACGGCTCCGTGCTGGCTTTGCGACAGCAGGACATCAAGCGCCGGCTTGCCTATTCAACGGTCAGTCAGGTGTCCTATATCACCCTGGGCGTGGGCATTGGCGGCCCCCTGGCCACCATTGGCGGCTTGGTGCATCTGGTTCATCAGGGGCTGATGAAGATCACCCTCTTCTTCTGTGCCGGCAATCTTGCCGAAACCCATGGCATCAAGACCGTTGATCAAATGGCGGGAGCCGGCCGACGCATGCCCTGGACCATGATGGCCTTTACCGTGGCCGCCCTGGGAATGATCGGTATTCCGCCGGTGGCCGGCTTCGTCAGCAAGTGGTACCTGGGACTGGGCAGCATCGACAGCGGCCAGTACTGGGTCATCGCCGTGCTGGTGGCCAGCACCCTGCTCAATGCCGCTTACTTTCTGCCCGTCTTGAAACGCGCCTGGTTTGACGCGCCCCCTACGAAGGTTTCGCACCAGGGTGTAGAGGATGCCTCTCCCGGTCTGCTCTGGCCGGCCCTGATCACGGCGGCCCTTTCACTGGGGGCGGGCCTGTTGGCCTCCATGCCCTTCAGTCCCCTGCAGTGGGCCCGCTTTATCATTGAGAGGTTCTACGGATGATGAGCAGCTGGCTGCCACCATTGCTGGCCTTTTGCCTGCCCGTGCTGCCATTACTGGTGGCGGCCGGCCTGTTTCTGGCAAGCACCCGCAGCCTGGCCCTGCGCACCGCTCCCTGGCTTCCCCTGCTCGCTTTGCCCCTGGTCCTGCTGCACGATCAGCTTGTCGAGTTGCCCTGGCTGCTACTGGGCGCTCGGGTGGGGGTGGACAACACGGCGCTGCCATTGCTGTTGCTAGCCATTGCGGCCTGGACTGTGGCCGGGCTGCATGCCAGCGATACCATCGAGCGAGAGCAGCAACCGCGCTTCTATCTGTTCTGGCTGCTGACCTGGACCGGCAATCTCTGCGTGTTCATAACCCTGGACGCCGCCAGCTTCTACGCCGCCTACGCCATGATGAGCGTATCCGCCTATGGTCTGGTCATATTCTTCGGCCGAATGGCCGACTATCGTGCGGGTCGCGTCTATCTGGTCATGGCGCTGCTGGGCGAGGCCATGATCCTGAGCGGCCTGATCCTCCTGGCAGGGCAGCTCGGCAATGCGCCCCTGGATGCCCTGGCGGCGGAATACGCCGGTCTGAACCACGGGACGTTGATCAGTTGGCTGTTCCTGGCTGGGTTTGCCGTGAAGATGGGGCTGATTCCCTTGCATATGTGGCTGCCCCTCGCCCATCCCCAGGCTCCGGTGCCCGCCAGCGCAGTCCTCAGTGGCGTCATCCTGAAAGCGGGCTTGATCGGCTGGCTACGCTTTCTGCCACTGGGCAGCGAGGGCATCGACCTGGAAACTGCCGGTTTGATGTTGCTGGCCGCAGGCCTGTTCACGGGCCTGGTGGCCGCACTGATCGGGATGAGCCAGCATAAAGCCAAGGTCATCCTTGCCTACTCCAGCATCAGCCAGATGGGGCTGGTGGCCAGCCTGGTGGGGATGGCCCTTTACTCGCCGGAAAATGCACCACTGTTGATCAGCATTGCAGTCCTGTTTGCACTTCATCATGGCCTGTCCAAGACTCTGCTGTTTCTGGGAGTGGACCATGCCGGCCATCGCTGGATCGGAAAACTCTTATGGCTGCCCAGCCTCAGCCTGGCCGGTGCGCCCCTGCTAAGCGGTGCCCTGGCCAAGATTCTGATGAAGAGCGAGATCCCGGAATCACTGACCTGGCTGGAACCCATCCTGCTGATCAGTAGCCTGCTGACCACACTGTTGCTGATGCGCTTTCTGCACCAACTGGCAGGACAACACCAGACAGCGGACAATCAATGGTCACGACCGGTGGTGGCGTGGATGATTCTGCTGCTGCTATCGCTGGGGCTGCCCTGGATCATTGCCATCACGGACAACGCCATGGAAAGCGGGATTGCCGTGAAACCGGGCTATCTGCTGGAAACAGGCTTGCCGGTGTTACTCGGGCTGTTCCTGGCCGCTCTCACCTGGCGCTACTGGCCCGCCAATCGGCACCCCCGAATACCGGCCGGTGATCTGATAGAACTCTTCCGTCTGCCCACCCTGCGCCAGCCCAGTTGGTCACTCCCCGGCAGACCCGCCATGCCGACCTTGCTACCCGTCACACTGAGGCAACTTGATGCCCGGCTGGCGGCCATGGGCCCAGCCTTGCTCGTCTGGCTTGTCTTCCTCGCCCTGCTCGGCCTGTTGGCAATCTGAGCTGGGGCGCACAGGCGCATCGGCGCCTCTGCGCCCCAACCCAATCCCTTCAGTCTTCCAGGCGCTCCGCCATTTCCGAGAAAATCTCGGCGTGGCTCAGGGGAATCCAGCAATGTCCCTGGAGACGCCCCCAGGTGAATCGGGCCTCGGGATCGGGATTGCTCAACTCATCCATCAGGTCGGCAAGACGATACATCCCGGGGTTGAGATAGTAGTCGTCCATGTCGCCCATCCAGATATTGAGCTTGCCGGCCAGCTCTTCACCGATCTCATCCCAATTGGCCTCCAGGTAGCGGACCAGGTCGTAATCCTTCCAGTACTCCACCACCGCCGGATCGATCTCGCCGCTGTGCTCATCCCAGGCCGGCACCGGCAGACCGTCATCACCACGAGGGCCGTAAAGGGCATGCCAGGCACCCCACTGCTCACCGCCGGTCACAAAGCTATCGCCGCGTCCCATGACCCGCTCCATGGCAATCTCTGCCTTGATGGAGAATTCCGGATCCCCCTCAATGGAGCGCTTGCTGGGTATCAGATAGTTGTGGCGGTTGTAGTAGGCGTTTTCATCTTCATAGAGGTTGATGAGCTGAAACCGGCGAAAATCCGGGCTGTCGGCGCAGAAAGACCAGGCACCATTGAAGTAATCCGGGTAGAAGACTTGCATCGCCAATGAAGCCCAGCCCCCGGTGGAGCCGCCATCCAGGAAACGGGCCTCCGGCTCGCCGATGGCACGGAAGCGCTCCTCGATGTAGGGAATCAGCTCTTCGGTGACGGCATCCCCCCAGGGACCGCTGTTGCGGGAATTGATCTGATAGGGATCACCGAAGGGGCCGGTGCCATCCAGCAACACCATGATGAACTTGGGATTGGCCGGGTCATACCAGTCATCGCGGAAATCACTGCCCGCCTCCATCAACTCCAGGGCACGGGTATAGCGTGAGCCATAACCGCCGATGTTGTAGCGCACCGGATACTCATCGCCACTCTCTTCCCAATCAGTGGGCAGGATGACGGCGGCGCGCAACTCAATCTCCTCGCCCCAGAACTCGCTCAGCAGCTCACTCTTGATCCGCACGAACTGCAAATTGGACCGGTCCGCGGGCAGTTCATCCGGAAGGTACTCACTGAGCTGCAGTTCGATCTCGCCCCGGTCCGCCGGCCAATCCACCACCAGCGGTTCCGACAGCCAGCTTCCCTCGCTTACCGCCTGGTGGAAAAAGAAATCCGTCTTGTAGATTGCCTGCAACTGGTAGCGCCCCTCCGGCACGTCATCCACCTGCTCGGGCGGAAAACCGATCATATCGCCGGCCAGGCGGAGCGGCTCATCGCCATTCCAGTCTTCCACATCCACGGCAAAGAAGGGATCAGAGTCGGAAAATGGGGGGAACCCCATGTGGACGTGGGGCACTTCGGCATCTTCCGGCGCAAAAACCACAAAAAGCCGCCCCTCCGATTCCCAGACATCCGCCCTGTCTTCCGGGGGATGCACCGCCGCCCAGGGCGCCTCCACCTCTCGCTCACAGGCCGCCAGTAGAACCACCAAAACCATCAGGACCGCCATCTGCCACGCTTTCATGCCAATCTCCCTCACGAAAAATGATCTCGTCATGTTATCCTTTCGTCCCGGCACCGCACAGCCCCTATCGGACCGCGGGCCGCGCTCGCGGCTGTCATCGAACCCTCGCTTTCAGCGAAGGGCCTGGGCCCGGCAGCGCCGGTCTTGAAAACCGCCAGTCCGCAGGGTCTTGCTAGAACATGTAGACGCCACGGTAGTTTTCGGAGAGGTGGCAGAGTGGTTGAATGCACCGGTCTTGAAAACCGGCAGTCCGCAAGGACTCGTGGGTTCGAATCCCACCCTCTCCGCCATACAATGATCGAGGCCGTCCCGAGTGGGCGGCCTTTTTCATTTCTCGAAATCGAATTCGAACCCACGAGTCAATAACAACTCGGGTTCGACAAATGCGTAGGAACGCATTTGGGCTGCGCAGCGCAGCGGAGCAGCGCCGGAGCGAAGCGGAGGCCGAGGCCCAGGGATGGGCCGAGCAATCCCACCCTCTCCGCCATACAATGATCGAGGCCGTCCCGAGTGGGCGGCCTTTTTCATTTCTCGAAATCGAATTCGAACCCGGATGATTAATCTTCCAGTGGTGATTTCACCCAATCGGCCAGATCATCCGGACTCATGGGGCGCGCGAACAGGAAGCCTTGCATGAAACAACAGCCCAGGTTTTCCAGAAAGCGGCGCTGCTCCCCGGTTTCCACACCCTCGGCAATCACCGTCATGCCCAATTTGGCTGCCATGGCAATGGCGGTTTCCGCGATGGCCGCATCCTCCTCATCGTCCGGCAGGTCCATGACGAAGGAACGGTCCAGCTTGATCAGCGTGATCGGCAACTGCTTCAGATAAGACAGACTGGAATAGCCGGTCCCGAAATCATCCAGCGCCAGCTTGATTCCCAGCTCACGCAATCGATGCAGCCCCTCCAACACCTGGGAATCCATATCCATGAGACTGCTTTCAGTGATCTCCAGGGTCAACAATGCTGGATCCACACCCGTTGCCTGGATGATCTTCTTCAGGTGGTCCACGAAACTCAGGCGGCGAAACTGTATGGGGGAGACATTCACGCAAATCCCGGCACGGGACAACACTGGATCCCCAGAGTCAGACCACGCCTTCTGCTGCCTGCAGGCCATCCAGAGAACTCGATCCCCCAGTGGCAAGATCAAACCCGAACGTTCTGCTGCGGGGATGAACTCGCCCGGGGGTACCATTCCAAGCTCCGGATGATGCCAGCGCAGCAGAGCCTCAAAACCCACGATACTCTTATCCCGACTGTTTACCTGCGGTTGGAAATGGAGCATGAACTCGTCCTGTTCCAACCCCCGTCGGATGGCATTTTCCATATCAAGCCGCGCGCGGGCTTCGTCATTCATCTCGGGTGCGAAATGCTTATAGTTATCCCTCCCCGCGGACTTCGCCCGATACATGGCTGTATCCGCGTGCTGGAGCAGGGTATCCACATCATCACCATCATCCGGATAGATCGTAATCCCGATGCTCGCGCCGAGCTTGAATCGTCGATCCTCCAGCTCGAACGGTTCAGCCATTTCCTTCAACAGCTTCTCTGCAACAGGCGCTGCACTACTGCTTTCCTCCAGACGAGGAAGAAGAATAACAAACTCATCCCCACCCAAGCGGGCCAGCGTGTCTTCATCCCTGACTGCCTCACCCAACCGCCTGCCAACCTGCTTTAACAACTCATCACCCACACCATGACCCAGGGAATCATTGATGGTCTTGAACTCATCCAGGTCAAGAAACATCACTGCCATCTTGTAACCATGACGCTTCGCAGATTGCAGGGCACGCTCTGCGCAGGTAAACCAGAGACGGCGATTCGGCAAGCCCGTGAGTTCATCATAGTGAGCAAGATATTCAATACGTTCCGCTGCCTTTCTGGCATCAGTGACATCCTGGGCAATGGCCCGAACGCGCCAGGGTCGGCCCTCCGCCCAGTCACTTTCGAGAGCCATATGCAGAACCCGCTCCGATTGCCTTCCCAGGCGACAATCCATGCTCAATGGCTTTGCCTCCAGCTCGGCTCGGCCCAGGAGACTGGCTAGTCTGGGTTGATCATCAGGATGGATCGCCCGTATCAGGGCATCGGGGCTATCCAGTGACTCCAGGGGTAGTCCCAATAGTTCGGCCAGACCCCGGGATGCATTGAAGCTGCCTTCTTCGCCCGGAATCCATTCCCAGCTACCCAGGGCGGCAACCTGCTGGGCCCTATCCAGGGCTTGTTGCTGTTCGAGCAATTCCTCACTAGCTTCTGCGAGTTCCCTCGTCCTGCGTTGAACCAACTCTGACACGCGTCTACTCTGACCGGTCACCAGAAGCAGAAAGGCCGCCAGGCTTCCCGTCAGAACGAACCCAATCAGCGTCGGAATCCAGGCCGGCCAGGTATGAACCACAGCGGTGCCAGCACCCGGCTGGACCCGCAACTGCCATTCCCGCCCGGCAAAGCCCAACTCACGCAAACCCACGTGCCTGGCTGCAAGCCAGTCAGGCCGTTCACAATCCTGAGTGCCCGCCAGTCTCTGACTCCCCGCCCGGCCCCCCAGGTCCACCAGGCAGACCTGCAGTTCCATTGTGGGTGCAGCAGCAATGGCGTCTTCCATCAAGTCCCCAAGGCGGAATGCGGCCGTGACCAGACCCAGAATCACGGCTTCCTCTCCGCTCCCGGACCGATCCTTCACCGCGCTGTAGATCACCATCCCAATCTGGTCGCCCGGCTCCTGAGTCAGAGTGAAAGGCGCACTCGCCTTTGGCTCGCCGGATTCCATGGTCTGCTTTATGGCTACTTGTGGTGAATCGATGGACTGGGGGTCAAGCCCGATAACCGATCGATTTTCCGCCAACGGCTCAACATAAAGGATAGGAAAATACTCGGTGCGAGTGGCCGCCCTGCCCGTCGTTGCTCCATCCAGGCGGTCCAGAATCTGGAATTCACCAAAACCTGCCCTTTGAACTTCTGCTTCGAATTCGGCTCGTTGGGCATCCCTTACCCGAGGATTGAAGCTGAAGTTCTGGCTAGCCGAGTGTCGGTCCAGAAAAGGCCCAACAAAGTCGCGAAACTGGTCGCGGCTCAGATCCGGGTTGAGCTGAACCAGGCGCTCCAGAGCCAACAGAGTTTCCATGTGGGCATCAAGACGACGTTCCAACTGCTGAGACAATGCTTCGGTATCCCGCTCGAAATCGGCGGCGAACCGTTCCACCGATAGCAGATCCAGCTGGCGAAACAGAAGCAGACCTAGGCCGGTAAGCAACAGCAGAGGCAAGACCAGAACCACACGGCGGGGCCGCCAGACGTTACGGGGTCGGGCCAGAAAAACCAGAAGCACCGGCACGATAACAGTCGCCCCAAGTACATCAGCCAGCCACCAGGAAAGCCAGGTGGTCAACTGCGGCCCAAACTCCAGACCACCGAACCACCACAACCAGGGCAAGGACACGGAAGCCTGGACCAGGCAGGACAGCGGGATCACCAGAAGGATGAAAGCGGAAATGTTACGGGGACTGTCCAAGGGATCTGGCCAGTTCACCAGGCGCTGAGCCAGATATCGCCCCAGGGCTGCCTGTACCAGCACCGCCGTTGGCAGAATCAGCAATGGCCAAAGCAACAAGGCGGGATTGGCTCCCGGATGCTCGATAACCATCAATCCCACCAGCTGGGCCCCAAGGCCGACTCCCACTAGGGACCGAAGGCCATAAATCAGAACCCAGCCCAGTGCGATGCCAGCCGGCAGAAAGATACTGGTGGCCACGGTATCGGCTGGCGACAAGCGCAGGGAGACCCAACCCAGGAGGAGGTATAGGGTAAAGCCGGTCAGGTTAATGCCCAGCAGTTGCCAGATGGAGTTCGATTGATCCTGTTCTGCGCTTGCTTGTTGCTGGGCCACTGTGGGACTCCGGCAGTGTTATCGGCCATTCCCGAGCGGGGAACCAAGGAAACTCTGATACCCGTCCCTCGGTGGATCCTCCGGCCAGGATCCACCGCCCGTCCGACCATCATAGCAGATCGCTGCTCAGTCCAGCGCCAGCCGCGCCCGTAGCTCTTGAACTCCAACACGATCAATGTACTGGCAGGTTTCCTGGTAAGCGTCACGAATGACATCGGCCGGGTCTACCTTCACATTGAATCCACGCTCGGAAGCCAGACTGATGTCGACATCCAACTGCCGTTTTGTCTCACGGATTCCACGGTGACTTCCCGCGAACAGGGAACGCAAGAGCAGATCCGGCGCCACTGAAACCTGCCGGGACCAGCCCGGTAGCAAGCGACGCCACCAGGGTTGGCTCAGGCTACCAAAGTCAATCTCGACATGATCCGGTTGGCCGTTCATGGTATCAATGCCGATGCAGCTCCCCACGACCCCACGCAGTAGGTCGCCTGGCAAACGGTTAATGAGGCTGCCACTGACATGCAAGTCCCCGTCAAGGGATACGGGACTGCCCAGGCCGGGAACAATACTGCTGGCCGCCACCGAGTCCCACAGATTGCCCTGACGATGAATGCTCAGTGTCTGTTTGTTCAGATTGGTGGAGACGCAAACGAAAGGACGCCAGAGATCTTCAATGTCGGTGGTTTCCAGTTCTGGCCACCCACTGGCATGACGTCCAGGCAGGTGACGCTGCCAATCCACTTCCGCCAACTCGCGTCCGGAGAGGCCAAAGGCATAACCGGCGCCAACCACGGCGCCCACACCGCTGGCGGCAATCATGTCCAGAGGAATGCCGGCTTCCTCCAGAGCCTGGATCGCCCCGACCTGCCCCAGCCCGCCAGGGCCGGCACCACCCAGTGCCAGGCCAACAGCCCGCCCGGCCAATAAGCGGGCAACACGTGCCAGGTCCTCATCATCACCCAGGCGAAGATGGAAGTGCCCGTCCGGAGAACGTGCCTTGAGCCAGGGACTGGTATCCCGGACCCGGCGCATCCCGTTCTCGTGAGTCAGCAGCAATCGGGTGCGCGGTTGACTACGCAGCTCCGTGGTTCGGCGGCGATCCTCATACAGCGCCCGTTCCAGGCCGTTGGGTTCCCTGTCCGCATTACCGTCCGCAACGATCAGCAGTTCGTCAGCCTGATTGAGGCAACGGCGCGTCCAGGCACTCGCCTCTCCGCCCTTGAGCGGTTCAGTAATCTGAAACAGTATTTCGCGACTGGCCGCCATCTCATCCAGCATCAAGCCGATGCCGGCCTCTGCCATGATGGAATCGGCGCCGGGGCCGTCACCCTGACCTTGCAGTCTGCGCACCCGCTCGACGTCCAGGACCTCGGCGCTGGGGCCGATTGCGGCACTGATAGCCCGCATCAAGGCGGTGGGATTCCGGTCGGGGTTAGCGGCAATGACGGCAATACGACGGCAACCGCCGCGAGCGGCCGGTTGTTTCCGCTGGCTGCGCCGCAAGCGATCGGCGAGCTGGCGCGTAATACCCATGACCAGTGCCGGATACTCCCGGTTCAGCAATTCAAAATTGGTTCGCGACAGCCGTACCAGGGTGGACTCACGAGCCGCCACCACGCCCGCGGAACGGCTCTCGCCGGACAGCAAGCCCATCTCGCCCACCACTTCTCCCTGTCCCAGGCTGGCGATGGGCACTTCTTCACCATATTCATTGGCTGCCACCGCCCAGAGCGAACCATCGACAATGAAGAAGAGGCTGTCGCCCGGATCCCAACGTCTAAACAGGATTTCCCCCGCGTCCAGCCGCACCCATTCCAGCCGCGCCGCCAGTTCATCCCGCTCAACCTGATCCAGATTGCCAAAAAATCGCTCAACGATCTGATCCAGATCGTTGCGCTGAATTCGAGCCCGGGCCTCCGCTTCCAGGGCCGCTTCCAGTTGCGGTGCTTGCGGCAGGCACTCTCGCAATGTCTGGGCCTCGATTGCCAGCAGCCGACTCGGCTTGACGGCCTTGACCGTCGCCGTGCGTGGACCACCAAAAAGCACACCGAGCTCACCCACCGGCTCACCCGGCCGGAGGTCCCCGAGACGCTGCTGCCCCCCATTCTGGGCGACGCAGGCTTCCAATTCGCCGTTCAGGACCAGATACAGTGAATCCGAGGGGGCGCCCTCGCAGAATAAATCTTCCCCGCTCTTCAGTTCTACCGCACGGACAGCATGGCTCAAATCAGCAACAAAAGAGTCATCCAGGTCCCTGAATAATCTGCTTTTTCTAAGAATTTCTTGAGCTTCATCGGCTCGCATATCCGACTCCCCCGGGGGACCGGCCAACCCAGGAATGGACCGATCCTGCGACTCAAAGCATAGGTTTCACAGCCACCAACCGGCAATCGCCCGTCTGAGGCCCCCCATATACCCCCCCATTTGCTTCAACTCCGGGCTGAAAATCCCGAACTCGACGGGACCCTTAACAGGCCCCAAGACTCATTTCCACAGTCTCAGGCAGCATCCACTAGCGGATATCGGTAATCCGGTTACCTTCCCGGTAGCGCAGACGCCATCCCGTCCAGCTCGGGAGCTCCCATCGCTTGGGCGGGGCCCGCCGCGTTCCGCCCTGCCGAACCAGGGTAATCTGCTTCCGGTCCGGGTCGTATTCCAGAGACAATTCCAGATCGCCAAGGGAAAACCGTCGCGGGAAGCGCTGGTCAAAATCTGTCTGCGCCCAGTCCGGCAGCCCGTCGAAGCGCAGGTCTTCCGGTGCCAGCAATTCCAGGTCGTCGACGGACTCCACCCCAAGTGTCGCCAGGCGCTCACACAACCAGTCTTCTGCCGACGGCACTGGCTGCCTTTCCTGCGGCTGCGGCGCCTCCAGCCACCCCCCTGGGTCCTCCCCGGCCCGAATCAGGGCCTGATAGAGCTCCCAGCGTGCCAGGTCTTCCAGAAGTTGCTCGCCCACCGGGGAGAGCATACGACCAGCCAGAATCAAGCGAGCCAAGACCCTGGGCACCTCTCGGGCAGCAGGCTCACGCTCTGTTCGGCTGATCAGGCGATTGGCGTAGTAATGCGCCTCGACCACACGCGGTCGACCGCCATCCACTGTTGCCGGGCCCAGCCTGGATTCGCACAGACCGGCGCTCAACAGCCAATCAAGTGGCAATGGGGCAAGGCAGGTTCCTATGGTCCGGGTCTCCCGGGTTCCCCGCCGTCCGGGGACACTGTGATCGTCGAAGACCAGGGCCGCCTCGGCGCTCTCCTGAAGACGGCTTCGCTCATCCACCAGAATTTCCCCCTCGCCATTACCCATGGCCTGGCGTCGTTTCTCGCGACGGACATGCACCAGCGCCGGGGCGGCCTGCATGACGGCCTTGAGCCAAACAGAGCGATCCACCTCCAGGGTTTCCGGGATCGCCTCGGGCAACCCCAGCACCCGGCGCAACTGAACGGCCAAACGGCGTGCATCCCGGCGCGCCGCCGGGTGACACCCCGGCAACTCCGATCCCGACGCACGCAGGGCCATTAGCAATGTAATGGCGTCACAGGGTTGCGACTGCCATTCCGCCACCTGGCGCCGACCGGTTTCGGAATCCGGCAATCTGAACAGTCGGGGACGGGTGGACAAGGCGGCGGTGAGATCGGCCATTGCGGCCCGGCTGGCAGCATCAGGCATGGCCGTGATCAGGTGGGCAAAATGACTGTCGATGGGTAGCTCGAACAAACCCGAGCCGTGGGCCGTCACTCTGCCCGCCTCATCCACCGCGGCCATTGCCTCCAGCCTCTCCCGGGCTACGCTCAGGGACTTTTCCGGCAGGGGATCGGGAAAATCCAGCGCTTCCAGACGATAGCCGGCGCTGGCCGCTGCCAGCATCATCTCGCTCAGGTCCTCGCGCTGCACCTGCGGTGGGGTAAACGCTTCCAAGGGCGCCTGACGCCCCCAGAGCCGCAGACACAGGCCCGGCGCTACCCGGCCGGCCCGTCCCCGCCGCTGCTCGGCATTCGCCTGGGCGATGGGCGCCAACTGCAACACGGTTCGCTGGTTTCGGCGGGCGGTCCGCCGCTCCAGTCCGCTGTCCACCACTGCCGTCACCCCCGGGATGGTCAGCGAGGTCTCGGCCACATTGGTGGCCAGGATCACCCGTCTGTTCCGGCCTGAACGCAAGGCACCCTGTTGCTCGGCCGGGCTCACACCGGCGTGGAGGACCACCCGTTCCGCCGACAATCCGCTCAGGGCCTGGTGGCAATCACTGATTTCGCCCCGCCCGGGCAGGAAAACCAAAACATCCCCATCGGTCTCATCCATTGCAGCCCGCACGGCCTGGCGGACGCGGGTAGCAAGCTCCCTCTGCGTTGGCATGTCGCGTTCCTGAGCGGCCAGGTAGCGAACCGAGACCGGATATTGCTTGCCCTCGGCCTCAAGCAGGGCACCCTTCAGCCACTTGGCCACCCGCTGCCCCGCCAGCGTAGCCGAGGTCACCACCAGGCGGTGCCGCCCCTGATCACGGAGAAGAGCGAGCAACAAATCCGTATCCCAGCGGCGCTCGTGGAATTCATCCAGCAGGACTGACTCGAAGCTCCCCAGGCGGCCTTCGACCAACCAGCGCAGTGCAATACCGGGGGTCACGAAACAGATTCCGGTATGGGCAGAGACCTTCTGCTCAAAACGAATGGCATAGCCAATGCTTTCACCGACGGCCTCGCCGACCTGCTCGGCGAGCCAGGCAGCCAGGGCGGTGCAGGCCACTCGCCGTGGCTGGATCACCAGCACCGGTCCCTGCTCGCCCATCCACAGCGGCAGGCGAGTCGACTTGCCCGAGCCGGTCGCCGCGGCGACCACAACCGGCCCCCGCGACCAGGCCTTGTCGAAGTCCGCTCGCAGGCTGTCGATGGGCAGGCTGGCTGACACGGGCACACTCTCTCCCTTCGGGTTGGGGCAGCAAGGAGGTGCAGAGCCTACAATAGCCACGCCACCTGTGACGAGCGCCGGCCTGTGGTAGCATTGCCGAGTAATCAACGCGGTGGAGCTTTTCCGTCGGAATACTGTCAAATATCCACGGCAAAGCCCGTTCATCCAAGACTTGGATTGAGACACTGACTGGAGAGGTCAACGATGCGCACGACTCGTCATACGCCCGAATCCGCCATTCATCGGCCGGAATCGGTACTGGCTACCAACAAGGTGCTTCGCAACACCTACGCCCTGCTGTCCATGACCCTGGTGTGGGCCGCGGCAGTGGCCGGTGTCGCAATGATGCTCAATCTGCCCCACCCGGGCATGCTGATCACCCTGGCCGGCTTCTTTGGCCTGCTGTTCCTGACTCACAAGACGGCGGACAGCGCCTGGGGCCTGCTCTCGGTCTTTGCCTTCACCGGCTTTCTCGGCTACACCGCCGGGCCCATCGTCAATGCTTATGTCTCCGGGCTGAGCAATGGCACCGAGCTGGTCATGCTCGCCCTCGGGGGCACGGGTGCCATCTTCCTGGGCCTGTCGGGCTATGTGCTGACCACCCGCAAGGATTTCAGCTTCATGGGTGGCTTCCTGATGGTGGGCATTCTCACCGCCTTTCTGGCCGGTATTGCCGCCGTGGTCTTTTCCATGCCGGCCCTGTCCCTGGCTGTCTCGGCCATGTTCGTGCTGCTGATGTCCGCACTCATCCTGTTCGAGACCAGCCGCATCGTTCACGGCGGTGAGACCAACTACATCCGCGCCACCGTGACGCTGTTTGTCAGTATCTACAATCTCTTCCTGAGCCTGCTTCAACTGCTTGGCTTCGCCAACGACTGATCTGGGGACAGCTTGATACCGGAACCGGCGCGGCTAGTCCCGCGCCGGTTTTTTGTATCCGCCCTGGGGATGGACGAGTCGGCATCAACACCGTATTCTTTCGGGCTGAATTCACCGGGGGACGGACGACAATTCATGGCCAGAAAACATCGACGCAAACAGCAATCCGCCAGTCGCAGCCGCCGTCGCAGTCGCAGCCCGAAAGTTCAGCGGCAACCGGATTGGCCCATTCTGGGCCTGGCGGCCTTCGGCATGCTCATTACCGGTTGGCTGACGGTGATCGCCTCCACCACCGGCGACATGCCCCTGTGTGCGGCCGGCTCCGGCTGTGACATCATCCTGGGCAGCCGCTGGTCGACCCTGTTCGGGGTACCAGTGGCCCTGTTTGGCTTCCTTGCCTACGCCCTGATCGCCTTCGTCAGTTTCGAAATGCGGCCCTCGGTCAAGCGTTGGCGCTGGCAATGGGTCGTGGCCCTCGTGGGACTGACGGTCAGCGTCTATCTCACCCTGCTGGGCCTGGTGGAGCTCCGCGCCCTTTGCCCCTGGTGCATGACATCACTGGCAACCATCGCCGCCATTTTCATCTGGCTGACCCTCAAGCGCCCCCAGGCCGCCCCCGGCGGACGCTGGCGTGATTGGCTGATCAACACGGGCAGCCTGGCCGCCGTCGTGGTAATCATCATGCAGCTGCACTACAGCGGCCTGTTGACGCCGGGCATGGGCCGGGAAGACCCCGAGCTCCAGGCCCTGGCCCAGCACCTGGATGAGAGCGGTGCCCGCTTCTACGGTGCCTATTGGTGCCCGGCCTGTCAGGAACAGGAAGACTTGTTCGGCGCCTCGGCTGATCGGCTCCCCTATGTGGAATGTCACCCCCGTGGCCGCGGCGGGCTGACGGCGGCTGCCTGCATAACCGCCGGCATTGAGTCCTACCCCACCTGGATAATCGACGGTGAGCGGCATGAGGGCATCCTGAGCACCGAAGAACTCTCGGACCTCTCCGGGTTTCGATGGCGCGGAGAAGACTGACTCCGTGCACATTAAGGAATGAGTACAGCGCCGATTCTCAGCCTGGAGCAGGTCTCTCTGGCCTACGGACGGCAAGTGCTGCTGGACCAGGCCGAACTGACAGTGCAGAGTGGCCGTCGCATTGCCTTGCTGGGCCGCAACGGTGCCGGCAAATCCAGCCTGCTCCGCATCCTTGCCGGTGAACTCGTCCCGGACGAGGGCACCGTTCGCCGACAACCGGGCAGCCGCGTCAGTTTACTGGCCCAGCCCCTGCCCGAAGCCAGTTCCGAGACGGTCTGGCATTTCGTTGCCGGCGGTCTGGGCCGGGAGGCCGAGCTGCTCCAGCGCTTTCACGAACTGTCCACCAGCAGCGAGCCAGCAGACCTGCAGCAATTGGGACGCATCCAGGAAGAACTGGATGCCATCGACGGCTGGGCCCTGCAACAGAGAGTCGATCTCACCTTGACCCGTCTGGCGCTCAATCCCGAGCAGCGCCTGGGAGAGCTTTCCGGCGGCTGGCGGCGACGGGCCGCCCTCGCCCGAGCGCTGGTCTGCGACCCCGATCTTCTGCTGCTGGATGAGCCCACCAATCACCTGGATATTCTCGGCATTCATTGGCTGGAGCAGTTCCTGGCCGGATTCAACGGCAGCCTCATCTTCATCACTCACGACCGTGCCTTTCTGAAGAACCTGGCCACTGACATTCTGGAGCTGGACCGAGGCCACCTGACCATGTGGCCAGGCGACTATCAGGCCTATGAAAGGGAGCGGGCCCATCGGCTGGCGGTGGAAGCCGATCATGCAGCCGCCTTCGACAAGAAACTGGCCCAGGAAGAGCAATGGGTTCGTCAGGGCATCAAGGCTCGCGGCACACGCAACCAGGGCCGGGTTAGAGCCCTCAAGGCCATGCGCGAAGAAAGGGCACAACGTCGGGAACAACAGGGCAAGGCCAGCTTTGATATCCAGGAGGCCGAGCGCTCGGGCCGTCTGGTGGTGGAAGCCCGTGGACTATCCCACCAGATGGGGGATTGGTACCTGAAGCCACTGGACTTGCGCATCATGCGGGGCGACAAGCTGGCCCTGCTTGGTCCCAATGGTTCCGGCAAGACCAGTCTGATCCGACTGCTTCTCGGTGAGCTGGAAGCCGACCAGGGCCAGCTTCGTCACGGCACCCGACTGGAAATTGCCTACTTTGATCAACAGCGTGCCGCCATTCGGCCGGGTCAGACTGCGGCGGACTACGTCGGTGAAGGTCGGGACTTTATCCAGGTGGGTGAACGCAAACTCCACATCATCAGCTACCTGGCCGACTTTCTGTTCACACCGGAGCAGGCTCGTGCCCCCATTGACAAGCTCTCCGGCGGCGAGGCCAATCGACTGATGCTTGCCCGACTGTTCAGCCAGCCCGCCAACCTGCTGGTGCTGGACGAGCCGACTAACGACCTGGACCTGGAAACCCTCGACTTGCTGGAGGACCGCCTGGTTAACTATGACGGCACCCTGATCCTGGTTAGCCATGACCGGGACTTTGTTGACCAGGTGGCTACCAGCGTTCTGGCCTTCGAAGCCCCCGGGCAGGTAAACGAGTATGTTGGCGGCTACACGGACTGGCTCCGACAGGGCGGCAGCTGGGATGCCTGGCAGAAAGAAAGGGGAACGGAAGCCAAGCCAAACAGCAGCAGCAAGCCACGCCAGAAGGCCAAACCCTCTCCCCGCCCGGGCAAGCTCAGTTACAAGCTGGAGCGGGAGCTGGCAATGCTACCGGAGAAGATTGAATCCCTGGAACAGTCGCTCTCGGAAATGCAGCAGACCAGTGCGGACCCGGACTTCTATGCTCAGAAGCCTGAGCAGGTTCGCGAACACATGGAGAAAATGCAGGCCGTCCAGGAGGAACTTGATACCGCCACCGAACGCTGGCTGGAACTGGAAGAACGCAAGGACGGTGGCGAGAGCCCATAGGGAAGCTCACTCGGCAACGAGGCAATCCCGTCCGGCCCGCTTGGCCTTGTATAGCCGGTCATCGGCCAACCCTACCAGGGAATCCACCTGCAAAGAACCGGGATCCAGCTCCTCACTACTGGCAATACCCGCACTGGCCGTCATATGCAGCTCGCCGTTAGGCCCCTGAAAAGCCGTCGAGCGCACACGCTCCAGAATCCGTTCCGTGACGCTTGCCGCGGCTTTCAGGCTGGCATCGGCAAATACAATCAAGAACTCCTCACCACCAAATCGCCCTACCACATCAAAGGAACGGACGTTTTCACAGAGTATGGCGGAGAACTCTCGCAGCACCCCATCGCCTGCAATATGCCCATGAGAATCGTTCAGGCGCTTGAAGTGGTCGATATCCACCATGGCAACGGCAATATTCCGCCCACCACGCCGCGCCTCATCCAGCCGCTCTTCCAGGCGCTCCATCGTATAACGACGGTTGTATACACCACTGAGCGGGTCCGTAACAGAGAGATTGACGAGATCTTCTTCCAGGCGACTTCGGTCCAGCACACCGGAAATCAGATTGGCCACCACAATCAGGAGATTGGAATACTCTCTGGGCCACTCTCTCTGAATCAGCGAGTCGGCTCCCCAAAAACCGATCACTTCGCCCTGAGTCGCTACTGGCACACAGAACATGGATCGGACACCCTGGCCCTTCAACAAAACCTTCTCATTACTCGCCTGGGGTTCAGGTAGGGCATCAACGTCATCCACCAAAAGGATCTGCCCCTTCTCGCGCATGGCGCTGATCTGGTGATAGGACCACTCCATCTGCATCACAGACACATCCGCCATATCTGTGATCACACTGTTTACCCCTTCCGCACACCATTCATGCGCATTACGCATGTGGCGTCCTTCATCAGCCAACAAGAAGAGGTAGGTCCTGTCCAGTTGGAAGAATTCTCCGATCCTCCGCAAGATGTAATCCAATTTGGGATCGGCGCTACCGAAAGGGAAATTAACCAGATCACTGGAAATCTCCGCAATCAGATGTTGAAACCGGAATTGGAAATCTGCATTTTCATCCCGCTGTTTCTTATTGGTGATATCCCGTGCAATCCCGAGATAAGCACTCACATTTCCCCTCTCATCAAGAATCGGCGCGGCGTTCGAAGTAAACCATCGGAATGTTCCATCCATCCGGTAGGCACGAAATTCCACGCCACTTTGAGGCTCTCCCGTTGCTACAACCCGGCGCAGGAAATCATGGCACTGCTGAACATCTTCCTTGTGAACAAAGGGCTCAAAAGAACGTCCCACCAGGCTGTCCGGATCATGCCCCATCATCGCCTTCCAATTTGGCGAAACATAAAGAAATAGACCGCCCGGAGTCAGCGTATAGATAATGTCATTGGCATTCTCGACAATGAGGCGATACTGCTCTTCCCTTTCCCTCAGCGCCTGCTCCAGGTCCTTGTGCCCCTGAATCTCGGTGAAATGGCCAAACCACTCAACCTGGTCACCTTCCTGCCTTGCCGGAACGGATAGCGCCTCGAACCAGCGCCACTCCCCATCGGGCATCCGAAAACGCAACTCGTAGTGCCAGCTTGAATTATTCTGGGCGGATTCCATGATGCTTTTAAGGCCCGCCTCTCGGTCATCCGGGTGAGCGAGATCGAAGACAGGCGAGGCATCCCGGCGAAGCTCGTCGGGATCCAGTCCCAGAACATCCTTGACCCTACGGCTGATAAAGGGGTAACAATGTTTTCCGCTTTCCAGGTTGAGTCGATAACAGAACAGAACCCCCGGAACACTGGCGGTCAGTTGCTGAAAATATCGAAGTGATGCCTCTTGCGCTTTTCGCGCCGCCTCCAGCTCCTGGGTTCTAGCCTGAACACTGGACCTGAGCACGCGGCGCTGGCGCTGGAGAGTCAGAATCAAGAAGAGCAATAACAGAAACAGAAGACCGGCACCTGCGGCGACCACCGGTAGCGTTGGGAAAACTTCGATTCGCTCGCTGTGCAACCAGCGCTGACTCAGACGATCCAGTTCACCCTGAGGGAGGCCCCGTACAGCCGCATTGAGTGCGGACAGCAGCTCCTCATCCCCCTGGCGAACGGCGAAGCGAAGAGGCTCCTGATACAAAAGGCCCAGGGGGCGGAAATCGAGATTGGCGCCCTCCCGGCCCAACAGAAACATGGCCACCGGATAATCGGCCACGAAGACCTGGATATCCCCCCGCACTGCAGCTCGCACCATGGCGGCATTGTTCTCGTAGCTTTCATGCAGCAGACCGGGATGCTCATCGATCAAAAAGCGGGCTTCCCGACTGCCTCGAACCACACCCACTGATTCGTTCTCCAAATCTTCGACGGAAAGAACAGGCATGGTGCTGGGAACGAAAATGGTCGTCGACAGGGGCAGGAGTGACTCCCCAAAGCTGAGAAATCCTTCACGCTCTGGGGTCACGAGCAGCCCACCATGAACGTGGGCCACACCATCGTCCACAGCTCTCAGGCTCTCGGGCCAGTCGCTGAGATGGAATCGAACCGGACGCCCCAACGCCTCCCCAACCTGCTGCCAAAGTTCCACCAGCAGGCCCCGGGGCTGACCCGAATCATCCTCCCAGGCGAATGGAGGCCAGGCATGGTCTTGAGCGACGACCAGCGCTTCCTGCTCCGGATCATTGTCCGGTACAGCCAGGGGAACGGCAACGCCAGACCACAAGAATAGGCAAATGAGGACTAGAAACAGAAAGGGGGATGTGCGAAACGCCAGTGACGTCACCACCTGGTCAGGACTAGTCCGGGACTTTACACCGCCCGGCCGACTGGATCGGGATGCCCGTTGCATGACATTCCTCTACTATCCGGATTCTGGGTCGATGCCGCACTCCTCCTACGGCAGCCGCGCGTCCGGATCGGCGCGGAGCCTCCAACTCTGCTCCCACCCCGACCGTCAATTCAAACTGGCTCCGTCCCGTAAATGTAACCAATCAGATCATCAATGGTGTGCTGCTTGTCATTGACCAGCGCCTTGGTCAGGTCACCGGCCGAGACAATACCCAACAGCTCGCCATCCTTGTAGATAGGCAGGTGACGCAGACGCCGCTGGGTACAGAGGCTCATGGCCTCCCCGATAGTCACTTCCGGCCCCACAGTGACGATCTCGCTGGTCATCACATCGTTGACTGGGGTTCGGGCCGGATCCAGGCCCTCGGCCACAACCCGCCGCATCAGATCGCGTTCCGTGAACAACCCACGCAGCCCCCCTTCATCCATGACCAGTACACAACCCTTGTTATGACTGCTCATTGTCCGCGCCGCTTCACTAACGCTGGCATTGGGACCGACAGCCAACAATTCCCCCGGCTTGTCTTTGAGGATACTTCCGAGACTCTGCTCCATGACTCACCCCCGGTTCTCTCCAGCCTGACACTGACCACTTGTTACTGACACGGGCCACTGCAGTCCCGCGCTCGTCGGCTCTGCCACAAGGATAGCCCAGCAAGCTTGAACCATGCCAGCAAGGCGGCCTGTTTCCGCCCAAGCTGTAACGCCCAGAAGGTCAGCTCGTCACATCGCCATGAAGCACCCTAGCGGCCACGCCCTTACCAAGAGCCGCCGAATAGCAGAGCAAGGCCAGGAAATGGCACAAAATGCCCACAAACTCAATATTACGGCAGGCCTGCTCGGCTTGCTGATTGCTTTTAGCGCTTCGGTATCGGCGGCCAGCGACAGCTTGACCCTGGCTGGTGGCGAAGAGGTGCCCCTCAGTGGTCGAGATCTGCTCGGCGGCGGCCTGATGACGGAACTGGTGGCGGCCACTTACCACCGGGCCGGATACCAGACGAGCGTCAAGTTCCAACCCTGGGCACGGGCTTATGTCGATACACGGGATACCTACCATGACGCCAGCTTCTCCTATGTTCGCTCGAAGCAAAGGGTGGGAGAGATGTATTACTCCCGGCCGCTGTTACGCATGGGGGTCAAGCTAATATCGGCCAACAACGGACCTGTCGCAGAGCTGCCCGATGGCCCAACCCGGCTCTGCTTGCCCATCGGATACGCTGTCCCAGACAGCATTGGCTGGCGTCTATCCTCCCTGAGAAGTGAAATCATCCGCGCCCGGAACATGCGTAACTGCTTGGATATGGTTGGCAATGGGCGGGCTCACCTGACCGTCACCGCGCCAATTATCGCCGCACACCTCATATCCAAAAACACAGACCTTGACCCGCTTGATGACTTCTCCTTCCATCCTGCGCCGGAAACCTGGCATGAACTCCATCTCATAACCTCGCGTGCTCACCCCGATGGAGACTTACTTAAGCGGGAATTCAATCGAGCCTGGGAAACATTATGTGCTGATGGAACCGCTCAATCGATCATGGCCAGACACCAGGAAGCATTTCAGACGCGTATTCCCGATGGCTGGTCGAGAGTCGAGCTGGCCTGTCCACAACCGGAGTCCGCGCAGTGAATCGCGGCGCCAGACAATCTGAACCGGCTTGGCAATCAAAGCCATCCTGGTTTGGTCGAAACAGACTGGCCTTGAGACTGACCCTGCTTACCAGTGTAATAGCGCTGATACTAGCTGCACTCTACACCACCTTCGAGATTCAGGCACAAAAACAGAATCTTCGGGCTGAGGCAAGTGCGGAGTTGAAGAGCCTGGGCGAGACCGTGGAGCCGGCTCTGTCGGCAAGCCTGTGGGAACTTGACACGGAACGCGCCGAAATCGTGCTTTACGGCCTGCTCCATGCACCGGGAGTTGATGCTGCCAGAGTCACAAGCATCCAGGGAGAGGCAGTCAATCTGGGACCCGAATTGAATCGGGATAATGTGGTCACGATCGCCCTGTCAATACAATCCCCCCAGAACGATGATCGCTTGCTGGGCATGGCATGGCTCAGCAGAGACCTGTCCAGCCGCAAGAGCGCCTTGCTTGATCACTCCCTTGCCTCACTTGCTGCCAATGTCGGCCGCACTCTGCTCATTGCCCTTTTCCTTCTCTTACTGACCCATTTCCTTGTCATTCGACGCCTGCAAAAGATAGAAGACTATACCCGCACCATTGATTCCAAAAAGTTGGCTACGCCGCTGAAACCGACCTCGTCCCGAAACCGCGCCGCCGACAGCATTGACCGCCTCGAAGAGGCGATCGACAGCATGCGCCGGAAGCTGTTGCGCGACATCCGACTGCGTGAGCGTAACAGAAAAGAGATCATCATATTCGCGAATGCTCTGGCCAGCATTGCCGAAGGCGTTGTCATCCTGGATGAGAGATACCGATTGATCTCCATGAACGCCTCCGCTGAACGGCTGCTTGAACGCAGCAATAAAACCAGTGTTGGCCTATCCGTTCAGGACATCATGGGAGAAAATCTGGGCCCGGCATTCCAGGCACTGACCAAAGATGCATTGAGCACGCGACAGCGCTGGGAGGGTCAGCTATGGATCGAACGTGCCAATGATGAAGGATTCCCGGCCCTGGTAAGTCTGTCGCTGGTACAACATGGCCCGGACAACAAAAATATCATCCTCGTCTTCAATGACGTTTCCCGGTACAGACAATTTGAAGAACGCATGGACTTCCTGCGGCACCATGATGCACTGACATCTCTACCCAACCGACGCTTCATCACCCGACTCCTGGAGCGCCGCCTCTCTCACGGAAGACTCTATCCAGCCCTATTGATGCTGGACCTGGATGATTTCAAGACAGTCAACAACAGTCTCGGTCACGATGCAGGGGATCGCCTATTGCAGTCCGTTGCCAATCGCCTGCAAGACGCAATCTCCGGGGACGACATTATCGGTCGCCTCGGGAGTGATGAGTTCGCGATCATTCATGACACCGAGGAGGACAACAACTCCCTCCCTTCCATATGTCAAGCCATCGAATCGGCAATGACAAGACCCTTCCACATTCAGGGCCATGAAATCCACTTAAGCACCTGTATCGGCATCGCAAGACATCCCAGCGACGGTCAGGATGCCAACACATTGATCACCAGGGCTGACGCGGCGCTTTACCAAAGCAAGCTTCACGGACGATCCAGTCACAGCGTTTCACAGAGAGAGATCATTGAGAGCAATAAGATTCGCTTTCGAATCTCCGCGGACTTGAGAAAAGCAATTGAACGGGATGAGCTTGCTCTGTATCTCCAGCCAATCGTGAAGCTTTCGAACAGCCGGATAACCGCCATGGAGGGGCTTATTCGCTGGAACCACCCCGAGCAGGGACAGATTTCTCCGGGGGACTTTCTCCCAATCGCTGCCTCCAGCGGTCTGATGCCCCGTTTGAACGAGTGGGTACTGGATCATGCCTGCGAAATTCTTTCTCAGCTACCCCCGGACCGACCTGAGGGCTTCCGTGTGGCTGTCAACCTGTCCGCGGATGCCGTTCATGACAGGAATCTGCCTCACAAAATAGCCAGCTGCCTGGCCCAAATGGGCTTGAACCCCCGTCTGCTCGAAATCGAGATCACCGAAACGGCAGTCATGAAATCTCAAAAGCTTAGTCGCTCCGTCCTGGAGCAGCTGCGTGAACTCGGCGTCACCGTGGCAATGGATGATTTCGGCACGGGATACTCGTCATTAGCCTATCTCCGCCAATTCCCCCTGGACTACCTCAAGATTGACCGATCATTCGTCACAGGTGTCCCTGATGTAAGGGAAGACTGCGGTATAAGCCAAACCATAATGACACTCGCTGATCGGCTTGGGATAAAGACAATCGTGGAAGGCGTTGAAACCCAAAGGCAACGCGACTTCTTCAGGGACCATGGCTGCGATGAAGCACAAGGTTTCTTGTTCTACCGCCCCATGCCGGCAGCAGAGGCAGGGCAGTTACTAAAGGCAAGCGCTGCCGATGAACAACAAAACATTGAAATCAAGGAGGGACACGAGTGAGCACCACAAGCGAAGAAGTCCAGACCCCCAAAAAACACCATTTCCCTCGGGGGCTACCTACCTTTTTTATCGCATGTTGTCGGCGACTTCCGACAGCAATGCTGGTTGCACTACTCGTGGGAAGTTTGCTGAACCTAATCAATCAGCCTAATGCGATCCTCGGCGGTGAGAGCCTTCAGTTTAAACAAATGGCGCTGACCTACATGGTGCCATTCCTTGTCTTCATGACTGGCACCATCATTGGTAGCCGTGACGCGGGTCAGTCATCTACCCAGTCGGCCACGGCGGATGCTGGACGAATAATTGAGGAGATTGCAGATCTTGGCAGCCAGGTCCGGAACACAGCCACCAAAGTTAACGCTGCGTCCCGGGAGCGTCTTGAAGTAGCCGAAGAGGCGACGAACCTGGCCGAGCAAGTGGCCAGCGAGGCCGACCTCATCGAAGAAAACACACAGCACAGCCGGAAAGCTGCGGAGCATCTTTCCAGTCAGTTCGACAGTACGCGAGAGAACTCAAGCAAGCTGATCCGAGAACTCAAGTCGGCCGTGGATTGGTCGAAAGAGATGCTTGAGCATTCTTCACAGTTCGAAGCTCACTTCAACGAAACCGTCAAGATGTCCGACTCCATCGGCCAGATCGCGGGCCATACCAAACTGGTTGCCCTGAATGCGGGTATCGAGGCTTCACGGGCCGGCCAGGCGGGCAAGAGTTTTCAGGTCGTTGCCAGCGAAGTGAGTGACCTGGCTCTCCAGACGACACAATATGCTACCCGTATCAGACGGGTACTAAGGGAAGCTTCCGAGCTGCGCGAGCAGATGGCCGCCACCATCACCGACTTCGGCCAACACATGGAAAGTGTCTTGCAGCTATCCGCCGATGGCGAGTCAGGGCTGGAAGAAGCCGGCCAGATGGTCGCTCGTGCGATTCGGGAGTTGCAGGTTTCGACTCAGGAGATCAATGCAAAGTTGCAGATGCAGAAACAGCAAGCCGACTCCGTTCGCGAGAAGATGTCGGTGCTGGAAGCCGGCACCCGAAGCTCGGTTCACGGTTCCAGCCGGAACATGGAAGTGGGTGAAGCGCTGGAGTCCCGGGCCAGACAATTGCGGGAGCTGCAAACAAAGGTAGAGGGTTGATCAGGCTTCCAGAGGAATCCCCAGGGTGTCAATGAACTTGTTGATGGAGGTGTAAATCTCCATGACGCCGAGTGCCTCGAGTATCTCCAGATCGCTTGCCCCGGCCTTGCGCGCCAGGGCAATCCGTTCTTCCGAGGCGCCATGGGGGTCACGGTTCGCCTCCCGTGCCACCACCAGCAGCGCTCGTTCTTTCAACGGCAGGTCACCAGCCATGACATCCTGCTTCATGCGCTCAATGACTTCCTCATTCACCCCCAGGTCCAAGAGGACCTGGCCGTGAGCCCGAACACAGTAATCGCATCCATTGTCATGGGAGACCAGAATCGCGATTGCCTCGCGAAGGCGGTGAGGCAATATGCCATCCTTGACCACCGCTCGCATCTTCGCCCAATTGGCTTCCAACATCCCGGGATGCTGAGCGTAGACCCGGAAGTGTGGCGGAATATAGCCGACAAATTCGCGAACCTCCCGAAGCACCTGCTGGACCCGCTCTTCATCGGGAATGCTCTCCCGCAGGAGACGCTCACCGGTGCTTTCCTGGAAGGCGAGTGACTCGTCGCGGCTCTGAGCGGCATCCCTCCCAACCAAAGCAACGACTTTGCTGCCACCACCCTCTTTGAGGGCCTCAAGGACCCCGGATTCCAGTTCTTCCAGAGCCCGGCCGCTGTCGGCTTCATTACCATGACCGTCGAGCAATTCGGAGAGCGCACGCAGATTGGCGACATGACGCCGGCAGTTGCCACATATCAGGATATGCAGGCGCAAGCGCGCTGCTCGCAGGGGCGATACTTCCCCTCGAAGCAATTCGTCGGCCTCCAGAGCCACCGTCCTGCAATTCAACATCATCGAATCCTCATCATGCATCTCACCCTCCGCGGGGTGAGACCCATCGGGCTGCCCGATTGTTACAACATCACCAGACTGCCCTATCCCTCCTCAGGATACAAATAGGCCTGATTGTTCATATAGGGCCGTAATACCTCGGGAATCCGGATGGAGCCGTCCGCCTGCTGGCCGTTCTCCAGTACCGCCACCAGGGCCCGGCCGCTGGCAACGCCGGAGCCGTTGAGGGTGTGAATATGCTCCGGCTTGCCGGTTTCCGGGTTGCGCCAGCGAGCCTTCATGCGCCGCGCCTGGAATGCCTGGCAATTGGAGCAGGAGGAGATTTCCCGGTATCGTTGCTGGCCCGGGAGCCAGACCTCCAGGTCATAGGTCTTGCTGGCGCCGAAACCGATATCCCCTGCGCAGAGGTTGACTACCCTATAGGGAAGTTCCAGCAACTGGAGCACCTTCTCGGCATGCCCGGTCAGTTCTTCCAGCGCCTGCCAGGAATCGTCCGGCCGCACCAGATGCACCAGCTCCACCTTGTCGAACTGGTGCTGGCGGATCATGCCCCGGGTATCCTTGCCGTAGGAACCGGCCTCCGAGCGGAAACAGGGGGTATGCGACACCAGCTTCCGGGGAAGCTGCTCTCCGTCCAGAATGGATTCACGGGCAAAATTACTCAGGGGCACTTCGGCGGTGGGTATCAGATGCCAGTCCCGCTCATCATCCAGGTGGAAAAGGTCTTCACCGAATTTGGGTAGCTGCCCCGTGCCCTCCAGGCTTGCGCGACTCACCACATATGGAACATAGGCCTCTTCGTAGCCGTGTTCGTTGACATGCAGGTCCAGCATGAACTGGGTCAGGGCACGATGCAGTCGGGCCACCCCACCGGTCATCACCACGAAACGCGCCCCGGTCAGGCGGGCCGCCGTTTCGAAGTCCAGGCCACCGAGGGCCTCGCCCAGGTCCACATGGTCCCGGGGCTCAAAATCCAGCTGAGGCGGCTCACCCCAGCGCCGGATTTCCTCGTTGTCTGACTCATCCGAGCCATCCGGTACCGACGCATCCAGGAGATTGGGCATGGACATGAGCCACTCACCCAGCTCTCCCTGCAGCTTTTCCAGCTCATCCTCCGCCGAGTCCAGCTCCTCGCCCAGCTGCTTGACCTCCGCCTTCAACGGCTCGATGTCCTCACCGGCGGCCTTGGCCTTGCCGATGGACTTGGAGCGGGTATTGCGCTCATTGCGAAGCTGCTCAACGCGCACCTGCAGTGACTTGCGGCGTTTTTCCAGTTCGGCGAAGCGGGTCGTATCCAGCTCATAGCCACGGCGGGCCAGATTTCGGGCCACACCATCCAGATCTGTACGAAGGATTTTATTGTCCAGCATGTCGGTATCGGTTCTTCTTTGAAGGTCAGATGGAGATCAAAAAATCGTTTACTGTTTATTCTTCGAATCATGGAAGGCCCGGTCAGCGGCCCTGAGGCGTTCCAGCTTCTCGCCAATCCGGCCTTCCATTCCACGCGACGTTGGGCGGTACCAGCGCCGGCCCTGAAGGGCATCCGGAAGATAGCTCTCGCCCGCGGCGTAGGCATCCGGCTCATCATGGGCATAGCGGTAGGCGTGTCCGTAGCCCAGCTCCTTCATCAGGCGAGTGGGCGCATTGCGCAGGTGCACGGGCACTTCCAGAGAGCCCTGCTCGCGAACATCCCGAAGGACGGCGTTCCAGGCCATGTAGACCGCATTGCTCTTGGGGGCCACCGCCAGATAGACAGTGGTTTGAGCCAGGGCCAGTTCTCCCTCGGGGCTGCCCAGCCTTTCCTGCACTTCCCAGGCGTTGAGCGCCAGGTCCAGTGCCCGGGGATCGGCATTGCCAATGTCTTCCGACGCCACCCGCACCAGACGGCGGGCAATGTACAGGGGATCACAGCCGCCGTCCAACATCCGGGCAAGCCAATACAGGGAAGCGTCCGGGGCCGAGCCTCTGATGGATTTGTGCAAGGCGGAGATCTGGTCATAGAAATCATCGCCGCCCTTGTCGAAGCGGCGCCGTTCCCCGCCGACGGTGACCGCCGCGACCCGCTCACGGTCCAGGGTGTTTCCCGATTCAAGGCCCTCGACGGCCACCTCCAGCAAGTTCAGCGCCCGCCGGGCGTCCCCGTCGGCAATTCGGGCAATTTCTTCCAGCGCGCCCTCGCCGGCCTTGATGCCCAGCTCACCGAGACCGCGCTCGCTATCCTGAAGCGCCCGCTGGAGCAATGACAGCAGCCCCGCCTCGTCCAGAGCGCCCAACTGATAGACACGCGCTCGGGACAACAGGGCGTTGTTCAGTTCGAAGGAGGGATTCTCCGTAGTCGCGCCCACGAACAAGAGTGTGCCGTCCTCGACCCAGGGCAGAAAGGCATCCTGCTGGGCCTTGTTGAAGCGGTGGACCTCGTCCAGAAACAACAGGGTGGCCCGGTCTTCCATGTCCCGCCGGGCGCGGGCCGCTTCCACGGCCGCGCGGACATCCTTGACCCCCGCCATCACCGCCGAAAGACTGACAAAGGCCGTTCCCGAGCGTTCGGCAACCATGCGCGCGATGGTGGTCTTGCCGCTGCCGGGCGGGCCCCACAGGATCATGGAATGAGCTCGCCCCCCCTCCAGAACCTGGCGCAGCGGTGCCGATTCGGCCAGCAGACTGTCCTGCCCCACCAGCTCGGCCGGCGTGGTGGGACGCATGCGCTCGGCCAGGGGCGTGGTGGATGAATTGGTGGTATGCCCACTCACTGCCGAATAACGTCAACGCCTTCCGGCGGGTCGAAGTGGAACAGATCGTCCGGCAGCTCGGGATTGAATTCGATATTGTGAAACTCGATCCGTGTGGTCTGGCCGAGGTTGTCTCGCAGTTCCATCAACTCCACGGTTTCCTCGCCCACGGCGATCCGGATCCGTTCGAACTCCGTGTCCTGCACACGCGGGCGGAGCTGGAACCAGCGCAGATTGCCCTGCATGCCCTCGTCCTCCACCACGAAACTGTCTTCCAGGTCCCCCTCGCCACTCAAGAGCATGGCAGGGCTGGTCGCCAGGGTTTCGTCCATGGGACGGACAATGACTTGCTCGAAGTCGGCTTCGTAATCCCACATGGTCTCGCCATCGGAGACGATGACTTGCTCATAGGGCTCGCTGTAGTCCCAGCGGAAACGGCCCGGGCGCTTGATTGCCACTTCGCCACTGGCGGTCTCATCCACCACGAACTCCGAATCGAGCACGGTCTGCTCGAAGTTGGCCCGTAGACTGTGCAGCTCGGCGAGGATCTCACGCAGATCCGCCGCGCCCGGCCTGTCGTCCGCTGCGAGAACCGGACTTATTCCCATAAGCAAACCGGCGACGACAGCGATGCATACCATTCTTATTTTCATAAAAAACCTCTGATTGAGTCGGCCCCACCCGGAGGACATCCGCTTGCTAATCCGCATCCGGTGGGGGCGCGGCCAGTACTTCCCGGGAACCGTTGGACTGCAGTGGCCCGACAATACCGGCCTCTTCCATTTGTTCGATCATACGCGCGGCCCGGTTATAGCCAATCTTCAGGCGACGCTGGACGCCGGAGATGGAGGCCTTGCGGGTCTCGGTGACCAGGCGCACCGCCTGGTCATACAGCGGATCGCTCTCGTCACCGCCGTCATTCCCGTCTCCCGGTAGACTGGGCATACCCGGCACCGGTTCCGAGGGGCCATTGAGAACATCCTCGTCATATTCCGGTTTGCCACTCTGCTTGAGCTCGGCCACCACCCGGTGGACCTCCTGGTCCGAGACAAAGGCGCCATGCACGCGCTCGGGCATGCTGGTGCCGGGTGGCAGAAAGAGCATGTCACCGTGGCCAAGCAGCGATTCGGCGCCCATTTGATCAAGAATGGTGCGGGAGTCCACCCGCGAGGACACCTGAAAGGCAATCCGGGCGGGAATATTGGCCTTGATCAGGCCGGTGATCACATCCACCGAGGGCCGCTGTGTCGCCAGTACCAGGTGGATCCCGGAAGCGCGGGCCTTCTGGGCCAGGCGGGCAATCAGCTCCTCCACCTTCTTGCCCACGATCATCATCATGTCCGCCAGCTCATCGATAACCACGACGATCTGGGGCAAGGTGTCCAGCGGTTCCGGTTCCGGCAGATCACCCGGCTCGGCATCCGGCGGCGCATTGCGGTTGGCCAGGGGATCCAGGATTTCCTCGCCCTTCTTCCTCGCATCGCGGATCTTGCGGTTGTAACCAGCCAGGTTACGTACCCCCAGGGCGGCCATCAGGCGGTAGCGGCGCTCCATTTCGGCGACACACCATTTGAGGGCGTTGGCGGCATCCTTCATATCCGTGACCACCGGCGCCAGCAAATGGGGAATTCCCTCATAGACCGACAACTCCAGCATCTTGGGGTCGATCATGATCAGGCGAACGTTCTCGGGCGTGTCCTTGTAGAGCAGGCTCAGAATCATGGCATTGATGGCCACGGACTTGCCCGAGCCGGTGGTGCCGGCAATCAACAAATGGGGCATCTTCTGCAAGTCCGCCACCATGGGGCGACCACTGATGTCCTTGCCCAGGGTCAGCGTCAGGGAGGACCGGGAGGCATCATAGGCCTCGGATTTGAGGATCTCGCCCAGCGTGACCAGCTCCCTGTCCTCATTGGGAATCTCGAGCCCCACCACCGACTTGCCGGGAATCACTTCCACCACACGCACACTGATGGCCGACATGGCCCGGGCCAGATCCTTGGACAGATTGCTGATCTGGCTGACCTTGACGCCGGGGGCCGGCTGCAGCTCGAAACGGGTCACCACCGGCCCGGGATTGACCGCCACCACCTCCACATCCACGCCAAAGTCCTTGAGCTTGAGCTCGACCTGCTTGCTCATGGCCTCCAGCGCCGCCTCGGAGTAACCACCCTTGCGGGCCGGCGGACTGTCCAGCAGCGACAGTGCCGGCAGGCTGGCACCGGAAGGCGCCGCATGATTGGGCTCGAACAGGGTCTGTTGCCGTTCACGCTCGACTCGGGCACTAGGCTTGAGATCACTGAGCACCGGTTCAATCTTGGGCGGCTTGCGCTTCTTGGAGGCCTTGGTCTGCTCCCTCACTTCCGCGACCTGCTCACGGCGCTTGCGGCGATCCTGCCACCACTGCAGCAGACGCTGCCAACGGTTACGCAGCCGCTCGGCCTGCAAAAGGGTGAAGCGCCCCGTGGCATCCATTACCGCCAGCCAGGACAGACCGGTGAACAGGGTAACGCCGGTAAAGAACAGGGCGAGAAGAATCAGAGTACTGCCGAGATACCCCAGGGTGCCACCGGCAAAGCCGCCGATGGCCGCGCCCAGCACCCCCCCGGCATCCAGCGGGACCCGCGCCGGATCCACCGCCCAATTCATGGAGCACAGGGCGCTGGCGGTGGCCACCGCCAAAATCAGGCCAAGAAAGCGCAACGACAGGGTCAGCCCGTCCACGGGTTGATCGTCTTCGTCCCGACTGCGGAAGATCAGCCAGCCACTCCAGACCACCAGCACCGGCAATAGATAGGCCGGATAGCCCAGCAGAAACAACAACAGATCCGCCACCCAGGCCCCGGTGGGCCCGACCCAGTTGGAGACGCCGTGGAAACCACCGGTGTGTGAGAAACCGGGATCTCGCGGATCATAGCTGGCCAGGGCGGCCAACAGGACCAGCGCCAGAGCGAGGCATATCCAGAACGCCGACTCACGCAGGCCGCGCTTGAGCCGCTCCCGGGAGGCCGAGTGCTCCCCTTTTTTTGTCTTGGCCTGTGCCACGGCTAGGCGGCCTCCAAAGAAATCGCTTCAAACAGGAAAGCCAAACTCCTGGCAGACAAGCAATTTTACCCCACCAAGAAACTTTCCCCCAAACCTCCATTTTGTGCCGCGCCGGCCCACGACACAAGCCCCCGCCCGCCTGCTCTTGTCCGCAGTGGCGACAAAAAACGGCCGGCAGCTGACGCTGCCGGCCGTTGACAGCCAGACCGGGCCGGGAATCAACCCTTGATGGCCGGATGAACGACTTCGCCGTTCTCGACGTTGATGCCCTTGATGAGGGGATCGAAATCACGCCAGTTACCGGAAGCCAGGCGGCTGCAATAAGGGGCAATGGCCGCGGACAGGGCCTGGGAACCCGTGCGCGGCACGGCACCGGGCATATTGGTCACGGTGAAATGCGTCACCCCTTCCCAGACGTAGGTGGGATCTTCCCAGGTCGTGGGCCGGGTGCTTTCGACACAGCCACCCTGGTCCACGGAGATATCCACCACCACACTGCCCGGCTGCATCTCGCGGACGGCTTCCTTGGTAATCACATGGGGGGCGCGGGCACCGGCAACCAGCACGGCACCGACGGCAATGTCGGCGGTGCGAAGCTGATCAATCACATCATCCGTGTGGGGATAGAGACCGGTCACATTGGGACCGAACGTCCGGGCCCAGGCCAGCTTGGCCGGATCCTTGTCAAAGACCACCACCTCGGCGCCGATCCCGGCAGCCAGCTGGGCGGCGTTGCCACCGGCCATGCCGCAGCCGACGATTACCACCTTGCCCCGCTTGGCGGCGGGCACGCCACCCAGCAGAATGCCCTTGCCACCTTCCGGCTGATGCAGCAGATGGGTGGCCACCTGAATGGCAATGCGACCGGCAATGTCGCTCATGGGGGCCAGCAACGGCAGATTGCCCTTGTCTTCAACGGTTTCGAAGGCCACGGCGGTCAGGCCAATCTGCTTCAGACGCTCGGTCAATTCCGGCTCGGCAGCCAGGTGCAGATAGCAGAACAGCAGATGATCCTTGCGCAGACGCTTGAGATCCGGCTCGATGGGCTCTTTGACCTTGACGATCATCTCCGCC
>PWMQ01000068.1 GCA_003558125.1 Natronospira sp. | reverse complement strand
TGATCTTGGATCTCTCGCCCAGGGAGAGATTCTTGGTTTCCACGAAATTCCCGATCCGGGTGCCGATACCGAGGCGGGTGCCTGGGCGCAGGCGGGCGAAGGGGCCGATGCGGGCCTGTTCGCCCGCTTCCATGGATTCCAGCACGCAGTGGGCATCCACGACGGTGCCGGCCGACAAGCGACTGTTGCGAATCACGCAGCCCGGGCCGATGCGAACGCCGTCCCCAAGGACGACCTCGCCCTCAAACACTGTGTTGACGTCGATGAAGACATCCTGGCCACACTGCTGGCGGCCACGGACATCGACCCGGTTCGGGTCGGCGAGCGTGACACCGGCTTCCATCAGCGCCTCGGTCCGCTGACGGCGCAGGATGGCCTCGGCCTCGGCCAACTGGGTTCGATTATTGATGCCCTGGATTTCGCCTGGATCTTGGCTGGCGATGCCTTTCACCGGAAAGCCCTCGGCGGCCGCCATGGCGATGATATCGGTGAGGTAATACTCGCCTTGAGCGTTATCGGCATCCACCCGCGCCAACCAGTCCTTGAGCTGCCTGGCGGGGGCGGCGAGCAGGCCGGTGTTGATTTCGCGGATCTTTCGCTGCTCGGGGCTGGCATCCTTGTGCTCGACGATACCGGTCACCGCCCCGCTCTGATCACGGAGAATACGGCCATAGCCACTGGGGTCGGACATCTCGGCGGTGAGCACCGCCACCGCGTCACCGGCCGCCTCGGACAGGCGGCGCTGGGTCGCCTCGCTGACCAGGGGCACGTCGCCGTAGAGGACCAGCACCACGTGATCGTCGGGAATCTCTGGCAGGGCCTGGTCCACGGCATGCCCGGTGCCCAGCTGTTCGGCCTGCTCCACCCAGACGATGGCTTCGTCTGCAAAGGCCGAGCGCACCGCGTCACCCCCGTGGCCAACCACCACCAGGGTTTGGTCAGGATTCAGGGCGGCACAGCCTTCGAGGACGTGGCCCAACATAGGAACCCCGCCCAGGGGCTGGAGCACCTTCGGCAGCCGGGAGCGCATGCGTTTGCCCCGGCCGGCAGCAAGAATGACGACTGAGAGTTTCATGGGGGCGCAGTTTATCTTATTTCGGTGTAGCTGGCCCAATCTGCGCCTTGCCCAACGCCCCCTACCACGCTCATTGAAACCCCCTGTAGGCGCGGATTCATCCGCGCAATGGCCGGAATTCGACGGTCAACCCGCTGACTGGGTCCACCGTTTCATTGAATGCCCGTTTGCCGTGTTCTGAGCGTGTTCATGAAATGGGGTGGGGCGGCGGATTTTGGCCATTGCGCGGATGAATCCGCGCCTACAGGGGGCAGGCTGAGCGGTTGGGGAACGTTTCGGGGTGACCAAAAAAAAGCTGTGCCGGCTGGCACAGCTTTTTTCGTTCCGGTGCGGGTCCCTCAGCTCTTTTTCTTTTTGAGCTTCTGAACCAGCTTGAGGCGGGCAGCGGCTTCGGCCAACTGGGCCTGGGCGCGGGAGATGTCCACATCTCCCTTGCGGTTGGCGATGGCCTCTTCGGCACGGCGCTTGGCCTCAATGGCGGCGGCCTCGTCGAGATCCGCGGCACGCTCGGCGGTGTCGGCGAGAATGCTCACCAGATGGGGCTGGATCTCGAGGATGCCGCCGGAGACGTAGAAATCCATCTCTTCGCCGCCCGGCTTGCGTACCCGGACCTCGCCGGGCTCAAGCCGGGTAAGCAGGGGGGCGTGGCGGGGCGCGATGCCCATGCCGCCCTGCTCGGCCGAGGCGAAGACCATCTCGGCTTCCCCTTCCCAGATCTCCGACTCGGCGCTGACGATGTGGACGCGAATGGTCTTGGACATGAGTCAGGGCTCCTTAGAGCTTCTGGGCCTTTTCGCGGGCATCATCAATGGTGCCGACCATGTAGAAGGCCTGCTCGGGCAGGTCATCGCACTCGCCTTCCACGATCGCCTTGAAGCCCTTGATGGTGTCCTTCAAGGACACGTACTGACCGGGCATGCCGGTGAAGACCTCGGCCACGAAGAAGGGCTGGGACAGGAAGCGCTGGATCTTCCGGGCCCGGGACACGGCCAGCTTGTCGTCTTCGGACAGTTCGTCCATGCCGAGAATGGCGATGATGTCCTTGAGTTCCTTGTAGCGCTGCAGCACACCCTGCACCGCACGGGCGGTGTCATAGTGTTCCTGACCGATCACCTGCGGGTCGAGCTGACGGGAGGTGGAGTCCAGCGGATCCACGGCCGGGTAGATACCCAGGGAGGCGATGTCACGGGACAGCACCACGGTGGCGTCCAGGTGAGCAAAGGTGGTGGCCGGGGACGGGTCGGTCAGGTCATCCGCCGGCACGTAAACGGCCTGCACGGAGGTAATGGAACCGGTCTTGGTGGAGGTGATTCGCTCCTGGAGCTGACCCATTTCCTCGGCCAGGGTGGGCTGGTAACCCACGGCGGAGGGCATACGACCCAGCAGGGCGGACACTTCGGTACCGGCCAGGGTGTAGCGATAGATGTTGTCCACGAAGAAGAGCACGTCACGGCCTTCGTCACGGAAGTACTCGGCCATGGTCAGACCGGACAGGGCCACGCGCAGACGGTTACCCGGCGGTTCGTTCATCTGACCGTAAACCATGGCCACCTTGGAATTCTCCAGGTTCTTCAGGTCGATCACGCCGGCATCGGACATCTCGTGATAGAAGTCGTTACCTTCACGGGTCCGCTCACCCACACCGGCGAACACGGAAAGACCGGAGTGTTCCTTGGCGATGTTGTTGATCAGCTCGAGCATGTTCACGGTCTTGCCCACGCCGGCACCGCCAAACAGGCCCACCTTGCCGCCCTTGGCGAAGGGGCAGAGCAGATCGATCACCTTGATGCCGGTTTCCAGCAGCTCGGTGGAACCGGCCTGATCTTCATAGCTGGGCGCGTCCTGGTGAATGGAGCGGCGCTCCTCGGACTTCACTTCGCCCTTCTCGTCCTCGGGATCGCCGAGCACGTTCATGATCCGGCCCAGGGTGGCCTTGCCCACCGGCACGGAAATGGGGGCTTCGGTGTTCTGCACCTTCAGGCCGCGCTTGAGGCCTTCACTGGAGCCCATGGCAATGGTGCGGACGACACCGTCACCCAACTGCTGCTGCACCTCGAGAGTCAGGCCGCCGTCCTCCAGGACGAGGGCATCATAGACCTTCGGGATGGCGTCACGGGGGAATTCAACGTCCACCACCGCGCCGATAACCTGAACGATCTTTCCGGAGCTCATGAGCGAATCCTCTGAAATTGCGTGTTTCGAAATCGAATCTGTTTAGGGATGTCAGACTGCCGCGGCACCGCCGACAATCTCGGCCAGTTCCTGGGTAATGGCGGCCTGACGGGCCTTGTTGTATTCCAGCTGCAGGCTGTCGATCATCTCGCCGGCGTTGTCGGTGGCCGCCTTCATGGCCACCATCCGCGCGGCTTGTTCGCAGGCCACGTTCTCGACCACACCCTGATAGACCTGTGATTCCACATAGCGGGTCAGCACCTGCTCCAGCAGGGCTTCCGGCGTGGACGGCTCGTAGATGTAGTCCCAGTGCTCGAGCAGCTCATCGTCCTCGGAGGGTTCCACCGGCAGCAGCGGGAGAATCTCCGGCTGCTGGGTCATGGTGTTGACGAACTCGTTGTGGGCGATGCGAATCAGGTCGATCTTCTTGTCGTCGAAGCGGTTGAGCGTCTCCCGGACCGTGCCGATCAGATCGGTCAGGTGCGGGCTGTCACCCAGATGACTGGTTTCGGCGACGATGTCGAGACCCAGGCGGCTGAAGAAGGCAGAAGCCTTGGCGCCGATCAGGGTAAGCTCCACATCCACGCCCTTGTCCTGCCAGTCACGGATTTCCCGCAGCACGGACTTGAACAGATTGATGTTCAAGCCGCCGCACAGACCGCGATCGGTGGAGATCACCAGCAGGTTCACCCGCTTCGGCTCCCGGGGAATCAGATAGGGATGCCGATAATCGGGGTTGGCGTTGGCCAGATGGCCAATCACCCGCCGGATGCTCTTGGCATAGGGACGGGAGGCCGCCATCCGGTCCTGGGCGCGGCGCATCTTGCTGGCCGCGACCATTTCCATGGCCTTGGTGATCTTCTGCGTGTTACCGATACTCTTGATCTGAGTCCGGATTTCCTTAGCGCCTGCCATAAGCGTTGCTCGTTATCTCGTGTCGTCGCGACGTTGCCGACTTACCAGGACTGTTTGAATTCGGTGATGCAGGTCTTCATGCCCTCAACGATTTCGTCGTTGTAAGCACCGGATTCGTTGATCTTCTCGTACAGTCCCTTGTGACTGGCCTTGAGGTGGCTGTGCAGACCGGCTTCAAAGTCGACGATCTTTTCCACCTCAACGTCGTCCAGATAGCCTTCGTTGGCGGCATACAGGGAGACGGCCATTTCCGCGATGGAGAGCGGGGTGTACTGCTTCTGCTTCATCAGCTCCATCACGCGCTTGCCGCGCTCGAGCTGCTTGCGGGTAGCTTCGTCCAGGTCGGAGGCAAACTGGGCAAAGGCCGCGAGCTCGCGATACTGGGCCAGGGCGATACGGATACCGCCACCCAGCTTCTTGATGATCTTGGTCTGGGCCGAACCACCCACTCGGGACACCGAGATACCGGCGTTGATGGCCGGGCGGATACCGGAGTTGAACAGGTCGGTTTCCAGAAAGATCTGGCCGTCGGTGATGGAGATCACGTTGGTCGGCACGAAGGCAGACACGTCACCGGCCTGGGTTTCAATGATCGGCAGGGCGGTCAGGGAACCGGTCTTGCCCTTCACTTCACCGTTGGTGCGCTTTTCGACTTCTTCTTCATTGATTCGCGCGGCGCGTTCCAGCAACCGGGAATGGAGGTAGAAGATGTCACCCGGATAGGCTTCACGGCCCGGGGGACGACGCAGCAGCAGGGAAACCTGACGATAGGCCCAGGCCTGCTTGGTGAGGTCATCATAGACGATCAGGGCGTCTTCACCGCGGTCGCGGAAGTACTCGCCCATGGCGCAACCCGCGTAGGGGGCGATGTACTGCAGCGCAGCGTTTTCGGAGGCGGTGGCGGCAACCACGATGGTGTGCTCCAGGGCGCCATGCTCTTCCAGCTTGCGCACCACGGTGGCAATGGAGGAAGCCTTCTGGCCGACTGCCACGTAGATGCACTTAACGCCGGTGCCCTTCTGGTTGATGATGGCGTCCACGGCCACGGCGGTCTTGCCGGTCTGGCGGTCACCAATGATCAGCTCGCGCTGACCGCGACCGATCGGCACCATGGAGTCGATGGACTTCAGGCCGGTCTGCACCGGCTGATCCACGGACTGACGGGTAATCACGCCCGGGGCAACCTTCTCGATGGGAGAGGTTTCCTTGCTCTCGATCTCGCCCTTGCCGTCGATGGGACGACCCAGGGAGTCCACCACGCGGCCGAGCATGCCTTCGCCCACCGGCACTTCCAGAATGCGGCCGGTGCACTTGACCGTGTCGCCTTCGGAGATGTGCTTGTAGTCACCCAGCACCACGGCGCCGACGGAGTCACGCTCCAGGTTCAGGGCCATGCCGAAGGTGTCGCCCGGGAATTCCAGCATTTCCCCGTACTGGGCATCACCCAGACCGTGGATGGTGACAATCCCGTCGGTGACCTTGACCACGGTGCCCACATTGCGGACTTCCGCGTCGGCATCAAAATTCTTGATGCGCTTTTTGATCAGATCGCTGATTTCGGTTGGATTGACTTGCATGGTCCTGTCCTACGTAAATTAGTGACTCATGGCCGTGGCCAGCCGATCGAGCTGGCCTTTCACGGAACCGTCGATAACCAGATCGCCTGCCCGCAGCACAACGCCGCCGATCAGGCCTTCGTCCTCGACCACCTTCAATTCGATCTTGCGGTCGAGGCGCTTTGCCAGTGCCTGGGCCAGGGCATCCGCGGACTTGTCGTCCAGGGCATGGGCGGCGCGCACTTCCACCGCCATGCGCCCCTCGGCTTCAGCGCGCAGGGCCTCGAACTGCTCGGCGATCTGCGCGGCGGCCACCAGGCGGCGGCGCTCGGCCAACAGGCGGATGAAATTGGCACCCTCGTCGTCCAGCTTGCCAATCGCCTCGATCAGGGTCTCGGCGAGATCGGCCGGGGCGATGGCGGGATGCTTGACCAGCTCGGCACCGTCGGTGGTGCGAACCAGCGCGGCCAGGGCCGCGAGCAGATCCGACCAGCGGTCAAAGCTGCCCTGTTCCCGGGCCACCTCGAAGACGGCCTGGGCATAGGGCCTTGCGATGGTGCTGAAGTTGCTGCTCTGGGACATGGCGAAACGCTCCTCAGAGCTCTTTGGCGAGGCGGTCGAGCAGCTCGCCGTGAGCCTTGGCGTCCACTTCGCGGCCGAGAATCTGACCGGCACCCATCACGGTGAGCTCGGCCACTTCCTGGCGCAGCTCGGCACGGGCGCGGGCCACGTCCTGTTCCATCTGCGCGCGGGCATTTTCCAGCAGACGCTCGCCTTCACGGCGGGCCTCGGTCTTGGCTTCCTCGACCATTTCGGTGCTTCGGCGGTTGGCCTGGGCAATGATCTCGGAGGCCTGCTCGCGGGCTTCACGGATAAGACGCTCGGTCTCGGTGGAGGCCTCTTCAAGTGCCTTGTTGCCTTTCTCGGCAGCGGCCAGGCCTTCGGCGATCTTCTCCCGACGCTCGCGCATGGCTTCCACCAGCGGCGGCCACACGAACTTCAGAGTCAGCCATACCAGGATGGCAAAGCTGACCATCTGGCCCAATATCGTCGCGTTCAAATTCACGGCGCGAACCCTCGTTGACTACGGTTCCAAAACGGCGAACGAAAGGAAACGGGCGCCAGGCGCCCGTGACCTCTTAAAGCATGGCTTCCAGCGCGCCCAGGAAGGGGCTGGCCACGGCAAACCACACGCCCAGACCCACACCGATCATGGCCACGGCGTCGAGCAGACCGGCCAGGATGAACATGCGGACCTGGAGCATGCCGACCAGCTCGGGCTGACGGGCAGCGGATTCCAGGAAGCGACCACCCAGGAGGCCGAAGCCGATGGCGGTGCCGATGGCGCCCAGGCCCACGATGATGCCCACGGCGAGAACGGTCATGCCCTGAAGCTGGGCAATTGCAGCTGCGATTTCAGTTTCCATTGCTTCCTCCGACTTTGGATAGTGCAGACAAGTTAAAAAACAGATGACCGATCGGCTGTGGCCGAGCCGGTCGGCTCAAACTCAGTGATCTTCCTCGGCCATGCTCAGATAGACGATGGTGAGGGCCATGAACACGAAGGCCTGAAGCACAATCACCAGCAACTTGAACAGGGACCATCCCAGACCCAGGGCCCACTGCATGTACCAGGGGCTGATGGCGATCAGGGTGAAGATCAGGGAACCGGCGTACATGTTCCCGAAAAGACGCATGGCCAGCGAGAAGGGCT
Source organism: Natronospira sp. (assembly GCA_003558125.1). Taxonomy (GTDB): domain Bacteria; phylum Pseudomonadota; class Gammaproteobacteria; order Natronospirales; family Natronospiraceae; genus Natronospira; species Natronospira elongata. The sequence goes on along the minus strand of PWMQ01000068.1, from coordinate 1,608 downwards.
TGACGATCTCCTCGACGGTCTTGAAGAACAAGTTGATCGGCGCCAGAACGATCTTGAACGGCAGGCTCTGGGCGCTGAAGGGCGAGGTAAAGAATTCCTTGCCCACGCCGCCGACGCCTTTCACCTTGAAACCGAACCAGAAGATCATCACGAACACGCCCAGGGCCACGCCGGCAGTGGCGTTGATATCGGACGTGGGGTTGATCCGCAGATAGTCGACGCCGACAAAGCTCGCCAGCCAAGGGAAGAGATCGTAGGGGATCAGCTTGACGATATTCATCAGCAGCACCCAGACGAAGATCGTCAGGGCGATGGGCCCGATCAAGCGGTTGGTACCGTGGTAGGAATCCTTGATGTTGCTGTCAACGAAATCCACCACGGTCTCGATGAAATTCTGCAAGCCCCCGGGCGTGCCACTGGTGGCCTTACGGGCGGCAGCATAGAAGATGAAGAAAAAGACCGCGCCCAGCAGAACCGAGAACAGCATGGTGTCCACATGCAGAGACCAGAAGCTGCCCTTTTCACCGATTACCCAGTGACCCAGGTGGTGATCAATATATTCGCCGGGACTGTCGTAGGTCGCCATCGCTGCTAGTGCCTTTACTTGTCACCCGTTTTTCCGGATCGCCCCATGACACCCGCCACGGGCAGCAATCCGAACCAGAACCCCATCAGCGCGGCCATGAAGCCGGTGATGATCTCCGCCATGTGGTCGCCGGCCAGATTGGCGGCGACGATGAAAAAAAGCACGGCCAGGCCGAGCTTCATGAACTCCGCCCGATAGAATCGTCGGAGGAAGCCCTCCGGATCCGCTGCCGCGTCGGTCCCGAAGACCCGCAGCGCGAACCAGAGGCTCAGGAAGGTGGCCGCTCCGCCACCCGCCAGCGCGGCCAGCGCGCTGCCCTCCAACAACCACCAGACGACTGCCGCCGCCAGGCTCAGGATCACTTGCACACCGCACACGCGCAGGGCCAGAAGCCAGCGTGAATCAGCCGACATGGCGACCTCCGCGTCCTACCGAGTGAAATTCGGGAAAAGCGGCCAAATCCGGCGGGCGGGACGCCCTACGGGACCACATTTTCGCGTCTAAGGAACCTGACCCCTGAGTGGTTGCCGGGCCGCCGCGCACAAGCGCAGCAAAACCCCTCGGATTCGAGGCGCGCAAGTATACAAGGCCCGGTGGCCAGGCTCAAGCCCGGGTTTCTCCCGCGGAGGCGCGGAGGCGCTGTGTGGTGGGGCCGTGCTGGGGTTGGTCGCCGTGCCGCTTCGGCTTGGCAGTGCCTGGTCGGAGCGGGGTCTATCTCGCGCAGAGACGCGGAGACGCTGAGTCTGGTGGGTCCGTGCAGGCCTTGGCTGCCGTGCCGCTCCGGATAGGCCGTGCTGCTGCGGTGGCGGGATTTGCCTCGCGCAAAGACGCAAAGGCACCAAGGAAAACCCAAAAAATTGGTTTTCTTTGCGTTTTGGCGTCTTTGCGCGAGGCCCAATCAAGCCCTGGGTCCGGCAACCATGCGTCCGAAGCAGCACGGCCCCCAGCCTCTGCAGGGCCCCACAAAACTCAGCGTCTCCGCGTCTCTGCGCGAGATCCCCTAGCGGATCTTGTCGAGAATG
>PWMQ01000084.1 GCA_003558125.1 Natronospira sp. | reverse complement strand
TGCCGGCCTGGGCCAGCAGCTCGCCCTGCGGGCCGGCGATGAAGCTCGAACCCCAGAACTCGGCACCGGCCAGGGCCATCAGGCGGGCAGCCTCCGGGTACCACTGGTCCCAGCAGACCAGCACCCCGAGCCGGCCCACGGCGGTGTCGATGGGCTCGAAGCCGGTATCACCGGGGGTGAAATAGAATTTTTCGTTGAAGCCGGGATCGTCCGGGATGTGCATCTTGCGGTAAAGACCGGCCAGACGACCGTCGTCGTCCAGGACCACGGCGGGGGTGTGATAGAGCCCGGCGGCGCGGCGCTCGAACAGGGAGGCGACGATGACGGTGCCCGTTTCCGCCGCCAGGCGGCCCAGGCGCTCGCTGCTGGGGCCTGGGATGGGCTCGGCCAGGTCGAAGCGGTCGGTGTCCTGGCCCTGGCAGAAATAGGGGCCGTTATGCAGTTCCTGGAGCAGGATCAGCCGCGCCCCGGCCTCGGCCGCTTCGTGCACGACCGCCTCGATGCGGGCGAGATTGGCTTCCACGCTGCCCTGGTCCCGGTCCTGGATCAGGGCGACCTTGAGTTCCTTGCTGGTCATGTGTGCCTCTTGCTGCTGTTAATCCGTGACGGCGGGCAGGCCGGCCTCGGGCGGTACCACCCCGGCCGGGTATTGCATGGTCACACAATGGAGGCTGCCGCCCTGGCGAACAAGGGCGCGGCAGTCGATGCCCACGACCTCTCTTCCTGGATAGGCCTCGCCGATGCGCTCCAGGGCAAGGGCATCGCTCGGGTCCTGGTAGGTGGGGACCAGCACCTGTTCATTGGCGACCAGGAAATTGGCGTAGCCGGCCGGCATGCGTCGGCCCGTGCTGTCGCGGATCGCCTCGGGGAGCGGCAGTTCGATCAGCCGCTCCCGACCGAAGGCGGCGGCCAGCTCCTCGGCCATGGCCGTGAGCAGGGGATGGTGTTCGTCGTCCGCATCCTGACAGCCCTGGTAGAGCACGCGACCGTCCGGCGCGAAACGGGCCAGGGTATCGATATGGCCGTCGGTATCGTCCCCGCTCAGGTCGCCATGATCCAGCCAGTGAATGGTGTCGGCACCCAGCCATTCGGCCAGGGCGCGGCTCATGGCCCGGGTGTCCATGCCGGGATTTCGCTTGTCATCGACGATACAGCTTCGGCGCAGCAGGAAACGGCCCTCGCCATCACATTCCACCGCACCCCCTTCCAGCACGATGCCGGTTTCCTCCAGGGGCGTGTCGCCGAAGATGCCCTGGTCGGCCAGGTGCAGGGGCAGGGCATTGTCGAGCTCGGCCCGGTAGCGGCCGCCCCAGCCATTGAACTCGAACTTGATCAGTCGCGGACCCTCGGGGCCGGTCACGCACAGCGGGGAATGGTCACGGGCCCAACTGTCATCGGTCGGGGCGATGGCGAAACGGCAGCGGTCCAGCACCCCCCCGGCCTCGGCCAGCTTGCTGGAGATGGCCTGACGTTCTTCCAGATCCCGGGCGACGATCAGGACCGTCTGCCGGCGGGAGAGGGCGGTGGCAATCCGGGTGAAACAGGCGCGGGCGGGCTGAAGGTTATCCTCCCAGTCCCCCTGATCATGGGGCCAGGTCAGTTGCACGGCGCTCTGTGCCGCCCATTCGGCGGGCAGCCGGACGCGGTTTTCCATGGCGGGTGTCAGTCTCGGGCGGCGTCGGGAATGCGGCCGTGGACCACGCTGTGCAGGACCAGATTGTGCTCGAAATAGACGCTGAAGCCGTCATAGTCCCAGCGGGTGATGGGCGGGTCGCCCACCGGGCCACGGCGGTCCCGGGGCTGGCCGAAGACATCCCGGACATTGTCCATGTTCATGCCGCGGGTGGGGGCATCCACACCGACATGCTCACCGGCTTCAATCCGCAGGCGGTCACCACCCTCGCGAGGCTCGGCAAGCACCGGGCCACTCAGCAGCAAGGCGCAGGCGGTCAATGACAATAGGCTCCAGCGAGACAGGCGCATGATCGGGTCCCCGTTTTTGGTCATGGTGTCTGGAAATATAGCAGTGACAGGCGGATAGAGAAAGTTCTTGCGGCGATTTCGCAAAATACGACAGGGCTTCTGGTAGGCTTGGCCGGCATGAAATTCGAGACACCCCTGATCCCCGGCCGCCTGATTCGCCGCTACAAGCGCTTTCTTGCCGACGTGATCCTCGATGACGGTCGGCGGGTCACGGCCCATTGCCCCAATACCGGCAGCATGCTCGGCTGCAAGGCGCCCGGCCTGCGGGTGTGGCTGAGCCCGGCGGACCGCCCGGAGCGGCGCCTGAAGTGGACCTGGGAGCTGGTGGAGACCGGCACCGGGGCCCTGGTGGGTATCCATACCGGGCGCAGCAATGCCCTGGTGGCGGAAGCGATTGCCGCCGGGCGCATTCCGGCATTGGCCGGCTATCCCCATCTGCGCCGGGAGGTTGCCCATCCGGCCGGTGGGCGCACCGACATCCTGCTGGAGGGCGAGCAGGGACGCTGCTGGGTGGAGGTCAAGAATGTGACCGCCGCTGCCGCCAATGGTCTGGCCCTGTTTCCCGATGCGGTGAGCCGGCGTGCGGCCCGGCATCTGGCTCACCTGATCCAGTCGGTTCGGGCCGGGGAGCGGGCGGTGCTGTGTTTCTGCGTGCAACGCGAGGATGTGGCCGTGGTCGAACCCGCAGTGGCCATCGATCCGGCCTATGCCGATGCCCTGGCCGGGGCCTCAGAGGCCGGGGTTGAATTGATGGCCTGGGGTGCCAGGGTGTCGCCCCGGCGGCTTGAATTGACCCGTCCGCTGCAGGCCCGGGCGGCGGCTTCTGTCAAAACCGAAACAGCTATGGTTTAATCCCGCTCCATGTTCAAACCATACGAGTTATTTGTCGGCCTGCGCTATCTTCGCGCCAAGCGCCGCAATCATTTTGTCTCCTTCATCTCGATGACCTCGGTTGCCGGCATCGCCGTGGGCGTGATGGCCCTGATTACGGTGATGTCGGTCATGAACGGTTTCGAGAAGGAACTGCGTGATCGCATTCTCGGCATGGTGTCCCATGCCAGCATTACCAGTTACGGCGGCCGGGTCGAGGAATGGGAGGGAGTTCGCGACCGGATCATCGTTGACGAGCGGGTGCTGGGCGCCGCGCCCTTCATCGAGCGGGAAGGCATGCTGGCCCGGGAAGGGCAGCTCAGCGGCGGCATGGTGCGCGGTATTCTGCCGGAGGAGGAGCCCCAGGTCTCCGAGGTCGGCGAGCAGATGGTCCAGGGCGAGCTCGGCAATCTGGTGGCGGGTGAGTATCGAGTCATTCTGGGCAGTGCCCTGGCCCGCTCCCTGCGGGTCAATGTGGGCGACAGCGTGTTCCTGATTGTCCCTGAAGGCAATGTGACGGTGGCCGGTTTCCGGCCGCGGATGCGGCGCTTCCAGGTGGTGGGCCTGTTCGAAGTGGGCATGTATGAGTATGACCGCAGTCATGCCTTCATTCATCTGGACGATGCCCGTACGCTTTATCGCTTCGGTGATGCCGTGGGCGGCATCCGCCTGAAGCTCGATGACATGTTCCGGGCACCGGCGGTGTCCCGTGACATTGCCGCCGGTCTGGGAGCGGGCTACTTCGTCAGTGACTGGACCCGCCAGCATGCGAATTTCTTTGCCGCGCTGCAGATCGAGAAAACAGTGATGTTCATTATCCTGTTCCTGATCGTGGCGGTGGCGGCCTTCAACATCATTTCCACCCTGGTCATGGTGGTCAATGACAAGCGCGCGGATATTGCCGTGTTGCGAACCATTGGCACCACACCGTCCTCGGTGATGGGTATCTTCATCGTTCAGGGGACGGTCATCGGTCTGGTGGGTACGGTCGTGGGTGTGGGCCTGGGTGTGGCCCTGGCCAGCAACGTGGAGCAGATCGTGCCCTGGCTGGAGGATCTGTTCCAGACTGAATTCCTGCCAGCCGATGTCTATTACATCAGTGACCTGCCCTCGGAGCTCAACTGGGCGGATGTGGGCCGGATCAGCGGTCTGGCCTTTGTTCTGTCGGTGCTCTCCACCCTGTATCCGGCCTGGCGGGCATCCCGAACCCAACCGGCGGAGGCCCTGCGTTATGAGTAAGGCCCGGCTGAATCTGGAACAGGCCGCGATTGCCTGTCAAAACCTGAGCCGCAGTTTCACCGATGCCGGGCGTCGCGTGGATGTCCTGCGTGATGTCAGCCTGGCCATTCAGCCGGGTGAGACGGCTGCCATTCTCGGCGCCTCCGGCTCCGGCAAGAGTACTCTGCTGCATCTGCTGGGTGGCCTGTACCGGCCCAGTGAAGGCGAGGTCTGGGTGGATGGTCAGGCCATGCACAAGCTGGCCGATGCCGAGCGGGGTCGTCTTCGTAACCGGGCCATCGGCTTTGTTTACCAGTTTCACCATCTGCTGCCCGAGTTTACCGCCCTGGAGAATGTCGCCATGCCCCTGCTGGTGCGGCGCGAGTCGGTGACCCCCTCGCGTGACGCGGCCAGGCGGGTTCTGGAGCAGGTGGGGCTGGGCCATCGCCTTGAACACAAGCCCGGCGAGCTGTCTGGCGGTGAGCGTCAGCGGGCGGCGGTGGCCCGGGCGCTGGTGACCCGGCCGCGCTGTGTGTTGGCGGATGAACCCACCGGCAATCTGGATTCCCGGACCGGGGAACAGGTGGCCGATCTCATGCTGCAGTTGAACGCCGAGTACGGCACTGCCCTGGTGATGGTTACCCATGACCGGGAGTTGGCCGCCCGCATGGGAACCATTCACGAGCTGGAAGACGGCGTGCTCAAGGTTTAGGCAGGCGCCGCTTCAGGCCGGCCCGGCGAAGCTGACGCGGGCGGCGGAAACGAATCCCCATCATCCGGCGGCGTGCCCGACGGCTGCGATAAAAACGCATCAGGGAAACCCGCCAGGCGACGTTGATGATGGTTGCCGAGAGCAGGGCGGTGAGCAGGCCGAGGGTCAGACAGCCCAGCAACAGGGGCGCGCCGATCCGCTCGATCTCCTGCCAGATCATCTCCAGGCCAAATTCCAGGTTCTCGCGGGGCGGCATCCTGAGCATCAATGAGCCCAACAGGTAACCGGCCAGCATCATCGGCCCCATGGTCAGCGGGTTGGAGATGAAGCTGGCCAACACCGCCACCGGAAGATTTACCCGCATCCATGCCGTCAGCCCCAGGACCACCAGGGTCTGGAAGGGGATGGGCAGCCAGGCAGCAAACACCCCGACCCCGAACCCCTTGGCCGTACTGCGCCGGCTCAGCGCCCATAGCCCGGGGTCGCTCAACAGCGCGGCAAAGGGCCGCAGCAGCCGCGACCGGGCCAGCGTCTCTCTTCTGGGCAGGTAGTGCTTGAAAAATCGCCTGGGCATGTCGCATTCTTTATCCGAAGCGGGTGAGCCTGAATATGGAGATCACAGGCGCCCAGCAAAAGGGGGGCCGGGTCGTCAACGCCGATTATAATGCGGCAATGGCCGGCCTGGATGCAGTTTGCAAGGATTGCAGGGAAGCATGAGTCATGCCGGTCTTCGCCGCCGGGCTTTTTGTCGCCGCAACCGCACTGGTCTGGGCACCAGGGTTCTCTCCTGTCTGGTTTCTGTTCCTCTGTCTTATCGGACTATTGGGCGCCTGGCTTGTTCGCCAGCGTCTGCTCTGGCTGGGTGGTTTCTGTCTGGGCCTGCTGCTGGCGAGCCATGCCATCCATGAGCGTTTGATGCCGTCGGCCCTGGATGATCTTGGCGAGCAGACGGTGGTGGTGACAGAAGGGCGGGTGCTGGGTCTGGTGGCGGATCACGGCTTCAGTCAGCGTTTTGATTTCCAGGTCGATGTCATTGATGGCGAGCCTCTGGCCCGCCCCGTTCGCCTTCGGGTGAGCTGGTCGGAGCCGTTGCTCGCCCCGGCCAGCGGTGAGCAATGGCGCTTGCCCTTGCAACTGCGTGAGCCAGCGGCACGGCCCCTGCCGGGGCAGTTCGATCAGGCACGCTGGCAATTTCGCCATGGCCTGGCCGGTACGGCCCGGGTCATGCCGGAGGCGACGGCGGTGCGGCTGGAGCCCGGCGGGGCCGGCATGGATCGACTGCGGACACGGCTGGGGCAGGCGGTGGCCGAGTCCCTGGCGGACAGTCCCGCCTCGGCGCTGATCCGGGGCATCACCGTCGGTGATCGCAGTGGCTTCGACAGCGGCCAATGGGCGGTACTTAATGCCACCGGGACCACCCACCTGGTGGCCATCTCCGGTTTGCACATCGGCATGGTGGGCGGGCTGGTTTTCCTGCTGGGGCAGGGCCTGGCCCGCCTATTGCCGGCGCCCTGGCCGGCCAGGCTCAGCGGGGCTTTGCTGGGGCTGGCCGCCGCAGGCGCTTACGCCATGCTGGCCGGCTTCGCCCTGCCCACCGTCAGGGCGCTGAGCATGTTTGCGGTCATGGTCTTGCTGCTGCTGTTGCGTCGCCGGACGGGTTTCGCGGGCGGACTGGCCACGGCGGCGGTGGTGGTGCTGGTGCTTGATCCCCTGGCGGTGATGGATCCGGGCTTCTACCTGTCCTTTGCCCTGGTCGCTTTTGTGCTGGCGGTTGTTGCCGGTGGTGATCGGCCGGGCCGGGCTGTCGCCTTTGTCCGGATCCAGTGGGTCACCGGCCTGGCCATTCTGCCGGTGCTGATGTTGTTTTTCGGGCTGGGGCCGCTGTCCAGTCCACTCGCCAATGCCATTGCCGTGCCCCTGTTCAGCTTCCTGGTCGTGCCTCTGTCTCTGTTGGGGGCAGCGCTTTCCCTTGGCGGGCTCGATACTCTGGCCGCTTGGTTCTGGTCTGGCGCCGGCCTGGTGCTTGACGGGCTCTGGCCGGTCCTGAGCCTGCTGGCGGAGTTGCCCGCCTTGCCCACCGTGGCCGGGTATCCCCTGATTGCCGCGCTGCTTGCCTTGCTGGCCATCCTGGCCGTGGTTCTGCCCGGGCCCCGGGTCGCCCGGGCCGCGCTGCTGCTCGGATTGCTGCCCCTGGTGGTGGGGCTCAATGGCCGGGATCAGCCCGATATCCGGGTCTGGTCGCTGCCGGCTGGTGGCCAGGTCTGGCAACTGGATCTGGCCGAAGAGCGGCTCATCTGGCTACAGGCCGGGCGCGGCGATCTGCGCGGACCGCTGCTGGATTGGCTGGCGCGGGCAATGCGGCGGCCCGGCAGCCGCTTGCTGTTCAATCCGGAGCAGGGGGTGGGTTCGGCCACCCTGGACCACTTACAGTCCAGCCTACCCGAGCTGGCGCCGGGCCAGTTTCTGCTGCCGGATCTTCGCGGCATGCCGGCGGGGGTGGCGCGCCATTGTCCCCAGGGGGCGATGGGGGGCGACGAGATTTATTTTGTCCGTGGCCCCGGTCAGGACGGCCTGCCGCAGTGTCAGTTGCTTGCGGAAAGCGGCGATTGGCGCCTGCGCCTGGATCCGAGCGGGCTTGTGGTGGAACACCCGGCGCTGTCCCGGCCGCTGCACCTGGACGAGGGCCTGGCAAGGGAAAAAGGGCGGGTCGGCCTGCGCCTGGAGGGCCGGGGCGAGGTGGCTTATCTCTCCCGTCAGCCACGCTGGTGGCGACCCTGATTTCTGCGCCATGCCCAAATCAAGTATCATGCGACGCCGATGCTTCCTGCGGGAAGCCCTAGGGAACCTGGTGCCCGGCCGGCAAGGAAAAGCGCCGGACGGGGCTGAGAACGGGGCGACAGATAATCATGCTGGAACTCATTCAGGCGGGCGGCTGGCTGATGCTGCCCATCATACTGTGTTCGGTCATTGCTTTTGGCATCGTGGCCGAGCGCCTGTGGACCCTGCGACGCAAGCGGGTCACCCCGCCGCATCTGGCCGCCGAGGCCTGGCGCTGGCTGCAGAAAGGGGAGCTTAGCGAGGACCACGTCAAGGCCTTGCGCAATAACTCGCCACTGGGGCGCATTCTGGCCGCCGGTCTGTCCCAGCGCCATGGCGATCGCCACCTGATGAAGGACACGGTGGAGGATACCGGTCGCCATGTGGTCCATGAGCTGGAACGCTACCTCAATACCCTGGGCACCATTGCTTCCATTACCCCGCTGCTGGGGCTGTTGGGGACGGTCATCGGCATGGTTCGGGTGTTTACCGCCATCACCGCTCACGGGGTGGGTGATCCGGGGGCCCTGGCCGGGGGTATCTCCGAGGCCCTGCTGACCACCGCCGCCGGTCTCACCGTGGCCATTCCCTCATTGATTGCCTATCGCTATCTGCGCGGACGGGTCGATGAGCTGGTGGTGGACATGGAGCAGGAAGCGATGAAGCTGGTTGACGCGCTCAGCGGTCATCCGGGGAGGCAGGGATGAATCTCCGGCCCAGGCGCAGTGAAGACCCGGAGGTGAATCTCACCCCGCTGATTGACGTGGTCTTCCTGCTGCTGGTCTTCTTCATGGTCTCCACCACCTTCGTGCGCGAGGCCGACCTGGAGATCGTGTTGCCGGAGGCCAGCCTGGAAGGTGCCCCCGAGCAGGAAGAGCGGGCCCTGGAAGTGGTCGTCTCCGCCGATGGAGAGTATGCGGTCAACAGTCGTCAATTGGTGAACAACCGGCCCACGACACTGGAGAGTGCCATCCGCCGCATGATGGAAGATCGCCGGGATGTGCCGGTCACCATTCGGGCCGATGCCAATGCCAGTCATCAGTCGGTGGTCACGGTGATGGATGTGGTGGGGCGATTGGGCTTTGCCCGCATCCAGGTAGTGACTGCCGAAGCGCCGGAAGAGGAGGGGGGCTAGCGGGCCGCGCCCGCGCCCAGAACAGCGGCAAGATGCCGGGTTGGCCCCGGTCCTCATTCATTAATCACTCAGGCAACGGGATTCAATGGAGAAGATTCAGACAGAAGCAGAAGCCCTGAAGGTTTACCGGCGCTTGCTCCGTTACGTGGTGCCCCACTGGCGGATCTTCCTGCTGGCCGTGATTGCCATGGCCATCTTCGCCGTATCCCAGGCCGGTTTTCCCGCCATTCTGCAGCCTCTGATGGACGAAAGCCTGGTGGCCCGGGACCCGGAAGCCATCCGCATCATTCCCATCCTCCTGATGGGGCTTTTCGTCATCCGTGGCATTACCGGCTTTCT
>PWMQ01000027.1 GCA_003558125.1 Natronospira sp. | reverse complement strand
TCACGGTCTCCTCCTTCCTCTCCATTGATGGGTTTTTTTCCGAGCTTCCATCATGGCGCATCGACGCCGAGTGATGAAGGAGGGAGGAGACCATCTCATCGCCGTAAACCCATCCCTGGGGACTTTGGGGGCGACGTCCTGTCGCCCACAATCCTGAGCAAGCCCACCAGGACCAAAGCCTACCTTGGGTGGGGGTCACCTGGGCCGTGCTGACGGAGGGATTGGTTCAGTCGTATGCCTTGGTGTCATCCGAAGGCTTTTAATCGCGAATGAATTCGCTCCCACGGTGCCATTAGCGTATGCCGAAGCCGCCGTGGGAGCGGATTTATCCGCGATTTCAGCGGCCAAATCGAAGGCAATCTGCTTGAATATCTGAATACGCGATCAGAAAGCACTGCCCAGGTAAAGGTAGGCCTTGGAGCCGACAGGGCTTTCCAAGGCTGTGTGAGCCAGGATGGCGAACCCAGAGCCCCCAGGGATGGGTCTACGGCGTCCTTGGAAAGCCCTGTCGGCTCCAAGGCCGGAATGCGCCACCGTCACCGGCGCCGAAGGGCACGAAACCACTCGAAGGGAAGGGCACCAGTCCCGAAAGGAGCGTCAGGCCTTTTCCTGATCCTTGGCGATGTTGCGGATCTCGCGCTTGAGGGTCTTCATGACGTCCTCGGCCAGGCTGTCGGCCAGGCGCTGGACGCGGGAGCGGACCAGGTTTTCCACCCGGCGGTCCAGTTCCTCGATAAAGGCCTGGCGCATCCGTTCTTTCTCGTCCGGTCCCTCGGTCGCCACCGTCTCGACTGCCGGCGGATCCTCAAACAGATCCAGGTTCGGCGGCGCGTTCACTGTCTTCTTCCCCGGGCGCACAACCTCTTCCAGGGTCGGAATCTGTCGGGCACTGCCGGCATTGCTGTCGCGTCCACGCATGGTTTGGCCTCAGAGATTGTGCATTTCCAGCGGATAGCCGCGGTCACGGTAGAAACGGTAACGGTCACGGCCTCGCGCCTTGGCCGAGTCCTCGTTGACGACAGGTTCGGCCACTCGCTCGAAGCGGCTGAAGAAATCCGGAATCTCCTCGGCGCAGTTGATCAGCAGGTCGTAATTTCCCTGCGGCGGCTCGCCCGTGCCCACCACGACGGGGAAATCCGGGTCCTGGTCGGCCTCGGCGGCCAGGCCGTGGGGGATGAAGCTGCGGTCGCGGAATGTCCACAGCAGCTCGTCCAGGGACTTGGCGTGCCCCGGGTCATTGCTGTGGAGAAAGATGCGGTGTCCGAGTCGGAAAGCCTTCTCGGTAAGACGGCAGGCGAACTGGTCCCTGGCGGACAGTTCTTGCTGCGACAGTAAGTAGAAATCCACCCGGGTCATAAGGCCCTGTCAGTCAGTGGTTTACGGAATTTTGGTAGTAAATTGGGTGAATGTCAAACCCGAAGTGTCCGATTTTGCTGAAAAAGCGGGAGCAGCTCCATGCCGCTCCCGCCTTCAATCAGCCAAGTTGCCGGTACCAACTCAGCCGGCGCGGTCGATCAGATACTGGCTCAGCATGGGCACCGGACGCCCGGTGGCACCCTTCTGCGGTCCATTGCCGCTGATCCAGGCGGAGCCGGCCACGTCGATATGAGCCCAGCGCTGCCCTTCGGTGTAGCGGGACAGGAAGCAGCCGGCGGTGATGGTGCCGGCGGGCTTGCCACCGATGTTGGCCATGTCGGCGAAGTTGGTCTTGAGCTGATCCTGGTACTCATCCCACAGTGGCAGGCGCCAGGCCCGGTCCCAGGATTTGTTGCCGGCGGCCAGGATTTCATCGGCCAGGTCGTCGTGCTTGCTCATCACCCCGGAGGCATGTTGGCCCAGGGCGATCACGCAGGCACCGGTAAGGGTGGCGATATCCAGCAGGGACTCGGGCTTGTAGCGCTGGGCGTAGGTCAGGGCATCGTTGAGAATCAGTCGGCCCTCGGCATCGGTGTTGAGGATCTCAACCGTCTGTCCGGACATGGTGGTGACCACGTCACCCGGCTTGTTGGCCTTGCCGTTGATATGGTTCTCGGTCGCCGGGACGATACCGACCAGATGCACCGGCAGGTCCATCTCCGAGGCCGCCTTGACCGCACCGAAGACGCTGGCGCCACCGCACATGTCGTATTTCATCTCGTCCATGCCGGGGCCGGGCTTGAGGGAAATGCCGCCGGTGTCAAAGGTCAGGCCCTTGCCCACCAGGACATGGGGGCGGGTCTTGCCCTTGGTGTTCTTGTATTCCATGACGATGAACTTGCAGGGCTCGTCACTGCCCTTGGCCACCGACAGAAAGGAGCCCATGCCGAGCTTCTTGCAGTCTGCCTCGTTGAGGATGGTGGTCTTGATCTTCTTGTTCTCGCGCGCCAGCTTGCGGGCCTGGTTGGCGAGGTAGCTCGGGGTGCAGACATTGCCCGGCAGATTACCCAGATCACGGGCCAGGGTGGTGCCGGCGGCCACGCCCTGGGCGTGGTTCAGGGCCTTTTCGGCGGCGGCCTTGCCGCCACGGCCCTCATAGTGCAGGTCCAGGGTTTTGAGGCTGGCCTTGGGGCCCTTCTGGGACAGGGTGGCATCATAGCGATAGGCGGCATAGTCCGCTGCTTCGACAGCATGGCGGACACCCCAGTAGATGGCATCTTCCTCGGCCGGGAATTCGCTTGAGAAGGTAAGCAGGGCGTCGCGCAGGCCATGTTCATTGAGGCTGGCTACGCAGGCCTGGGCGGCCTCGCGGAAGGCGCGGTGGCCGTACTGCTTCTTGTCACCCATGCCCGCCAGCAGGACAGCACCGGCCTTGATGCCGTCGACATCGAACAGCAGGCGTGTTTCGCCGCGCTCACCGCCCAGCAGACCGGCCTTGATCTGCTTCTTGATTCGACCGCCGGCGGCCTTGTCCAGCTGTTTCGCCGCTTCGCTCAGTTCGCCGCCGCTGAATACGCCGACAGCCACGCATTGTCCGCTGTAGTTTTCCGGGGCGCCGGTCTTGATTCGGTATTTCATGTCGACTCCTGCCAAAATGAAGGAATAACTTGGCGCGTATTTTACGCTATCCGGCCGCCTCTGTGGCACTGTCTCCGCGCCTGATAAACTGCCCACACTGAATCTCAAGGAAAGAAGCCTTCGTGTTCACGGTCATTGGACGTTACATCAACCGGGAAGTGCTGCTTAGCTGGCTGGCGGTGACCAGTGCCCTGCTGGTGATCCTCATGAGTCACCGTTTCGCGGGTTTCCTGGGCAGTGCCGCCAGTGGTGAGATTCCCCCCCATTCGGTATGGCCCCTGGTGGGCCTGTCCACTGTCCAGTACCTGGTCATCATCGTACCGGTGGCCTTTTTTCTCTCCGTGTTGCTGGCTCTGGGCCGTCTCTACAAGGATAGCGAGATGGCGGCCATGATGGCCTGTGGTGTTGGCCCCTTGCATCTGTACAAGGCTCTGGTCTGGATTGCGGTGCCGGTCATGGCGGGCGTGGCCGTGCTTTCCCTGCAGGCGGCACCGGCCGCCACCCAGACCATGAATGAAGTTCAGGAAACCGCGCGGGCCGAGGCCCGGTTATCCGTGTTCGAGCCCGGTGCGTTCCGTAATCTGGAAGGGGCCGATGGTGTGTTCTATGCCGAGCGTCGTGCCAACGGTGAGCTGGAGGGGGTCTTCATCCAGGGCACGGAAGGCGATGAGCGGGTACTGATTCGAGCCCAGCGCGCCTGGCTGGAAGCGGAACCGGATGGGCCGCGCTATCTGGTCCTGGAACGCGGCTATCGTTATGAGCTCATACCCGGCGAAGCCCAGTTACAGCGCACCCGCTTCGAGCGCCACGGTCTTCGACTGCCTGAGGCCCGCGTGGATGCCGGTGCCGACGAGCGCGAAGCGCGGTCGGTGTCGGAGCTGTTGTCCTCGGGGCGTGCCGAGGATATGGCTGAGTTCCACTGGCGTTTGTCCATGCCCATCGGCGGCCTGGTGCTCACTCTCCTGGCGGTTCCTCTGGCCAAGACCAAACCCCGTCAGGGTCGCTATAGCCGACTGTTCATCGGCATCGTGGTTTATCTCGTTTATTCCAATCTGTTGGCAACGGGTCAGGTCTGGCTGGAGCGGGGGCAGTTGCCCATGGCAATGGGCTTGTGGTGGGTTCACGGTCTGTTTCTGCTTGTGGCCGGTATCCTTCTCATGCAGCAGACCGGTGGTTATCGCCGCTGGTTGCAGCGAGGCGGGGAGCAGGGCGCATGAAGATCCTTGATCGCTACCTCGCCTCGGCGGTGATTTTCGGCAGCCTCATGGTGCTGGCCGTGCTCATGGCCCTGAGTGCCTTTGTCGGCGTCGTCGGCCAGCTGGGCCGGGTCGGGACCGCGGATTACGGTCTTGGTGACGCCGTTCTTTATGTTCTGCTCGGCTTGCCCGGTCAGGCGGTGGACCTGATGCCGGTGGCGGTGTTGATCGGCACCCTCCTGTCACTGGGGGCCCTGGCCAGCCAGAACGAGCTGACCGTCATGCGTGCTGCCGGCATGTCCATTGCCCGGATTGCCCGCGGGGCCGTTCTGGGCGGGGTCCTGTTGGCGGGCATGACGGCAGCATTGGGGGAGTGGGTGGCGCCCCCTGCCGAGCGCTACGCGGATCAGATGCGATTGATGTCACTCTATCGTGTGGTCAACATCCTGGGCCGGGATGGTATCTGGCTGCGGGATGAGCAGCAGTACATCAATGTCCGTCAGGCGGAGGACGTTCGCCGACTGGAAGGCCTCAACATCTATCGCTTTGACGATGAGGGCCGTCTGGTTTCGGCGATCAATGCCCGTCACGCGCGATTCGAGGCGGGCCGCTGGCAGTTGGAGGGGGTTCGTGAGACCAGACCGGCGGAGGGCGAGGTGCAGTCACTCCGTGATGATGTCCGCGATTGGGAGACAGGGATCGGTCCCGAGTTGGTCTCTCTGGTGAGCGTCAGTCCGAACATGCTGGGTGCGCGGGGCTTGCTGGATTAT
This sequence comes from Natronospira sp., assembly GCA_003558125.1. Taxonomy (GTDB): domain Bacteria; phylum Pseudomonadota; class Gammaproteobacteria; order Natronospirales; family Natronospiraceae; genus Natronospira; species Natronospira elongata. The sequence goes on along the minus strand of PWMQ01000027.1, from coordinate 25,123 downwards.
GTTCGTTACCTTGAGTCCAATGAGTTGGACGCGGATGCCTATCGCATTGCTTTCTGGTTCAAGTTGGTGATTCCGGCCGCGCTGCCGGTGATGGTCATTCTGGCCATGCCATTCCTGTTCGGCTCGCTGCGATCTTCCGGTGCCGGGCAGCGTCTGATGGTGGGGCTGGTGATCGGCATCGTCTTCTATCTGGTCAATATCACTTTGTCCAATGTCGGCGCCATGTTCGCCGTCCCCCCCTTCCTCGTCGCCTGGACACCTACCGTGCTATTGCTGGTGATCAGTTTGTTGGTGGTTCGGCGGCTTTAGGGCCTTTCTGATTGGTCCATTTATGGTTCCGGCCAAGGGGGTGATTCAGGGTTTTCCCGGGGGGCTTTGATTGGGTTAGTTCCCTTCGATGTCGGTGGTGGGGGTGCGTTCCGGTCCCTTTCCCGGTGGCCTCGCTCAGGGACGCTATGAATACATCCCTGTACGCTCTGGGTTCGGCCGGAAGGCTGCGCATTCCTGCTCCGCCTCCCGGTCCAGCCCGCACATCCCTGTGCGGGCGTTCGGCAAGCTGCAATGGTCCACCGGACCATTGGTCTTGCCTCACCCTGGCTCACACAGCCCTGAGCAAGCCCACCAGGACCGAAGCCTACCCTTGGTGGGTGTCACCTTGGCCGTGCTAGTGGAGTATTTGGTCAGTCTTATGTCTTGGTGCCATCCGAAGGCTTTTAATCGCGAACAAATTCGCTCCTACGGTGCCTGTAGCGTATGCCGAAGCCGCCGTAGGAGCGGATTTATCCGCGATTTCCCCGGCCAAACCGAGGGCAATCTGCCCATCAAATTGAATACGCCATCAGCAAGCAAGGCCTAGGTGACCACCACCAAAGGTAGGCCTTGGGGCCGACAGGGGTTTCCAAGACTGTGGGCGACAGGACGTCGCCCACAGAGCCTACAGGGATGTATTTACGGCGCTCTTGGAAACCCCTGTCGGCCCCAAGGCCGGAACGCACCCCGTCACCGACAAAGAAGGGTCCTAGGGCGCTGCCTCAATGACTGCCTTCCTGCTTGGGCAGGAAAATCAGGCGGGTGCCGGCGGCGATGTCGTGGAGGCTGCGGCGTTCTTCGTCCACCAGAACCCAGGCCATGGAAATGCACAGCGGCATGAGCATCAGCGCGCCCAGCCAGTCCGGCCAGAAGTCCTGGGTCAGGAAGGCCAGGCCATAGAGGGCAAGAATCAGCAGCAGGAGCATCAGCCCGGCGCGCATGATCAGGCGCCAGAGTGGGGGATGATGACCCTGCCCATTGACCAGGCGCAGGCGCCAGGCCCGCATCCCCAGGGTCTGGCCGCTGCGCTGCCAGAACCAGATGAAAAACAGGCCGGTGACCAGAATCAGATAGGCAAGCAGCATGGGGTTCTCCGGCTCGAAGGCCTCTTCCCCCGCAAAGGGCAGAGCCACCAGCGTGGCAATGAACCAGATGGCCAGCACCAGAAGGCCGTCATAGAGGGCCGCGCCGAGACGGCGCAGTAAGCTGGCCGGACGCTGCTTGTCGATCTCCATGCCAAAAGACTCCGGTTTCACGGTCTTCCGGGACGGCCGGGGCCCGCAGAGAGTGCGGGAGCGGCGCGATTGGGGGCGGGAATGGTATCATGGTCGCCGCGAATCGGGCCCTTCGCTGCACCAGGTGGGGTAACGCAAGCGGTGGCGGTGCTACCGCTTGCGCTACCCCTGTCTGTTGCCACGGCGAGGCCCGGACGCTCCGGATTTGCCCAGGTTTCATTCAGCAGAGGGAAGGGTTTCGCTATCGCCGAGCCAGCCATTATTCCACGTCCACAGCATAATGTTTCGCGGCAGCATATTTCCGAGGCTGCCCTGAAGGTTCTGTATCGCCTGAAGAACGCCGGCTACGAAGCCTATATCGTCGGCGGAGGTGTCCGGGACCTGCTGCTGGGCGGTCAGCCCAAGGATTTCGACATCGCCACCGATGCCAGGCCCGAAGAAGTGCGGGAGCAGTTCCGCAATTGTCGCCTGATCGGGCGACGCTTTCGCCTGGCCCACGTCTTGTTCGGTCCCGAGGTTATAGAGGTGGCCACCTTCCGGGCGATGACGCCGGACGAAGACAGTGCCGCGACCGCCAATGGCCGGGATCATGACATTGACGATTCGGGCATGATCCTGCGCGACAATGTCTACGGCACGCTGGAAGAAGACGCCTTCCGGCGGGACTTCACCATCAATGCGCTCTATTACAACATCCGCGATTTTTCCATCGTCGACTATGTCGGCGGCATGGAGGACGTTCGTCGTCGCGTGATTCGTCTCATTGGTGACCCGGAAGCCCGCTACCGCGAGGACCCCGTTCGAATGCTGCGGGCGATTCGTTTCGCGGTGAAGCTGGGTTTTGATATTGCGCCCACCACCGAAGCCCCGCTGGGGTACATGGGCGAGCGGCTGGAGGATATTCCGCCGGCCCGGCTTTTCGATGAGTATCTCAAGCTTTTCCTCGCCGGACGCGCCCTGGAGACCTTTGACAAGCTTCGGGAATACGGACTGTTCGGAATCCTGTTTCCCCAGGCCGAGCACAGTTTCCTTGGTCCGGAAGGACAACGCCGACTGGATTTCGTGCGGGCAGCGCTCGCCAATACGGATCGACGTATCGCCGAAGACAAGCCGGTCACCCCGGCCTTTCTGCTCGCCGCCTTCCTGTGGGGGGCAGTGCAGGATCAGACGCGTCGCTTCGAGGAAGATGGCAACAACCCGGCCGAGGCCATGCAGTTGGCGACCCGTGTGGTGTTCGAGAACCAACAGTCCACGGTCTCGATCCCCCGTCGTTTCGGCATGGTGATGCGCGATATGGTCCATCTTCAGCGCCGGCTTACCCGGACCCGCGGCAAGCGGTCCATGCGGCTGCTGGGACATCCGCGCTTTCGGGCAGCCTACGACTTTCTGCTGCTGCGGGCGGAAGTGGGTGATGCACCGCAAGACCTGGCCGAGTTCTGGACTCAGGCCCAGGAGTCCGTGCCGGAAGGGGAAGCCCAGCTCTTTGCCGCCCGGCAGGGCGAGCAGGATGGCCCCGGTCGCCGACGGGGCAAGCGACGTCGGCGACGCCGCAAGCCTGGAGGGGGTAACGGTGACTGAGCAGGATCTGGCCTGGGTGGGGCTGGGCGCCAATCTGGGTGATCCGCAAGACATGCTGCACTCTGCCCTGTCGGCCCTGGAGACACTGCCGGATTGTGAGCTGCGCCGGGCCTCCTCGCTTTATCGCACCCCGCCCATGGGCCCCCCGGGTCAGCCTGATTACGTCAATGCCGTGGCGGGACTGGCAACCGCGCTTAGCCCGGAGTCCCTGCTGGAGGCATTGCTGGGTCTGGAGAGCCGCCTGGGCCGGCGACGGTCCAGTGCCCAGCGCTGGGGGCCACGCCTGATTGATCTGGACCTGCTCTGCTATGGTCAGGCTCGGCGTGAGAGTGAATTTTTGAGCCTGCCGCACCCGGGCCTGGCAGAACGCGCCTTTGTGCTGGTGCCACTGGCCGAGGTGGCACCCGAGCTGGAGGTGCCGGGTGTGGGACGGGTCATTGACCGGAAAGGAATGATCAGTTGCGAGGGGATCGAGCGACTATGAGCCTGTCGGATTCGCATGCACCCCGCTACGTGGTAGTGGAGGGCCCCATCGGTGTTGGCAAGACCAGTTTTGCCCGGCGCCTGGGCGAGGCCTGGGATGCCGAGCTGATGCTGGAGGGGGCAGAAGCCAACCCCTTTCTGGAGCGCTTCTACGAAGATCCCAGGGGTGCGGCCCTGCCCACCCAGCTGTTCTTCCTCTACCAGCGCGCCCAGCAGATTCAGGCCCTGCGCCAGTCGGACCTGTTTCAGCCGCGGACCCGGGTAGCCGATTTTCTCCTCGACAAGGATCGGCTGTTTGCCAGTCTCAATCTGGATCACCACGAACTGCAGCTCTACGAGCAGGCCTGGAGCCATCTGTCACTGGATGCCCCCAAACCGGATCTGGTGGTCTATCTGCAGGCCCCTGTTCCGGTGCTCATGGAACGCATCGAAAAACGCGGGATTCCCTGGGAGCGCGGCATTACCCCCGATTATCTGCATCGGCTGGTGGATACCTACACCGAGTTCTTCCATCATTATGAGCAGTCGCCGCTGTTGATCGTGAACACGGCCGACATCAATCCGGTGGAGCGGGAACAGGACTTCCAGTTACTGGTGAATCAGCTCAAGCAAGTGCGAAGCGGTCGACACTATTTCAATCCCGGTCCAATCTGAGAGAGTTTTCAATGTACGGATCCAAGGCATCACAATCAGGCGAATCGCCTGCCCGCCAACGGCCGGTGACCCTGAGTACACTGGCCAAGATGAAGGCCGAGGGCGAGAAGATTGCCTGTCTGACCGCCTACGACGCCGCCTTCGCCAGGGTGGAGGAGGCTGCCGGGGTGGACCTGGTGCTGGTTGGCGATTCCCTGGGGATGGTGATCCAGGGGCATGCCACCACCGTGCCGGTCACCATGGACCACATGGAGTACCACACCCGCTGTGTGGCCGCCGGGCTCCACATCCCTCTGCTGGTGGCCGACATGCCCTTTGTCAGCTATGCCGATCCCCAGCGGGCCGTGGATAATGCCGCTCGCCTGATGCGTGCCGGCGCGGGCATGGTGAAACTGGAAGGGGCCGCGGGGCAGGCGGAGGTCATCGCCGCGCTGGCGGGGCAGGGTATTCCCGTCTGCGCCCATCTGGGTCTGAGGCCCCAGTCGGTCCACAAGGCCGGTGGTTTCCGGGTTCAGGGACGTGACGAGGCCGCTGCCGATGCCATGCGCCAGGATGCCCGTGATCTGGTCGCCGCCGGTGCCGACCTGTTGCTGCTCGAGTGTGTGCCGCGGGATCTGGCCCAGCGAATTACCGCCGAGGCCGAGGTCCCGGTGATCGGTATCGGTGCCGGTGCCGGGGTGGATGGCCAGATTCTGGTGGTGCACGACATGCTGGGGATTCCACCGGGCCGCAAGCCGCGCTTCGTGGAGAATTTCATGGCCGAGGCCGACATCGTGGATGCGGCCATTTCCGCCTATGTCCAGGCCGTCAAGGACGGCCGCTATCCTTGCGACGAGCACGGATTCGACTGATGCGCACCCTCGACAACATCGTGGAACTGAGGCAGCTCGTCGCCGGCTGGCGGCACCGCAGCGAGACCGTGGGATTCGTGCCCACCATGGGCAATCTCCATGCCGGCCACCTGGCCCTGGTGGACGATGCTCGTAACAATGCCGACCGGGTGGTCGTCAGTATCTTCGTGAACCCCATGCAGTTCGGCCCGGGCGAGGACCTGGAGGCCTACCCCCGGACGCTGAAGGCGGATCAGGAAAAGCTGGTCGAGGCCGGTGTGGACCTGCTGTTCGCGCCTGATGTTGCCAGCATCTACCCGCGGGGAGAGGAAAACACCAGCACCGTGGCGGTGCCGTCGGCCCTGACGGATGTGCTTTGCGGTCGGGACCGACCAGGGCATTTCCGCGGCGTGGCCACGGTGGTGGCCAAGCTTTTCAACATGGTTCAGCCGGATGTAGCCGTGTTTGGCGAGAAGGACTGGCAGCAATTGCAGGTAATCAGGCGCATGACCGAGGATCTCAATCTCCCGGTCAAGGTGCTCGGCTCACCCACCATGCGTGAGACTGACGGTCTGGCCACCAGTTCGCGGAACCAGTACCTGAGCGAGGAGGAACGGCAGCGGGCACCGCTGCTCTACCAGGTGCTGCAGCAGGTCTCGACCGCGCTTTCCAGGGACCGGGGCAGTCTGGAAGCAGCGCTGGCCGCCGGTCGACAGCGGCTGGAAGAAGCGGGTTTTGAAGTGGATTACCTGGAAGCCCGGGATCGGGACACTCTCGGGCCGCCAGGGGAGGGGCCCATCAATGTCTTTGGCGCCGCCCGCCTGGGCAAGGCCCGGCTGATCGACAATCTTGCCGTACCGGCGCCCGGCAAGGCCCCGGCTTGAGTCGGGGCCGGGCCCTGGACTAAAATTGGCGGGCTAGGCCTTTGTGGGCCTGGCTCGCGTTTATCGCGATATTCTGACTGACCAGCTCAACAAGACGGTTCGCCATGTTTGTGACATTGCTGAAGGCCAAGCTGCATCGTGCCTGCGTGACCCACGCCGAAGTGGATTACGAAGGTTCCTGCGCCATCGACGGAAACCTGCTGGACGCGGCAGGAATCCATGACTATGAACAGATCGAGATTTACAACGTGACCAATGGTGAGCGTTTCTCCACCTACGCCATTCGTGGCGAGGAAGGCTCCCGGATTATCTCGGTCAACGGCGCGGCTGCCCACAAGGCCAGTCCCGGCGACCGGGTCATCATCTGCGCCTACGGCGGCATGGACGAGTCCGAGGTGGCGCGCCACAAGCCGCGTTTGCTCTATATGGACGAGAGCAACCAGGTCAAGAACAGCCGTAATGCCATTCCAGTACAAGCGGCCTGAAAGACCTCAAGCAACAATTTGAATTATCATTCACTGCCGGGTTTCGACCCGGCAGTTTCGTTTTCGGCCCCGGCCTTGGTCCGCGGTCAAACCAGTTCAGAGGGGAGCCATGGAGGCGGATTGGAGTTCGCTCGCTGAATATTGGCGGGGGCGTGAAGCGATGGCATTGCCGGGCGGCGCGGACGCGCGTCCGAATTGCCGGGTCGAGGCCGCCGGTCTGCGCATCGACTGGTCGCGACAGTTCCTGGATGAGCACAGTCGGGGCGTGCTGCTAAGCCTTGCCGCTGAGGCCGGCTTTCATGAGGCCCGCCGCAAGCTGTTCAATGGCGAACGGGTCAATGAGAGCGAGCAGCGCGCGGCCATGCACATGGCTCTGCGCGGTGCCGGGGAACGGGATTGGCAGGTGGAGGGGGAAGTGGTCTCCACCCAGGTCAGGGCCGAACTTGAGCGTATCGAGAATTTTGTCGCCGCCCTGCGTGACGACGATCGGCTTGGTGCCACTGGCAAACCCTTCAGGAACGTGGTCAATATTGGCATCGGCGGCTCCCACCTTGGCCCGGAGGTGGTGACTCAGGCCCTGCCTGCCGCCGAGGGCGCACCCCGGGTGCATTTTCTCTCCAATGTGGATCCGGCCCAGTATCACCGGGTCATGGATGAGCTGGACCCTGAAACGACCCTCCTGGTCGTGGTCTCCAAGACCTTCACCAGCCGCGAGACCATGGTCAATGCCCGTCGAGCCCGGGAGTGGCTGGTCGCCGCGCTTGGCGAGAACGCCGTTGCCGATCATTTTGTCGCCGTTTCCGCCAATGCTCGGCGGGTCAATGAATTCGGAATCGACGAAACCCGGCTGTTCCGTTTCTGGGACTGGGTGGGGGGGCGTTTTTCGGTCTGGTCAGCGGCCGGCCTGGCGGCTGCCATTCATCTGGGTATGCCGCGATTCCGGGAAATGCTGGCCGGGGCCGCAGCCATGGATCGTCATTTTCTGGAAGCCGAGGATGCGGTCAATGCCCCCCTGATGCTGGGTCTGCTCGACGTGCAGTCCATTCGAGCTTTTGGCTGGTCGGCCTGGGCGGTTGTGCCCTACAGCGATCGCCTACGTCTTCTTCCCGCCTACCTGCAGCAGTTGGTCATGGAGAGCAACGGCAAGGGGGCCAATCAGCGCGGGCAGATGATCGAGGGTCAGACCGGACCGGTCCTGCTTGGCGGCACAGGCACCGATGCCCAGCACGCCTTTTTCCAGATGTTGCATCAGGGACCGTTGCCGGTACCGGTGGACTTCATTGCCAGTGCCTGCCCCCAAGGCGAGTCGACGGCGGATTGGGAGGGGCATCGAATCCTTCTGTCCAATTGTCTGGCTCAGGCCGAAGCCCTGGCCACTGGCAAGTCTCCTGAGCAGGTGGAAGCGGAACTTCGGCAGCAGGGCATGGATACTGATACCATCAGAAGGCTGGTGCCGCAGAAAAGCTTCAAGGGCAATCGACCCAGCACCCTGGTGCTGATGGACCGGCTGTCGCCGGTGCGTCTGGGTGCATTGATCGCTCTATATGAGCACCGGGTCTTCGTGCAGGCCTTGCTGTTCGGGATCAACCCCTTTGATCAAATGGGGGTGGAACTGGGCAAGACCCTGGCGGGCAGGATGGAATCGGTGTTGGCCGATGCAGACGCCCTTGCCGAAGACCCCATTGCCGAGGCGGCAGCGCAATGGATCCGCAGCCACTGGGAGCCCCCGTCGTGACGAGCAGCCGGGATCTGGCCTATCTGATTGCCATGGGACACCGCCGTTATCGCATGGCGGCGCGGGCGGCCGTGGACAGCCTTCTGGGACCCGGCCAGTTCCACGGTGACGTGGTCCTGTTTACTGACAAGCCCATGCGCATGCCCGGGAACGTGCGGGTGGTCGTCGTGGACGATCCCGATCTGCTGGCCCAGCCCAAGCGTCTCAAATTCCGGGTGGGCCGTTTCGTGGATCTGGCTGCCTATCACCGGGTGATGTTCTTTGATGCCGATCTGGTCAGCCGGGGTCCCATCGTGGAGCGCATTGCCGAGCCCCTGGATGCCGGTGGCATGGTCTGCACCGACGACATCGCGCAGACCGTGGACATGGGCTTGTGTTGCCGCTGTCTGGAGCCCGCCGAACTGGCCGAGCACGGTGGTCGCAGCCTGGGGGTCAATAGCGGCTTCTTTGCCGCCCGCGGCGATCTGATCCAGGGGTTTCTGGATGTCTGGGAAGGGATCGTGGATGACTGCGCCGATCGTGAAGGCGAAGGCTTTGACCAGCCCGGCTTGAACGCGGCCATGCTGCAAGCGGCACTGCCGGTGTCCATGGTCAGGGGACTCATGTGGTTTCCCCGCCGTGACCCGAAGGGACATTACTGCCTGCCCAATGCCCCGCTGGTGCATTTTCACGGTGCCGGACGCAGCTGGAGCCGGACCTTCCGGATGCGGGCCTTTGCCCGTGATGCCATTGCCGGACGGCGTCTTGCTTAAGCGTTTCTAAGGAACCTCTGGTCAGAGGTTTCCTAAACGCCTTCAGGGCCCGAGCATGATCAGCTCGCCCGACCGGGTGACCAGAGCGATGCGCCGCCCTGGCAAAACCAGTGGTGACGCCCCCAGGCTGTCCCCGGTTTCCAGGCGCCAGAGCACGCTGCCGTCACCTTTGTCGAGGGCGGTGAGGCTGCCGTCGCGGGCGGCCACCAAGAGTCCATTGCCGCCCAGCACCGGTCCGGCGCTGATCCAGTGATCGGCGACCCGGCGTTGCCAGATGCGCAGACCCAGGTCCTCGCGCAGGGCATAGATCCGGCCACTGCGATCCGCCACGAAGATCTCATCACCGTCCACCGCCAGTGGCGCGCCGATGTCGGCGGCCGTGTCAAAATGCCAGTTTTCCACCCCGACGCTGAGAAACAGGGATCTGACCCGGCCATTGAGATCGCCGAAAAAGCCGAATTGTCCCTGAACCGCGACGCCCCCGTAGACCGCTTCATCTGTCTGGTATTCCCAGCGCTCCTCGCCGCTGCCCAGGTCCAGGCCCACGATGCGGCCGCGGCTGGTGCCCACAAATACCCGCCCGTCACCTTCGGCGGCAGCGGCATGAATGGAGCCGCCCGTGTCGGTGCGCCAGTATCGGTGCCCATCGTCCCGGTCGAGCAGGCTCACCCGGCCGGATACATCGGCCACCACGATGCCCAGGTCGGTGGCTTGCGGGCTGGCACTGATGGCCCGGCCATTGTCCACCCGCCACAGGGTGTCACCGCTGTCCAAATCCAGGGCATGGAGTTTGCCGGCCTGATCGCCGACATAGACCCGGGAGCCCTCAATGGCGGGTGAGCCGCGCACGGCCGACTCCAAAGACCGGCGCCATAAGATCTGGCCGTCATTTTCATCCACCGCCAGCACTTCGCCGGATTCGGTACCCAGCAGCAGCATGCCCCTGGCAAAGGCCAGCCCCCCCCGGACCTCGCTGTCCAGGCTCTGTTGCCACTGAAGCTGGGGTTCGGTTGTGGTGATGCGACTGGAGAACACGCCACTGCGAGCGCTATCGCCGCGTTCCGGTATTGACTGGGTGCTGCCGCAGCCAGCCAGTGTGAGCACCGCGATCAGGGCCAGGATTAGCTGTCTGTACACGTCGAGTTATCCCCTTATTGATGACGGGCTTTGCCGGATTGGTGTGCCAGGGCCCAGTTTACATGCTCTCGCACCAGGGCGGAGGGATGATCCTGACGCGCCTTGAGTGCGGTCACCGCTGCGGAGCTTTTCGGCGCATTACCCAAAGCCACGGCCAGGTTACGCAGCCACCGTTCGTGACCGATTCGGCGGATGGCGGAACCCGCCATCCGGTCAAGGAAGTCCGCCTCGCTCCAGGCGAACAGTTCGATCAGTTCAGCCTGGTCCAGGCCGTGACGGGGATGAAAATCGGTCTGTTCGCTGGGGCGTGCGAACTTGTTCCAGGGGCAGACCAGTTGGCAGTCGTCACAGCCGTAGATGCGATTGCCCATGGCCCGTCGATAGCGTTCGGGGATGGGGCCATCATGCTCGATGGTCAGGTAGCTGATGCACTTGCGGGCATCCAGGCGATAAGGTCCGGTAATGGCGCCAGTGGGGCAGGCGTCAATGCAGCGTCGGCAGCTGCCGCAGTGGTCTTGCCCTGCTTCGTCCACGGGCAGGGGCAGGTCGGTGAACAGTTCCCCAAGGAAGAACCAGGACCCCGTCTTCTGGTGGAGGAGGTTGGTGTGCTTGCCCTGCCAGCCAAGCCCGGCTTGCGCGGCCAGGGGTTTCTCCATCACCGGTGCGCTATCGACAAAAGCCCGGTAGCCGAAATCCCCGATGGCCTTGCGAATTCGATCCGCCAACTGTTGCAGGCGTTTGCGCAGCAGCTTGTGATAATCGCGACCGAGGGCATAACGTGAAACAAATCCAAGCCTGCCATCGGCCATGACCGACCAGCTATCGGCGGCGGGCTCGGGCAAATAATCCATGCGCACGGAAATGATCCGCCGGGTTCCTGGCAGCAGCTCGCCGGGGCGGCTGCGTTTGCGACCATGCCGCGCCATCCATTCCATGCTGCCGTGGCGGTTTTCTCCCAGCCAGGCCTCAAGCCGGGCCTCGTGTTGGCCCAGGTCGGCATCGCTGATGCCGGTGGCCTGAAAACCCAGGGCCAGCGCCCAGCCCCGGATGCGGTTGGCCAGTTCGGCGTAGTCAATGTCGGCGTTGTCACTCACACGGTTATTTTCGCACAGTCCTTTATACTCTTGGCCTATGACAAGGATTCCCGAACAAGCACTCTATACCGCCGCCCAGGTCCGTGAGCTGGATCGTCGGGCGATCGAGGATGCCGGTATCGGCGGCTATCCACTCATGTGCCGAGCCGGTGAGGCAGCCTTTCGGCGTCTGCGCTTCTTCTGGCCCGGCGGCAGTGGTCGTCTGTTGGTGCTCACCGGCCCCGGCAATAACGGTGGCGATGGTTACGTGATTGCCCGGCTCGCCCTTGAAGCAGAACTGCCGGTGACCCTGGTCTCGGCAGTGGATTCCGACCGCCTCGGCGGTGACGCGGCTCGGGCCCGGGATGACTGGCTGCGGGCGGGCGGTGAGATCAGCAACTTTCAGGAGCAGCTCCCGGGGGATACCGGCCTGATCGTGGATGCCCTGCTCGGCACCGGGTTGGCGCGTCCTCCCGAGGGGCAGATCGCGACACTGGTGAATTTGGCCAATGCCCATCCGGCGCCGGTCTTTGCCGTGGACTGTCCCACTGGCCTGGATGCGGATACCGGGCAGTTGCTGGGGGATGTCGTTCGCGCTTCCCATACCTCCACATTTGTGGGCCGCAAGCGTGGCCTCCATACCGGGCAGGCCCGGGCCGTGTGTGGTCGGGTGCATTTTGAACGCCTGGATATTCCCGATGCCGTGTACCAGGGCATGACGCCGACGGCATTCCTGATCGAGCGCCAGGCGGTGGCAGCCTGCCTGAGACCACGCTCGCCGGTTGCTCACAAGGGTCGGCACGGCCATGTGGTCGTGCTCGGCGGCGATCATGGCATGGGCGGTGCGGGCATCATGGCCGCCGAGGCCGCCCTCCGCGCCGGTGCGGGCCGGGTGAGTCTGCTGACCCGCACTGAACACGTGAGCGCGGCTCTGGCTCGCGCTCCCAGTCTGCTGGTTCAGGGAATTCGTCGTCCCGCCCAGGCTCGGGCAACCCTGGCCACGGCCGATGTCCTGGTGGTCGGGCCGGGTCTTGGACAGGGGGCCTGGGGCCGGCGTCTCTGGCGGCTGGCACTGGATTCGGGGCGCCCGCTGGTGCTGGATGCCGATGGACTCAATCTGCTGGCCCGCGACGGGCGCCGGCCTCCAGCCGGCAGCATACTGACACCGCATCCGGGAGAGGCTGGACGGCTGTTGTCACAGTCCCCTGCCGAACTGGAAGCCGACCGATTCGCTGCCGTCACCGCCCTGGCCGAGCGCTACCAGGCCACGGTGGTACTCAAGGGCGCCGGCAGTCTGATCGCCGAGCCACAGGGGGTGACCCATGTCTGTGATGCCGGCAATGCGGGTATGGCGGTGGCCGGGATGGGTGACATCCTGGCGGGAATCGCGGGAGGGCTGCGGGCCCAGGGTCTGCCGGAAGGCGAGGCGGCCTGGGTCGCCACCTGGCTGCATGCCACTGCCGGCGATCTGGCCGCCCGGGAGCAGGGGCAGCGCGGCTTGCAGGCCCCGGACCTGTTGCCGGCGGTACAGCGTCTGGTTAATCCCGCTGGAGAGCGCCGATGAGTGAGCTGGAGCTTCACCTGCCCAGGGAGGAGGGTACCCAGGCCCTGGGGGCCGCACTGGCCGAGCTCTTGCCGCCCGGGGAGGGCCTGGTGATCTACCTGTCCGGCCAGTTGGGCGCTGGCAAGACCAGTCTGTGCCGCGCCTTCCTGCGTGCCCTCGGTGAGAGCGGCCCGGTCCGCAGCCCCACCTACACACTGATGGAGCCCTACGAGCCCGCCGGTCGCCGGGTCTGGCACATGGATCTCTATCGGCTTGCCGACCCGGAAGAGCTGGAGTTCATTGGCATTCGTGACATGGATGCCAGTGACCTGGTCTTGCTGGTGGAGTGGCCGGAGCGGGGACGGGGCCTGCTGCCGGAGGCGGACTGTGAGATTGCGCTCGAGCATGCGCAAGCCGGGCGACTGGCGACGCTGAAGGCCCTCGGCCCGAGGGGCGCGTCCCTGCTTGCAGGCCTGCCGTCGCGGCTTCGGGACGAGGCCGATATTGCCCTTGATAAGCCGCAATAAGAATTCTTTCTAGATAGCTATTTTTACTGAAAAAACTTGATTTTTGCCCGTCCTGTTGTATAGATTGGGGCAGACGCATCGGTTTCGACGGAGACCGGGCCCGAGTCGGACAAGGGAGTATCCCGACAATGCGAAGCTGCCGCGCCCTGCTGTCCCTGCTCATGTTGCTGACTGCCTTCCCGGCTGCCCATGCAACCGAGGTGGAGGGTGTGCGCCTGTGGGATTCGCCGGAGAGAACCCGTGTCGTCTTCGATCTGTCCGGGCCTGCGGACCATCGTCTGTTCTCCCTCTCCGAGCCGGACCGGATTGTTATCGATCTTAGCAATGCCCGTCTTTCGGACGGTTTTTCCCCCGCCGGGGATGGGGTCGTTGCCGGCATTCGCAGTGGCAAGCGGGAAAACGGTCAGTTGCGGGTAGTGCTGGATCTCGCCGAGGAGGCGCGCCCGCGCAGCTTCCTGGTTGAGCCCAATGAGCAATATGGTCATCGCCTGGTGGTGGACCTGGATCGCAAGAACAGCCGCGAACGGGCGCGGGATACGGTGCGCGAATTGCCCAATGGCGAGAGCCGTCCGGTGGTCATTGCCATTGACGCCGGTCACGGCGGCGAGGACCCGGGTGCCATCGGCCCCAGTGGCACACGCGAGAAAGATGTGGTCATGCAGATTGCGCGGCGCCTGGAGCGTTTGCTGGACGCCGAGCCGGGCATGGAACCCTTCATGATCCGGACCGGGGATTACTTTGTGTCCCTGCGCGACCGCGTCCAGCGTGCCCGTGATGCCGAGGCCGACCTGTTCATTTCCATTCATGCCGATGCCTTCAAGGACCCCCGTGCCCGCGGGGCCTCGGTCTATACCCTTTCCCAGCGTGGCGCCAGCCACGAAGCCGCCCAGTGGCTGGCCGACCGCGAGAACTCGGCCGATCTGATCGGCGGGGTCAAGCTGTCCGACAAGGACGATACCGTGGCTTCGGTGCTCATGGACTTGTCCCAGTCGGCCTCCATCAGCGCCAGTCTCGACCTCGGTGACCGCCTGATCCAGCAGATGGGGGGCAATATCCGTCTGCACAAGCGCGAAGTCATGCAGGCCGGTTTTGCCGTGCTTCGCGCCCCCGACATGCCCTCCATCCTGGTGGAGAGTGCCTTCATCTCCAACCCCCAGGAAGAGCGGCTGCTCAATCAGCGTGAATACCAGGAAAATCTCGCCCGGTACATTCTTGATGGCATCCGTGATTACTTCTGGGAAAACCCGGTGCCCGGCACCCGAATCGCGCAGATGGTCCGCAATGGGGACAGCCCGGGGCGTGAGCACCGCATCAGCCGGGGTGAAACCCTTTCCGCCATCGCCCGCAAGTACGACGTCAGCGTCAACCAGCTGCGTCAGGCCAATGACCTCAACGGCGACCGGATCCGGGTCGGCCAGGTCCTGCGCATCCCCACTTCGAGCTGAAGCCTCCTCCCGGTACAATGCCGTTTTGGCTTTGTACCGGGATTCTCATGAGCGCCAGCAAGGACACCGCCCCTAACCGCACGGCCCGTCGCCCCATTCGTGCCCTGCCACCCCAGCTGGTGAATCAGATTGCCGCCGGCGAGGTGGTGGAGCGTCCCGCCTCGGTGGTCAAGGAGCTGCTGGAAAACAGTCTGGATGCCGGTGCCCGGCGGATCACGATCGAGGTGGAGCAGGGCGGTGTGCGCCTGATTCGGGTCCGCGATGACGGTGACGGCATTGCCGCCGCCGATTTACCCCTGGCCGTGAGCAGTCATGCCACCAGCAAACTGGTGGACATGGCAGACCTGGAGCGAGTGGTGACGCTGGGCTTTCGGGGCGAGGCTCTGGCCAGTATCGCTTCAGTGGCGCGGCTCAAGCTTCGCTCTCGGACTCGCGGTGAGGAACAGGGCCATGAACTGCTGGGTGATGGCCAGGGAGGGTTCGAAGGGCCGCAGCCCACGGCCCATCCGGAAGGGACCACCGTCGAAATGCGGGACCTCTTTTTCAATACCCCGGGGCGGCGTAAGTTCCTGCGTACCGAAAGGACGGAGTTTGGTCATCTGGAAACGGTGGTCCGCCGGGTGGGACTGAGCCGTGATCATGTCGAGATCCGACTGTTACATAATGGCAAGCCGGTTTTCACCCTGCCGGCGGGGGAGGATCAGGCTGTCCGGGAACGCCGCGTGGCGGCCCTCTGTGGCCAGGCCTTTCTGGAAGAATCCTTGCATATCGAACATTCGGGCGCTGGCCTGCGTTTGCATGGCTGGGTGGCACGCCCCAGCTTTTCCCGCAGCCAGCCCGATCTGCAGCATTTTTTCGTCAACGGCCGCATGGTCCGCGATCGCCTGGTGGCTCACGCCATCCGCCAGGCCTACCGCGATGTGCTCTATGGCCAGCGTCATCCGGCCTATGTGCTCCATCTTGAGCTGGATCCGGCGCTGGTGGATGTCAACGCCCATCCCCAGAAACATGAAGTGCGTTTCCGCGAACAGCGCCTGGTCCATGATTTTCTCTTCCGCACCCTGCACGAGGTGCTGGCCGAGACCCGGGCCGGTCAGGACGCCGGTCCGGCAGCGCCCGCGCCCCTGGCGCCGTCCCCGGGGCAGGCGGGCGAGTCCGACCCGCCGCCACGCCAGGCCGGTATCGGTCTGGGCCTGCCGGGTGGGGCGGCAAGGGGCAATGGCGGGGCCGGCCGGGCCTATTCCGAGCCGCCGCCCTTTGAAATGAGCCATCGCATCCAGGAGCCCGATCCGGCCCCGACTACAAGCGACAGCGATTCGGTGCCGCCGCTCGGATTCGCCCTGGCCCAGTTGCACGGCGTTTATATCCTCTCTCAAAGCGCTGATGGCCTGGTGGTGGTGGACATGCATGCGGCTCATGAGCGCATTGTCTATGAGCGCATGAAGCGGGAGTTCGATGCCGGCTCCGTGGCCAGTCAGCCCTTGCTGGTGCCGGTGGAGTTGCCGGTCTCCCAACGGGAAGCGGATCTGGCCGAGGAGGGGCGCGAGGACTTTGCCAGCCTGGGTCTGGAGGTGGATCGCGCCGGCCCGGAGCTGTTGATGATTCGCCAGATCCCGATCCATCTGCGTAACAGCGATCCGGTGCAACTGCTTCGGGATCTACTCTCCGATCTCTCAGTCCATGGCCGTAGCGGGCGATTGCGGGAGTCTGTGGATGAGGTCCTGTCGACCATGGCCTGCCACGGTTCGGTGCGCGCCAATCGTCGTCTCACGGTGGAGGAAATGAATGCCTTGCTGCGGGATATGGAGCGCACCGAGCGCAGCGGGCAATGCAATCATGGACGCCCGACCTGGTTCCGGCTGAGCATGGACGAGCTGGACAAATTGTTCCTGCGCGGGCAGTGACCGGATCAATCAGAGGCTCCTGCTGCCAATGACCGACTCGACGCCCGCTCCCATTGTCTGCCTGATGGGCCCCACCGCCAGCGGCAAGACCGATCTGGCGGTAGCCCTGGTCCAGGCAGGGCCGTTCGAGATCATCAGCGTGGATTCGGCGTTGGTCTATCGCGGCATGGATATCGGCACCGCCAAGCCCGGCCCTGAAGTACTGGCCCGCGCCCCCCATCGCCTGATTGATTTCCTGGACCCTGCCGAGCCCTATTCGGCCGCCCGATTTCGGGACGATGCCCGCCGTGAGATTGAGGACATCCAGCGCGCCGGTCGTATTCCGCTGCTGGTGGGCGGAACCATGCTGTACTACCGCGCCCTGCTGCGGGGACTGGCGGACCTCCCCGATGCCGACGAGGCCGTCCGGGCCCGCCTGGAAGAGGCGGCAGAGGCGCAGGGCTGGGCGGCGTTGCATCAGCGCCTGGCGACCATTGACCCGCCGGCGGCTGCGCGCATTCACCCCAATGACCCCCAGCGCATCCAGCGGGCCCTGGAGGTCTATGAGCTTACCGGCCGCCCGTTGACGGAACTTCAGCGCGAGGCAGCCGTCCGAGACTGTCCCTGGCCGGTGGTCCGTCTGGGTCTGATGCCGGATGATCGGGCCTGGCTGCATGAGCGCATTGCCCGTCGCTTTCGGCTGATGATGGACCAGGGGCTGGTGGAGGAAGTGGCGGCCCTGCGGGCCCGTGGTGATCTTGATCTGTCCACCCCCGCCTTGCGTGCGGTGGGTTATCGCCAGATCTGGGAATACCTGTCGGGACGCGGGACCCTTGAAGAGGCAGTTAACCGGGGGATTGTCGCCACGCGACAGCTCGCCAAGCGCCAGATCACCTGGATGCGGGCGGAGCCGGAACTCAATGTGATTGCCTGTGATCGACCGCGGCCCTGCGAGGCACTCCGGGCGATCCTTGACGAGGCCTTGCCGGGTGTCTTTTGATGACATGTGGATGGGCTTCGTAGTCAGAGATGCTGTGATAGACTGAACGCCGCAGGATCGGGCCGATTTGGCCGGTCCGCCATAGCCCTGAGAGTCCCGGCCTCGGGTGGCGGCAGTTTCCTGAGAGCCTCGGAGGAGGCTCCCCAATAATAAGACCTCGAAGGAGACGTTAAGATGGCCAAGGGGCAGTCGCTTCAGGAACCGTTTCTCAATACCCTGCGCAAGGAAAAGATTCCGGTGTCCATTTATCTGGTTAACGGCATCAAGCTGCAGGGGCAAATCGATTCCTTTGATCAATTCGTCATTCTGCTGAGAAACAGCATTAATCAGATGGTCTACAAGCATGCCATCTCCACCATCGTGCCGGCCCGTAATGTGCGCATGAATGGCAATGGGGAAGGTGATGACTGATGCTGTCGGGTCGCTTTGCGGCCCGTGCATGACCCGGCTTGGCGTCATCCAGGCGGATGACGCGGAGGTGTTGATTGTTTGAACGTCCCGAAGCAGGCCATCGCGCCCTGCTGATTCATGTGGATCTTGGTCCCGCCGCGGATACCGATGCCCTGTCCGAGTTTCGCGAACTGGCCTGGTCGGCCGGCGCGGAGGTGCTTGAGGTCCTGACGCATAGCCGTTCCAGCCCAGATCCCCGTTATTTTGTCGGCGGTGGCAAGGCGGAAGAGATCGCCGAGGAGGTGGAATTTCACAAGGCCGATCTGGTTCTTGTCAATCACCATCTGTCTCCCAGCCAGGAGCGCAACCTGGAGGCCCGCCTCAAGTGCCGGGTGCTGGACCGGACCGGCCTGATTCTGGATATCTTCGCCCAGCGCGCCCAGACCCACGAGGGCAAGTTGCAGGTGGAGCTGGCGCAGTTGACCCACCTCTCCACCCGCCTGGTGCGGGGCTGGACCCACCTGGAGCGGCAAAAGGGCGGTATTGGTCTGCGCGGGCCCGGTGAGACCCAGCTGGAAATGGACCGTCGCATGATCGGTCAGCGAATCAAGCAGGTCTCCCGGCGGTTGGACAAGGTCCGCAAGCAGCGGGATCAGGGCCGTCAGGGCCGCAAACGCCGGGAAGTCACCACCGCCTCCCTGGTGGGATACACCAACGCCGGCAAGTCCACCCTGTTCAATCGCCTGACCGAGGCGGAGGTCTATCAGGCGGATCAATTATTCGCGACCCTCGACCCAACCCTGCGCCACCTGCCGGTGCCGGGCGGCAGCGAGACGGTACTGGCGGATACGGTGGGGTTTATCCGTCATCTGCCCCACGACCTGGTGGCTGCCTTCCGCTCCACACTGCAGGAAACCCGGGATGCCGATCTGCTGCTGCACGTGATTGACGTGGCCGATCCGGAACGCCAGGAGCGGATTGAGACGGTGGACGAGGTGCTGGACGAGATTGGCGCCGGTGATGTGCCCCAGTTGCTGGTATTCAACAAGATCGATCTCACCGACAAAACGGTCGGGGTCGAGCGGGACGCCGACGGTGTGATCCGTGCGGTCCGCGTATCGGCCGCCACTGGTGAGGGTATGGACCTGCTGCTGGCGGCAGTGGCCGAGCGACTGGCCGGTCGGGAACTGGATGGATGGGTCCGACTGGGTCCGAGCCAGGGCCGGCTGCGGGCCAGGCTCTATGCCCTGGATGCGGTCCACGACGAGTCACCCACTTCGGCGGGCGATATCGACCTCCACTTGCGGTTATCGGAAAGTGTTTACCAGAAGCTTGCGCGGGAGGAGGGTTTACCCCGGCCGCGCGGCCTGGACGAGGCCGAGGCGTCAGCGGCACTGCCGGCCTCGCATTGAATTGCCTTGCCCGGGTGCGCCCGGGCTCCGTAAAATAGGCCCTCTTTTTTTGCCCCCGTGGCCGACGGCTGCTGGCAGTCGGCGGCGGGGTTATTTTTCCAGTCGAGGAATTCGCCAATGGCTTGGAATGAACCCGGTAAAAACCGTGACCCGTGGGGTGGCCCCCGTGGGAACAACGGCTCGGGAAAGGGCGGTGGAGAACAGGGTCCGCCCGATCTCGACGAGGTCTTTCGCAACCTGAAGCAGCGCCTTTTCGGTGGCGGCAGTGGCAGCGGCGGTGGCCGCGGCAATAGCGGAGGCGGCGGACAAGTGCCCAGCGCGCCCATGGTGGGCCTGGTGGCGGCCGCCCTGCTGGTGATCTGGCTGTTGTCCGGTTTTTACACCGTGGACGATGCCGAGCGCGGCGTGGTCTTGCGCGTGGGTGCCTACGAGCGCACCGAAGGGCCCGGTCTGCACTGGCGCATCCCCTGGCCGGTGGAAACCGTGGAGCGGGTCAACGTCAATGAAATCCGCCGTTTCAACTATCGCTCCCGCATGCTGACCAAGGACGAGAACATCGTCGAGGTCGACCTCAACGTTCAGTATCGCGTGGGTGATTCCGGCGCCTTGAGCGAATTGGCGGAACGCCTGATGGGAGCGGCCGATATCCGTGACCGCGAAGTCCGCGTGGAAGACGTGGACGAGCTTGAAGAGGTCAACGGTGAAGTGCCCGAGGAGCTCGAGGACGCCGACATGGATCTGGAGGATGGCCTGGGTGGTCGCGATATCACCTGTGTCTACACCTATCCGGATTACGACAACGGTGGCGAGGAGGCAGAATTGGGCCCCGAGGCGGCCGGCCCCCAGACCGTTCGCGAACCCGCCCACAACTACCTGTTCAATGTAGAGCGCCCCGACGAGACCCTGAATG
The DNA here is from genome assembly GCA_003558125.1 of Natronospira sp. Taxonomy (GTDB): domain Bacteria; phylum Pseudomonadota; class Gammaproteobacteria; order Natronospirales; family Natronospiraceae; genus Natronospira; species Natronospira elongata. Next base: position 4,858 of record PWMQ01000027.1, on the reverse strand, counting down.
AGGTCACCGAAAGTGCGGTGCGCGAAGTGGTGGGTAACACCATCATGGGCTGTGTGCTGATCGGTGAGGGACGTAGCTTCCTGGAGCTGACCACGCACCTGTCGGTTCAGGAGACCCTGAATCGTTACGGCGCGGGTATCGAAGTGACCCAGGTCAACCTGCAGGACGTCAACTTCCCCGAGGCCGTGCAGCCGGCGGTGGAAGACGCCATCAAGGCTCGTGAGGACCGGGAGCGTCTGATGCTGGAGGCCGAGGCCTATCGAAATGATGTGGTGCCCCGTGCCCGCGGTGCCGCGGCGCGTGAGATTGAAGAAGCCCGCGCCTATCTCGCCCGGGTGGTGGATCGGGCGGACGGTGATGCCTCCCGTTTCTCCCAGTTGGTGACCGAATACCAGCTTGCCCCCGAGGTGACCCGAGAGCGTCTCTATCTGGAGACCATGGAAGACGTCCTCGGCCGCACGCCCAAGGTCATTATCGACCAGTCGGAAGGTAGCAATAATCTGCTTTACCTGCCTATGGACAAGCTGCTGCAACGGCATGGCGCGCGCAGCGAGGGAGATTCCGGCAACAGTGACGGCGAACGCCGCCAGACTGAAAGCGATGAACCCCGTTTCCGGGAAGGCCTGCGTAGCCGAGGAGGTCGCCGATGAACCGCTGGATTACTCCCATACTGGTCATTCTGGCCCTGGCCATTTTCGTCGGCTCCCAGTCGGTCTTCATCGTGGATGAGCGTGAGGCCGTGGTGAAGTTGCGCTTCGGCGAGATGGTGGCCGAAAACTATGAACCGGGGCTGCATTTCAAGCTGCCCTTCGCAGAGCGTGTGCTCAAGTTCGAGCGCCGTATCCTGACCCTGGACCACCGCCCGGAGCGGTTCCTTACTCAGGAGCGCAAGAACGTTCTGGTGGATTTCTTCGTCAAATGGCGAATCGAGGATGCCGGTGATTTCTATCGGGCCACCCGGGGTGATATGAATCGTGCCCGGGAACGGATGCTGGAAATCTCCAGAGCCGGGATCCGGAATGAGTTCGCGCGCCGCACGGTGGAAGACGTGATCGCCGCCGAGCGGATGGAAATGATGCGCCTGATGGTGGATCGCGGTCGTGATGCGGCCTCGGCCCTTGGTGTTACCATTGTGGATTTCCGAATCAAGCAGATCGAGCTGCCTGATGACGTGACCCAGTCGGTCTTCGACCGAATGATCAAGGAGCGTCGCCGGGATGCCACACTGCTCCGCGCCCAGGGCGAGGAAGGGGCTGAGCGGATCCGTGCCGATGCCGACCGTCAGCGTGAAGAAATCCTCGCGGATGCCTACCGGCGGGCAGAGGAACTTCGTGGTGAAGGTGATGCTCGCGCTACCGAGATCTATGCTGCCGCCTATGAGGTGGACCGTGAGTTCTTCTCCTTCTACCGTAGCCTGGTGGCCTATCGCCGTGCGATCGGGCAGGAGGATCAGGACATCATGGTCCTGGAGCCGGACAGCGAGTTCTTCCGCTATTTCAAGCATATGATCCCGGAGGACTGAGTCCGCACAGTCCTCCCTGTTCCGCCACCGGCCGCCTTCGTGCGGCCGGTGGCCTGTTTGTGTGCGGCAAGGGTTCCTGGTCATGCCAGCGACCCCTGTCTGCCTGAGCCATCCCCGGCGCTGGTCGGGGTTTCGGACGAGAGCCATGACTGCCACAGAACGCTGGTTGCTGCCTGCCGGAGTCGAGGAAGTCCTGCCGCCAAGAGCCTGGCGGCTGGATGCCATGCGTCGCCGTCTCCTGGATCTGTACTGGTCCTGGGGCTACGACCTGATGTTCCCTCCCTTCGTGGAGTACCTGGAGTCCCTGCTGACGGGTAATGCCCACGATCTGGACCTGCAGACCTTCAAGGTGATGGACCAACTCAGTGGCCGCCTGCTGGGGATACGCGCCGACATGACGCCCCAGGCGGCCCGCATTGATGCTCATGTGATCAATTGCCAGGGACCGACCCGGCTCTGCTACATGGGCACGGTGCTGCGGGCACGGCCGGAAGGGGTGTCCACATCACGCAGCCCCCTGCAGATAGGTGCCGAATTGTTCGGCCATCGCGGCGAGGCCAGCGATATCGAAGTGGTTCGCCTGATGCTCGAGACCCTGCGGGTGGCCGGTGTCGAGGGTCTCACGCTGGACCTTGGGCATGTGGGCATCTACCGCAATCTGGCCGCTCAGGCAGGTCTTGAGGGCGAGGCGGAACGAGAGCTGTTCGAGCCCCTGCGCCGAAAGGCCGTGGGCGAGTACCATCAGGCTCTGGCCGAACTACCACTGGGTGAGGACCATCGGGCCCAATTGGCGGCCCTGGTCGAACTTCATGGTGGCGACGAGGTATTGGCCCAGGCCCGTGAGCGGCTGAGCGATGCCGGCAGTGAGGTTGAGGCAGCGCTGGATCGACTGGAAACTGTGGCGGAACGGGTTCAGGCCTGTTACCCGGCCCTGTCCATTCATTTTGATCTGGCCGAGCTTCACAGTTACAACTATGAAAACGGGCTGGTTTTTGGTGCCTTTCATCCGGCGCATGGTCAGGCCCTGGCTCGGGGCGGGCGTTATGACGGTATCGGCGAGGCCTTCGGCCGTGCGCGGCCGGCAACCGGTTTCAGTGCCGATCTCAAGGCCCTGATGGCCTGTGTCCCGGACAGCAATGAGGGTGAGCGGCCAAAGGGTGGGGTGTTGGCGCCTGCCGAGGAGGACGCCGCCCTGGAAGAGGCCATCGCCGGCTTGAGGGCCCAGGGTGAGCGGGTCTTGCGGGAGTTGCCGGAGACTGAATTTGAGGCCGATGGTCACGGTTGTGATCGTCGGCTGGTGCGCAGGGGCGGCCACTGGGAAGTGGTTGCACTGGATTAAGTCCGCCCGCGACTGCGGGCCTGATCAAACACGGGAATCATAATGGGCAAGAATGTCGTCGTCGTGGGTACCCAGTGGGGTGATGAAGGCAAGGGCAAGGTCGTCGACCTGCTCACGGATCGGGTCGAGGTAGTGGCCCGTTTCCAGGGCGGCCACAATGCCGGCCATACCCTGGTCATCGACGGCAAGAAGACCGTTCTGCACCTGATTCCGTCGGGCATTCTGCGGGAAGGAGTGACCTGCATGATCGGCAATGGGGTGGTCTTGCATCCCGAGTCCCTGCTGGAAGAGCTCCAGACCCTGGAGGATGAAGGCGTCCCCGCCCGTGAGCGTCTTCGCATCAGCCCCGCCTGTGCCCTGATTCTGCCCTCCCATGTGGCTCTGGATCAGGCTCGGGAGCGAGCCCGCGGTGCCCGTGCCATTGGCACAACCGGCCGCGGCATCGGACCCGCTTATGAAGACAAGGTCGCCCGTCGCGCCCTGCGCGTCTCCGACCTCTTTCACCGGGAGCGCTTCGCCGCCAAGCTGGGCGAAGTGCTGGACTACCACAACTTCGTGCTTCAGCACTTTTTCAATGCCGAACCGGTGGATTTCCAGCAATGCCTGGAAAGCTACCTGAAGATGAGCGAAACCCTCGAGCCCATGGTCTGCGATGTCACCGATCTTCTGCATCAGGCCCATGAATCCGGCGGCAACGGTCTTTACGAGGGTGCCCAGGGCTCGCTGCTGGACATCGACTTGGGGACCTATCCCTTCGTGACTTCGTCCAACACCACCGCCGGCGGCGCCGCTACCGGCACCGGCCTGGGCCCGCGCTACTTCGATTACGTGCTCGGCATCGTCAAGGCCTATACCACTCGCGTCGGCGCCGGTCCTTTCCCCACCGAGTTGTCCGACGAGATGGGCCAGCATCTGGCAAAGCGTGGCCATGAATTTGGCGCCACCACCGGTCGGCCTCGCCGCTGTGGCTGGTTCGACGCCGTCTCCCTCAAGCGCTCGGTGATCAACAATTCCGTCTCCGGCCTCTGTATCACCAAGCTGGATGTTCTGGATGGCCTGGAAACGCTCCGCATCTGCGTCGGCTACCGCACCGAACACGGCGAGCGCAGCACCCCGCCCCTGGGTGCCGAAGGTTTCGATGAATGCGAACCCATCTACGTGGAAATGCCCGGCTGGAGCGAGAACACTTTCGGCATTACCGAACTGGACCAGCTCCCCGAAGCAGCCCGTAACTACCTCAAGCGCATTGAGGAACTGGTGGGTGTGCCCATCGACATCATTTCCACCGGCCCGGATCGCGCCGAAACCATCCTTCTTCGCCATCCCTTCGACTGAACAATCGGCACTCGCGCAGACCCATGGAAACTCAGCCTCGGCCTCCCGCTCCCACGGGAGGCCAACTCGCTCCACCAGGCCCCCGAAACTACACGCCTCCCCAAGCCACACCCATGACCCGCCGTAGGAACGGATTTATCTGCGGTCATCGGTTCTGATAACCATGGACCATTACTGATTACCAATGAAGCCGAGGCAGGATGCTTCGGATAAGACCAGCGATAACGGTGTGATTGTGGCTGTTGAAGGGAGCTTCAATGAGGCCGAGGCAGGATGCCTCGGATAAGTAGCCGCCACCCCGGCTTTGGCCGGGGCTTTTCAACGGGCTTCAATGAGGCCGAGGCAGGATGCCTCGGATAAGGCCATCGAGGCTGAAACCACCGAAGGGAGTGAAGCATGCTTCAATGAGGCCGAGGCAGGATGCCTCGGATAAGTCAACTCCGGCCAGCTAACGCCAAACGAGGCGCGAGGCTTCAATGAGGCCGAGGCAGGATGCCTCGGATAAGTCAATCACCGAACGATAAGGAGAGCGCCGATGCCCTGGCTTCAATGAGGCCGAGGCAGGATGCCTCGGATAAGCGCATCAATCTGCTCCGGCGCCGCTCGCAGGGCCTGCTTCAATGAGGCCGAGGCAGGATGCCTCGGATAAGTACCAGTTACTG